>PDZX01000077.1 GCA_002753185.1 Magnetococcales bacterium WMHbin3
GTTTTTCAGACATGGAGTTCTTCAAACTGAAAATCATGGCGCTGCACGAGGCCACGGCAGTCCTGGTTGGGTGATCTCACCCCCTCAGGTACGCTTCCGTCTGAAGAGCCAAAAAAAGAGAGCCTGCATAATGCAAGAAAGGCCTCTGGGCAATACGCAGTCTCGTTTCCTTGTTTTTCGCAAAAAGCGCGAAAAACAAGGAAACGAGACTGCCAAGGCGCACTCGTAAAGGCCGAGTGATTTGAGGCGCGCTGCGCTTTTTTTCGCGCAAAAGGCGCGCGAAAAAAAGCTTTTGATAAAGCGCGCTAGATACCAAGTGCTCACGCCCTTGGATCCCACCAGGGGGATAATCCCCCTGGACCCCTAATAATTTAGAACTGTCATCTACTGCTACTGACTACTATGTTGACCGAGGAAGAAGAACGTATATTGGCGGCAGTGCAGAGTGGCTTTCCATTGGTATCGCGGCCATTTGCGCTGATCGCAGCACATCTGGGCATGGAGGAAGATGCGCTGTTGGACCATTTGCGCAAGTTGCGAACAAATGGGGTGATCAAACGGATCGGAGTGGTGGTGCATCACCATGCCTTGGGATACCAGGCCAATGCCATGGTGGTATGGGACGTGCCGGACGGGGTGGCGCGCGAGGCGGGACTGTTGATGCAAGACAACAAACTGGTTTCGCTCTGTTACCTGCGCAAACGCGTGATGCCGGATTGGCCATACAATTTCTACTGCATGATTCACGGACGCGAAGAGGAAGAAACCCGATCAAAGGCGGATCTGGTAACGCGACTCTGTGACCTGACCACCTACCCAAGACAAATCCTGTTCAGCAAACGCCGCTTTCGCCAATACGGCGCACGCTATTTCACCAGTTCCGCAACCAATGGCACCACAACCCCATGATCGAATCTCCATTAACCATCAAAATCATCAATGGGTTGCAAAACGGATTCCCCATTGCGCCACACCCGTTCGCCGAGGCGGCAACCCGACTCGATACCACGGAAGAACAACTCATTGCTGCAATCCACAAAATGCTGGAGGCAAAACTCCTCACCCGCTTCGGCCCGTTCTTCAACGCGGAACGCATGGGCGGCGGACTCACCCTCGCCGCATTACGTGTACCGGTTGACGATTATGACGCCGTCTGCACACTCGTCAACCAGCAACCGGAAGTGGCGCACAACTACGCACGAGAACACGAACTGAATATGTGGTTCGTCGTCGCCACCGAACACGCCCACGAAGTGGCAATCGTCCTGGCCCGCATCGAATCCCTGACCGGCCTGGCCGTGTTCAACCTGCCAAAACTGGAAGAATATCGTCTCGGCTTTCAGGTGCATCTCGACGAAAACGGCAACGTGGATACCTGCCCCCTGCCCCCGGAAAAAAAATTCACCACACCACCCACCCCCCCGGACCCGGTGGATCGCGGCATCATCGCCACCCTGCAAACCGGCATCCCGTTGACGCCAACCCCCTACCAACAGGTTGCCGACCAACTCGGCGTCCCGGAAAACGTAATCCTGTCGCGATTGAATCGTATGCTGGAATACGGTTGGGTCCGCCGCATCGGCGCGGCCCCGGATCACTACCGGCTGGGTCTGAAGGGCAACGGCATGTCGGTCTGGAACGTCCCGGACGCAGCCGTCTCACGACTTGGGCGACAAATCGCCGACCTGGATTTCATCACCCACTGCTATCGCCGTCCACGTCACCCGCCGGAATGGCTGTACAATCTCTTCGTCATGGTTCACGGTTCCTCCCGCGAGGTGGTCGCCGGCAAGACCGCCCAACTGGCGGAACTGCTGGGCGAAGACAATCACGGCCATCTCGTCCTGCACAGCACCCGCATCCTCAAGAAAACCGGTTTACGCATCATCGGCAGTTAATCCTCCCGCAAATGAACGCCCCCCGCTTACGCCTTGCCTGTATTGCCACAAACATGTAAACTCGCATGCATCATCAACAAAACGGTTTGAAACATTAATAAAAATCAGAAAAACGGGCAATGAACATCGAAGCCCTCATGGATCAGGCCATCCAACTTGGCATCAAGGCGCATCTGGCCTTCCGCACCCATTCGGAGGCCCGCGTCGATGCCATCCGCGACGGCTCGTGGCTGGAACCGGCTACCCAGACCACTTTATTCGCCTTGCAGGAGGATTACGACCAATTGCAGAAGGAGTACCGCGCGGCTTTGCACCGTTTGCGCGAGGTGGCCCCGGACGAATACGGCTTTCTGCTCCGGGAGATCGCCCAACGCATCCGCGACGAGGCCAGCCCCTCACAGAGCGCTTATTAGGGAGTTTTTTTGCCATGTATTTCGCCATGATCGGGGAAGACCACCCGGACAGCCTCGCCAAACGCCTCGCGGTTCGGCCCGCCCATCTGGAGCGGCTGGAACGGCTGCAAAAAAACAATCGCCTGCTGTTGGCTGGCCCGTTTCCCCATGAGGGGGAGACGCCGGGCTTTTCCGGCAGCCTGATCGTGGCCGATTTCGAATCCCTGGAAGCCTGCCAGGCCTGGGCCAATGCCGACCCTTATTTTACCAGTGGGGTCTACGCGAAGGTGACCATCAAACCCTTCAAGAAGGTTTTTCCATGAGTTAGACTGGTTAAAAAAAATGATACTCGTTACGGGGTGTACTGGACAAGTCGGAACCTCCCTGATCCGCCGTTTGTTGAAGGAAGGGATTCCACCCTCCTCCATTCGGGGGTTGGCGCGCAATCCCTCCCGGACGAAGGACCCGAATTTCCCACGGGAGATCGATTTGCGGCAAGGGGATGTTGCGGACCCGTCAGCGGTGCGAGCGGCCATGGATGGGGTGCATCAGGTATTTCATCTGGTGGGAATTTTGTTGGAGAGTCGCCAGGCGACGTTTCAGAAGATCCATGTAGAGGGGACCCGCAACGTGGTGGAGGCGGCCAAGGAGCGGAAGGTCTCCCGGCTGGTGATGCTCAGTTCTCTTGGCACCCGTCCCAACGCCCGCAGCCGTTATCACCAGACCAAATGGCAGGCCGAGGAGCATGTGCGCCGGAGCGGATTGGCCTGGACGCTTTTTCGTCCGTCGGTGATTTTTGGCCCGTTGGACGATTTTACCAATCAATTCGCCAAGATGGTTTCTTTATCACCTGTTGTGCCGGTTCCTGGGCAGGGCAAAATCCGTCTGCAACCGGTCTGGGTGGAGGATGTGGTGCAATGTCTGTATCAATCCTTGAACGACCCCACCACCCACGGCCAGACCCTGGAGATGGGCGGCCCGGAGGTGCTCACCCTGGATGAAATCATTGATCGAATCCAGACAAAACTGGGGAAAACCCGCTACAGGATGCACATCCCCTTTCCCCTGCTCACCACCCAGGCCTGGTTCCTGGAGCGCCTCCTGCCCCGCCCGCCCCTGACCGTGGACCAGATGATCCTGGCGCAAGAGGATAATGTCACCCGTCACCCCTTTCCCTGGCAGCGCTTCGGCATCGCCCCCCGCGCCTTGCGCGACGGCATCGCGGAGTTTCTTTAATCCCCACTTTTCCAGCAAACCTCCACAAGTTATCCACAGGGTCTGTGGATTAGGCTGTGGATAACCATCTTTTCGACACTCTTTCCAACTCCTTCTGACGCAAGGGATATGGGGTCCCCAGGATCAATTTCTCCGCCCGATCCAAGGCTTTTTTCGCCAATTCCCGCTTGCCCTCGTCCAACAACAACTCCACCTCCACCAACCGGGCTTCCGCCTCGTAAATCACCATGCCCGACCAGACACAAATCTCCAGCGCCTCCTCCAGATCCAGCCGCGCCTTCGCCAACTCCTTCTGCTCCCGCAAAAAAGCGGCGCGGTGGGTGAGGATATATGGAGTATATTGAATGGATCCAGCCATGTGGATGCCTGTCACCGCATCATCCAGGTGTTCTCTTGCCTCATCAGTCCGCCCCAACCCAGCCAAGGCACGGCCTTGGGTCATGTGGTCCAGAGCGATCTCCAAAAGCCTTTTTGTACTAAACGCCCATTCTTGCGCCTTTTTTCCTCTGTCTCGCACCTCACCAAAAGTCGTCTGGTCCCGCGCCCGATCCAGCAGCAAGTTACAATATTGGACACCCTGCACGCCATAGAGCTGTGGCCATTCAGGTTCACGCTCCTTTTGTAGCCTCTCCGCTTCCTGGAACTCTTGAACGCTCTTTTCCAACTCCCCAAACCGGTGACATGAGTGAGCCAGATAGGCATGCCCGATCATTTGCCAAAACACAGCATCCTCCTGCTTTGCCCAGGGCGCAATCCTTGCTGCCACCTCCCTCGCCTCCTGGAATCCCCCGGTAGGAATCAAAAGATCCACAAGGTTGGTGGCAGATCGCGCCGCCCATCGCCAAGTTTTCAGCTTTTCACGAATCTCCAAGTCTGCTCGACGTGGTACCACAGCCTCTGTCATACGGCCCAGCGCCATTAGATGAAAGGATGCCTCTCCCAACACCCAGGCCAGATCAGACTCCGAAAGCTGCTCGCTCTCAACTACATTTTTCCATGGATGAGAGAAGAATTCCGCCAGGGCAACCAGATCTGTGCTGACAGAGCCAAGTTTGTTAGTACTAAAATATTCATTACCTTGAAAAATCCTATCCTGCAATATATTGTTCATGGCCTTCTTGTACTCCCCGGCCTGACAGCCATGATGGACAGCGCGATAGAGGGGTTCAAGGCCTTGCAGAGTATCAGGTCGATAGGGAGCGCTGTTGGCAAAAAATTCAAACAACACCCGGTGAGCCTGACGAAACAGATCGGGCTGCTTTTGCGCCAAGTTCATCCCGAAATACTCCCGCACCAGGGGATGGGCGTCCCATTGATTGTCGTCGGACTGGGGCAAAAGCAACCCGGCGGCCTGCAACGTGGCTTGCGGGATTTTTTTCAATGGTTTTGCCAGATCGGCCTCTTTCCGCAATGCCTCGAAGGCCTGCCGGGTCATGGGACGGTCGAACAGACCCAGGAGTTGCAAAAAGATCCGTTCATCGGCATTTTCCGGCCAAATCTGGTCGTAATGGGCCATCACCCTGTGGGCATGGTCATCGTCCAGATGGTCACGAAGGCAATTACGCCGGGCGATATCGCCGCCATGTTCCTTGAACAGCAACTTGCCGAGGAGCACCAGGGCCAGGGCGTGGCCATCCATTTCCTGCACCGCCTTGGGAAAATCGGACTTCAGGCCCTTCTTGACGCCCAGCGACTTCAGAAGCGTCACCCCATCCGTATTGGAGAGCCGTCCCAGGGGGATCATGCGCACTGAGCCGCCCGCCTGCAAACCCGGCCACTCCCAACGCGAGGAGAGCAGCACCAAGCCGTTGCGCTCCTTTCCACCCAGGCCATTGGTTCGCAGCAGGCGCATCAGCCGCAGCAAGCCGGGATCCTTGAAATTCCCCTCCAGAGTGGAAGGGGGATACTGCAACGGCTCCACCCCATCCAGGATGAGCAGGGAGGGTTGCCTGGCGAGCAGCCTTGCCAAAAGATCCGCCTTCTCATCGGCGGATTTGGGCATTTCCCCGGCATGCCCAAAGAAGGGAAGCGCACTGGTGAAAAAAGGGTCGGAACTGGTCTGCGTCTCATGCTGTCCCTGGCTGTAAAACGACCACCCGAAGACCTTGCGAGCGCCACCAAACCCTTTGACCTTCAATGCATCCAGCCAGGCCGTACACAACGCCGACTTGCCCACCCCGCCCAAGGCAATGATCCCTACCGCCGCAACGGCTGGATCGGCGAGATATTTATCCAGAGTTTGCAACTCCTTCCTGCGTCCGATCAGCTTTGTGGAAGGGAGTGGCAGACGAGAGATGTCGCAATCATCGACGGATTGCGACGGTTGCTCTGCCCATTTTCCCACGATTGCCGCGATTTCCGTCCAGGCGGCATTGGCCTTTGCAACCGACAAGCCGCCAATCGCCGGATGGACAATCTGCATGTCCCGCAATGGCGTCTCTTGCCACTGACAATCGTATAACAGCACGGGGAGATAACGAATCTTACGGGCCAGCAAGGCGGGTAACTCAACCAGATTGACAAACTCAGAAAAGACAAAATCGGGACTGAGCAAAAAAATGGCGGCATCGCAACTCTGCAAGGCAGCAAGGATGACCGGCTTCCATGCCTGCCCCGGCTCGATCAGTCCGTCATGCTTCACGGAAATCTTGCCATTGCGAATCAAGGGCTGAAGATGAGCCAGCAACCGGGTCTTAAACCGCATATCCTCGTGCGCATAACAGACAAACAACTCCATTTCACCCCCCTTGCAACTGTGCCAGAAACCCCTCCGCCTCGGTCGATGCATGCGTGATGGCGACCCGGTAGACCTGACAGCCGGAATCCACCCGATCCTGGACCTTGGCCAGGACCTCCAAACCGCTCCCCTCCTCGCCGGTCAACAGCAGACGCAAATTGACCAGACTCTCCAGCTCCCGCTCCGAGCGCAAAAATACCAGATTTTTGCCGGTTCCCACAATTTCCCCATCCGTCAACCAATGCTCCACCTGTTTGTCATGCACCACGGCAAAACATACCGGAACTGGCGAAGACAACAAACAACAATCCACCCCGGCGGGCGTGGGCAGATGCAACCCGTAAGGTGCGCCGATCCCGGCAACCTCATGAATGGTGATCGCCTCCTTGTACCCCTTGGGAATCACTTGAAGTTCCCGCCGGATCGCCAAGACCTCCCCGCAACGCTCCCGCGTCTCCGACGAAATCAAAACCTGCCCGCCAATCGTGTAGGACTCGATGCGCGACGCATGTACCACGTTCATGCCAATCATGGTGTACTTGCTGCGCCTGGCCGAACCGATGTTCCCCACCACCACGCTGCCACTGTTGATGCCGATCCCCATGGCAATCTCCGGATAGCCCGCCGCCACGTTGCGGCGATTCACCCGCTCCATGGCCAACTGCATCCCCACCGCGCACGCCACCGCCCGCTGAGGATGATCGGACATCGCCACCGGCGCCCCAAACATCACCAAAATCCCATCCCCAATGAAGGCATCGATGGTCCCATGATGGGATTCAATAACTTCTGTCATTTCATCCAGATAGATATTGAGCATCCCCATGACACTTTCCGGGGAATAACTGTCGCTGATGGCGGAGAAACCCCGCAAATCGGACATCAGAATGGTCACGTCCCGCTTCTCGCCCCCCAGCGACAACCCCTCCGGCGAGTCCAGCAACGAATCCACCACATCGTCGGATACGTAGCGGCCAAAGATGTTGCGAATGAATTCGTTGCGTCGTTCCAGTTGCTCCTTGGCCTCGGTCAACTCCTGATTGGTGTTGTTGATCTTGAGTTGCTGCTTGTCGCTGATGCGCATCATCACGCCCAGCTTGCGTTGCAGCTTCTCGTAGCCGGTCAACAAGGCATCATATCGGGACAACAGGCCCTCATAGGTGTCCAAATGCGGCTTTGGACAGAAGGTATTGCCGCAGACGGCGATTTCCCGCTCCCGTTCCTCGTTCAGAAACGCCCGTGCCTCTTTCAGAAACCCCTCTTCCTTGCCGAAAATCCCTTCCCGTTCCATGGCCCCGGCTCACGCGCGCGTTACGACATGAATCGGCAAGTCCGTCACGCACTCCTGGAACTCCTCGCCGAACTCGATCCCCATGTCGTTCTCCTCGTGGGAGATCCACTCCGCCACGATAGTTTTCCCGGCACGCACATGATCGTCCAACAACTCGAATAGATCCATGAAGATCTTTGATGTTGAGCTATTAAAATAATTCACATCCAGCTTGACCCGCACCTCCACGCCCGCCGCCAGCCCCTCCAAATAGCGGGTTAGCCACTCGAACACCGGTCGATAAAACATCGCCGCATCCTCTGGATAGGACTCGCCGGTCACCTCCAGCAGATGGGCCTGACCATCGAAACGGATGCGCGGCGAGGAACGGGTCGGTTCAATCAATAATTTTTCCATTTGCCTGCTCCTACACCAGAACCTTGACCGAGAAAAAGGTATGGCGATCGTCCACCGGTTGAAAGTGATAATCCATGCCGCTCCCCCGGCGCAGCATGTCGATCAGTCCCAAACCGGCCCCCTTGCTGTGTTCGTCCGGCCCCTTCTTACGCTGGGCCAGATAATGGGCCTTCAAGGCAGCCTGATCCATGGTCCGCAACACCGTCAGCTTCTCCTCGATGCGGGAGACATCCTCGTTGCGAATCAGATTGCCCGACAGGATGTAATAATGCCCCTCCTCCTGGCCGATCATGCAGATACCCTGTGTGTACTCCACATGACGCGGCTCCTCCTGCACCACCTTGTCCTGAGAATAATGCACGATATTTTGCACCTGCTCCACAAAAATGGAAAGCACTTTCATGGAGAGCGAAGCGCTCCCCTCCTTCAACTCCACCTTGGACCGCAAGGTGGCGGCCAGATTTTCGAGCACCTCTTGATTGAGCGGCCCAGTGGAGCAGAAAATCACTCCTTTTCCTTGTAAGTTTTTATAAAAATCATATATTTGTGACAACATTTCTTCCTCCTTCCCCGCAAGCATTCAAGGGCGCGGCGCGAGTCCGAACCCAACCAAGGTCACATCATCCTTCCACTCGCAATCGCCGCGATAGTCATCGACGCTGCGTACAATCACCTCCCCATGACCGGTAACCGGCGTGGAGCGCAGCCGGTCCAGCAGGGTCTGCAACCTCTTCTTGCCGAACGGATTGCGATGCGCCCCGCCCAGTTGATCCAGCAGACCGTCGGAACACATGTAAAAGGTCATGGGGGTATGCGATTCGATCCGCTGGTTAAGAAAAGAATACCCCTCGTCCGAACGGCGATAGCCAATGCTGTAGCGGTTACCCGCGACGACACGGGGGCCATCCCCGGTGACCAGAAAGAGATCGATGTGCGCACCAGAGAAAATCACCGCGTTTTCTTCCGGATAGATGCAGCATACCCCGCAATCCAGCCCGCAGTCGGTGAACAGATCATCTTCCTCCAGATGAATATGCCGCTTGATGTGGGTATTGAGACGCCGCAGGATTTCCGCCGGATCCTCCTGGCACTGCTCGTTGACGATGATCCGATGCAAGGAACCGTGAGCGATCATGGTCATGAGCGCCCCCGGCACCCCGTGACCGGTGCAATCCATCAACACCACCACGACGCCCCACTCCGACTGATGCACATAAAGCAAATCCCCACTGACCACATCACGGGGCTGCCAATGGAAGAAACTCTCCGGCAGATGCTCCTTGAGAACCCCTGGCCGGGGCAGCAGGGTACGCTGAATCCGCTCGGCATAGCGAATGCTCTCCATGATGCGCTGATTGGCCTCCCGCACATCGACCAGGCTCTGGTTGAGTTGCACATTCAACGCGCTCTTCTCCTCGTGGATCAACTGCAACTCCTGGAAGGCCCGTTCCGCCTGCTCCTTGGCCTGGCGCAAATGCTCCTCGATCTCCTTGCGCGCCGAAATGTCGCGAATGGCGGTCACCACCACCTGGTCGGGGTCGGTTTCGTCCAGCAACCGGGAACGAATCTCGGAAACGAACGTGGCACCATCCATGCGCAGGCAGATCCGTTCGCTGGCCTCGTTGCCGGTCAGGCGATGAAAATCGGCGCGCTGGCTGGCATGGATCAATCCGGCCACCTCGCGACCGATCAGGTCCCCGGCCTCGCAGCCGAACAGCACGGTCAGGGCCTGATTGACATCGATGATCCGCCCCTGCCGACTGAATGCGATCCCCTCCAGGGCGGCGTCCGCCAGACGGCGAAAGCGGGTCTCCCGCTCCGCCAGGTCCCGCGCCTGCTGCCGCAAGACGATCTGACGCAGATTGAACAGGATGATGATCAGCAACAAACCTGACACCACGACAAAGACCATGGTCAGAATCATGCGAATGGCATCGTGCAGCCCCCCCACGTCCGAGTTGTCGGAACTCAACAGCAAGGCAAAAGGCCCGTCCCGCAAGGCCAGGGGGATATGGCGGAATAGCCGCCCGGCCACGATGCGGTCGAACGCCTTGGCGCCACCAGGCAGGGCCAACGCGCCAGGGTCCGCGAACGTGGAATGGACCACCTGCTCCCCGGCGGCCAGGGAGATCTCGAAATGGCTGTCATAGCGGCCATGCAGTTCGTCACGCAGCGCACTCAACACCCCCTTGTGAACGGCATACGCCTGGATGATCACGCCGGAGATGTCTTCCACGTCGAGCAGCGGGGCCACCGTCAACAGAAAGAATCGCCCATCGACATGCACCAGCCGGGAGTGGACCACCTCGCCCAACTGCTTCTGCGGATCGGTGATCGGGGCATGACCCAGAATGGCCTCCACCGGTCCGGACAGCAGGGGCAGCGGGTCGAATCCCAGCGTGCCTTCCGTGACCAGCGTCTCCTTCTTGGCATTCAGGACGCGCACATGATCCGCGCTTCCGGCCTCCATCTCCTGTTGCAACAGTTTCCGCAAGGGGGCCACGTTCCCCTCGGCCCGGATGACGAACAGCCCTTCCTGGACCTCTGGACGAATGGCGAGCACTTTCAGGCGATTGCGATGGCCATCGGCGAATTGGTCGAACTTTTCATTCAATAAACGGGCATTCAAGGAGAGATAGGCATCCTGAAAGGTTTGAATTGCCTCGTCCACCTGCCGGCTGATAAAAAAACCACTCACCAGAAAGACCGGCGGCAGAATCAACAACGGCGCCACAATCCGCCGCCAGCCGATCTGTTTGAACCACGAGACGCCCATGCGCATACCCCATTGAAATGTAAATGATTCTTTTGCGTTACATCAAAAATATCTCCATATTAGCATGAAGGACCTTGGCAGCACCATCCCTTATTGATACAATCAGTCACTTTCTTTTTACCTATAAAAGACTTTATGAAAAGTTTGTAACAATTTCACAAATGGGAGACAAACAACGCATGCGAGAGGTTCGAAACGGCCTGATCGCCATACTCCTGACCCTGGCCATTCCCGATCATACCGCCCAGGCCGGAGTCCCCCTGGACCTGCCCCTGCCCAAACCAGGGAGCAAACCCGACGCCGGGGAGATCATCGCCCAGGTGTACTTCGTCAATCATTTCTATGCCCTGAAAAACGTCGCCATCGAAATGGATGGCAAGACCGTCTCGGTGATCGTCACCCGCAGCCAGGGGGAGCAGGCCACCACCAACACGGTGAAACGCTATCTCAACAACGAATACAGCGACGGCGTGATCAAGGCCAAGGACCTGGCCATCTTCACCTCCGGCAACCTGCGCGGCACCGGCATGCTGATCACCGATTTCGTGGACGACAACCAAAGTCAATCCTACAGCGTCTGGCTGCCGTCGCTGCGCAAGGTGCGCCGCTTCGCCCAACCCGCCCACGAGGACGCCTGGGGTGGAACCGACTTCACCTTCGACGACGTGACCCTGCGCAAACCCCACCACGAATCCCATCAACTCCTGGAGACCCGCCCCTTCGGCCAATGCCTCGCCATCATGGAAATCCAGGAAACGGAACGCAACTGGTACATGAAGGCCCTCCCTGCCGCGCCGGTGTGCGACCACAAGGAAAAAAAGGTTTTCGTGGTCAAGAGCACCCATAAACAGGCCAACTGGTGGTACGAATACCGGGTCAACTACATCGACACCCAAACCTTCGCCGACTATCGCACCGAATATTTCAAAAACGGCAAGATGATCAAAACAATCGATCGTGACTGGGGCGATCTGGGCACCGGCGATCCACGGGGCCTGTACTGGAAATTCTGGTACGGCAAGAACCTCGTCAACCAGCACGAGACCATGGCCGTGGTGCCCAGAGAGGTCATCACCTTCAACACTGGCAAGAAGGAATCCCTCTGGAGCGAGGATACCCTCACCCGGATCAAGCAATAACGATCTGTTCTATATTATAAAGAGACCTCCACCATGCCGATTCGCCCCTCGCTTCTGCTCCTGTGCGCCCTGATCTCCCTGCCGCCCTGCCTCCATGCGGGCGAAACCGACACGGCCTGGGAGTTGCACGGCATCCTCAAGAACGAATCGGCCTGGCTGACCCGAAGTGGGAGCAACGCCCATCGCTCCGGTGAGCTGTTGAAAAACGAAAACTCCCTCAACCTCTTCCTCAACGGCCATCTCCCGGCACTTGGCGCCCTGCACGTCCAACTCAATCCCGTTTTCGAGTCCGAGGGCAACGAAGGAAGCCGCTCCCACCAGCGCGACACCCAGAACGACCTGCTGCGGGAGGTCTACCTGGACAAGAGCCTCGGCCCGGTGGAACTGCGCATCGGCAAACAGCAGGAGGTGTGGGGAACGGCGGACGGCATCAAGCTGCTGGACATCGTCAACCCCACCGACTACCGGGAGTTCGTCCAAAACACCATGGCCGACTCCCGCATCCCGGTCTGGATGGCCAAGGCATCCACCCCGGTGGGTGGGGGGAATCTCCAGGTCCTGGCGGCCAGACCGGTCGCCAACGCCATCCCCGGCATGAGCGCCGACGACGGCGATGGCCAGGCCTTCATCATGAAAGGAGTGGACACCATCACCGGCCGGGTCAACGGTTTTACCAGCATCACCCCGCAACTGGGCAAGGTGGCCGGCACGTTTCACAATCTGGCGGTGGGCTTCGGACTGCCGGGCCTGGTCTCCGCGCCCGGATTCGACCTGGCGACCACCAGGGTCCAGGATTTCATCGACGGCAGGGGTTTGGGCGCCGGTTTCCTGGCCGCCTGTCCAGGTTTCGGGGCCACTTCCGGCAGCCGATCGCAAAACGCCGCCTGCCTGGACCGCATCGCCCAGTCCACCAACAAGAATCAGACCCTCCTGATCGACGCGGGCAACTGGAACGAGGCCGCGCCCAACTCGCCGTTCGAATTCATGAATCAAACCACCTTCGCCACCTTCAACACCTTCGTGAACGCCAATACCGCCTATCGCCGCGAACGGCCCGGCGACACGGACCTCAATCTGGGTGTGCGCTACAAGAACACCATCGGCGGCAATTTCAACTACTCCCTGAACTACCTCAACCATCGCGATCCCAATCCCTACATCGCCCTCTCCTGGGAAAACGGGCGCGGCGAGACGCTGGCCACCGAGACCGTCACCTCCGGAAACCTCACCTCCCTTCGCCTGCGCGATGGCGCGGGGAACGACTACGGGGCGGTGGATCCGGTCACCTTCGCCGCCATCAACCGGCCCGCGACCCTGATCTTTACCGAAAAAACCCAAAGAATAAACAGCCTGGGGGCCTCCTTCGACACCTCGGTGGAGAGCCAATGGCTCGGCCCGGTGGTCCTGCGGGGCGAGGCGCTCTATCAACTGGATACCAAGACCCCGCTGATCGATCGCGACCGCCTGGCCATTGGTGATCTGGCGGGCGCCATGCAGACCAGGAACACCGACTGGTTCAAATACGTCCTGGGCGCGGAGTTCATCGTCCTGACCAACCTGACCATCAGCGGGCAGTGGATTCAGTTCGTCAATCTGGATTTCGTCGATGAACCGGGCAACGGCAGCGCCAATTCGGGACGCTACAGCGCCGACCAGGCGGTCATGCATCTCGGCAACGGATTGAAGAAAGTAAATCAATACAAAGAGTTCGGCTCATTGTTCCTCTCCAAGCCCCTCGGCCTGGAACAGCAGGGCCGCATCAACAACCTCACCATGGTCGAGGAGCACGGCGGCTGGTGGAACCGCCTGGACGGCGAATGGAAATGGAACGACTCCTGGGTGAGCACCGCCGAATACAACCAGTACTGGGGCAACCCGGAGACCATGTTCGGCCAGTTCGGCCCCCGGTCCAACGTTCAGGTGGGATTGAAATACATCTTCTGAGGATCCCCGATCAACTCCTTGCTCTCCGGATCGCTGCCCACGCACGCCACGGGCAACAACCGCCCCTGCCATTCGCTCCGGGCGGGGAAACGCATGGACAAGAAACCTTCGCTCTTGCCACGGCCAATACCCTCCTTGACACTCTCCACCAGCGCCACCTCGATCCCGCCAACCCGGCGCCCGGCCACCGTCCGCCACACCCCCTCCCCGGCCCGGCGCAGCCGCTCGGAGCGCTCCCGGATCCGCCCTCCAGGCACCGAATCCGGCATGTCGGCGGCCCTGGTCCCCGGACGCGACGAAAAAGGAAACACATGGATCAACGCCACTTCCGCCTCCTCGACCAGCGCGACGGTGTTTTCAAAAGCCGCCTCGCTCTCTCCGGGAAAGCCCACGATCAAATCCGCGCCCAACACCACCCCCGGCCTGGCCTCCCGCAAGCGGGCGATCCGCTCCAGCACCGCCTCCCCACCCCGACCCCGCCCCATGCGCCGCCGCACCTCGTCGTCCCCGGACTGAATCGACAAGTGGGCATGCCCGCACAACCGCTCCTCCCCGGCGAAAATTTTCAATAATTCCCCGTCCAGATCCAGCGGATCCACGGACGACAGCCGCAAACGGCCCAACCCCGGCAACCCCAACAACGCCCGCGTCACCCCCGCCAGGGTGTTGCCACCGGTCAGATCCCGGCCATACGCCCCCAAATCCACCCCGGTCACCACCAACTCCTCGTAGCCGGCCCCGATCAGCCGTTGCGCCCGCTCCACCACCCGCTCCCACGGCACCGAACGGCCCGGACCCCGCACTTGCGGAATCAAACAATAAGCACACGCCCGGTCACACCCATCCTGCACCTGCAAGAAAGCCCGCGCCCGCTCCCCGAAATGGTCCAACGGCGCCTGCTCCGGGACCTCGGTCAGACGCGCCACATCCCCCACCACCACCTTGGACCCCTGCCCCTCCTCCAACAACTCCCACAGCCGGGCCTTCTCCCCGTTGCCCAGCACAAGTACGACCCCAGGCAACCCGGCCAACTCTGCCGGCGCCCGCTGCGCGTAACAGCCGGTCACCACGATGCGTGCCCCCGGATGCTCCCGCGCCACCCGCCGGATCAACTGCCGCGCCTGCCGGTCGCTCTCCCCGGTCACCGAACAGGTGTTGACCACCACCAACGCCACCGGCTCACCCGCCCCGGCCAGACGATAGCCGCGCCCCGCCCCCCCCCTGCCCCAACACCTCGCTTTCGTACTGATTGACACGGCACCCCATGGTCAAAACCGCCATGGGCACTCCCACCTCCGCATCGCCATTGACTTCGGAACGACAATTCATTATCCTCTACCTCACAGAGCAAACGAAAATGGACAACTTGATCCCATCTTTTCCCAACGCCTTCGCGCCCCCCATCCGCACCCTGCTCGACGATATCAATCGTCTGATCGGGCCGATCTACCTGGTGGGCGATGCGCCTTGGTGCGGCATTCTCGGCAAACCCCTGCCCAACACCCTGGAGATCCTCGTGGCGCGGCCCCTGGCCGAATGCCGCAAACGACTCGCCCGCGGCGATATCACCTCGGCGGTCCTGGGACAAAAGCATAACAGCCTTCTGCTCCCCCTCAAAGAGTGGACACACCCCAAGGTCCTCGATATCGCCACATTCCGCAATCGGCCCGGTCACCCCTCCACCCTGGAGGAAGACCTCCTCCACCGGGACCTCACCGTCAACGCCATGGCCTGGACCTGGCCATCCGGCCCGCTGGTCGATCCCTTCGGCGGACGCAAGGACCTCCTGACCGGTGAAATCCGCCTCGTCAACGGATCCGCCACCCTCAAGGACAATCCCCTGCGCGCCCTGCTCTTCTTTCGCTTCGCCATGCAGCTCAACCGGCCTCCCAACCAGGAAGATATCCTCCTGGCCGAACAGACCTCCCTGGAAACGATCCTGCCGGAGCCAATCCGCTTCGAAATGGATCGCATCCTCGCCCTTCCCCTCGCCGACGAGACCTCCCAGCATCTACTCCACGCCCTCTGTGCCTCGCCCATCACCGACCGGATCCTCCCGCACTTCACCCTCTTCAACCCGCGCAATGCCGCTGCGGACACGGAAGACCCCTGGAAACGGATCCTGGACGTGACCCTGGCCATCACCCCTCCCGGCGATGACGAGGAGATCTCCCTGCTCGATCTGCGCTGGGCCACCCTCCTGGGCGGACCCGCGATGCTGAAACTCTCCTCCAAGGAGCACATGGAAAAAAATCTCAACCAGATCAACAAGCATCTGGAGCTGTTTCTCTTCTCCAAACGCCGCTCCCGCCGCATTCTCAGCCTTTTGCGCAACCTCAACGTCACCCTCTCCCCCTCGGACCGGCAACTGAAACGCTTTCTCCAGGATCATGTCCCCGTGGAAGGGGTCTACCGCGTTCTCCAGGCCATCAGCGCCACAGACTCACGGCTTTCCGAAGAGACTCGCGTCAACGAGGAATTGAAATTCCAACAAATCCGCACCCGCTGCCACAACCTCCGCCAGGCGGAAGAGCGCCTCAGTCCCAACGATCTCGCCCTCTCCGGCGGGGAGATCCTCGACCTGGTGCGCCGCAAGCCCGGCCCCTGGCTGCGCGACCTCCAGGCCACGCTCGTGGACCTGGTCATCAAGGATCCCAGCCGCAACCGCCCCGCCGAACTGACCAACATCGTGCAGCAGTGGATCCGCCAACAGCGCGCGATCTGAATATGATGTGAAATAAACTTCAAGATTTTTGAAATATTTTTATATTGCGATCCCGGATCATCCCATCTTATCGTTCGGCGATTATTCCGATCCGTCCGTTGGAGATCCGACATGGCCGAAACGCGTCTCTACGAGGCCTCGCAAGGCTTGATGCAACACGTCGATGAAGTGAATCACGGCTGGGTCCTCTTGGGGCTGATCCTCCTGCTCATTTTTTTTCTTATTGGCTATCTGATTACCATGCGCGTACAACGTCAACGGGCGGAACAGCTGCGCGCCAGGCACCTGCGAGAACAACGCAAATTGCGGCATTAACGAGACGAAAACAGCATGGACATCGCAACAATCATCGGCCTTCTTTCCGGCCTCTTCCTCATGGTATGGGCCATCCTGATGGGGGGGAAATTCTCCCTCTTCGTCGATATCCCCAGCGTCATCATCGTGATCGGCGGCACGGTGGCCACCATGTTCATCAAAAACACCATGGAAGAGGTGTTCGCCTCGCTGGGCATTTTCATGAAATCCATCATGAACAAGGCCAAAAGCCCGGAGGAGTACGTCTCGCAACTGACCAATCTGGCCAACCTGGCCCGCAAGGACGGCATCCTCTCCCTGGAAAAGGTCCAGGTGGACGACAATTTTCTCCAGTTGGCCATCAACCTGTGCGTGGACGGCGCGGATCCGGATTTCCTGCGCGAGGTCCTCGACAAGGAGGTGAGCTACCTGAATGATCGGCACGGCAACTGGATCGCCATCTACGAAGGAATCGGCGAATCCGCGCCCGCCTTCGGCATGATCGGTACCCTGATCGGCCTGGTGCAGATGCTGGCCGACATGAATGATCCCTCCAAGATCGGTCCCTCCATGGCCGTGGCCCTGATCACCACCTTCTACGGCGCCCTGATCGCCAACCTGATCGCCCTTCCCATCGCCGTCAAACTCAAGGCCTACAGCCAAAAGGAACAACTGATCCGCCAGATCGTCATCGACGGCATGATCGGCATCCAGAAAGGGGTCAATCCCCGCATGCTGCAAATCTCCCTGAAGACGGCCGTCCCGCCCGTCATGCGCAATTTCGACTGATCCTGCGGCAAGGAGACCCCCCATGGCCAACAAATGCCCGCCGTGCAAAAAAGGAGCGCCTGGTTGGCTGCTGACCTTCGGGGACATGATGTCCCTGCTGCTGACCTTCTTCATCCTGCTGATCTCCATGTCCACCATGGACAAGGTCAAGTTCAAGGAGGCCTCCGGCTCGCTCAAGGACGCCTTCGGCATCCAGCGCATCCAGCAGATCATCCCCCTGCCCACCGGGGAAAACCTGATCGCCATGGAGTTCCAGCAACAGATCGTCCTGGTACGGCTCAAGGAAAAGCTGGAGGTGATCCTGGAAAACAATACCGATGCCGGCGAGGCGGAACTGATCGCCCTGGACGAGGGATTCATCATGCGCGTAAGCCGCGACAAACTGCTCGCCCCCGATGGCCATACCCTGCGTCCCGAAGCCAAGCCCATGCTGCTCCAGATCGCCAATCTGGTGCGCGACCTGCCCAATCTGGTACGGGTGGAAGGGCATACCGGCGATGACCAGCCTCCCAAGCCCCATGCCAACAACTGGGAACGCTCCGCGTTCGAAGCAGCCGTCGTGGTGCAGTTCCTGGCCACGGAAGGCAACATCGATCCCCAGAAACTGGAAGTGCGTGGCCGGGCGCACACCGTGCCGGTGGTCAGCAACGCCACCCCGACCGGACGCAACAAGAATCACCGCCTGGAAATCCTGCTCTCCCGTGAAACCCGTCCCACCAAGGACGCCTCCCTGCCGGTCATCGCGGAGCAACCTCCCGCTCAGCGGTAACCCGAAGACCAGACCACATCAACCCAAGCCGTCAGGAAGACCCATTTGAACGCCATTTTCGCCCCTCTGCTGTTTGCCGCAACCCTGCTGCCCGATACCGCCCTGGCCTACACACGCACCGACGGACCGGAAGTGATGGGCATCCCGCTGGACTTCATCCTGTTCGCTACCACCCTGATCGGCGTGGCCCTTTTTCACCACAAGGTCCTGCAAGTGGCCCTGACCGGCCTGGGCGTGATTCTGACCTACAACCTGTTCGTGACCGGATTCAAGCACGGCGCCGGCATGACCGGCCTGGTCGCCCACTTCGGCCACGAGTGGGTGATTCTGGCCAATCTCTTCTGTCTGCTGGTGGGATTCGCGCTCCTGGCCGATCACTTCGAACGCAGCCATGTCCCGGAACTGCTCCCCCGGCTGCTGCCGGACGGATGGATGGGGGCCTTCGTCCTGCTGGTGCTGATCTTCATCCTGTCGAGTTTTCTGGACAATATCGCGGCGGCCATCATCGGCGGCACCGTTGCCCTCTCCATTTTCAAACGCAAGGTCCATATCGGCTATGTGGCCGCGATCCATGCCGCCTCCAACGCGGGAGGAGCGGGCAGCGTGGTGGGGGATACCACCACCACGATGATGTGGATCGCCGGGGTCAATCCGCTGGACGTGCTGCCGGCCTTCGTGGCCTCGCTGGCGGCGCTGGTGGTCTTCGGCATCCCGGCCTCCATCCAGCAAACCAAACTGGCCACCATGGATCGCGGGGCCGGGCACCAGGGCGGTTACGACAAGGCGCGCGTGGCCATCGTCTTCTTCATCCTGGCGTCCGCCATCCTGACCAATGTCACGATCAACGTGCGCTTCAACGCCATCGCCGACAGCTTCCCCTTCATCGGCGTGGCGGTCTGGGTGGCC
>PDZX01000078.1 GCA_002753185.1 Magnetococcales bacterium WMHbin3
CGAAAAATGGCCAGACGTGATTCATGACCCAAGGCTGCCAGCAATCCCGATGCAATGTTAATTTCCATATTTCCAATATTATCGAATTGTAAGTGATCCGTCAAGCCTTTTTCAACCACACGAAGTCAAGGCTCTGCCATGAACGTTCAAGCGTGGAAAGGTTATCCCGGAACGCTCAGTCGTGAGCGACCCGGGCTTGTCATCCGAGGGGCCATCTTTGTGTCCACGCCATGAATCAAATGATACTTGAAACCAGACTGTAAACATGAATCTTTCAAATTTCGATTGCACAAGACATTTATTTTTGCGAAATTACCAGTCAATCTTGAGAGATCATGAGCCGCTGACCGATCCATTCCATCCGGTTCGGATCCCGCCTGGTGGACTTTGTGGGTTCATCTGCCATGATTGATGCCTGAAGGGCTTCCAGTCGTGGAACGGACAGGATACATTCTGTATGGTATCATGGCGCACATCTTTAGGGGATGTGTCATTTATTAGAATGGTGGGATCAAGCACATCATCCATGGAAAAATTCTGGACCGAAATCACGCCGTCCCAGTTTCCCTGGGAGCGGGAGGCGCTCGAGTTCATCCGGCGGCATCTGCCGGATCACGAGCCCTATCGTGCGTGGTCCAATTTCGAGTTCATCGCCGATGACGGCTCCATCAACGAAGTCGATCTCCTTGTCCTGACCCCGAAGGGTTTCTTCCTGGTTGAGATCAAGAGCCGTCCCGGTCGTTTGACCGGCAATGCCGGCGCCTGGGTCTGGATCCAGGAGGGACAGGAGTACGTCTACGACAACCCACTCATACTCGCCAACCGCAAGGCCAAGAAACTCATCTCCCTGCTGCGTCGCCAAAAGGCCTTCAAATCGGATCGCACCCCATTTCTCGAAGCGCTGATCTTCTGTTCCGCAGAGGACCTCAAATGCGATCTGGATCAGCATGCCCGCACCGGGGTGTGGCTGAGGGATCGGGACGCCGAAGGGGAGGAGCCGGGTCGCCAGGGGATCATTCACGCGCTGACCAAGGTCCTGACTCCGGAAGAGATGCGGCGATTCCAGCGTATCGACCGGCCCATGGCCAGGAAGGTCAGTTGGAGCCTGGAAGAGGCAGGGATTCGCCGTTCCAACAAGTACCGGCGGGTTGGCCAGTATCAATTAGGCAATCTGCTGGCCGAGGAGGACATCTACCAGGAGTGGGAAGCCCAGCATGTCACCCTGGAGAAAACCCGCCGCCGGGTCCGGATCTATCCTGTTTCATCCAAGGAGAAGAGCACGCGGGAGGCCATCATCCGTGCCGCCCAGCGGGAGTTCCAGATTCTCGAAGGCATCGAACATCCCGGGATTCTGCGCGCGGAAAACTACGTCGAGCACGAACTGGGGCCAGCCCTCATCTTCGAGCATCTGAAGGGATCAGTGCGCCTGGATCATTATCTGATCCGCCAGGGGAGCGCCCTGAGCATGGACCAGCGTTTTCACTTGCTGCGGCAGATTGGGGAAGCGATGGGACATGCGCATCAAAAGCGGCTGATCCACCGGGCGCTGAGTCCCCAAAGCATTCTGGTGTTGGATCCCGAATCCCACTTGCCGCGCATCAAGATTTTCAACTGGCAGACCGCCCGCCGTCACATCGAAGCCACCACCAGCCGGGGATTCACCTCCACCCGGCATGTTCAGGATCTGGTGGAAAGCGCCGCCATGGTCTACCTGGCTCCAGAGGTCCACACCGACCCAACGGTCAGCGGCGAGGAAGTGGACCTTTTCTCCCTGGGGGCCATCGCCTACCACATTTTTTCAGGAAAGCCTCCGGCCGAAAGCATCTATGGCTTGGTGGACAAGCTCACCGAACAGGACGGGCTGCGCATTTCATCGGTGATGGATGGCGCAGGCGAAAAACTGCAGGAACTCATCCAGTACGCCACCCATCGGGAAGCCGGCCTGCGCCTTGATTCTTTGAAGGATTTTTTCGACCTGCTGGACGCCGTGGAGGAGGAATTGACCCGTCCGGAGGAAGAGGCTTCCACGGTGGAGAACCCCACCGAAGCTGGCGTTGGCGACCGGCTCCAGGGTGGGTGGCTGGTCAAGAAACGCCTGGGACGTGGAGCCACCTCCGTGGCGTTTCTGGTGGAGAAGGAAGACCGGCAGGTCGTGCTCAAGTTGGCGGGCGGGTTTGACCAGAACGACCGCATCCGGGAAGAGGCCCGGGTGCTGGAGGAGATCCGTCACTCCGGCATCGTGGCGCTGAATGGCGAGGTGGAGGTCAACGGTTATCGAGGTCTTTTGTTGCAGTATGCCAGCAAAGGGACCATGGCCGACCGCATCCGCAATGAGGGACGCATCCACTCGGAGTTGCTGGAACGCTTCGGCGGTGATCTGTTGCAGGCCCTCAACCACCTGGAGGAGCACGGCATCTCCCATCGGGACATCAAACCGGGCAACCTGGGGCTGGTGGAGTCCGGCAGCAAAGGCAAGCTGCACCTGATCCTGTTCGACTTCTCCCTGGCCCGGGTGCCCCCGGACAATATCCGTGCCGGCACGCCACCCTACCTGGATCCGTTTCTCAAGGATGCCTCGCGCCGCCGGTGGGATCTGCATGCCGAGCGTTTTGCCGCAGCGGTCACCCTGTATGAGATGGCCACGGGAACCGTTCCCAAGTGGGGCGACGGCAAGAGCGATCCCGCGCTCCTGAGTTGTGAGGCGACCATCGACGGGGAGCTGTTCGAGCCCTCCCTGCGGGACGGGTTGAGCACATTTTTCACCAAGGCGCTGGCGCGTTCGGTCAAGGATCGCTTCGACACCTGCGAGGAGATGTTCAAGGCGTTCAGCCAACTGTTCCGGGAGGTGGAACGGGCCGAACGCAGTGCAGGCGCGGGCCACGCCGGCGATTGGACAGCGCTGCCGGAGCCGATCACCCTGGAAACCCCGGTGGCGTCCCTGCCGTTCAGCGACCGGGCTTTGAGCGCCATGGAGCGAAAGGATCTGCGGACCGTCGGGGATTTCCTGGGTGTCCACATCTTCCGTCTCTCCCGTATGCCGGGGGTGGGCCGACAGACCCAGAAGGAGCTGACCCAGGCCCATCGCACGCTGACTCCGCGCTTTCCAGAGTTTCATGTCACCGGTCCGGCCCGGCCCAAAGCGCCCACGGAGGATGCTTTGGCACCGGAAGCGGAGGTGCAAAGCATCGACCTGCTGGTCCGGCAGTTGATTCCCGCCCCGGCGCGGGGGGGTTCGGATGCCGAGCCCCGTGCCCTGGAGCTGCACCTGGGTCTGAGGGATCCGGTGGAAGTTCCCTTGGCGGAGGCTCTGACCGCCTGGCCCGGGCAGGCCGAGATTGCCGATGCGGTGGGCGTGACCCGGGGGCGGATCAGCCAGATCCTGGGCAAAGCGCGCACCCGGTGGGCCAGGCGGATCCCCTCCTTGACGGCGCTGCGGGGGGAGATGGCCGAACTGCTGAGCGGGGCGGGCGGCGTCATGACCCTGAGGGAGTTGGGCGACGCGGTGTTGGCGTTGCGGGGTTCCGCCCAGATGGAGCCGGAGCGTTCCCGCACCGCCCAGGCGGTGACCCGTGCCGCGTTGGAGGTGGAGCGCGGCATGCAGTCGCCGCGTTGGATCGAACGGCGCAGTGGCGGGCAGGTATTTCTGGCCCTGGACGAGAACGACCGGGGTCAGGAGCGGGCCGACTACGCCCTGCGGCTGGGCCGCGCCGCCGATGAACTGGCGGGTCAGGATCCGCTGCCCACGCCGGCCCGTGTGATGGAGACCCTGCAAGGGGAGCGGCTGCCCCGGGATGTCGCGCCGCTCTCCGCCACCCGTTTGCTGAAACTCGCAGTCAACGCCGCATGCAACGCAGCCCTCTCCAGTCGGGCGGAGATCTATCCCCGGGGGTTGGAGGCCGGGCGGGCGGTGAAGCTGGCCCAGGGGGCGTTGTTGGGCGCGCGGGAGCTGACCATTGCCCAGGTGCGGGAACGGGTGGTGGGGCGCTATCCCGAGGCGGAAGCCCTGCCGGATCGGCCACTGCTGGATACGCTGCTGGATGAGGCGGGCTGCCGGTTTGAGTGGGATCCCCGGGGCGGCCCGCGCCAGGAAGCCGGCTATCAGGCCATCCGCCACGAGCACACCACGGTTCACATGACCACCGCCACCCTGATTTCCGACTCCTCCAATGGCGAATGGGATGGGGTTGAGGCCGGGGTTTCTCCTGAGGTAGCGGACGCAAGGGCATTCCAGCAACGTTTGGAAAAGGCTGCCCGGGAGGGGACCTTCCTGGCCCTGCGCGTGCCGCCCAAGCATGCCGGGCGCATGGAGCACCATCTTCAGGAGCGGTTCGGCCTGACGGTGAAGAGCATGGATGCCCTGTTCCTGGCGGCGCTGCGGGATGTGGCCCGGGAGAAGAAGATCAGGCGCTGGGAGGTGATCCTGGAGGCCGATGGCGAAAACCCGGAGAGCCGCAACTGGGGCAACCTGATGGCGTTGGTCAATCTGGCCATCCCCCGTGTGGAAGAGCAGATCAAGGCGGAAAGCGGCACGGTGCTGCTCACCGATCCCGGCTTGCTGGCCCGCTATGGCAGGATGGATCTGATCAGCCGGTTGCAGGACCAGGTTTTTCTCCATGGGGGGAGGCCGGAGGGGCTGTTCGGGCTGTGGATGCTGATTCCCTCCGACGACCAAAATGCGGGGCCGTCCATCAATGGCGAGGCGGTGCCGGTGATCACCCCGGGCCAGTGGGCGCGCATTCCGGATGGGTGGATTCATGGGCTGCATCACCAAGGCAGGTCATCGTGAAAATCTGGGATCCGCAATCTATTCAGTTTTTTCTTTTGCTGTTCGTGCCCGGGTTTATTTCGATTAAGATTTACGATTTGTTGATTCCAGGTGAGTCAAGGGATTTCACAAAAGCCATACCAGAGGCTGTAAGTTACTCGGCTCTTAATTTTGCATTCTTCTACCCGATATCCCTTCTGCTTCCTCCTGGACTTCAAGAATCATCCCCAAAGCTTTTCGCGCTATTCGCATATTTTGTTCTTATTGTTTTTCCTGTGATTTGGCCTTGGTCATTGGTCTGGCTTTCAAAAAGGGATTTCGTTCTGGGGCATATCCGCAGTTTGGTTCCAACACCATGGGACTACGTTTTTGGAAAGAAGGAAGCATACTGGATTATTGTTCACCTTACAGATGGAAGGAGAATTGGTGGACGATTTGATAAATTTTCAAGCGCAAGCGCTTTTCCAAAAGATAATCAGATCTACCTTGAAGAAGTATGGAGACTTGGAGATGACGGCGCTTTCGAAGAAAAGGTAAGCAGTACCCGAGGCATCATTATTCACAACAAGGACATCTCTTTAGTGGAATTCTTTGGCAATAGCGAGGTGCAAGATGAGCAACAATAAACTACCCAAAGGCCCCGTCGTCATCCAACCTGGGACTCACCAAGTGAGAGGGTCTTATCAACCAATAAAAAGCACTCTGAATCCGGCAACTCCTCCAAAAGGAGGGTCTGGTGTTCCTCCCAAAGGTTCCGGGTCAGGCTCTTCAGGTGGTGGGCAAGGGAAAAGTTGACTTGAATGTCCACCTGCGTCAGAGAGCGATGAAACCATGATCAACGCCGCGACACTGTTGAAGGATTTGAAGGGGCTGCTGCCCGGGTTGGAGGATGACATCCGCGTCCGGCTGGAGGAGACGCCCGAAGAGAAGGCTCGGCTGGAGGGGCAGTACCAGGAGGCTCGGGACGGGGGGCGCACCGGGGCGGCGTGGGAGGCATGGCGGGATGAGCGGGTGACCCAGGCGGCGGCGGCCTGGGTGTTGGCCGGGGTGTTCGTACGTTTCATGGAGGACAACGGGCTGATCGAGCAGCCGTGGCTTTCCGGCCCCAACGATGAACAGAACAACCGGCGGCGGCTGGCCGAAGATCGGCGCACCCTCTATTTCCACAACCATCCCAGCCACAGCGACCGGGACTATCTGCTGCATGCGTTCGCCGAAGTGGCGAAGTATCCGGCGGTGGGGGCGCTGTTCGACCAGCGCTTCAATCCCCTGTGGGGGATGATGCCCAGCGGCGACGGGGCGGCGGGGTTGCTGGCGTTCTGGCAGGGGATCGATCCGGCCACGGGGGCGTTGAACCATGACTTCACCGACCCGGACTGGAATACCCGCTTCCTGGGTGACCTCTACCAGGATCTTTCCGAGAACATCCGCAAACAGTATGCGCTGCTCCAGACCCCGGAGTTCGTGGAATCCTTCATCCTGGACCGGACACTGACCCCGGCCATCGAGGAGTTCGGTTTCGAAAGTGTGCGGTTGATCGACCCCACCTGCGGATCGGGGCATTTTCTTTTGGGGACGTTCCACCGGTTGTTTGCGCTGTGGCAGGCCAAGGAGCCGGGGACCAATGCCCGGGCGCTGGCCCAGCGGGCGTTGGACGGGGTGTGGGGGGTGGACCTCAACCCCTATGCGGTGGCCATCTCCCGGTTTCGGCTGTTGGTGGTGGCTCTGAAGGGGTGTGGCATCCGTCGCATTGCCGATGCACCAGGATTCACCATCCATCTGGCGGCGGGGGATTCGCTGCTGCACGGGCCACGTTTTCGGAAGGGCGGTGGCATGGTGCAGATGACCCTTGATCCTGAAGACGATCCCCTGCGCCATGTCTACGAGACCGAGGACAAGGAATCCCTGCGGGAGATTCTGGGTCAGCAGTACCATGCGGTGGTGGGCAATCCGCCCTACATCACCCCCAAGGACAAGGCACTCAATCAGGCTTATCGGGACCGCTACCCCAGTTGCCACATGAAGTATTCCCTGGGGGTGCCGTTCACCGAGCGATTTTTCGACCTGGCGATCCAGGACCGGAACGGCCAGCCCGCCGGGTTCGTGGGACTGATCACCGCCAACTCCTTCATGAAACGAGAGTTCGGCAAGAAGCTCATCGAGTCATTCTTCCGCCGGGTGGACCTGGACACGGTCATAGACACCAGCGGGGCCTACATTCCCGGCCACGGCACACCCACGGTGATCCTGTTCGGTCGGCATCGGGATCCGGCCCTCTCGGTGGTGCGCACGGTACAGGGTATCCGGGGGGAGCCTTCCACCCCGGCCGATGCGGCCCAGGGCCAAGTCTGGTCATCCATCGTGGCGATGATCGACCAATTTGGATCGGAAAACGATTTCATCAGCGTGGTGGACACGCCTCGCGTCAGCTTTGAGACCCACCCGTGGAGTTTGGGTGGCGGCGGGGCTGCGGAGTTAAAGGAGCAAATTGAAACAGACTCAGCGAAACGATTGCAGGAAGTGATTGACATCGTTGGTGTGTTTGGAATGACCAACGCTGACGATATCATGTTGGCTCCCAAAGAGGCATTCTCCCGCAGTGGTGTTGAGGATCTTGCAGTTTGCAGGCTTGTCCTGGGTGATCAAATAAGGGACTGGGACTTGTTGGAAGGAGAGTTTGTTTCATTCCCTTATCACGATGAAGAACTTATCAAGATTGAGGACCTTCCAGGGCTGAAGAAATGGCTTTGGATGGGGCGAACAGTTCTCGGAAATCGGGCGACCTTCTCGAAACTGACCTATTTCAAAGAAGGCAGACCTTGGTGGGAGTGGCATCAGGTTGCCTTGGAGCGCCTCCGCACCCCCCTCTCCATCGCCTTTGCCGAAGTGGCCACCCACAACCATTTCGTGCTGGATCGGGGCGGCAAGGTGTTCAATCGTACGGCCCCGGTGATCAAACTGCCACCAGAATCTACGGAAGCCGACCATCTGGCCCTGCTCGGGTTGCTCAACAGCTCAACGGCATGCTTCTGGATCAAGCAGATATTCCACTGCAAGGGCAGTACAGTTGACCAGCATGGGGCACGGCAAACAACTGTACCATTTGAGGATTTCTACCAGGTCGCCGGAACTGGGCTGAAAAAGTTTCCGGTTCCTGGTAAACAGCCTCTGGCCCTCACCACCCAACTTGACCAACTGGCCCAGGAGCGACAGTCCCATCTGCCGGCACAACTGACCGGACAGCTTCCCATGCCCCGGGAAGCGCTGGAGGGTCACCGCGCCCGGGCCGAATCCCTGCTGTGCCGGATGATCGCCCTGCAAGAGGAGTTGGACTGGCAGTGCTACCGCCTCTACGGAATCCTCGATGAAGAATTGACCCATCCCGTCGAACCGCCGGAAGTGCGCCTGGGGGAACGCCCCTTCGAGATCCTCATGGGTCGCCAGATGGCCGAGGGAGAATTGGAACCCACCTGGTTCGAGCGCCATGGCGCCACGCCCATCACCGAAATCCCCGCCCACTGGCCCGCTGACTACCGTGCCACGGTGGAACGGCGGCTGGCAGCTATTGAGAAATATCACAACATCCGCCTGATCGAGCAGCCGGAATACAAACGGCGCTGGAACCTGGAGTCCTGGGAAAGTCAGGAGCAACGCGCCCTCAAAGGGTGGCTCCTGGACCGCATGGAGGTCATGACCGTGTGGCGATCCGATGCCCCGGAGCTGGCCACCTGTGCCCGTCTCGCGGACCAACTCCATCATGACACCGATTTCATCCAGGTGGCGGCCCTTTTCCGGGGTCGCAGCGATTTCGATTTGACCCAACTGGTCACCGAGCTGGTGCTGGACGAGGCGGTGCCGTTCCTCCCCATCCTGCGCTACAAGGATGCGGGCCTGCGCAAACGCGCCGCCTGGGAGCGCACCTGGAACTTGCAGAGAAAAGAGGACGCCGGCGAAAAAGTGGGCGACATCCCCGTGCCGCCCAAATATGCCGCCGCCGACTTCCTGCAAACCTCCTTCTGGCGGCTGCGGGGCAAGCTGGACGTGCCCAAGGAGCGTTTTGTCCTTTACCCCCATTGTGAAAAGGCCAGTGACCCCACCCCGGTCATCGCCTGGGCGGGCTGGAAGAATCTGCAACAGGCCCAGGCCCTGGCGGGTTATTTCATCAGTATGAAGGACAACGAGGGATGGTCCGCCGAGCGACTCACGCCCCTCTTGGCCGGATTACTGGAATTGTTGCCCTGGCTCAAACAGTGGCATAATGAATTGGATCCCGCCTTCGGCACCGGCATGGGGGATTACTTCGCCGGATTCATCGACGAACAGTTGCGCGCCTTGGAGCTGACCGGAACGAAGGTTCAATCCTGGCGTCCACCCCAAGCCGCGCGCCACCGGGGCCGGCGCAAAAAGACGGAATAGACCGCCATGACGCTGATCCAGGAACTCATCGAGATACCCGAACGGGTCCACAAGGGGGACTTCGTCCTGCGCCTGACCGAAGGGGTGCAGCGTGCCGACGAAACCCTGCGCCACTATGTAGTGACGCCTCAGCTAAGGGAGAGCTTCGACCACGCCATCACCTTCATCAAAAGCGCGGTGGAAACCCGAGCCAGCAAAGCGGCCTACCTGCACGGCAGCTTCGGCAGCGGCAAGTCCCACTTCATGGCGGTGCTGCACCTGCTGCTTCAGCACAACCCCGACGCCCGGGCCATCGCCGAACTGGCCCCGGTGGTGGCCAGGCATGACGCCTGGCTGGAGGGGAAAAAATTGCTCATGATCCCCTACCATATGATCGGCGCAGTCAGCATGGAGTCGGCCATCCTGGGCGGATTCGTCCAGCATGTGCGCAAACACCACCCAAAAGCGGGCATCCCTGGCGTTTACCAGGCCGAAGCCCTGTTCCGGGATGCCGTCAAGTTGCGCGAATCGATCGGCGATTACGGTTTTTTCCCCATGCTCAACGGCCCGTCCAAGGTCGATGGTGAGTGGGGGGATTTGGATGTCACCTGGAACCCCAGACAATTTGACGAAGCGCTGAAACAACCTCCAGGAGGTGATCTGCGCACGGCCCTGGTAGGCGATCTGGTGAAAAACATCTTTACCGCCCAAACCAGTTTGGCGCTCGCCAAAGAGGAAACCCATGTCCCCCTGGAGGAAGGTCTCACCATCATCAGCCATTTCACCCGGGAGTTGGGCTACGACGGGCTGATCCTGTTCCTGGACGAGCTGATCCTCTGGCTGGCCAGCCATGTGGCCGACCTCAAGTTCGTCAGTTCCGAAATCCAGAAAGTGATCAAGCTGGTTGAGTCCGGCGGGAGCCAGCGCCCCGTACCCATCATCAGTTTCGTCGCCCGCCAGAGGGATTTGCGGGAACTGGTGGGTGAACACATGCCCGGGGCACAGCAACTCTCCTTTGCGGATACCTTGAAATATTGGGAGGGGCGCTTCGACATCATCACCCTGGAAGACCGCAACCTGCCGTTGATCGCCGAAAGGCGTGTACTCAAGCCCAGGTCCGAGGCCGCCCGCGCCCAATTGCAAACCGCATTCGAGACCTCCACCAAGGTGCGGGAGGAGATCCTCTCCACCCTGCTCACCAGCAACGGCGACCGGGAGATGTTCCGCCGGGTCTACCCCTTCAGCCCGGCCCTGGTGCAGGCCCTGGTGGCGCTCTCCTCGGTGTTGCAACGGGAACGCACCGCGCTGAAAGTGATGATCCAGCTGCTGGTCAACCAGCGGGAGACCCTGGAACTGGGACAGATCGTGCCGGTGGGCGATCTCTACGACGCCATCGCCGACGAGGCGGAACCCTTCACCAGCGAAATGCGCCACCACTTCGAAAACGCCCGCAAGCTCTACCGGCAGAAACTCCTGCCCATGCTGGAGAAGGAGCATGCCGTGCGGGCGGAGGACATCCCTGATCTGCCGGTGACCGACGCCAGACGCCGCGCCTTCCTGGCCGACGACCGGCTGGTGAAAACCCTGCTCCTCTCCGCCCTGGTTCCGGCGGTGGAGTGCTTCAAGAATCTCAACGCCTCCCGCTTGACGTCCCTCAACCACGGCAACGTGCGCGCCCCCATCCCGGGCCAGGAGGTGGGCATCGTTTTGCAGAAATGCCGCCGCTGGGCCGGACAGGTGGGGGAGATCAAGATCGGCGACGAACCCGCCAACCCGACCCTGTCGGTGCAACTGACCGGCGTGGACATTGAAACCATTCTGGAAAAGGCCCGCGGGGTGGACAACCCGGGCAGCCGGGCCAAGAAGATCCGCGAGCTCCTTTTTGCCGCACTGGGCATTCCCGATTCGGACTCCCTGTTCGGGGTGGAGGTCGCCCACACCTGGCGGGGAACCTCCCGCACCATGGACGTGGTCTTCGCCAACATTCGCGAGATGATCGATGACGCCACCCTGAAAGCAAGAGAAGACCGCTGGCTGTTCATCATCGATTTCCCATTCGATCTGGAGGGTCACAGCCCTGCTGACGACATGGCGCGCATCAACAATTTTCAGGCGCGCAACAACGGAACCCAAACCATCTGTTGGCTACCTTCCTTTCTTAGCCAGGCGGTGCAAGGTGAGCTGAAAAAACTGGTGATCATGGAACACGTTCTGGCCAGCGACGACCGCTTCCGGAGCTTCTCGGATCATCTTTCGGAGATCGAACGGGCCTCCGCCAGGAGCCTGATGGACAACCAGCGCAGTCAGCTCAAACAGCATGTGCTCAACTGCCTGGAGGGAGCCTACGGCATCGCCTCGGCAGCCCCGGGAACCCTGGACGGGGCGCACAATCTGGCCGACCACTTCCAGTCCCTGGATCCCACCTTCCAACCCCGGCCGCCGGTGGGGGCCAATCTCAAGGATGGCTTTCTCCATCTCGTGGAGCAGGCTTTGGGCCATCAGTTCCCGGCCCATCCGCAGTTCGAGGCGGAGCTCAAGGCTGCCAACCTGAAGCGGGTGATGGACGAGGTCACCCGGGCGATCGAGTCCAGCGATGGGCGTGTGGGCGTGGAGAAGACACAGCGCCTGTTGATGAAGCAGATCGCCAATCCCCTGAAGCTGGGCGAGATGCACGAGACCCATTTCGTGTTGGGCAATCACTGGAAAACCCATTTCGAACGCAAGATCGCAGGCCACAGCGGCCCGGCCTCCGTGGGAAATCTGAGACGGTGGACCGACGACCCCAAACCCATGGGGCTCCCCGCCATGACCCAAAACCTGTTGATCCTGCTCTTCGCCAAGCAGACCAACCGGGTCTTCATGCAGCATGGCGCAGTGGTGCAGCCATCCCTGGAGCGCATCCCGGATGAAGCCGTCCTGCACCAACAGACCTTGCCGGAACAGAGCGCCTGGGAACGGGCCGTGAAACGGGCCGGGGCGATCTTTGGTATTGCCGCCTCGCCCCTGTGCAACGCCACCAATGTGGTCGATCTGGCTCAGAAAATTCAGGACCAGCTGACCACCCACCTGGATCCCTGCCGCCGTCTGGTCAAGGCGCTGGGCGAACGGGGCCAGGCGTTTTCCCTGCCCGGGGATGCCGCCCGCAAACAGAGCGCGGATTCCATGCTCGCTCTGCTGGAAAAGCTGCGCCATGCCGACACCAACGCCCTGGTGACCATTTTGTCCGAGTGGGAGATCCCCAGCAGCGAGGAACGTTTTGGCCATAGCCTGAAAAAGGCCTCCGATGTGCTGACAGCCCTGAATGCCGCCGATTGGGTGATCCTTGAAGGTGCCTGGGGATTGACAGACGAGCGGCAAGCCATGGCACAGGCCAACCGGGCCAAGGTGATCGGTGCCTTGTCCCGGGACGAGTTGGTTGTCCCGCTGGGACCGGTGTTGCGTGAGGCCAAAAAAGAAGCGGTGGCTTTGCTGACGCCGGCAAAAAAACCAAAACCTCCCGTGACGCCACTGATCGATCCACCCATCGTCATCCCACCGCAACCGCGTGGACGAAGGACCTTTGCCACCGTATCCCGGCAAGGCTTGGCCAGAGCCGAAGCCAAGCGGGTTTTGAAAGAGATCGAACAGCAACTGGACAAGCACCCTCATGCGGAGATGACCATCGAAGTCCGCATCGAGGGGGAAGAGGAGTAGATTTTGAGCCCGCTGGAAGTCACCGAATCCCAGATCGTCGCCCAGGTCCGATCCATTCTGGAAAAGGATCCGACCGCCCGTGCCATCGGCATTCGCTCGGTGGGGCCGTGGCGCGGTGGAGAGACCCTCGTGGTCGGGGATCGCAATCTGCGGGTCAGCCATTGCAAGTCGCCGTTGGCGTTCCGTGAGCGGTTGGTGGCGGTCAAGGACTCCGATGAGATTTCGGTTCTCCTGACCCCGCTGGACAACAACAGCCTGGGCCAGGATGTCCTGGCGCGACTCTGGCGGCAGCAACTCATCGCCATCCAAAGCTGGCGCATCGTGCGCGATTTGTTCGGTGTGGACGAAATCGATGCCCGGCTGGTCAACCAATCCTGGATGGCTGACGCACTGCTCAACGCCCAACCACCTGCCGGTTACCCTCCCGTTCCCGGCCGGGCGCTCACCTCCGAGTTCGCCTGGCAGTTGCTGCTCAAGCGCTACCTGGGGTTTGAGCAATCCCAGGTGGACGCCATCGAGCTGGCCCGGTGGGCCAAAGGGCAGGATCGCGTCGAGACCTACCTGCGCGCCCCCCCTGAGTTTCGCGCCAGCCTTCCCGACTGGATCGCCCAGTCCGCCGGAGCGGTGGGACGGGTCATGCTGCATGCCCTGGAGCAAGGGCATGGCCGGGATCTCCTGCCGCTCGGGCTGGCGTGTCAGGTGGTGTTCGACCCGGCGTTGACGGATGAATCCGACCTGAAAATGGCGGCGACGCGCCTGGAAGAACGCTACCTGGATGGCAAGCCCCTCCCGCCCGAAACAGGCCGTGGCTGGGGAGCCGCAGTGGCCTCGGTGATGGAAGCGGACATCGCCAAGCGCCAGTGGCAGGCCATCCAGTCATTCCAACGCCAGGCGGAAGTGATCCTGGTTGAACTCAAGGCGGATGCATTCATCGATGCCAGCCCGCTTCTTCCAAAGGGCTTTGAGCGCCGCCTGGAACGCGTCGCCCAAGGCATCCTCAAGGCCATCTCAGCCAATCCGGGCAAAAAGGCGCTGGAGGTGTTGGAGTCCTCCGTTCAATCCGCCCTGGATCACCGCATGGCGGCCATGAAACCCCAGCGGGCCGAAGGTCTCCAGATGGCAACCCGCCTTGTCCGGTGGCTCGGGGAACCGTCACGGCAGCGCCATGCCGGTTCATTCCATGAGGCGGCATTGGCCTATTTCAACGACGGCGGCTTTGTGGATTGGGCGCGGGCGCGGATTTGGGATGGCGACAGCAATCCTGCCCTGGCGGACGCCTACGGTCAGCTCTCCAAACGGGTGGACGCCCAGCGGGAGCTGGAGAACAAACAATTCGGCGGGCTGATTCAGCACTGGTGCCGGAATGCCGAACCGTCCTCGTCAACCCTGTGGGTCGAGGATCTGTTGGACCGGGTTGTCGCGCCCCTGGCCAAAGAGAGGCCCTCCCTACTCCTGGTGTTGGACGGCATGAGCGTGGCGGTGTTCCGGGAGTTGCTCCAGGATCTCCACATGCAGGGCTGGGTTGAACTGGGGTTCGGCGAGGATGGCCAGCGCAGGCCGGTTGTCGCCGCATTGCCAACCCGCACGGAAATCTCCCGCGCCAGCCTGCTGTGCGGACAATTGACCTCTGGCAACAGCGCCAAGGAGAAGGAATTGTTCCGCCAGCATGAAGGGCTGCGCGCCACCGGTCGATCCAATCATCCGCCTACGCTGTATCACAAAGCGGAACTGACCGTCTCCGGCGGGCGTGGGCTCTCGCCGGAAGTACGGGCCGACATCGCCGGGACGGACCGCCGGGTGATCGGCGTCGTCATCAACACGGTGGATGACAATCTGGCCAAAAGTGGGCAGTTCAAGGAGACCTGGACCACGGAAACCATCGTTCCGCTGGGTCAGGTGCTGGATGCAGCACGGGAATCCAACCGTATTCTGATCCTGACCAGTGACCATGGCCATGTCCTGGAGCGGGACATGGAATACCGCGCTCATGAGGAAAGCCAGGAGCGCAGTCGGTCGGTTAACAGTCCCATCGCCCCGGATGAGGTGACACTGCAAGGCCCGCGCCTCTGGCCTCCAGGTGAAAAGGTCATCGCCCCGTGGAGCGAAAAGGTGCGCTATGGCATCAAGAAGTACGGCTACCACGGCGGCGTATCCCCGCAGGAGGTGGTCGTACCACTGGCCGTGCTCCACTCCGGCTCCCAGGATGCGCCTTCCGATTGGGTGGAAACGACCAGCCTGTGGCCAGAATGGTGGGAGCATGCGGAGCCCGAGCACCAAAAAGAACCGGTCATGGGAACCGTGAAGCCCAGGAAGGGGAAATCGGCCAATGCAATTGGTGGCCTCTTTGCGGGCTTGGAAGATGAACTGGAACACGCTCCCGAGCCAAGTGCGCCGCCCGCTGCCACTGGAGGGTGGATCGACCAGTTGCTCACGTGTTGCGTCTACCAGGAACAGAAACAGATGGGCGCACGCACGGCCCTGGACGATGACCGGGTCCGGCGTTTCCTGGAGGCTTTGGATGCGCGTGGTGGCAGGATGACTCGCGCTGCCATGGCCAGGACGCTGGATATTCCCCGCATGCGTTTCCCCGGGATCCTGGCGGCTCTGCGACGGCTCCTGAACGTGGATGGCTATTCCATCCTCGATGTTGACGAAAACAGCGACATGGTGTCGTTGGACAAACGGCTCCTCTTCACCCAGTTCGAAATCAAGGATCAAGCCGGATGATCAGCCCCCAACGCCGCAATGAAATCATCTCGGCACTGCGCCGGGGCGCTGTTCCCCAGCGTAGCCTGGATGCCTTCGCAGTTGGGCTGGAGCGCTTCGAACCCGCGCTTGATGAAGAACTCGCTGGCGTTGAACGTGGCCAGGGAACCTTCAAAGCGGTCCGTGGCGAATACGGCAGCGGCAAGACCTTTGTTGCCCGATGGTTGCAGGAAAAAGCCAAAAAACGAGGGTTTGCCACCGCGGAAGTGCAAATATCAGAAACGGAGACGCCACTTCACCGCCTGGAGACCATCTACCGGCGGCTTGTGGAACGCCTTTCCACGGCGGACACCCCTCAGGGTGCTTTGCGACAGATTCTGGATGGCTGGTTCTACGCCCTCGAGGAAGACATCCTGGCATCCGGCGACATCTCCGAAGATGACCAAGCCGCTCTCCTCGCAAAAACCAACGAGATGATGGAAATGCGGCTCTCGGAGATCACCCGGAGCGCGCCAGCTCTGGCGGCCGCACTCCGAGCCTACCGTCATGCCATTGCCGAAGAGGACGCCGCGACCGCCGAAGGATTGATCGCCTGGATTTCCGGTCAACCCAACGTCGCCGCCAACATCAAACGCATGGCTGGCATCAAGGGAGACATGGATCATTTCGGAGCCCTGAGCTTTCTGCAGGGCTTGCTGGTCATCCTGCGCGACTCTGGACACCCCGGGCTGCTGCTGGTCCTGGATGAGGTGGAAACCCTGCAACGGGTGCGGACGGATGTCCGGGACAAGGGGCTGAATGCCCTTCGCCAGTTCATCGACGAAGTGGATTCGGGGCGCTTCCCCGGCCTCTACCTGCTGATCACGGGCACACCGGCTTTTTTCGAGGGGCCTCAGGGGGTGCAACGCCTCGCCCCATTGGCCCAGCGCCTCAACGTGGACTTTTCCACGGACGCCCGGTTCGATAACCCCCGCGCCGTCCAGATACGCCTTCCCGGATTTGATCTGATCAAGCTGGGCCGGGTCGGGAGAAATATCCGGGATCTGTTCGCCCAAGGGGCCGCAGCGCAAAGCCGCATCTTTGCCCTGGCGGATGACGGCTATGTGGATGACCTGGCCAGAGCCGTGACCGGCAACCTGGGGGGAAAGGTGGGGATCGCGCCACGGATCTTTCTCCGGAAGCTGGTGGGTGATGTCCTGGACCGCATCGACCAGTTCCCGGATTTCAACCCCAGGGAGCACTACGCCCTGACGTTGAAGGAGCACGATCTGACTGAATCGGAACGCAACGCCATGGCCGCCTCATCGGTCAACGACATCGAGTTGAACCTGTGAGCGCCTTTGAACGCCTCCATCCCGCCGTTCAGCACCACATCGTCAACTCCCTGGGCTGGTCCTCCCTGCGGCCGCTTCAGGAATCCTCCATCGATCCCATCCTCCAGGGCAAAAACGCCATTCTGCTGGCCCCGACTGCCGGGGGGAAAACCGAAGCCGCCATTTTTCCCGTTTTCTCCCGCATGCTCAGCGAGAACTGGCAAGGACTCTCGGTTCTTTACGTCTGTCCCATCAAAGCCCTGCTGAACAATCTGGAACACCGGCTGGACAGCTTTGCGACCCTCGTTGGTCGGCGGGTCGAACTGTGGCATGGCGACATCAAGGACAGCAAACGGCAGAAGATCGGCAAGGCACCCCCGGACATCTTGTTGGCAACGCCGGAATCCATTGAGGTGATCCTGGTTTCCCGCCGGATCGAGCACCGGATGTTCTTCCAGAACGTTAAAGCGGTCATCATTGACGAGGTGCATGCCTTTGCAGGTGATGACCGGGGATGGCATCTCCTCTCCCTTCTGGAACGATTGACGCGCCTGACTGGCCGGGACATTCAGCGCATCGGCCTGTCGGCTACGGTTGGAAACCCACAGGATCTTCTGAAGTGGGTTTCCGGTTCCTCCAAGTCCGAAGGGCTGGTGATCAATCCGCGGGTGAAGGACGCCGTCAAGCCGGACGTGCAGGTGGATTACGTCGGCAACCTGGGCAATGCCGCCATCGTCATCTCCCGATTGCACAGGGGAGAAAAGCGGCTGGTCTTCTGCGATAGCCGCAGCCAGGTGGAAAGGCTGTCGGTGGAGCTGCGGGGGCTTGGGGTCGCGACCCACGTCTCCCACAGCTCCCTCAGCCTGGATGAAAGAAAGCGGGCCGAGGCGGCCTTTGCCCAGGGTCAGGATTGCGTGATCGTGGCCACCAGCACCCTGGAGCTTGGCATCGATGTAGGGGATCTCGACCGGGTGATCCAGATCGATGCGCCCTTCACCGTTGCATCCTTCCTTCAGCGTATTGGACGAACGGGCCGCCGTGCGGGCAGCAGCCGGAACTGCCTTTTCCTTACCACGACTGAGGACGCCTTTCTAAGGGCCATGGGATTGATGCGGCTGTGGGTGGAAGGATACGTGGAGCCCATCGTGCCACCACCATTGCCGTTCCACATCCTGGCCCAGCAGATCATGGCACTATCGCTTCAAGAATCCGGCATTGGCTTTCAGGCTTGGCGAGCGCATATCGGGGGCATGCCTGGTTTTGCCGGGATGGATCCAGGGGATCAGAATGAAATCGTCCGCCACATGCGCCTGGCGGGGATTCTCTTTGAGGACGGCGGCCTGCTCATGATGGGCGATGAGGGAGAAGCGAAGTTCGGTCGCCGCCACTTCATGGAGCTGATGTCCGTATTCCTAAGCCCCCCCATGTTCACGATTCTCCACGGACGCAAGGAAATCGGTCAGGTCCACCAGCACTCGTTCCAGACCCACAACAAGGGCCCGGCGATCCTGGCCCTGGCCGGGCAGAGCTGGCGCGTGACCCACATCGACTGGAACCGGCACATCGCCTACGTCGAGCCTTCCAAGGAAAGGGGCAAGTCCCGTTGGGTCGGCGGCGGACAGCCCATGCACTTCAAACTTTGCCAGGCGGTGGTACGTGTTTTGGTTGAGGAGACCACGGGGTTCTCGGTATCTGAACGTGGGCAAGCCCTGTTGGCTGATCTCAGAGATGAATTCGATTGGCTGGAACCTGAGAAAACGTTCTTGATCAGCAACGGAAAAGGCGAGGTCAGGTGGTGGACCTTTGCGGGCCAGGCGCTGAATTCCCAGGCAGCCACCCATTTGGTGGATGGTGGGTTTGAAGCAAAGTTTGATAACTTCTCCGTCATGCTTAAAGGCGTTTGTGAGCCAGAAAAGGTGTTGTCTGCGATTCATTCATGGTATGCAAATCGGGGTCAAGGTCTTCGATCTGTAGCGCATGAAGAGATGGCAAACAGCCTGAAATTCTCGGCCTGCCTGTCTGTTACGATGATCAGTAAAATGTTTACAGAACGGCGCAATATCTTTCCGGAGTTGGAAAGACTGGCATCGTGGTTCGACGCCAGTTCGGTTCAATCCATGAATTTCACCGCATATCATTGATACAGATCTGGCTTGGGCATGAACTGTTTGGGATCAATCTTCCATTTGTCATTCGGTTCCGGACGAACGATGCGAAAACCACCACCCGTATCTGCTGAATGCTCCATCAGGTTGATATCCCTTGGATTGAATCGTTTCCCCGTTTTTGCATCAAGAATAACCTTGATCACCGGATAAAGCAGACTTTCACGATTGGAATGAATCACGATCCCCACCAGATGATTT
>PDZX01000079.1 GCA_002753185.1 Magnetococcales bacterium WMHbin3
CCGCCCCTACAAGGATGCCTGGCCGGTGGAGGAGGCGGTGGCCCTGATCGTCGGGGAGCGCGGCGCCCACTTCGACCCCCAGGTGGTGGATGCCTTCATGGCGGGGATGGAGACCATTCTGACCATCAAACAATCCATTTGCGACTGACTGCTCAGGAAGCGCCCATGCCCATGCACGCCCCCCCCCTACGCCTCGCCCACTGCCTGCTCCTGCCAGCCGGATGCAAGGCCATTCTCTGGGACATGGACGGCGTCCTGATCGACTCCCTGGGTCTGGATATCCGCATCTGCAACCAACTGGTGGCCGAACGGTTCGGCGAGGAGATCCAGATTCCGGAGGAGTTCATCCGCTCCATTTTCGCCCTGCATCCGCCGGCCTTCTGGCAACGGATTTTTCGCCATCTGGACGAACAGTTTCAGGTGACCTGCGATGCCGCCGACCAGGAGAGGATCCTGGCGACCTACGAGGAGCAGCGGGTGGGCACCGCCTTCGAGGTGCTGCCCGGCATTGCCGCCATCCTCGCCGAGGCGCGCGCCGCCGGTCTCGCCCTGGCCGTGGTCTCCAACAACCTGACCCGTGACGTGCATACCATTTTGCAGCGCTCCGGGCTGCACGCCGCCTTCGACCTGATCGTGGGCAACGACATCGAGGGGTTCCGCAAGAAACCGGCCCCGGATTGCTATTTGCACGCCGCGCGGCAATTGGGCGTGGCCCCGGAGGCGTGCGTGGTGGTGGAGGATTCGCTGCTGGGCCTGGAAGCGGGGTTTCGCGCCGGCTGCCATGCCATCGCCGTCGCCACCGGCGGCACCGATGCGGAGATCCTGAGCGAAAGCGGCATGGCCAGCCAGGTCTATACCGCCTTCACCCCGCAACGGGTCGAATTCCTGCCCGGCGCGTTGCGGGACAAACGGATCGTCACCCCCAACGACTTCGTCAGCCACATGGTGGAGCACATCGCCTGGCGGCTGGGCATGGGGATCCATCTGGATTGGAACAACGATCAGTGGCCGGAGCTTGGCCGCATGCTGGGGGAGGCGCTGGGGGCCATGCCGCGCCATCAGGAACGGGCCGCCGCGCTGGGGATGATCGATGACGGCAGCGCCGAGATTCTGCTGGATTTTTCCAGTCCGTATCCCGGAGCCGAGTTGATCCATGGCCGCAACCTGGACATGGAGTGGTTTTTGGGGCTGCGCTGCGAACAGGCCGCGTCGGGTCGTCCGCTGTGGGATCTGCTGACCGGCATCGCACAGGGCATGAAGGCCGCCATCCGGGTCCACCCTTGCTCCGCCGAGGATCCGCATCACGCCTGGGAGGGGATCTTCCGCACGCTTGGCATCGCCCTGGGGCGGGTGGTGGATCCGTTGGCGCTGCCCCGCGCGCCTCCGCCGCCCCCCGCGCCGCCGCATGCCGGACGTCTGCGGATCGAGGAAAAAAGCCTGGTCCGTTGCCGGGCGTTGCGGGTCACCGCAGAGAGCGCCTTGACCGTGACCGTGGATTTTTCCCGGCAGATCCCCAATCGTTTTGTTTTCGATGTCGCGGACTCCATCCGGGTGGGGAGCCTGCCGGATCTCCTGCAACCCCTGGCCGACGAGGCGGGTTTTTCGTTGCAGGTGGAGTGCCGCGCATTGGCGTTGAGTTCCAGCCATGTGGTGCTGGAGGATACCGGATTGCTGTTGGGCCGGGCACTGTTGGAGATTCTCATGCTGCGCATGGAGGAGACCGGGGTGAACGGCGCCGGGGGCAGCGTCCGCCACCCCGACGACCTGACCGCAGCCCCGGTGCGGGTGGGGGTGAGCGTGGAGGGGCGGAAGTTTCTCTCCATCGTGCCGCTGAACGACAGCCGCGAGAACCTGCGCAAACGGTTCCTGGTGGGGCAGGATGTCCTGCACGGCATCCGTTCCGAGGACCTGGACGATTTTCTCGACGGTCTGGCCGGGGGGATGGCCGCCTCGCTGGTGGTCCATCTGCCGGAGATTCCGGAACCGGACACGGGCTGGCCCTTGATTTTCCGGCACTTGGGCATGGCGTTGCAGGAGACCTTCGCCATCAACCCCGCGCGCAAGGGGATGCCGCCTGGGGTCAAGGCGACGTTATTATAGATTTTATTGAGGATGGTTCTTGATGACTCCGCTCGTTCGTCCCAACATTCGCGCCATGTCGGCTTATGCCCCGCCGTGGACCGGCCTGGATCGCACCCAATATCTGCGTTTGGATCTCAACGAGAACACCCGCGCCTTGCCGGAAGCGATTCGTCCGGTATTGGAGCGTTTCTGGGCGAGTGGGGCCGCCTCCCGTTATCCGGAGTATCAGGCGTTCCTGCCGCGTCTGGCGGCCCATGTGGGGTGCGCCGAGGAGAACCTGATCGTCACCAACGGTTCGGATCAGGGGATTGAAATCGTCCTGCGGGCCTATTTGAATCCCGGTGACGGGATGGTGGTGGCGCAACCGGAGTTTCCGATTTTTTCCCACGTCGCGCGGGTGATCGGGGCTGCGGTGCAAGGGGTGCCGTTTCATGCCGACATGACGTTTCCCACCGAGGCCTTCCTGTCCGCGATCGACGACACGACCCGCCTGATCGTCCTGATCAACCCCAACAATCCCACCGGCTCGGTGGTGCCTTTGCAGGTGATCGAGACTGTTTTGACGCGTCATCCCGGTTTGCCGGTGATTTTGGACGAGGCCTATTGCGAATTCACCGGGGTGAGTTGTTTGGATTGGCTGGCCCGTCATCCCAATCTGATTCTGATTCGGACCTTTTCCAAGGCGTTCGCCATGGCCGGTCTGCGTTTGGGCTATGTGATCGCGCGTCCGGAGTTGATCCGTGAGCTTTACAAGGTGCGCGGCCCGTTCGACGTGAACGCTTGCGCCGTGGCCGTGGCGAGCGCGCAGTTGGACCATCCGGAGTTGTGGAAAGGCTATGTCCGGGAGGTGATGGAGGAGGGCAAACCGTTCGTCGAGGATGCGTTGCGGCAGGCCGGGGTGAAATTCTATCCCGCCGCCGCCAATTTCATGCTCATCGAGCCGGACGACCGGGATGAGGTGGTGGCGTTCATGAAACGCAACGGGATTCTGGTGCGACCCATGGTGGCCCCCGCCATCACCCGGACCTTTCGCCTGACGCTGGGGCCATTGCCTGAGATGCGGCGTTTCATGGAGGTTTTTGTTCAATATCTGGAAAAAAGGATGGCGTAGTATTTTTCGCTTGCATTTTTCCCTGTTCCGTGTTTTGATATAGGTGTATCAGTCCCAGGGGGTGAAACGGCTTCGACGGGGCAACGAAAGGATCGAGAGGCGACTCGGAATGGTACCGCCGTAATGGACCAAAGCGTTATAAACGCCAACGACGAGCATTACGCTCCAGCTCTGGCCGCGGCCTAAACCGCGCCAGGCGGGGTCCTGATCCGGACCCGGCAACAGAAGCCGCGAGGCGGGATCACCCCGGAATTGCGCATGCCGGTTTCATCCAGGGGCGCCCAGTACTGCGAGGATACGGAGGTCCCAAGGTCAGCCAACCTGTAATGGCCGAGGGTCTGCATAAGGTTGGCAGATGGTCGTAATTCCTCTTGTCTGACTAGGTGTTTCGGACGCGGGTTCAACTCCCGCCACCTCCACCATTAAGTTATTAAAAGGTTTTCTCAAAACGACCGCCCCGCCCCAGGGCGGTTTTTTTGTGCCTGAAAAAACCCAATGTTTCCAATAGTTACGCGGTACGGTTCGAAAATTCACTTGGTCCGGTGCCGGACTCGCGGGAGTTGAAATCCCCTCCTTCTCTTCTCTCCCGGCCCACATTCTCCAAAAAGACTGGACTCGCCCCTTGTGAGTCCGACTCAACAGGACTCACTCTTTTGTTCGTAATTTCAAAGTTTAACAGAAAATTCTAAAACTGGACTCGTTCGATGGCAATCTTGGTCGCGGAGAAAATGAGAAGGAGTTGAACTCGCGTCCTGTCCGTAAACTTGCACGATGATTTTTCAGGGAAAATCAGTCATGGTGCAAAACCAATGAAAAAAGGTATCACAATGGTCGCGCCCTTGGCCCCCCAGTCGCGCACGTTCGCGCCGGGCGGACCGGGTGGTATCCTTGGCCGTCTCGAACGAAAAAATGGCCACGGGGTGGCACGGGTGCAAAAGGTCAGGAGGAAGACTGCCCGTCGCCTGCGTGCAATACCAACGGGCTGCCCCGGAACGTCACCACCGTGCGGGCCGTGATCTCGATGGGTTCCCCGGTCTTCGGGTTCCGTCCTGGCCGGGAACGCTTGCTGCGCACGGCAAACACCCCAAAGCCCGACAGCTTCACGGTCTCTCCCTTCTCCAGTTCGCGCACGATGGTCTCGAACACCTGCTCGACGAGGGTGGTCGAACGAGGCAGGCTCAACCCGCTCTGTTCATGGACAGCGGCAACCAGATCGGCTTTAGTGGTGGTCGGCATCGGTTCCATCAGGTGGCAAATGATGATGACAGGCGTGACCCGCAGGAGACGGTACGGATCACGCCATCTATCGGCAACGATTGAAAATGATAATGCACCTTGACGTGAATGGTAAAGATGGAATGTTCATCCGGCCTGTGAGCCTGGGGCACCCCGGAGCGAGTTCACGACCTCCTCGATCTTCTCCAGTTCATCGACGATTACCTGCATAACCATGAACAGGGATGCGACTGGCGGCATGTCATCCGGGTCTGGCCGGGCGGCGGTGCCGCACTCGGCCACCATGCGCGCCACGGCCAACGCCTTTTCCAGGCTCAGAGTGATGGTGTCAACTTGTTGCAATGTCAGAGCAAATTTGCTGTCCATGGTGCGTCTCCCGTGCGGAAAAGGTTATGGGTACGCCGCACCATAGACAGACTTTTTTGATTACTCAAGTAAATTAATAGGCTTGATTGAAAGTGTTCAGACTCCCCACTGCTCCCTCTGCTTTTCCCATTCCATGGGAAACGGTTTCGCCAGTTCCCGCCAGGTCAAGACATCAGGGTGGCGGTCGTTCAGGATCGCTTCGATGATGTCCGGGGCCAGCAGGGTCAGGCGCAGCACCTTGGCCACGTAGGACTCGTCGATCTTCTCCTGCTCGGCGATGGCCCGCATGGAGGCGAACTGGCCGGATTCCAACTGGCGCAACCAACGGTGGGCCTTGGCCACCAGTTTCGCCAGGGTGTCATCCCGTGGCCGGGTCGTCTCCTCCGCGCCCGGCGGGGCGATGATCAGTTTGCGTCCGCCTCTCTTTTTCACCATCATCGGGATGGTCACCACGATGATCTCGCCGTTCCGTCTCATCTCCGTCTTCATGCCGCGGCCTCCTGTTGGTTGCCAATGCCGTTGAGTTCACGGGCCAGGGTGTCGAGACCCGCAGCCCGCAAATGGATCTGCACATCCCCCTTGCTCACCTCCACCGCGTCGATGAGCAGTTGCACCAGACGCTGTTGTTCCACCGGGAAGAGTTCCTCCCAAACCGGATCGAGCTTTTTCAAAGCCTCCACCACATCCCGTTCATGGATCCCGTCGCTCGCCTGCCAGGTTTTGACCACCATCTCCGGCGCGCGCAGCATGGTGCGCACATGCCGGATCACCACCGCCTCGATCTCTCCGGCGGCCACGTTGCGCAAGGGACAGGGGGCGTGAGAGCCGCCCTTCTCTGCCGCCTGACAGGTGTAATAGCGGTACATCCTGCCATCCTTGCGGGTGAAAGTCGGCTTCATGGCCCGACCGCAATGGCGGCAGCGAATGATCCCTTTCAAGGGCGCCGGTGTTTGCACCCGTTCGGGACCGCCATGCTGGCGATTGTTGCTGGCCAGAATGGCATGCGCCTGCTCCCAGAGTGGCCGGTCGATGATCCCCTCATGCTCTCCGGCGTACACCTCGCCGTGGTAGGCGACCTCGCCGATGTAGAGGCGGTTGTCCAGAAGCCGGTAGATGGCGCCCTTGTCCAGGGGCCGACCGTATTTCCCGACCACCCCTCGCCCTCCCAGTTCCTTGACCAGCAGCGTGGTGGAGCCGGTCTCCACAAACCTTTGGAAGATGCCCCGCACCACCTCTGCCTCGTCTGCCTGGATCACCAGCTTGCGACTCTGTACGATGTAGCCCAACGGCGGATGGCCACCCATCCACATGCCCTTTTTCTTGGATGCCGCGAATTTGTCCCGGATCCGTTCCGCCGACACCTCCCGCTCGAACTGCGCGAAGGAGAGCAGCACGTTCAGGGTCAGACGCCCCATGGAGGTGGTGGTGTTGAAGGATTGGGTGACGCTGGCGAAGGTCACCTGTTTTTTGTCGAACGCCTCGACCAGCTTGGCGAAGTCCAGCAGGGAGCGGGTCAGTCGGTCGATCTTGTAGACCACCACCACGTTGATGCGCCCAGCCTCGATGTCGGCCAGGAGCCGTTTCAGGGCGGGCCGTTCCAGATTGCCGCCGGAGAAGCCGCCATCGTCATAACGGTCGGCCACCAGGAACCATCCCTCGGCCTTCTGGCTGACGATGTAGGCCTCGCAGGACTCCCGTTGCGCGTCCAGGGTGTTGAACTCCATCTCCAGTCCCTCTTCGGTGGATTTGCGGGTATAAACCGCGCACTTTACTTTTGGCGTTACCTGTTTTTGGATGCTCATGATTTCTCTCCCTGACGCCGCAGCCCCCAAAAAACATGCCCGTTCCATTTGGTGCCACTGATGAAGTTGGCAACCGCCGACAGGCTTCCGAACTTACGCCCCTGGTACTCGAAACCATCCTCCAGCACCATGCAGCAATGCTCCACCCCTTTCCATTCCCGGACCAGCTTGGTGCCGGGCAGGAGTCGCTCTCCAGGCGGACGTTTCCGTTCCTGCAAGGCACCCTCATCCCCGGCATCGATCCGTTCCAGCCGTTTTTCCAGTTGCGCATCCATCCCGCCCAGGGACAACTCCTGGATGCGATGCGCCAGCCTGCGCACCAGAAACATCCGGTTGAAGGGAGGCGATTCGGCCTTGTGCAGATCCGCCCACATCCTCTTCAACTCCTCCGTGGACATGCCCGGCAGGGCTGCCACCTGTTTGATCACGTTGATATGGTTCATGCCCTTTCTCCTTTGGTTGTTGTTTTTCGACCATAAGGGCATTGGTTGGCCGACTTGTCCAGTCGAATGTTCTCCTGTTTTTCTTTTTCTTTCATGCGCTTGATGGCAGTGGCCAGGAGGGAACCGACTTCGTTCAGGCGGGCTTCGGTGGTCATGTCGTCTGGGTGGGTAGAATTGATCATCGCAACATCGCTCCGCTGTGTCGTCTTGGTTTGGGACCAATCGCGGTCCATTCCCAGATACATACCGACGATTTTTGAAAAGTGTCCCAAAAAAAGTTGGACAAACGGAAAGATTGTCGTTTATGATCTATTAAACTCAACACTGATCACAGTCACAGAAGGATCCACTTGCAATGGCAGGCAATCCGGCATTCGGCAAACGGGTGAGAGATCTGCGGGAGGCCAAAAAGGCCACCGACCCGAGTTTCTCCCTGCGTCAGTTCGCCCAGGCCGTGGGTATCAGCGCAACTTTCATGAGCAAGGTCGAAAACGGCGAATTCGATCCACCGGCGTTCGACAAGATCAAGCGCATGGCCGTTCTCCTGGAAGTCGATCCCGATGAGTTGTTGGCCCTGGCAGGCAAGGTGGATCCGGAGTTGCCGCAGATCATTCGCGAGCAACCCAAGGCCATGGCGGATTTCCTGCGCACGGCGCGCGATCTGAATCTGGGGTCGAACGAAATCACCGCGCTGACACGTCTGATTCGGGAATACGGTGTCAAACCCCCTCCAGGGGAACAAGCATGAACTTCCGATATCTGCAGAAAGAAGAGATCGAAGCCGCCTCGCGGCGCTTGCTGCTGGGTCATTATCGGCAGTTCGGGCCTTCCGGATTCCTGCCCATTCCGGTCGAGGAGATCCTGGAATCCCACCTCGGCCTGACGTTGGAGTTCGATGATCTGAAAGCGCGCCTGGGCCTGCGCGACGTGCTTGGCGCCACCTGGGTCAATGATCGGAGGGTAGTGATCGATCTCTCCTTGGATCCCACCGTCGATCCCCGGAAGGAAGGCCGCTATCGATTTACCCTGGCTCACGAATTGGGACACTGGGAGTTGCACCGGCACGAGTTCGAGGATGGAACACCCCGACGTGGGGCATTCAGGCAGCAGATCCCACCCTCCATCGTCTGTCGAACCAGTGCAAGCAAGGATCCCATGGAGTGGCAGGCGGACATCTTTGCCAGTTATCTGCTGATGCCCACCAAAATGCTCAACGATGCCTGGTCTTCCATTTTCGGCACGACCGATTCCTACATGGCCGCCGAGGAGATTGAAGAACTTTCCGCCCGGCAGGAGGGGCAACCAGTCGTTTCCGTCGCACGGGAGATGGCCAGAGAATTTCATGTATCCGGTCAGGCCATGCAGATCCGCCTGCTGGGTATGGGATTGATCAAGCTGAGTACGGATTGAAACGGCGGGACTCCTTGCGAGTCCCTCATTTTTGTTCAATTTGTTTATGGTTAATTTAACTGTTGAGTCCATTCACATCTGGTTTGGAGGGGAAAAGCATGTCGAACATCGCGGAAACCCTGGCGCGGGTCAACGCGCCGCCGCCGGAATTCTGGGAAAACGATCTGGAGATGGGGCTTGGGCTGTTGCTCCCGGAGATCGAACTGGATGACGCCCGCAACGACTGGATCGCCCACCTGAACGGTCGCCAGATGGAGATGGTGTGCGCCGCGTTGCAGCTTCCGGTGGAAGAACGCGTGCGGGAACGGCGGGAGACGTTGCGCGGGGTCAATGGGCAGTTGGTGCCCTTTTGGCTGGTGGATCGGTTCGCCTACATGAAGTCGCGCGTGGCCGTGGTGGATTTCGCCCGTAAAAAACTGCCCTCGACCCTGGTCAATGAGTGCCGGATCAACGACGAGGATCACGACACCAAGGCGCTGCTGTTTGCGCTCTACGGCAACAACCCCACCGACTTGCGGCAGGTGTTTCACCTGGAAAAGATCCAGAAGACCGGCTTTGCCCGCATGTCCCTGGCCACCTCCGTCAAACAGCCAGAAACGTCTTTTCCAGAGTTCCTGACCCCGGAGCGCATCCGGTCGTTGTTGGCGCTGTTCGACCTGGAAAAAAAGGATAAGCGGTTGAGCGAGTTCCGGGATATCGTGGTGGATGACGAACGGCCACTGCTGTTCATCCGTCGTGCGGAGCGTCCGGGTCTGATCGTGAAGACCGTCGGCGTGGAGCATGGCTTCCAGCCGGAATGGATCATTCTCGACTTTTCCAAAGACGCCCGCCGGGTGCGCATCTCCTCTTCCAGTCCGACCGTGCCCCTGGAGATCGCCAACTGCCTGGCGGACGCCTACTTCGGAACCGTCTGCGAATATGTCAACGAATACGAGGATGTCCATGGCGCGCAACTCCGCAGACTGCTCAAACAGCTTGCGGAAGGTCAGGCGGACGCGCTGGAATTCGTCGGAATCTCCTTGAAGGTCTCACCACTGGATGGGGGCAGCAAACTGGTGATGTCGGATGACATCTCGATCCGTCGGGCCGTGAACCACTTCTCCCAGGCGGTTGGAGAGATCCTGACGGAAATCGTCAACATCAGAGGGATCACGGTGCTGTATCGGGGCAAGCGGGTCGGACTGGTCTTCGATGCCGTGCCGGATGATCGCTTCGTGGTGCGCTATACCGATCAACGGCTGAACACCAAAGAACGCACATCTTTTGAACAATTGATGAGGGACGACCATGGGATCACGATTCTCTCCACCGAAAAGCGCTCCCGGCGCTGATTCGGCCATTCTGGCACGGCTGTTGTGGGACGGGTGGCGCTTCGAAGCACCGAATGAAACGGTTTTGAAGTCTGCCGAACGGCTGGAACGTCTTGGTCTGGTGGCAGTCAGTCGCCAGGAATATGTGGTCTGTGCCGATTCGGAGGATGATGATTTTCCACCGATGAATCGAGATTGTACGGGCCGGATTCTTCTGCGGGACGGCCTGGATGAGGGTGGCGACGAATTTCGCTGCCCGGAGTGCGAACGGCCTGTTTATCCATTCATGTACAACAAACGGCGACATCAGGAGTTGCGCAGCCGGGTCATGCCAGATGGGGTGCTTGCCTTCCTGCGGGAGGAGTTGGAAACTATCGGGGATTTTCGACAGATGGCCGATGGGGTCTTCCGGGTAGAAACCGACTCTGGAGAGCTCTTGATCTGCGTGGTGGAGTTGTGCCGCGATGCGCGCTATCTCTCCCGCGATCATGCCCGGATGCACCCCACCATCTTCGTCGGTACGGATTCCCGCAATCTGACGGAGCGGTTGCTCCCTGAACCGTGGTTGATCCGGGTAAGCGTTGCGGATCTGGTGGCCGGGGATGCGGACCTTCGTGACTTGTTGGAGGAAGCTCTGGATCAGGAGATGCCGCCTGCCATGATCAACGCTTCCGTTCCTGTTTACAACAAGGTGGTCCCGGCCTTTGTTCACGAGGCTCCGGTCGCCACGCCGCGCCGACCGTTCATGGTGGAGTTCACGCCGGAACGCCTGGCAATCGAAAACATCGTCGTGGCAACGGTCCGGGCGGACATGCGACTCCAGGCCTTTGGCATCCTCTGGAAACGGTTTCTTGAGGATCTGTCCGCCGGGCATCCTCCGGATGGCTTTCGGGTTACCAGTTTGTCAGATCTGGCGAACCTCATTGATGATGGCAGCCGGGAAGATGCCATGGACGAACTGAACGTCCGCCGTGCGATCAACCGACTCCAGCAGGAACTCATGGACGGCATTCGCAAAGAACTGGGCTTGCCGATTGGCCGTGAGGATATCATTCAGAATCTGCGCGCCGATGACGGCAGGCGTCGCAGACGCAGCGGCTACCGCATCAATCCCTATACGGTCCTTCCCAGGGCGGCATCCTCCCCAGTCTGATCTGCATCTCATCTTTTTGTATTGAGCCACGGCCCTGCCTTGTTTTGACAGGGCCGTTTTCTTTCATGACCTGCCCACGTCACACCGCCCGCCTCGATTCCGATCCATCTGTTTCTATTCCAACCCAACTGTCTCTATTCCGGCCCTGCTGTCTCGATCCCAGTCCAACTGTCTCTATTCCGCACTGACTGTCTCTATTCCGGCCCTGCTGTCCCGATCCCAGCCCAACTGTCTCTATTTCGGCCCAACTGTCTCGATTCCGGCTCAGTTGTCTCAGCATGTCCGTGTCTCGCTGCGGCCTCTGGAGCGATCTTTTTGCGGGCATCAGGGGTGGATCCGTCAGGCCCATTTTTGGGCCAACTGTCTCTATTTTTTTCCAACTGTCTCGAATTCGATTCAGACCCCAGATTTCATGCGGCCTCCAGAAGCCCAACTGTCTCACTCATTTTTGAACTGTCCTCAAAATCAGATCCGGAAACCGCGACAATCTCCCCCGTGCTCAGTGATCACCTTCCAGACGGGGAAAGCCCATGAACTCAGGCAACAGCTACCACGGTATCGACACCAACGCGGTTCGTGTCATCCGTTTCAAGGCCAGACAGCTCTCCCGTCTGCCCGGCTTCTCCAGTGCGGAGATCGAAGACCTGGAACAGGAGATGGTCATCGATGTTTTGCGCCGTCTGCCGAATTTCGATCCGGCGCGCGCCGGTCTGCCCACCTTCATAAGCCGGATCATCGGACATTGCGCCGCCACCCTGGTGACCAGGAAGAGAACAGACAGCCTGGAAGGCAAAATGGCGTGGATCTCCCTGGATGAACTGGAGACTGGCATCGCCCCGGAGATGACGGGAACGCCCTCCAGAACAGATCACATCCATTTGGCAGTGGATATCAGTCGTCTTCTGGGCCGTTTGCCCAACGAGCATCGCCGGATTTGTCAGTTGCTGGTGTTGTTGGACAAACCAGCCATCCCGCAACGACTGGGTATGGGGCGCACCACCTTCTATCGACGCCTTGGCGAGATTCGCAATCATTTTCTGAAAGCGGGTATGCAGAACGCTCTGGTCGTCGCATGAAGTGGTTTCAAGCAAAAAGTTTAGATTACAACAACCATCAACTAGTTCATCACATCAAGGCAAGAAATAAGGAATAAAAACATGAGCGTGGACACGATTCCAATCGAATTCATCATCATCAACAAACGGCTGCGGCAGATCCGCTCCGAGGCGGTGGCCATCCTGGTTCAGAGCATCCGGGAGTTGGGGCTTCTCAACCCGATTCTGATCACCCCGGAATTGACCGACGACGGCCAGGAGATTGGTTTGTACCGCCTGGTCGCCGGGTATCATCGTCTGGAAGCCTGCCGACAACTCGGCATGACCGAAATTGCCGCCAATATCGTCACCATCCAAACCGTTGATCAACGCCTGGCCGAGATCGACGAAAATCTTTGTCGTTCCGAATTGAACCACCTGGAACGGGCCGAGCATCTGGCGGAACGCAAATCCCTGTACGAGATGAAATACCCGCAAACCAGACAGGGAGCGGCGGGAGCGAGCAAACGCTGGGAAGAAAATGCAAACGAAATAAATTCGTTTGCATCGGATACCGCCCAGAAGACCGGCGCCACGGAACGCAACATCCAGAAAGCAGTACGTCGCGCCAACAACATCAGTCAAGAAATCCGCGACGCCATCCGCGATGTGGCCTCCATTGCCGACAACAGCCTGGAACTGGACGCCCTGGCCAATCTGGAGGAACAGGAACAGAAGGCGGCGGTTCGTGCGGTTCTGGATGGGAAGGCCCGCAGTATCCGGGAGGTCATCCGGCAACAGGAGGAAGCCTCGCGGGCTGCACCAGAGCAGGCGCACCCACCGCAGAAAGAGGAATGCGCAAACCAGAACGCCGGGCCGTCCGCAGCGTCGGAGGATGCCCAGGATTGGAAGCGCAAGGCCAAGGATGCCTCCAGCCTGGTTCTCGCCCAGAAGGAGCGGATCCGCACGCTGAATCAGGAACGCTCCACCCTCAAGGACCGCATCAAGGCGCTGGAGTTCTCGCTGGCCCAGGCCACCGTGGCGCCGCGCCCGGATCTTTTGACCGACCTGGAAAAATTGCTGGGAGATGTCGAGCGCAACCTGCAGGAAGCCCCCGACAGCTTTCCGTCCGACATCCTCGAATTGTTCGAGAACCGTTTCATGGATTTGCTGCTGTTGATCAAGAGCATCAAACGGAAGCGGGACCAATAGACCAACCCTCAAAAAAACAAGGAGATGCACATGAACCAATCACTCACCCTCGATCAATTGCGGCAGATGCCGGTGGGCGCCGTCGCGGCCCTGCCGGTTCGGGAACTGGCCCGGCTGCAACAGGAGGCCAAGGAGGCCGCGGACCGCATCAAGTCCGTCAACGATTTTCTCAACGGTGTGCTGATGCATCGCTTCGGCGATCAAGCCACCACCCTGCGCCAGAAGATGGGCAAGGAGCATGGCCTGATCCGGTTCTCCGAGGAGGACGTGGAGATCGCCTCCGAGCTGCGGGCGGATCCCAAGTGGAACCAGCAGATGCTGGGCGAGATCGTGGCCCGGATCGCCGCAGCGGGTGACGCCCCCCAGGATTACGTCACCATCACCTACGATGTCCCGGAGAGTCGCTACAAGAACTGGCCACCCGCCATCCGGCAGGTGTTCGAAGCGGCCCGCACGGTTCGTTTCTCCCGTCCCTCGTTCACCCTCGGCTTGCGCAAGCAGGAGGTGGCGTGATGGGCGCCCTTCCGATCATCCGCGCCGAGCAGCGCATGGCCGAGCGGCGTGGCATCAAGGCCTGCATCTTCGGCAAATCCGGCATCGGCAAGACCACGCTGCTTTGGAGCCTGGATCCGGAGACCACCCTGTTCTTCGATCTGGAAGCGGGCGATCTGGCCGTCGAAGGCTGGCCCGGCGACACCATCCGCCCCCGCACCTGGGACGAGTGCCGGGATTTTGCGGTCTTCATCGGCGGCCCCAATCCGGCCCTGCGCAACGACCAGTATTTCAGTCAGGCCCATTACGACGCCGTTTGTCAGCAGTTCGGCGATCCGGCGGTGCTGAATCGCTATCAGACGATTTTCCTCGATTCGTTGACCGTGGCCGGTCGGCTTTGTTTCCACTGGTGCAAGGGACAGCCGCAGGCCTTTTCGGACAAGACCGGCAAGCCGGATCTGCGGGGAGCTTATGGCCTGCATGGCCAGGAGATGATCGCCTGGTTGACCCATCTCCAGCACACCCGGGGCAAGAACATCCTGTTCGTCGGCATCCTGGACGAGAAGTTCGACGACTTCAACAGGAAGTTCTTCGCGCCCCAGATCGAGGGCAACAAGACCGGTCTGGAACTCCCCGGCATCGTCGATCAGGTTCTGACCATGACGGAGTTGTCCACCGAGACCGGGCAGCTCTTTCGTGCCTTCGTCTGCCACACCATGAATCCCTGGGGCTACCCGGCCAAGGATCGCTCCGGTCGATTGGGCCTCGTGGAGGAACCCCACCTGGGTCGATTGATGACCAAGATTTCCGGCCCGGTGCGCCCCATTGCCGAACGTCTCGAATACGGTCAACCGGCGCCCGCCGAAACCGCTTCTTCCAACTGAAACGCCATCAGGAGATGACACCATGAACATGAACGCAGCATGGCAGGACTTCAACGACGCCGACGCCCAGAACAATTTCGACCTGATCCCCAAGGGGACCATCGCCCCGGTGCGCATGATGATCAAGCCCGGCGGCATCGACGATCACAGCCGGGGCTGGACCGGCGGCTATGCCACCCGCGCCAAGGAGAGCGACGCGGTTTATCTGAACTGCGAATTCGTCGTCACCGCCGGTGAGTTCGCCCGGCGCAAGATCTGGAGCCTGATCGGGCTGTACAGCCCCAAGGGCCCGGAGTGGGCCAACATGGGCCGGGCCTTCATCCGCGCCATCCTCAATTCCGCCAGGGGGCTTTCGGACAAGGACGCCTCGCCCCGCGCCATCGAGGCTCGGAGAATCCGGGGATTCGTCGATCTGGACGGCATCGAGTTCCTGGCCAAGATCGACGTGGAGAAGGATGCCAACGGCGATCCCAAGAACGTGATCAAGTTCGCCATCACCCCGGACATGAAGGAGTACCAGGGATTCCAGCCTTCGGTCTCCCCGGCGACCATGCACCAGCAGACCGCCCCTGGCTTTCAGCCGGGAACGGCTGCGTTCCAGCCACCCGTGTCCCAACAGGCCGCCACGGGCTTTCAGCCTGCCACCTCGTTCCAACCGCCTGCGTCCGCCCAACAGGCCGCCACTGCGGCCAACGGTTGGCGTCCTCCGGCCCAACAGGCCGCACCCGTCCAGGGGCAGAACGGTGGTGCCATGTTGGCCCGCCCGACCTGGGCGCAGTGATTTGGGAGACCGAGGATGATTCTCAGACCCAGACAGGAGGTGTTCGTGGAGCGGTCTGTTGCGGCCCTTCGCGAACACGGCAACACCCTGGCGATTGGTCCAACAGGCAGTGGCAAGACGATCATGCTGTCCGCCGTGGTGGGCCGGATGCTGGCCAACAGCAGTGGCAAGGCCTGCGTCCTGGCCCATCGGGATGAATTGACCCGGCAGAACCTGACCAAGTTCAGCCGGGTCAACCCCGGTCTTTCCACCTCGGTCGTGGATGCGGAATCCAAATCGTGGCGGGGCCGGACCACCTTCGCCATGGTGCCCACCCTGGCGAGGCAAGGCAATCTGGACGGCATGCCGCCTCTGGATCTGCTGGTGATCGACGAGGCGCACCATGCGGCGGCTCCCGGATACCGCCGCATCATCGATGCCGCCAGGGAGCGCAATCCGGGATGCCGCATTTATGGCGTCACTGCCACTCCCAACCGTGGCGACAAGAAAGCCCTGCGCCCCATCTTCTCCAACGTGGCGGATCAGGTGCGCCTGGGCGAGTTGGTACGCTCCGGCCACCTAGTGCCGCCACGCACCTTCGTCGTCGATGTCGGCACCGGCGAGGCGCTGAGTCAGGTCAAGCGCACCGCCGACGACTTCGACATGGCCGAGGTGGACAAGATCATGAACAAGGCTCCGGTCACCGACGCGGTGATCCGGCACTGGCAGGCAAAGGCCAGAGAGCGCCAGACCGTGGTCTTCTGTTCCACCGTGGATCATGCCCGCAACGTGACCGACGCCTTCAAGGCCGCCGGGGACAACGCGGTGCTGGTGCATGGCGACCTGCCCGATGGCGAGCGCCGCGCCGTCCTGCGCCGGTTCGAAACGGGTGACGCCCGACTGGTGGTCAACGTGGCAGTGCTGACCGAGGGGTGGGATCATCCTCCCACCTCCTGCGTGGTGCTGCTGCGGCCCAGCTCCTACAAAAGCACCTTGATCCAAATGGTGGGCCGGGGGCTGCGCACCATTGATCCCAACGAACACCCGGGGGTGATCAAGACCGACTGCGTCGTCCTGGACTTCGGCACATCAACCCTGCTGCATGGCTCTCTGGAGCAGGATGTCGATCTGGATGGCAGCGACGGCACCGGCGAGGCACCCACCAAGGATTGCCCGGAGTGCGATGCCACCGTTCCACTGGCCGTTCGGGAGTGCCCCCTGTGCGGGTACGTCTGGGAACGGCAGGAGCGCGATGACGGGTCGGAGGCCATCGAGAATTTCGTGATGACCGAACTGGACCTGCTGGCCCGTTCCAGTTTCCTCTGGGTCGATCTTTTTGGTGACGACGCGGCCCTGGTGGCCAATGGCTTCACGGCCTGGGGCGGCATCTTCTTTCTGGATGGCCGGTGGCATGCGGTGGGCGGCGGAAACGGCCTCACGGCCCGGCTGCTCTCCATCGGCGAGCGCATCGTCTGTCTGGCCGCAGCCGACGACTGGCTCAACGAAAACGAAACCGCCGACTCGGCCCACAAGAGCAAACGATGGATCCGCGAAGCCGCCACCGAACGGCAGTTGCAATACCTCCCGGCGGAATACCGCCTGGATCTCAACCTGACCCGCTATCAGGCCTCGGCCTTGTTGACCTTCCGGTTCAACCGGCGGGCGATCCAGGAGCTGATCTTTCGGGTGGGCCAGCCGCCCCTGGCAGAGGTGGCGTGATGGCCACGACCATCTGGACTCGCGAACGCACCTCCTGGCATGACCCGAAACAGGGTTGGATGGATCTGCCCATTGCCTTGAAAGGGTTCCAGGTCAGGCTGGAGGAACTGTCACCACAGGAAAAGAGCATCTTCGGAAAAATACTGAAGCAGGCTCGCGACCATGTCCTGGTCCGGCTGGCCGGTCAGGTGCGGGCTTTATCAAGAACCAAGGTATTGGGAGTGACCAACATGACAGACGCGACGGATCTCGAAAAAGCGGCCATGGCCGCAGCCCTGCGCCCCCTGGGCGAATACGTGGCCAGCATCGGCATGCAGCGGCCTTTGGCGGATTACACCCGTGAGGAGGTATTGACCCTGATCGAGGTCGTGATCAGCGCCTTCCAGGATTATTTCAACAAGAACAACGACGAAATCCCGTTCTGAAGGAAACGCACATGTTGGATTTCAACCACCAAGCCACCTTTGGCGAACGGATCACCGGGCGAATCGATGCCGCCCTGGTTGCCGAGGAAGCCGCCAACCCGCCCAGGGAGTATCTGGGCGGCTCCCGTCTGGGTGTCGCCTGCGAACGGGCCTTGCAGTTCGAGTATGCAGGCGCGCCCAGGGATGACAGTCGTGGCTTTTCGGGCAAGACCCTGCGGATCTTCGCCGCCGGGCATCTCTTCGAGGAGATGGCCATTCGCTGGCTGCGGGCCGCCGGGTTCGATCTGGTGACCCGCAAACAGGATGGCGGGCAGTTCGGTTTTGCCGTGGCCAAGGGGCGCATCCGGGGGCATGTGGACGGCATTCTGGCCGGAGGGCCTTTGGATGTGCCCATGAACTACCCGGCCCTGTGGGAGTGCAAATCCCTCAACAACAAATCCTGGAACGACACGGCCAGGCGCGGTGTGGTGATCTCCAAGCCGGTCTATGCCGCCCAGATCGCGACCTATCAGGCCTACATGGAGACCACCATTCCGGGCATTGCCACGAACCCGGCGTTGTTCACCGCCATCAACAAGGACACCGCCGAGCTGCATTTCGAACTGGTGCCCTTCGACGCTGCCCTGGCCCAGCGCATGACCGACCGGGCGGTGCGCGTGCTTCAGGCCACGGATGCTCATGAACTGCTGCCGCGCATCACCCGCGATCCCAGCCACTACGAATGCCGCTTCTGCGACTGGTCGGATCGCTGCTGGAGGTTGCCATGTTGAACCCCGAAGCATGGTTCAATTTCAACGACGCCAGAAGTCAGTTCTCTGCCCGCAAGGAGAACGGATTCGATGTGGAGCGGATCAAGGCGCGCCTCCTGGAGAACATCGAAGGCGTCCTCGCCTGCCTGCTGCCCGCCGGGAAGATCCGCTACGGCAAATTCCATGTCGGGGATGTGGACGGCAGCTCCGGCGACAGCATGGTGTTGGAATTGACCGGGCCCAAGGCCGGGATGTGGTTCGACCACGCCACCGGTCAGGGCGGGGACATCATTGACCTGTGGGCCGTCACGCGCGGTTGGGAGACCAAACGCGACTTTCCGGGCATCTTGCAGGAGATCTCCGCGTGGCTGGGCGAGATTCCGACCATCACCAGAAGCAGACCCGACACGAAGAGTCCGCCCATGGACGAACTTGGCCCGTCCACCGGCCAGTGGAGCTATCACGACCAGAACGGCAATCTTCTGGTGCGGGTATTTCGCTACGATCCGCCTTCCGGCAAGGAATTCCGGCCATGGGATGTGCGCACCCGTCGCTGGCAGGCGCCGACCCCGCGTCCGCTTTACGACCTGCCCGGCATCATCGCCAACCGACAGGTGGTGCTGGTGGAAGGGGAAAAGTGCGCCGAGGCGTTACGGCAGATCGGCATCGTCGCCTCCACCGCCATGCACGGGGCCAAGGCGCCGGTGGAGAAGACCGACTGGTCCCCGCTCGCAGGCAAGGAGGTGCTGATCTGGCCGGACAAGGACGCGCCGGGCTGGGATCATGCGGTCGCCATGGCTGCGGCTTGCCAGTCGGCGGGATGCCGCTCGGTGGCGCCCGTCATTCCGCACGAAG
>PDZX01000080.1 GCA_002753185.1 Magnetococcales bacterium WMHbin3
ACCCCACCTAGCCATAAGCGTGTACCAACGTCCATCGCCATGGCCATCCACATGTGATTAATTTTTATTTCATCTTTATCGCTAAGCGAGGGTTGTTCTCCCACTTGAATTCTGTTCCCTCAAAAGCGTTCTCTTAACCGGGGATGGTCGGAACAAGGCAAACTCTATCGGGCAATGGAGGTCTATTGCGCTGAGCATGCAGGAACCTGTCTATTTGTCCGTCCTCTGTATGATGGTCCTGGATGGACACCAGCAATCATTGAGTTCGGCATCATGAAACAGGACGGAAGTCTATGGGTTAACTGGTTTGAAAATTGATCAACTCAATGTCTGATTTTTCGATATGATTCTGTCAGGATTACCTGCCAACATTCTCCCCACCGACCTCTTCACCCTCGGCAACCCCGACCTTCTGCGTCTTCCCATGGTCGGCGTGGCCGGAGCGCGGAAGGCCTCGGCTACCGGGATCGCGGTGACGACCGAATATGTGGGCGTGCTGGCATCACAGGGAATCAACATCGTCAGTGGCCATGCTGCGGGTGTCGATCTGGCTGCCCATCGGGCGGCACTGGCTGCCGGGGGCGTCACCACCGTGGTTCCGGCGCAAGGGCTGAAGGGCTTCCGATTGCATCCAGACCTGCGTCCGGCGTTGGATGAGGGGCGGCTTCTGATTTTTTCACCATTTGCTCTGGAGGCGGGATGGAAGCCGTGGCGGGCCATTCGTCGCAACCGGCTTATCGTGGGACTCTCCCACGCCGTTCTGGTCATCGAATCGGGCAATGCGGGCGGCACCTTCCAGACCGCGCAGGCGGCGCGGGAGTTGCGACGGCCCTTGTTCGTCATTCTCTATGGAGGAACCATCGCGTCCGCCGTTGGAAACCGCTATTTTCTGGAACAAGGAGCGCGTCCCGTGGGACGGACGCAATTGCTAAAACCCGATCTGGCCGAGTTGCTGGAGACGGTTCATCGTCAACACCAAAACGGCAATCCCCCCTGGGAACCGCCGATTCGGCAAAACAGGAACACCATGGATGAGGATCGCCGCCTGATTGAGGATTATCTGCCCATCGAGGCCATCGGAATCGAAGCGTCACGGGAAAAATCCGTGCGCAAGGGGCATATTTCCACGCTGCACCTCTGGTGGGCGCGACGGCCTCTGGTCGCCTGCCGGGCGGCGGTGTTTGGGGCACTGGCGACCCTGGAGCCGTTCCGTCCCGTCAATGGACCGGAAGAGAAGCGCGACAGTCTGGCGCGGGCCAACGTGGCCAAATTCATGAAGGATCTCTGCACCTATCCGGCCCCGGAAACCCCTCTCAAGCAGGCGCGGCTGCATCTGCTCAAGGCGCATGCCGTCCGTCTGAGCCGGGAGCGGGGTGAAGCGGTGACCGTGCAGGATATCCTGGATGGCCTCGCCCCCCGACCCCGGCTATTGGACATGTTCGCAGGCGGCGGGGCCATTCCTCTGGAGGCGCTGCGCCTGGGGTGCGAATCCCATGCCCTGGATCTCAATCCGGTGGCGCATATCATTCAATTGGCCACCCTGGTCTATCCCCAGCAGTTCGGCAAACCCGATCCATCGGTTCGGGGTATGACGGGGGAAAAGAATGCTCACGGCGAGACCACCTGGGGAGGACTGGCCAGGGAGGTGAGGTACTGGGGGGAATGGGTACGAGACCAAGCCCATGATGAGATTGGCGACCTTTATGCGCCATTCCTTCGCCATGGTGGTTCCTTCACCGCACCCCGACAATTGGCTTTCGACGGCATGGAGGGAAAGCGCGATAAACATCTCATCCCTGATGGATATCTGCAACCCGTAACCTATTTCTGGACCCATACCGTTCGGTGCAAGAATCCGGCTTGCGGCGCACCGGTCCCACTGGTCCGGCAAACCTGGCTTTACAAACAGAAAGATCGTTGCGTGGCCATGAAAGCCATCCCGAATCACGATGAGAAAAGAGTGCATTTTCTGGTGGTCGAAGCGACTACTCCTGCCTCTCTGGGATTCCATCCCGAGGAAGGATCCAAGGCGGGAAATGCGAGTTGTCCGTTGTGCGGTTCCGTGGTGGATAGCGCCTATGTGATGTCCGAAGGACTTGCCAAAAGACGTGGACGACAATTGATGGCCGTGGCATGCGTTCGTCCGGGCGCGCGGGGGAAAATTTTCCTGCCGGTGGACGAATTGCCCCATAGAGTTCTTCGGGAAGATGCGCTTGAGGAGAGAATCGCGACGTTTTGCCGTAAAGCGAATTTGACCATCCCCGATGAACCTTTGGATGCGGCCAGACCCTCCCCCAACGCCCGTGGCCTGTCGGCGGTAACTCGTCACGGCATGGAGCGATTTCACGAGTTGTTCACCAACCGTCAATTGCTGGCCAACCTGGCTTTCATGTCGGCGATTCATGATGCGGAACGGGCAATGAGACGACAGGGGTTACGCGAGGAGCGGATTCCGGCCTTGATGACTTATCTGGCGTTTGGCGTCGATCATCTCGCAGACGGCAATTCGCTCATCTGCAGCAACAACCACAGCAGAAGTGGAGGGGTTCGCGGCACCTTCAGCCGACAGGCGTTGCCCATGGTCTGGGATTTCGTCGAGACCAACCCGTTTCATCATGGAAGCGGGGGGTGGGAAGTCGAATCCATCGTAGAGGTGATCCGTATCCTTGAGGAGACCATGCCGGGGATGAAAGGGGAAGTCGCCAGGGGCAGCGCGACCCAGCTTCCCTGGCCGGATGAGATGTTCGACGCGGTGATTACCGATCCACCATATTACGATAATGTTCCTTATGCCAACATTTCAGATTTTTTCTTTGTTTGGTTGAAAAGGTCGATAGGTCATTTGTTTCCAGAGCATTTCGCCAGCGAACTGACACCCAAGAAGAAGGAGGTTACGGCACTGTCATCCCAGCATGATGGAGACATGCAGGCTGCTTGCCTTGCTTACGAAACCTTGATGTCTCAGGCGTTTCGGGAGGCCAATCGGGTTTTGAAGCCGAATGGGGGTATGACGGTCGTCTATGCCCATAAGGCAACTTTAGGATGGACTACTTTAGTTGACGCATTAAGAAAAACTGGATTTATGATCACCGAAGCCTGGCCCCTGGATACGGAACGACCGGGCAGAACCATTGCATTTGAATCCGCAGCCCTGTCCACCAGCATCTTCCTGGTTGCCCGCAAACGCGCCACGCATGAGTTCGGGGCCTACGAGTCCGTCGTGCGTCCGGACCTGGAAGCCATCGTCCGGGAGCGGGTTGACACCCTGTGGAAAATGGGCATCGTCGGCGGGGATCTGGTGATTGCCGCCGTGGGTGCGGGGTTGCGGGCCTTCACCCGTTACGTCAAGGTGGAGTTGGCCAACGGCGACGAGGTGCCTGCCGAGCGGTTTCTGGCCGAAGTGGAAGGGGTGGTGCTGGAACAACTGCTGGAAAAAATCTTCGGCGTGGCCAGCAGCGTCTCCGGGGTGGATGGTCCGACCCGTTTCTACGTCCTGTGGCGCTATGCGCATCAAGCCGCCGAGATGGAATCCGGCGAGGCCATCGTCTTCACCTACGGTCAGAACGTGGAACTGGACGGCCTCTCCACCGGAAACCGCGCCTTGTTGGACAAGAAGAAAAACCTCTACCGCCTGCGGGATTGCAACGAGCGAGGCCACGATGAACAGCTTGGCCAGCCAGATGGAGAGACACCCGCCCCGGCCATCGACGTGCTGCACCGCCTCCTCTGGTTGCTGGAGAACGCCCCTCGCAAGATCTCCGGTTTCCTGGAAGAAATCCAGCCCAACAAGGATCGGCTGCGCATGATCGGTCAAGCATTGTCAGGCGCTGCATTATCTGGCAAAAAGGAATCTGATCATGTCGAAGCGGTGGTCACCACTCCCGCCGAGCACGCCGCCCTGACCAAACTCCTGGCCAACTGGCGTGCCGTGGTGGAGCAAAAAGGGTTGTTCGGGTGAAATGGAGAACGGGGCATGTCTGACTGGAAATACGACCCTGGCGAAAGAAGAATAAAACACAAATGGTCGAAGGATGAAGCCGGATTCGATCCGCCGGATGTCCCAGGCTCTCCCGGCAAATGTCCTTCGTCGGTCACCAGGACGCCGGGTTTGGCGGAACGACTTTTGAATGATGGGATTCCCTGGCCCACGGGAGCGGCACATCCAGAGAGAATCTATAACGTCTATCAGGGGGTGGTTTATCGTGCTGTTCCCGCCATCGCCGGGAAAATCTATCATGGCTTTCCTGAAAAGGAGCAGCATGGACGATTGGTCCCCAACGAAGTACTTGATGCGTTGGCAGAACGCGCCGATAATGCTGAGGAGTTTCATAAATTCAGGGATTGGGCAAAAAAGCATTTGAAACAGGGATGGATTGCCCTGACCTATAAACCGAAAAGCGCTTGAACCGGACACAAAGAACATGTTCGATTTCACCTTCGAAAGATTGGATCACGGCATCGGCGAGGCCATTCCCATGTTTTCCGGCCATGGACGATTGACCCTGTCCGTCCATGGCCGAAGGATTTGGTGTGATGATCGCGGGGAGGAGGTCACGGGGATTGCGGAGTACTGGGACAGCCTGGTGGATCACTTGGCCCGTAACTGGATCTATATCGGCATCGAGGATTCATACCCTATGCATTTCAATCCGGAATCCCCTTTGGGATTTCTTGAAAAGGCCATGGAAAAATTGCGGGAAAAGGAGTTATCGAAGAAGGCGTTTGTCGAAGAGGAGATCAAGATCTTTGCCTTCTCCGACCGGCACAATCTGGCGGCCGGAATGCCGGACCTGTTCCTGCCTCCCCTTTTTATACTGAGAGAAGGTAATGATATGCGCGTCGTGACCGAATCGGACGACGTGCGCCTTCCATTCGAAGATGTCAGAAAAAAATTGGAAGCCCTTGGATCGGCCATTGCCGCAGCGGTTCACCCGAAATCCGAGCGCGGGAAGATGATCCTGGATGCGTGGAACCAGCGCAACCGTCCCTTGCCAGTCAGTGAGGCGCTTGCCATGCTGATCGGCGGGCCGTCATCCTTGATTGAGGAGATCGCTGCTAATGATGATCTGTCGAAAGTGTTCGATTATACCGACATAACGACTCCCTCACCAATGGTCCTGGCCGCCCGCATGACCCAGCACTGCCTTGAGCCTCATGAAATTCGAGCAATCATGGACAGGATGGCACGGGTCAGTTTGGGAAGGGTGACACCCGCATTCACTGAGTTCTGCGGCAAGGCGCAGCAGGAACTGCAAAAACTCGCAGGTGAGCGCCATTACCAACAAGGATATGAACTGGCAAAATGGTTGCGCTCGACCCTGAACGTGCCGACGGATCAGACTGTAGATCCCCGCCAATGGCTGCAGGATTGGGGCATCAAGGTGGAATTTTCCAAAGAACTCCCTGATGAGATCGACGCAGTGGCCCGTTGGGACAAGAGTCAGGCTTGCGTTGTCGTCAATCATCGAGGGGACAAACCTGCTGAGAAAAGGCGCGAAAGGGCTTCTCTGGCACACGAGATCGCCCATCTGTTGGCAGATACCAACCATGCGCTTCCGGCGGTCGAGATTCTGGGAGGTCGCATGCCGGTAATGGTGGAGAAAAGAGCCAAGGCCTTTGCCGCCGAACTGCTGTTGCCCAGAACCCAGGTCGAGCAGCTTCTGCCCAAAATATTGAGTTCCGATGCGGTGACATCGGCCATGAATGATCTGACGGAACGATTCAACGTCAGTCGAACGTTGACCGGACATCAGATGGAAAATTGGTTGAAAGACGCTGGCAACTTGACGTTCCGTATCAAGGACTGGATCGATAAAGCCGTGAATCAGGGCGGTCGTGAGTCCGCGTCTTCCTGGATGAACCGCTTATGACCACCCTCACGTTGCGCCCCTGGTCAGAAATGGTCCTGCTCCACCCGGACGTGGAGGCAGGGGCGTTGACCGAAGCCGTTTTCGCCATTGACCTGGGGGCCATCGCCAACGGCGATCCCAATGTCCCGTTGGTCAACCGCGATCCAGATGCATTTTTCCGGGCCACCTATCTCACCTCGGATCTGGCCCGGTTGCTCTCCGAAGTCCTGGCTGCCCTCTCCGGTCAAACCGGCCTGAATCGGGTACTCAAGCTGCGCACCCCCTTCGGCGGCGGCAAGTCCCACACCCTGGCCTGTCTGCTGCACGCCGCCCGCAAGCATTCCGCCTTGACCCTCATGCCCGAGGCCGCAGGATTTGCCGATCCCGGCCCGGTGGCCACCGCCGTTTTCGATGGCGAGAAGTTCGACGCCCTCCAGGGCAAGAGCGTCTCCCCCGACCTGACAGTGCGCACCATGTGGGGCTGGATCGCCTGGCAGATCGACCCGGAGAAGGCCTTCCCCCTGGTGGCCAACCACGACCGCGACCGGGTGGCCCCCGGCGGAGACGTGATTCGTAAAATGCTCACCGAGGGCGCTTCCGGACGCCCGGTCCTGATCCTCCTGGATGAATTATTAAAATACATGGAGCGGGCGGCCGCCGTGCCGGTGTTGGAGTCCACCCTGCAACGCCAGGCCAAGGATTTCTTCCAGAACCTCACCGTGGAGGTCTCCGGCAGCACGAACGCCGCCCTGGCTTATTCCCTCACCTGGAGTTCGCGGGAATCCCTGGGCAACGTGTCCCTGCTGGAGGAGATCGACAAGCTGGCCGCCCGGGTGGATCAGCAACGGGAGCCGGTCAGCGGCGATGAGATCCTGCCTATCCTGCAACGCCGACTGCTGGCGCGTTCTCCCGACGGCAAGAGTGCCGCCGAGGTGGCCGACGCCTTTCTGGACAAAATCGCGGGTCTGTGGCGCGCCAACGTGGATGGCCTTGCCCAACGCAGTCATGTGGACGAGGAGGTCAACCTCTTCAGGGCGCGCATGCAGGCGGCCTATCCCTTTCACCCGGCCCTCATCGACCTGATGCGGGAACGCTGGACGGCGGTGGAGGCCTTTCAAAGGACGCGGGGCGCATTGCGCTTTCTGGCCTCCTGCCTCCATTCCCTGAAAAGGAACGGTGGGGCGCAAGCCCTGCTTGGACCGGGCGATATTCCCATCAAGGACGCCGACGTGCGTCTCAAGCTGCTCAAGGAGCTGGGGGCGCAAAACGATTACGATCCGGTGATCGTGGCGGACATCGTCGGCCCCAACGCCCGCGCCCGCCGCATCGACGACCGCCTCGCCCGTGAGACGCCCCGGCTGACCGGGATCAAACCCGCCAGCCGCATCGCCACAGCGATTTTGATGTATTCCTTCGGCGGTCTGCGCCGCGAGGGAGACCGTCAAGGCGAACCCCTCCCGTCCGGGGTGGGGGAAAACGAACTCCTGGCCGCCTGCGTGGGGCCGGATCTGGACAACATCACCGCGTCCGTCGCGCTCAAGGAGTTGCGGGAAAACTGCCTTTATCTCCACTATGACGGGGTGCGCTATTGCTTCAAGAAGGATCCCAACGTCACCAAACTGATCGAGGACGCGGAGCAGGAAGTGGCCCGCGAGGAGCGGCAAAGCCCCTCCGGCGGCCCGGTGCGGGAGCGCATCCGGGAGTTGCTGGATCAGCGCCTCGCCGGTCAGCATGCCGCCCAGGTCTGGCCCTCCCGCACCCAGGACGTGCCCGACGATGAACCTCGTTTCCTGATGGTCTACCTCCCCCTGGAGTTCGCCATTCTCGACCGGGAGACGCAAGAGAAATCGGCCATTGAACAACTCACTCGCCACGGTGATCGCCCCCGGCGTTATCGCAACGGCCTGGGACTGGCCATCCCGGACAAACGCCACGTCGAGGCGTTACGCCGGGCCGTGCGTTATCTCATGGCCATCGACCGGGTCAAGACCAAGAAGCAGCAATTCCGTCTCACCAACGATCAACTTGACCATCAGCGGGAGCGGGAACGCACCGAAAACGCGGCGGTGGAGGCCATCTTCCGGGAACTCTACAGCTCGATCTGGCTCCCGCGCGTCAACGCCGGAACCCTGGAGTTGGAAAGGGTGGAGCGCGGTGGTCGTCCCCTGCAATCCACCGCCGTTCACGACCGCATCCGGGAGTTGCTCGCCAGTGGTGGCATTCCCCGCGTTCATGCCAGCGTCACCCCGCGCAAACTGGCCGAGCGGGTCCGTCTGGGCGAAGCAGACGGCACCCCCGGCATTCGCGCCTCGGAGGTGCTGGAAACCTTCTTCCGTGACCTTCACCCGCCCCGCCTGGAATCCGCCGCGGCCCTGGGTCAAGCCATCTTGCGCGGCGTGGCGGAAGGCGCGTTCGCCTACGCCAGCACCATCCCCATTCTGGGCGCGGACAATCGCTACCAACTCAGCCCGGATCGGCTGATCTTCAAGCGGATCATCGCCGCCGACGAGGTGGACTTCGAGTCGGGGTTTCTGATCGCCCCTGCCAGTTTGCCGATGGCTGCGGACGACAAACAGACGCCATCATCAGGAGATCGCCCCGATCCACCACCTCCAGCCACCCCGGAACCGACCCGGGAGGGGGGTGCCGAACGCCGCACGAGGGTCTTTCTCTCCATGATGGTCAACCGGCAGCAGGTGTTCAAAGCCTTCCCTGCGATCGCCAACCTGGCGGACAAGTCGGAGGGAGGGAAAGTCACCATCACGGTCGAGGGGCGAAATCAGGTTGGGTATGACGAGACGTGGTTGCGGAATGCGGTTGGGGAGCCGTTGGAAGAGGCTGATATCAAAGAGCGATTTTAGAACATGATGCCGTTTTACAGATCCAGCCGCATGCCGTCGCGGCTGGCGGTGACGTCGGGAAAGACGCGGCGCGCCACCTCGGCGGCCTCGTCGCGAGCGGCCAGAGTGGGATAGCGGCTGGCGTCGAAATGGACCAGCACCAGCCGCCTGGCCCCGGCTTCGGCGGCCAGGCGGGCGGCCGTCTCCGGGTTGAGGTGCGGCCACTCCTGGCTCGACTCACCCGGACGAAAGGCGCATTCGGTGATCAGCAGGTCCGCCTCCCGCGCCAGATGCACGGCTGAGTCACAATATCCGGTGTCCGGACAGTAAACCACGCTCTTGCCCTCCAAACGCAGACGGTAGCCCAGCGTGCGCGTGGAATGCCTCATTTCGCCGGTTTCCAGTTCGAACGGCAACGCCCCCCGGTCAGCGGGCATCTCCAGGACCTCCACCGGGTAGGGCAACTGGGAAAAACGGCAGGTGAACGGTTGTCCCATCAATCCGTCCAGAATCTCGCGCCCCCCTTCCGGGGTCAGGATGCGCAGCCCCCCCGTGAACGCGTGCTTGCCCAACAGGTGCAGGCCGTAAATGTGATCCAGATGAAAATGGCTCAGACAGAGCGTCGTCCATCCCTGCCACCCCCCGGAGGTCTCCAGCCTGGCGAAGCCGGTCCCGGCGTCCAGAACGACGCGCTGGCCCTCGCCTTCCACCAGCATGCAGACCGTATCCCCGGTGGGACTGTTGTACCAGCCGTTGGTCCCCAGGAAGGTGATCCTCACTCCCCGGTCTCCTCCTCCGGTTCGATGGCGGAGGTCAGGCTCCAGGGAGCGAATTCGTCCAGTTCCGTCACCTCCTGCTGTCCGGCGATGGCGTTGGCCACGGCGTCCAGCAGATCCGGATGGGGGTGGCCGCTCAGACGCGCCCGATGCGTGTTGGCACGCAGGTTCCATCGGGAGCGCGTCCCGGCCAGCAGATAGCCCTTCACGCGGCCCAACGCTTCGTCGAAACGCTCCGGATCGTGGGCCATGGCATAGAACCACAACTCCAGATTGAGCGTCGGATTCGGCGCATGCATCTCCAGCACCTTGTCCAACAAGGGCAGTCCCTCCTTGACACGACCCTGGGCCAGCAGCAGTTGCACGAAATTGCCCAGCCGCGAGGCGTTGCCGGGGTCCATCTCCATGCCGCGCAGCAGTTCGTCGGTCAGGTTGGTCTGGTTGCGTCGCGTCTGGTGCGTGAAGGAGGCGAGACTCCCCAGTCGGTGCGGGTCGCTGGGATCGGCCAGCAGGGCGCGGTGATACAACTCCTCCGCCGTCGCGTAATCCCGGCGGATGTGCTTCATGAAGATGGCGAAATTGCCCAGATGGCCCGCGTGCCGGGGATTGACCTGCAGGGCGAGTTGAAAACACTGCTCGGCCACGTCGTAATCGTGACGCACATTCTTCATGAACAAAGCGAAATTGCCCAGGCAGTTGGCATCCTCGCCGTCCGCCAGCATCGCCCGGCGATAGAGTTCCTCGGCCCGGTCGTCGTCCCGCCGCGTGTCGTGCAGGAACAGCGCGAAATTGGCCAGCACCGAGGCGTCTTCCCCATTCAGGCGCAAGGCGCGCTCGTGGAACTCCTCGGCCACGTCGTCCTCCCCCCGGACCTCGTGCAGGAACAGGGCAAAGTTGCTCGCGTGCAGGGCTTCGTGCGGATCCGCGCCGATCGCCCGCAGATAGAGCTGTTCGGCCATGTCGTCATTGCCACGCACCTCGTGCTGGAATACGGCGAAGTTGCCCAGATTCCTGGCGTGTTCCGGGTCGGCGGCAATGGCACGCTGCCAGTAACTTTCGGCCTGGTCGATATCCCCGCGCCTCTCTTGCAGAAATAACGCGAAATCCCCAAGAAAATCCGCGTTGTCCGGTTCTTCCTCCAGGGCGCGGCGGTAGATCCGTTCCGTGATTTCGTAATCCCGGATCACCTTCTCCGCCACCAGACGCTTGGCATGCAACTCCCGCAGGAACGTGGGATCCGGATCTTCCACTTCGCCAATCAGGCGGAATTGGTCCGAATAGAGCACCGGACCCAGTTTGCCCACCAGGGTGGAGATCCCCTTGGTTACCCTGGTATCCGCGTTGGTGATGCCGGCTGGCGTTTCCAGCCCCACCATCGGACATGGGCGAAATGTCATCGAGGAAATTTCTTCCGACCTGGGAGTCCACTCCTCCATGGTCTTGGGGTTCACCGGCACGCCGGGACCCGCCACATGGACCTCGTAACCATTTAATTGCATAAATACCCAGTGATTCCACTCCTCCTGGGGCCGGGAGCGGCCCCTCCACAGGGAGGTCAGGCCTCCGAACAGTGAGCCGGACGATTGGGCACGGAGGGGAGTGGGTTGCAGGCGCTTGTTGGACATCGTGCGCGACTCCAGGGTTGATAATATAGCATTAACTCTCAGTGTAAACGAAAGCGAGACGACTTGTCCATCACAATCTTTCGTTTCTTCAGGGCAAGGGTATCACAAATTGGCATACCTGAAATATCAATGAGTTGCTGATGTGTGGAGGTTGCTCTTCTTCTGTTAACATTTAAAATATATTGGTTTACGATTTCCGATACCATTGCTCCGTTCCCATGCCGGCATCACTCTGCCGGACGGGCATCCTTGATGAGCAGTTGCACGGTCTCGCGGTTGCGGAAACGGTTGATGGCCAGGGTTCCCGCCACGTCCAGCCGTCCCGTGGCGTTCAGCATCCCGCTGCCCGGTTCTCCCGGCAGGACCCCGAAGGCAATGGCATCCAGGACCTCTTCCCAGGGGTCGGCCAACATGCATTTCAGGTGGCGGTCCTTGACCACCCGCGCATCCAGAAGACGCACGTTGCGGACGATCCACAACGGCTCCGGATTGCCCCGGCCAAAGGGCTGCAACCGCTCGATGCGGCCCGCCAGTTCCAGATTGGCCAGCACGATGTCCAACTCCCCGTCCACCAGCAGCGCGGGTTGAAAGGTCTCCGTCGGATTCTGTTCCCGCACCGCCTGGTCGAAGGCCGTGGTGAACGGCTCCAACTGCCTGGGACGCAGGGTCAGTCCGGCGGCGGCCCGATGCCCGCCGAAGGCCGCCAGATGCTCCTCGCACGCCGATACCGCCGAGTAGAGATCCAGTCCGGGAATCGAACGGGCCGATCCCTTGCCTCCGCCCTCTTCGTCCAGGGCCAGCACCACCGTGGGACGATGATACCGCTCCGCCAGACGCGACGCGACAATCCCCACGACCCCAGGATGCCACCCCTCGCGCCCCACCACCAGACCATGGCGTCCCTCCACCGTTCCGAACCCCTCGATCAGCGCCACCGCTTCCTGGAAGATTTTTTTTTCCAGGATCTGCCGTTCCTGATTGTAGTCGTCCAGAATCCGGGCGATCTCCATGGCGCGCTGGGGGTCATCGGTGATCAGCAGTTCGGCCCCCAGCGACCCCTTGCCCAGGCGCCCCCCGGCATTGATGCGCGGACCGATCTGAAAGCCGATCTGTCCGGCGCTCATGCGGTCGCCCGACAAACGCGCCACCTCCATCAAGGCGCGCAGGCCCGGTTTCAGGTGCGCTCCATCCATGCGCAGCCCGGCGCTGGTCAGAGGACGGTTCAAATCGGTCAGACTCGCCACGTCGGCAATGGTTCCCACCGCCACCAGATCCAGCAGGGACTTCAGATCCGGGGCCGGACTCGCCTCCTGAAATTGTCCCCGCTGCCGCAACGCGCGGTTGAGGGCCAACAACAAATAAAAAGCCACCCCGACCCCCGCCAGCTCCTTGTGGGGAAAGGTCTCGTCCAGACGGTTGGGATTGATCACCGCGATGGCGGGAGGCAAACTTTCCCGGCCTTGATGGTGATCGGTCACAATCACGTCCAGGCCCACCTCTTTGGCCACTTCCAGGGACTCGTGGGCCATGATGCCGCAATCCACCGTGATCACCACGCGCGCGCCCTCCGCCGCCAGGGTGCGCATGGCCTGCGGATTGGGGCCGTACCCTTCGGTCAGCCGATCCGGGACATAGATGCGCGGCGGATGACCCAATTCATTGAAATACCGGTACAACAAGGCGCACGAGGTCACGCCGTCCACGTCGTAATCGCCATAGATCACGAAGGACTCACGTTCCTCCACCACCCGAATCAGACGCGCCACCGCCTTGTCCATGTCCATCAACGCCAGCGGATCCGGCAACTGGCTCAAGCGGGGTTGCAAAAACGCCTCCACCTGGCTTGGGGTATCCAGGGCGCGGTAGGCCAGGATCCCGGCGAACAGCTCCCGCAGACCCGTCTCCTTGGCCAACTGATGGTGATGCTCCCCCGTTTCCACCCGGGGACGCCAGATCCGGCCACTGAACGATTGCCTCATGCCAGCCACGATTCACGCAACTCCTCGATTGTCGATACCGGTCCTCCGCCCGCCAGATGCTGCGGGGGCAACCAGTTTCCGATCCGCAGACGCCAGCCCCGTGATTCATGCCAGGGCAGGTCCTCTTCCCTTTCCCCACCGCCGGCGATCAGCAGCCGACCGCCCCGCCGTCCCATGGCGGCGGCCAGCGGCGCCAACAGGCCCGCGTCCAGCCCGTCCCACTCCTGCGCTGTCGCTGCGGAGCCATCCAACAGCCCGACCCTCTCCCGACCCGCCAGCACGGCCTCGACCACCTGTTCCCAGGATGATGCCCCGTCCAGCCGGTGACCGGACCAGCCGGAGGCCCGCGCCAGCCCGCAAAGCGCCGCGTCCCGGCTCCAGCATGCCCCCGGCTCACTGGCGCGCGGCAGATCCACGCCGCGTCCCACGCCCCAGATCCAGGGGGTGTTGAGCGGAACCAGCCCCACCCGTTGCCGGCGCCGGTTGACCTCGTGACGGGCCAGGGCCATCTGGCCATGGGTCACCAGCGTCACGATGGCCATGGCATCCGTTCCGGTCGGCTGCCGGTCCAGCAGGGATGCGCCGTCCAGATGGGCCAGGGGAGGAACCTCGACCACCATGTGGCGGTCGGTGGAGATCAGCCAGAGCTGCGGATCCGTGGTCGGATGCATGCGCCATCCCGCTTCGTCCATCACCCCGGCGAGCGCCTCGGTCAGCGGATCCCGCTCGTCGGGACGTGGCCGTGTCGCTTCATGGTCGATGAACAGCAAACGTTCCCGCGTCTGACGCAAATGGGCAAAGGAGAGACATGCCCAGGTCCGCTCTGGATCGGGCCGTAAATCCATGCCCAGGGCGGCCAGATAACCGATATGACGTGACGCCCGCCCGGCAGGGTCGAGCAGCCGCCAGGCGAGACCGTCCGCCTCGCTCCCCGGCGCAACGCGACCAGAGCGACCGAGCCGCGCCAGGCGATCCGGCATGACCAGGGGTCGGCCTGCCGACGGGCGTGTCCCGTTCAGGGTGATGAATAGCGTCTCGAGCGTCAAGGTGCTTCAGGCCAGGCCGGATTCGATGCGAATCGTGCGAGGGGTTTCGCGCACCGATTCCAGCGTCTCGATTTCGCCCATCGCCAGGGCGATTCTTTCTTCTGTGGTCTCGTGGGTCACCATGATCAAGGGCACGGCCTCCACATGGGAGCGCCCTTCCTGATGCACGGCGTCCAGGGAGATCCCGTGCCTGGCCAGAATCGCGGAGACCTCCGCCAGGACACCGGGACGATCCGCCACGGCCAGGCGCAGATAAAAGGTCCCATGGCGCTGCGCGGCGTTCTGGATCGGCAGGGTGCGCAAATGGTGAACCGGGACCCCCAGGGGGGGAAGACGTCCCTTGCCGCCCGATCGCAGGTCGCGGGCCAGATCCACCAGATCCGCCACCACGGCGCTGGCCGTGGGACGCTCCCCGGCCCCGCGTCCGTGATACATGGTGGTTCCGGCGAAATCGCCGCGCACGAACACCGCGTTGTGTACCCCTTCCACCGCCGCCACCATCGATTGCCTGGGCACCATGACCGGTCGCACCGCGAACTCCAGCAGTCCCTCCTGGAGCCGGGCCAGGGCGAGCAGCTTGATCCGGTAATCCATCTGCTCCGCCCATTGGATGTCCACGTCGGCGATGTGGCGGATCCCCTCCAGGCTGATGCGCGAGAAGTCCAGATGGGTGCGGAAGGCGATGGCCGACAGGATCGCCAGTTTGTGGGCCGCGTCGATGCCGTCCACGTCGAAGGAGGGATCGGCCTCGGCAAAGCCCTTGGCCTGGGCATCGGCCAGCACCTGGTGAAACGGCAGTTTCTTGAGGCGCATTTCGGTCAGGATGTAATTGCAGGTGCCGTTGAGAATGCCGTAGATCAGGTCGATGCGATTGCCCGCCATGCTTTCGCGCAGGGCCTTGATGACAGGAACCGCTCCGGCCACCGCCGCCTCGAAGCTCAATTGGACGCCGTGGGCATTGGCCATGGCGAACAACTCGGCGCCGAATTCGGCGATCAGGGCCTTGTTGGCGGTGACGACGTGCTTGCGGGTCTCCATGGCGCGACCGACCAGATCGCGGGCGGGAATGATCCCGCCGATCAGTTCCACCACCACGTCCAGGTCATCGGCGTCCACGACCCGATGGAGGTCGCCGGTCACCTCGGTGTTGCCCAGGCGCAGTCCCCGGTCCCGTTCCGGGGTCCGGGTGGCGATACGGACCAGACGCAACTTCATGCCGGTTCGCTGGGCGAGCAGTTCCTGCTTGTTGAGCAGCAGATCGGCCACGCCCCGGCCCACGGTTCCAAAACCCAACATCCCGATGCGCAAGGTTTCCAAGGGGGTCTCCTTCTGTGATTTCGTGTCGTCGGCTCACTGGGCCATGTCGCCGCCGAGATTCATGAAGCGGCGGATGCCCCGGACGGCCTGTCTGGTGCGGTGTTCGTTCTCGATGAGGGCGAGGCGGACATAGTCGTCGCCGTACTGTCCGAAGCCCACGCCGGGACTGACCGCCACCTTGGCCTCCTTGAGCAGCAGCTTGGCGAACTCCAGCGAACCGATCTTGCGAAATTCCTCCGGGATTTCGGCCCAGACGAACATGGATGCCAGGGGTTTGTCCACCTGCCACCCAGCGCGGTTGAGGCCGTCCACCAGCACGTCGCGGCGGACCTGGTAGACCTCGCAGATTTCGCGGATGCACTCCTGGGGGCCGTTCAGGGCGATGGCGGCGGCAATCTGGATGGGCTGGAACATCCCGTAGTCCAGATAGGACTTGATGCGGCCAAGGGCATAGATCAGGCGCGGGCAGCCCACCGCGAAGCCGACACGCCAGCCGGGCATGTTGTAGGTCTTGGAGAGGGAGTAGAATTCGATGCAGCGCTCCTTGGCGCCGGGGACCTGCAACATGCTGGGGGCCTGATAGCCGTCGAAGCAGATTTCCGAGTAGGCGATGTCGGAGATGACGTAGAGGTCGTGTTCCTTGGCGAACTCGTTGATTTTGTGATAAAAATCAAGATCGACCACCTGTGCCGTCGGGTTGGAGGGGAAGTTGACCACCATGGCCTTGGGTTTTGGCCAGGTGGTCTTGATGGCCTTGGTCAGTTCGTAAAAGAAGTCGTAGTGAGGTCCCAGGGGGACATGCCGGATGTCGGCGCCGGCCAGGACGAAGCTGTAGGCATGGATGGGATAGGCCGGGTTGGGGACCATCACCGTGTCGCCCGGATTGGTCATGGCCAGGGCGAGATGGGAGATCCCCTCCTTGGAGCCGATGGTGACGATGGCCTCGGTTGCGGGATCGAGGTCCACCTGAAAGCGGCGCTGGTAGAAGGAACAGATCGCCTTGCGCAGGCCGGGGATGCCCTTGGAGAGGGAGTAGCGATGATTGCGTCCTTCCTGCGCCGCTTCGCAGAGGCGGTCCACGATGTGTTTTGGCGTGGGCTGGTCCGGGTTGCCCATGCCGAAATCGATGATATCCTCGCCTTTCTGCCGGGCTGCGTATTTGAGGTCGTTGACCACGGCGAAGACGTAGGGAGGGAGCCGCTGAATGCGTTGAAATTCTTCCATGTGTATCGATGTCGCAGTAGAATGTTTTTATTGGAACAAAAAGAGGTGGATTGAATGACGGTAACATCGACGAGATGACAGCATACCCCATGGGAGAGAAGGAAAAAAGAGAAAATCGCACCCTTGCGGCCGCGACTTGAACAAAGGGCGCCCGATCTGGCAAGATGTCACGTTCGGTGTGGGGACACATTGGCCGCAAGGAAGGGTGGAAGATGACAATTCGTATTGGAATCAACGGTTTTGGACGTATTGGCAGGTCGATGTTCCGCGCCGCGCTGCACGATCCTCTGTTTGCCGACCTGGAGATCGTGGCGATCAACGATCCGGCGGCGCCGGAAATCCTGGCCCATCTGCTGAAATACGACTCGGTGATGGGGCCTCTGCCGCGACCGTTGGAACTGGCCGGGAGCGTGATGCGGGTCGGAGGACGGGCAACGCAGTTTCACGCCCTCGCGGACCCCGGAGAAATTCCCTGGCATCGGCATGGGGTGGATTTCGTGGTGGAGTCCTCCGGACGGTTCGCCAGTCTGGAGATGGCGGGCCGGCACCTGCAAGGGGGCGCCCGGCGGGTGGTGATCACCGCGCCGGCCAAGGGCGAGGTCAAGACCATGGTGATGGGGATCAACGAGGACGAGTACGATCCGGCCCGCGACCGGGTGGTCTCCAATGCCTCCTGCACCACCAACTGTCTGGCCCCGGTGGCGCGGGTCATATTGGACCGCTTCGGGCTTCGGCGTGGCCTGATCTCCACGGTGCACGCCTATACCAACGATCAGCGGTTGCTGGATTCGCCGCACAACGACCTGCGCCGCGCCCGCGCCGCCGCCACTTCCATCATTCCCACCACCACCGGGGCCGCTGCGGCCATCGGTCTGGTCATTCCGGAACTGGCCGGACGGTTCGACGGCATTTCGGTGCGGGTGCCCACCGCCAACGTCTCGCTGATGGACGTGGTCATGGAGGTGGAGCGCGACTGCTCCACGGACGAGGTGAATCAGGCGCTCCAGGAGGCGCAGAGCCGCTATCTGGGGTTCACCATGGAGCCGCTGGTCTCCAGCGACTTCCGTGACGATGTTCGTTCCTCCATCGTGGATGGTCTTTCCACGCGTGTCATCGCCTCCACGGTCAAGGTGATGAGCTGGTACAACAACGAATGGGGTTATGCCCATCGGTTGCTGGATCTGATCCTGCACATGCAGTCCCAGGAAATCTGACGGTCGCGGGCATGTCGCCAACCCGCGCCACCCTTTATTTGTGCGAGAAGCCTTCCCAGGCCAGGGACATCGCCCGGATTCTCGGCGCCTCCGGCAGGCGGGAGGGGTATCTGGAGGGGGGCGGGGTGAGGGTGAGCTGGTGTCTGGGGCATCTGCTGGAGATGTGGATGCCGGAGGATTACCAGGCTGCCTGGCGTTCCTGGCGTCTGGAGTCCCTGCCCATCGTGCCGGAGCATTGGCAAAGGCGTGCGAAATCCGACACCTCCCGCCAGTTGGCGGTGATCCAATGGCTGCTGCGGGAAAGCGTGGCCGTGGTGATCGCCACCGACGCCGACCGGGAGGGGGAGACCATTGCCCGCGAGATCCTGGAGGAGTGCGGTTATCGGGGCGAGATATCCCGGTTGTGGCTCTCCGCGCTGGACGATGTCAGCATTCGCAAGGCGTTGGCGGTCATGCGTCCGGGCCAGTGGAGCGAACCCCTCTACCGGGCCGGCGTCGGGCGCGCACGGGCGGATTGGCTGGTGGGGATCAATCTCTCCCGCGCCTTTACCTTGTTGGGGCGCAACGTCGGTCACGATGGGGTGCTGACCGTTGGCCGGGTGCAGACCCCCACGTTGAAGCTGGTGGTGGACCGGGACCGGGAGATCGAGAATTTTCGTTCCGTTCCCTATTTTGATGTGCGGGTGACCGCGCGGGTGGAGCAGGGGGAGTTGCGCGCCAGGTGGGTACCTCCTGCCGCCGTGGCGGACGGGGAGGGGAGATGCACGGACAAGAGTGCCGCCGAGGCGGTGGTCGGCCGGGTTGGCGGGGCCACCGGTACGGTGGACAAGGCCGAGACCAAACGGATGCGGGAGCCGCCACCGTTGCCGCCGGATCTGGCCACCCTGCAACAGGAGGCTTCGCGCCGCTGGGGTTGGGGCGCCAAGAAGACCCTGGATCTCGCCCAGTCCTTGTACGAGACCCACAAGGCGATCACCTATCCGCGCACCGACTGCCGATATCTCCCCGTGAGTCAATTCTCCGATGCCCCCCGGATTCTGCGTTCCTTGGCCGATGCCGGTCCGGAGTGGGGGGAGGCGGTGCATGGCGCGGACGCCGCATTGCGTTCCCGGGTCTGGGACGACGGCAAGATCACCGCCCATCACGGCATCAT
>PDZX01000007.1 GCA_002753185.1 Magnetococcales bacterium WMHbin3
ACACCGACCTGCGAGGTGGTCAGCGCCCCGGTTTCGGTGGCGGTCAGCCCGCCGATTTGCGTTGTGGTCAGGACCGCAACGTTGGTGGTGGTGACCGCGCCCAACTGGCTGGTGGTGAGGAAACCCACCTCGGTGGTGGTCAGCCCGCCGACTTGCGTGGTGGTGAGGACGCTGACCTGCGAAGTGGACAGCATACCGACCTGCGAGGTGGACAGCGCCCCGGTTTCGGTTGCGGTCAGCCCGTCGATTTGCGTGGTGGTCAACACGGCGACGTTGGTGGTGGTGACCGCGCTCAATTGCGTGGTGGTAAGAAAACCCACCTCGGTGGTGGTCAGCCCGCCGACTTGCGTGGTGGTGAGAACTTCGACCTGCGAAGTGGTGAGAACACCGACCTGCGAGGTGGACAGGGCGCCGGTTTCGGTGGCGGTCAATCCACCGACCTGGGTGGTGGTCAAGGCCGCGACGTTGGTGGTGGTGACCGCGCCGAGTTGGGTGGTGGTGAGGAACCCCACCTCCGTGGTGGTCAGACCGCTTACATGCGTGGTGGTGAGGACATTGACCTGCGAGGTGGAGAACACCCCCAGTTGCGAGGTGGTCAGCGCCCCGGTTTCGGTTGCGGTCAGCCCGCCGATTTGCGTGGTGGTCAACACGGCGACGTTGGTGGTGGTGACCGCGCCCAGCTGGCTGGTGGTGAGGAAACCCACCTCGGTGGTGGTCAGACCGCCGACTTGCGTGGTGGTGAGAACTTCGACCTGCGAAGTGGTGAGAACACCAACCTGCGAGGTGGACAGGGCACCGGTTTCGGTGGCGGTCAGCCCGCCGATTTGCGTGGTGGTCAGTACGGCCACGTTGGTGGTGGTGACCGCGCCCAGTTGCGTGGTGGTGAGGAACCCTACCTCGGTGATGGTCAGCCCGCCAATCTGGGTGGTGTCGAGGACACTGACCTGCGAAGTGGCGAGAACACCGACCTGCGAGGTGGTCAGCGCCCCGGTTTCGGTGGCGGTCAGCCCGCCGATTTGCGTTGTGGTCAGGACCGCAACGTTGGTGGTGGTGACCGCGCCCAATTGCGTGGTGGTAAGAAAACCCACCTCGGTGGTGGTCAGCCCGCCGACTTGCGTGGTGGTGAGAACTTCGACCTGCGAAGTGGTGAGAACACCAACCTGCGAGGTGGACAGGGCGCCGGTTTCGGTGGCAGTCAACCCCCCGATTTGCTATGTGGTCAAGGCCGCGACATTGGTGGTGGTGACCGCGCCCAATTGCGTGGTGGTGAGGAAACCTACCTCGGTGGTGGTCAGTCCGCCGACTTGCGTGGTGGTGAGGACATCGACCTGCGAAGTGGTGAGAACACCGACCTGCGAGGTGGACAGGGCGCCGGTCTCGGTGGCGGTCAGCCCCCCGATCTGGGTGGTGGTCAACGCCACGACGTTGGTGGTGGTGACCGCGCCCAGTTGTGTGGTGGTCAGCGCCTCCACCTGGATCGTCGTCACCCCGCGCAACTGGGTGGTGGTCAAGATCCCCACCTCGGTGGTGGTCACGCCCCCGATCTGCGTGGTGGTGAAAACGTTGACCTGAGAACTGGTGAGCACGCCAAATTGCGAGGTGGTCAACGCCCCCACCTCCGTGGTGGTCAATCCCCCGATCTGGGTGGTGGTCAACGCGGCGATATTGGTGGTGGTGACCGCACCCAATTGCGTCGTGGCAAGAAAACCCACCTCGGTGGTGGTCAGACCCCCGATCTGAGTGGTGACGAGCACATTGACCTGCGACGTGGTGAGAACACCTAACTGCGAGGTGGCCAGCGTCCCGGCACCCGTCGAGGTCAACCCGCCAATCTGGGTGGTGGTCAATGCCGCCACGTTGGTGGTGGTCACCACTCCCAACTGGGTGGTGGAAAGCGTGGCGACCTGCGTTGTCGTCACCCCGCTCAACTGGGTGGTGGTGAGTATCGATGCCTCGGTGGTGGTAAGCCCCCCCACCTGGCCGACGGTCAGCACGTTGACCTGAGAACTGGAAAGAACTCCGAACTGCGAGGTGGACAACGTCCCAACCCCGGTGGTGGTGAGACCCCCCATCTGCGTGGTGGTCAGCGCCGCCACGTTGGTGGTGGTCACCGCCCCCAACTGCGTGGTGGCAAGCACCGCCACCTGCGTCGTCCTCACCCCACTCAACTGCGTGGTGGTGAGGATTTCAATCTCCGTCGTGGTGAGTCCCCCAATCTGCGTGGTGGTAAATATATTGATTTGTGTGCTGGCGATCACATCGAACTGCGAGGTGGTCAGTGCGCCAACTTCCGTGGTGGTAAGCCCCCCGATCTGCGTGGTGGTCAGCGCCGCCACGTTGGTGGTGGTCACCACCTCCAACTGCGTGGTGGCCAGCGCGGATACCTGCGTCGAAGTCACCCCGCGCAACTGGGTGGTGGTGAGTATCGACGCCTCAGTGGTGGTGAGTCCCACCACCTGGCCGACGGTCAGTACGTTGATCTGAGAACTGGAGAGAATACCGAACTGCGAGGTGGTCAGCGCGCCGACTTCCGTGGTGGTCAGGCCCCCCATCTGCGTGGTGGTCAGCGCCACCACATTGGTGGTGGTCACCGCCCCCAACTGCGTGGTGGCCAGCACGGCCACCTGCGTCGTGGTCACCCCACGCAACTGCGTGGTGGACAAACAGGCCACTTCCGTGGTGGTCAGACCGCCTACCTGCGTGGTATCGAAAATGTTGATCTGCACGCTGGACAAAATTCCGAACTGCGTGGTGGCAAACGCTTCGATCAGGGTGGTGGTCAATCCGCCGACCTGGGTGGTGCTCAAGTAGGCTACCTGGGTGGTGTGTACGCCGGTCAACTGCGTTGTGGCCAGCGCCCCGATCTGTGTCGTGGTCAGAGCCTGGACCTGCGTCATCTTGAGCGACCCGATCTGAGTCGTGGCCAACACCCCCTCCTGGGTGGTGCTCAACGCCGCGATCTCCGTGCTGGTCAAACCGCCGATCTGCGTGGTGGTCAGCACCGTCACATGGGTCGTGGTCAGCGCGCCCACCTGCGTGGTGGTCAGCGCCCCCACCTGCGACGCTTTCAGCCCCAGCAACTGCGTCGTGCTCAGATAATCCACCTCCACCGTGGTCAGGGCGCTGGTCAGGGTCGTGTTGAGCGAACCCAACTGCGTGGTGGTCATTACCCCAAGCTGCGTCGTGGCCAGGCTCCCGATGCCGGTGGTCGTCAGGCCGCCCACCAGTGTCGAGGTCAGGGCGTTCACCTGGGTCGTGGTCAACGTCACCACATGCGTCGTTTCCAGGACCGCCATGTGGGTCGTCTTCAGACCGTTCAACTGGGTCGTGGTCAGAGATACCAGTTCCGTGGTGGTCAGGACGTTGGCGTGGGTCGTGAGCAGTGATCCCATCTGGGTCCAACTCAAGCCGCTCACCTGGGTGGTGCTCAGGGCCACGATCTCGGTGGTGGTCAGTCCGCCGATCATCGTGGCGGTAAAGGCGGCGATCTGCGTCGTGACGAAAATCCCCAATTGGGTCGTGGTGAGCGCCCCGACATCGGTCTGGTTCATCGCAGCGACCTGAGTCGTGCTCAGGACGCTCAGTTGCGTGGTGGTCATCGCGCCGATTTGCGTGGTGGTCAACGCCCCGATGTGTACCTGCTTGAGAGCGCCAACCTGCGTCGTGTTCAGCACCTCGACCTGCGTCACGCTCAGGCTCCCCTCCTGGGTGATGGTCAACACCCCCAAGTGGGTCGTGGTGATCGCACCTACCTGCGCGGTGGAGAGAACCTCAACCTCCGTGGTGGTCAGCCCGCCAATCACGGTGGTGGTCAGCCCGCCCACCTGACTGGTGGTGAGCGCCGACACCTGCGTGGTGCTCAGCACGCCGACCTGAGTCGCTTTCAGGCCGCTCAACTGGGAGGTGGTCAGGACCGTCACCTCCGTGGTGGTCAGCGTGTTGGTCTGGGTCGAATTCAACACACCGATCTGGGTGGAGGTCAACCCGCTCACCTGCGTCGTGCTCAACCAAACCAACCCGGTGGTGGTCAGACCGCCTACCTGAACGGCACTCAGGAATCCGATCTGGGTCGTGGAGAGAATCCCCTCCTGCGTCGTGGACAACGCCCCGACCTCCGTGCTGGTCAAACCGGTGATCTGGGTCGTCGTCAGCACGCCCAACTGGGTCGTGGCCAGCACGTCGATCTGGGTGGTGGTCAATCCGCCCACGTGGCTCGCTTTCAATCCGCTGATCTGCGTCGTGGACAGAACCGTCACCGAGGTCGTGGTCAGATCCTTTTCTTGCGTCGTGGTCAGCGTGCCGATTTGTGTCGTGGTCAGCACGCCCACCTGGGAAGTGGAGAGAATCGCCACCTCCGTGGTGGTCAGGCCGGTCACCCCGGTCACCGTCAGACTGCCCATCTGGGTGGTGGTCAGGGCTTCGGTCAGCGTGGTTCCCAGCGCCGCCACCTGCGCCGATTTGATCCCGCTCAACTGCCCGGTCGTCAGCGCAACCACCTCCGTGGTGGTCAGAATGGCGATCTGGCTCGTGGTCAACACCCCCAACTGCGCGGAGGTCAAGCCGCTCAACTGGGTCGTGGTCAGGTTGACCACCTCCGTGGTGGTGATGCCCCAGAGCTGCGGCGTGCTCAACGTGACGATCTGGGTGGTGGTCAACGCGGCGGCCTGGGTCGTGGAGAGCGCCCCCATCTCCGTGCTGGTCAGGCCGGCGACCTGGCTGGTGGTCAGCGTCCCGATGTGCGTGCTGGTCAGACTGTTCAGTTGCGTCGTGGTGATCGCCGCCAATTGGGTCGATTTTACCCCGGAAAGCTGCGTGGTGGTCAGCACGGCGAGATCCGACGTCACCAGCGCCTTGACCTGGAGCGTGGACAACGTCCCCAATTGCGTGGTGCTCGTCACGCCGAATTGAGAGGTGCTCAGGATCTCGATGCCGCTCGTCGTCAATCCCGACACCACGGTCGTGGTGAGACCCGCCACCTGGGTCGTGGCCAGCGCCGCCACCAGCGTGGTGGAGAGCGCGGCGGACTGGGTCGATTTCACCCCGGAAAGCTGCGAGGTGGAGAGCACCTGCACCTCGGTAGTGGTCAGCGCCCCTGCCTGCGTCGTGCTCAGATAGCCGATTTGCGTCGAGGTCAGTCCCTCAACCTGGGTGGTGCTCAGATTGGCCACCTCCGTGGTGGTCATGCCGCCCACCTGCGCCGCAGTCAGGGGCGCCAACTGCTATGTGGAGAACACGAGAACCTGGGTCGTGGTCAACGCCCCCATCTCCGTGCTGGTCAGGCCGGTGATCTGGGTGGTGGTCAAGATCCCCAGATGCGTGGTGGTCAGCACCCCCAACTGCGTGGTGGTCAGCCCGCCCACCTGGGTCACCTTCACCCCGGAAATCTGCGTGGTGGTCAGAACCGCCAGCACGGTCGTGGTCAGACTGCGCTCCTGCACGGTGGAGAGGGTCCCCACATGGGTCGTGGTCAGCATCCCCACTTGCGTGGTGTTCAAAATGTCGATGCTGGTGGTGGTCAGCCCGGAAACCGCAGTGGTGGTGAAACCCCCTACCTGCGTCGTGACGAGGGCGGCGATCTGCGTGGTGACCAGCGCCGCCACCTGGGTGGCGCGTATCCCGATTAACTGCGTGGTGGAGAGGGTTTGCACCTCCGTGGTGGTCAGAGCGGCCACCTGGGAGGAGTTCAACGATCCCACCTGGGTCGAACTTATGCCTCCCACCTGGGTCGTGGTCAGCGCGACGACCTCCGTGGTGGTCAGTCCGCTCACCTGGGTCGCGGTCAAATAAACCACCTGCGAGGTGTTCAGAACGACCACCTGCGTGGTGGTCAGCGCCCCCATCTCCGTGCTGGTCAGACCGGCGATCTGCGTGGTGGTCAGGACACTCAGGTGCGAGGTGGTCAGGGCGCCCACCTGCGTGGTGGTCAGCGCGCCGACCTGGGTCGATTTCACCCCGGCGATCTGCGAGGTGGTCAAAAACGCCAGCCCGGTGGTGGTGAAGCCCTTCTCCTGCGTCGTGGAGAACGTCCCCAGATGGGTCGTGGTCAGCATCCCCACTTGCGTGGTGTTCAATATCGCGATACCGGTGGTGGTCAGCCCGGAAACCGCCGTGGTGGTCAGACCCCCCACCTGCGTGGTGACCAGGGCGGCCACCTGCGTGGTGACCATCGCCCCCATCTGGGTGGCGCGCACCCCGCGCAACTGCGTGGTGGAGAGGGTTCGCACCTCCGAGGTGGTCAGAGCGGCCACCTGGGAGACGTTCCACCACCCCACCTGGGTCGAACTCATGCCTCCCACCTGGGTCGTGGTCAGGCTGGCCACCTCCGTGGTGGTCAGGCCGCTCACCTGGACCGCGCTCAAATAGGCCACCTGCGACGTGGAGAAAATGACCATCTGCGTGGTGGTCAGCCCCCCCGTCTCCGTGCTGGTCAGACCGGCGATCTGCGAGGTGGTCAGGACGCTCAGGTGCGAGGTGGTCAGGGCGACCAACTGCGTGGTGGTCAGCGCGCCGACCTGGGTCGCTTTTACCCCGGAGATCTGCGTGGTGGTCAAAAAAGCCAGCCCGGTGGTGGTCAGCCCTTTCTCCTGCGTCGTGGAGAAGGTCCCCAAATGGGTCGTGGTCAGTGAGCCGACCTGGGTGGTGGTCAGGTAGGTGATCGCCGTGGTGGTCAGGCCGGAGACCACCGTCGTGGTCAGCCCACCCACCTGGCGCGTGGAAAGAATCGCGATCTGGGTGGTATTCACCACCGCCATCTGCGTGGATTTCAAACCGCTCAACTGGGTGGTGGTCAGAACCGCCAGTTCCGTGGTGGTCAGGTTCGCGGTCTGGGTGGTGTTCAGCATGCCCAGTTGGGACGATCTCAAGCCCCCTGTCTGGGTGGTGCTCAGGGCCACCAGTTCCGTGGTGGTCAGGCCCCCGATCTGGACAGCGGTGAGGACCGCCAATTGCGAGGTGTCCAGGATGGAGATCTGGGTGGTGGTCAGGGATCCCACCTCCGTGCTGGTCAGGCCGCCGATCTGGGTGGTGGTCACGCCGTCGATCTGGGTGGTGGTCAGGGCCATCATCTGCGTGGTCGCCAGCGCGCCCAGGTGCGACGACTTCAACCCGCTCAACTGGGTGGTGGTCAGGGAAGTGATCGAAGTGGTCGTCAGGCTTTTGCCCTGCACCGTGCTCAGGCCGCTCAACTGCGTGGTGCTCAACACGGACGACTGCGAGGTGGAAAGAATCGCGATCTCCGAGGTGGTCAGCCCCCCGATCTGCGCCAGGCTCAGCCAGGCTACCTGCGCAGTGGTCAAACTCCCGGCCTGCGTCGTGGAAAGCACCCCGACGTGCGTGGCCTTCAGCCCCGCCAACTGGGTCGTGGCAAGGCTCACCAGTTCCGTGGTGGTCAGGATGGAGGATTGGGTCGTGGTCAAGACCCCCAGATGGGTCGAGGTCAGCCCATCCAGCTGTGTGGTGGTCAGATTGATCAGTTCGGTGGTGGTCAGCCCGCCCACCTGCGCCGCGCTCAGGGTCGCCAACTGCGACGTGTTCAGCACCGTGACCTGCGTCGTGGTCAACCTGCCCATCGCCGTGCTGGTCAGGCCGCCAATCTGCGTGGTGGTCAGGGAGCCGAGGTGCGTGGTGGTCAGAACGCCGATCTGGGTGGTGCTCAGACCCCCCACCTGGGTCGATTTCACACCCGTCAACTGCGTGGTGGTCAAGGCGTTGACCACCGTGACGGTCAACCCCTTCTCCTGAGTCGTGGAGAGGGTCCCCAACTGGGTCGTGGTCAGGGATCCGGCCTGAGTGGTGGTCAGAATGGCGATGCCGGTGGTGGTCAGTCCGGAGACCACCGTCGTGGTCAGGCCGCCCACCTGGGTGGTGCGCAACGCCGCCACCTGCGTGGTGCTCATGACCGACATCTGTGCGGCCCGCAGCCCGGCCAACTGCGAGGTGGTCAGGGAGGTCAGCTCCGTGGTGGTCAGGGCGCCGGTCTGGGTGGCGTTCAGCGTCCCCACCTGGGTCGTGGTCAAAGCTCCCGCCTGGGTCGTGGTCAGGCCGACCAACTCCGTGGTGGTCAGACCCGATACCTGGTTCGCGCTCAATGCAACGATCTTCGTGGTGGACAGAATGCCCACCTGGGTCGTGGACAACGCCCCCGTCTCGGTGCTGGTCAGCCCCGCGAACTGGGTGGTGGTCAGCGTATTGACATGGGTGGTGGTCAGGGCGCCGAGTTGCGTGGTGGTCAGGGCGCCGAACTGCGTCGCCTTCAGGGTGCTCGATTGGGTGGTGGTCAGGAAGGCGATCGCGGTGGTGGTCAGGCCCTTCATTTGGGTGGCGGTCAGCGCCCCGATCTGCGCCGTGGAGAGGCTGCCTGCCTGCGTGGTGCTCAGGATCGCCAGCGCGGTGGTGGTCAGACCCCCGGATTGCACCACGTTGAGATGGTTCAACTGGGTCGTGTTCAGACTGCCGATCCGGGTGGTGTCCAGCGCCGTGATATGGGTGGACTTCAGGCCGCTCAACTGTGTCGTGGTCAGGACCGTCAGCTCCGTGGTGGTCAGGCCGCCGAACTGGGTCGTGGTCAAACCGCCGAGCAGCGTCGAGGTCAGGCTGCCCACCTGGGTGGTGGCCAGGCCGACCATCTGCGTGGTGGTCAGCCCGCCAGCCTGCGTCACGGTGAGCACCGCCACCTGGGTCGTCGCCAAACCGAGCAGCTGCGTCGTGGAGAGCGCACCCGCTTCCGTGCGGGTCAGACCGCCGATCTGGGTGGTGGAGAGGGCACCAAGGTGGGTGGTGGAGAGGGCGCCCAGTTGCGTGGTGCTCAGCGCCCCGACCTGACTCGGTTTCACCCCGGCCAGTTGCGTGGTGGTCAGGGTGGACACCCCCGTGGTGGTCAGGTTGCTGGCCTGCACGGTGGTCAGCGTTCCCAACTGGGTCGTGGTCAACGCCCCGATCCGCGTCGTGGTCAGGATCGCAATCCCGGTGGTGGTCAGTCCGGAGACCGCCGTGGTGGTCAGACCCCCGATCTGGGTCGTGGTCAGCGCGTTCACCAGCGTGGTGCTCAACACCCCTGCCTGGGTCGAACGTACTCCCGCCAACTGCGTGGTGGTCAGGGAGGAAAGTTCCGTGGTGGTCAGAATGGCGATCTGCGAGGTGTTCAACACCCCCACCTGCGTCGCGCTCACCCCGCCCAACTGGGTGGTGCTCAGAGTGGCCACCTCCGTGGTGGTCAGGCCACTCAGCTGGGCCACGCTCAACATCCCCACCTGCGTGCTGTTCCAGATCGCAAGCTGCGTGGTGGACAACGCGCCGGTCTGGGTGCTGGTCATGCCTCCGATCTGGGTGGTGGTCAGATCGCCCAACTGCGTGGTGGACAGGGCGCCCAACTGCGTGGTGGTCAGCCCCCCCGTCTGGGTCGCCTTCACGCCGGTGAACTGGGTGGTGGTCAGAACCGTCATCGCGGTGGTGGACAGGGCGCGTGCCTGGGTGGTGCTCAGCACCCCCATTTGCGAGGTGGTCAGGAAACCGGTCTGCGTGGTGGTCAGGAGGCCGATCTGGCTGGTGCTCAGGCCGGACGCCGCAGTGGTGGTCAGCCCGGCCACCTGGGTCGTGGCCAGCGTTCCCGTCAGCATGGTCCCCAGGGCAGCCGTCTGGGTGGCCTTGAGGCCGCTCAACTGGGTGGTGGCGAGGACCTGCGCCTGCGTGGTGTTCAGGGCGGCGATCTGGGTGGTGGTCAACATCCCCAACTGCCCGGAGGTCAGCCCCGCCACCTGAGTGGTGGCGAGGCTGTTCACGCCGGTGGTGGTCAGGCCAGCCACCTGGAGCGCGTTGAGTACCGCAAGCTGCGTCGTGGCGAGGATCGCGATCTGGGTCGTGGTGAGCGCCCGCGTTTGGGTGCTGCTCCATCCGGCGATTTGCGTGGTGGCCAGGGCGCCGATCTGCGTGGTGGTCAGGGCGGTCTGCTGCGTGGTGGTCAACGCCCCGATCTGGCTCGATTTCGCGCTGGCGAGTTGCGTGGTGGTCAGGATCGCCACCTGGGTGGTGGTCAGGGCGCCTTCCTGCCGCGTGGAGAGGGTCGCCACCTGGGTGGTGGACAGGATGCTCACTTGGGTGGTGTTCAGATTGCCGATGGCCGTGGTGGTCAGGCCACTGGTCACGGTCGTGGTCATGCCGCCCAGTTGGGTGGTGGTCAGGCCAGCCACCTCCGTGGTGGTCAGGGCGCCCCACTGCGTCGAGGAGAGCGCGGCGATCTGCGTGGTGGTGACCTGGCCCAGTTGGGTTGTGTTCAGGGCGGCGATCCCCGTGGTCGTGATGCCCTTGGCCTGGGTCGTGCTCAGGGATGCGATTGCCGTGGTGGTCAGGGCTTGCCACAGGGTGGCGTTCAACTGACCGACATGGGTCGATTGCAGCCCGCTCATCTGGGTGGTGGTCAACGCCGTGAGCGCCGTGGTGGTCAGGCTGCCCATGTGGGTCGTGGCCAGACGCGTGATCTGGGTGGTGCTCAAGGTGGCCAACTGGGAGGTCGAAAGCGCCGTCAGCCCGGTAGTGCTCAGGGATGCGACCAGGTTGGAACTCAGCGCGCCCAGTTGGGTGGTGCTCAGGTTGGCAAACTGCGTGGTGTTCAGAACCGCGCTCCAGGAGGTCTTGATGCCGGCGAGCTGGGTGCTGCTCAACGCATCGACCATGGAGGTGGAGAGTTGACCGATCTGCGTGGTGGACAACCCCCCGACGCTGGTGGATTGCAGGCCGCCGATCTGGGTCGTGGTGAGCGTCGCGATCAGGGTTGTGGCGAGCGCCTTGGCCTGGGTGGAGGTGACCGCGTTCATCTGGGTGGTGGTCAGGGTCCCCAGTTGGGTGGTGGTCAGGGTGCCCAGTTGGACGGTGGTCAGGCCAGGCACCTGGGAGGTCTTGAGATAGCCGAACTGCGTGGTGGTGAGGGCGGAGAACTGCGTGGTGGTGAAGTAGCCGATTTCCGATGCCGAAAGGAGGGCCAGCGTGGAACTCGACAGGCTGGCCACCTGGCCGGGTGTCAGCATTTGGATCATTGTCGATGTGGGCATGTCTCGCTCTCCGCCTTGGGACGATGCATCTCAAGCAATTCTAGTGGAATTCGGACTCGGGGCGAATCCGACGCGATTGGCGGGGGGGTGCGGTTGTGCGGATGGCGAAAGCCGGAGCCGCATCCTCGAAGTCGAAGCGAGGAGATGGGCATTACGGGTTTTCCACGCATCCGTCGCCCGCGCCTTTGATTGCCACCGGGTCCTGATCGTTATCGTTTTGCCCAGAGGATTTTTCATGAATGTCTTCCGCGCAGCACCGGTCATGGTCTGCCGGCCTGTCCGGCTTGGTTTCGAAAAAAGTATATCAGTAGAGGCCAAGAGGCAATCTTTTTTTTAGCGCAAGTTAACCGGAAGGGCAAAAGGCGGGAAGGAAAAACCGTCTGGACAGGCGTGGCATTGGGGGTGTCTGCGTTGGAAGATGCGTTTATAATCGGAATGTTGGTTTCGATGTGGGGCGTATTTCGTCAGGAGAAGGGGCGGATTTCCGATGCGGATGGCTTACTTAATTCTACTTTATCACATTTCCCTACCCTGACAGGCGAGGGCAGTGGCCTGTTGTCTGGCACAGGCTGAGTGGATAGCGGCAGCCCGTCTTCGGAGTCGGTTTTCCATTGACACCTTCCGCACTCTCCTCCAATTGCTTGCGCCATGCATTGACCATTAAACGGGCTGCCAGTGGCTCAGTCGTCTCTTCTCCCCTCATGGCTGCAAGAGCCATCTTGGCTTTGAAATTACTTGTATGCTGTTGCGTATCGTGCTCATGTCCACTCCTCCTTGTTGAAAATGGTGCAGAGTTTATCATATTGTTTGAAAATTGGGGTCCATTATACAACCAAAGTCCTCTGGTGCATCGTGTTGGCCAACGCTGCCGCGACTTCGGCGATCACGGCGGACCAATCCCCTGGCGTGGCTTGCCGAAAAAGGCGCATGACGCCGGGATACCAGGGGGAATCGTCGCGTCCGTGCAACCACCGCCAATCGAGACCCAGGGCGGGAAGCAACACCCAACACGGTTTGCCCAGAGACCCGGCCAGATGCACCACGGCGGTATCCACGGCGATCACAAGATCCAGGCGCGCCACCACGGCGGCGCTATCCGCGAAATCCCCCATCAGCGCGCCCAGATGAAGCAGGGGCTGTCCCTGCGGGGGGACCATGGCCTCCTCTTCTCCGGCCCCCTTTTGCAGACTGAAGAACGACACCCCCAGCACGGACCATAAAGGGGCCAGAACCGCCAAACCGGGCAAGGAACGGTTGCCGTCGTTGTGGTGGGTTGGCCTGCCCTTCCACACCAGACCAACCTTGAATCCCTGTGGGGGGAGGTGTGGGGTCGGCAGTTCGAGACGCTCCCGTGGCGGGGCCAGGTAGGGCAGCGTCGCGGGAAGGGTCTCCAGGGTGGTTCCCAGGCAGAGGGGAATGGAGAGAATGAAGGTCCAATAGTCGTGACGGTCAAACGTTACCCCCGCATCCGTCGCCATGAGTCGGTCCACCCCCGCCAGGGAGCGGAACAATGCCTCCAGGGGAGGGGTGCAGACCAGGGTGATGGTCGCCGCGCCCATGGCCTTCAGTTGAGCGACAAAACGACAAAACTGTATTTTGTCTCCAAATCCCTGTTCGGGAAGGATCAACAGGGATTTGCCCGTCAACGGCTCTCCCCGCCATTGCAGAATCTCCTTCCCGACGGGATTCTCCCGTTGGCCGTGAATTTGATGACGGGCTTCGTACAACGGCCAGCCCTCCGTGAGACGTCCCAGGGACAGCAAAAGCAACCCCAGATTCATCCGGCAGTCGAGATGGTCCGGCTTGAGGTTCAAGGTCTGCTGGAAGGCCTCCTCTGCTTTCGCGTACCGCCCCAGGGTCTGCATGAGGCTTCCCAGATTGTACCAGGCCTCGACGTGATCCGGTTGCAGGCGCAGGGCCTGCCGGTAGGCGGCCTCGGCCTCGTCGTAGCGCAGCCGATCCACCAGCAGGTTGCCCAGATTGTTGTGGATGTGGGCCTCGTCAGGGGTGATCACCAGGGCGCGTCGGTAGGTGGCCTCGGCCTCATCGAAACGGAGCTGTCTTTTGAGCAGAACCCCCAGATTCGCATGGGCCTCCAGATAGTCCGGCCAGAGGGTGATCGCCTGCCGATAGGCGGCCTCGGCTTCCGCATCGCGGCCCTGTTCGTTGAGCAGGTTGCCAAGATTGTTAAAGGTTTCCGCGTGGGTCGGGTGAAAATCCAGCGTACGCCGAAACACCGCTTCCGCCTCGGCATTATGGTGCATCGCCGCCAGCAGAAAACCAAGGTTGGTAAGGGAGTCGAGGTGGTCCGGCTTGAAGCGCAGGGAGTGCCTGAAGGCATCCGCCGCCTCCGCATGGCGCTGCTGCCGGTTCCGCAGCACCCCCGTGGCAAAGGCCAGATTGAATGCAGGCTCCAACGCCCGTGGGGCCAACTCCACCGCGTTTTGGAAGGCTTTGATGGCCTGTTCCGGCTGCATCATCCGTTGGTAGGTCACGCCGATGTTGACGTGGATTTCATAATCGTCCGGGGCCAGGACGGCGGCCTGCTCGTAAGCACGCAGGGCATGCGCGTCATTCCCCTGGCGGCGAAACACGTTACCCAGGTTGTAATAGGCCGGCATGTAGGCGGGATCTGCCTGAATCGCCTTTAGGTACAGGGTCTTGGCCAACTCCAGGTCTCCCCGCCCCATGGCGAGGTTCCCCATGTTCTTCAGGGAAGTCGCCGATTCGTCTCCGTTCACGCTTCACCCTTTCACGGACATTCCACAGTTATTATAAACACCAGATCAAGCCGCACCGAATCGATTCGGAAAGCCTGACAGTGATTCCATCCTCACCCCTGTCCGGCTTCCTGGCGTCCCTTCTGTCAGGGAGCGTAAGGAAGATCCTTCTCGGCCTGAACAATACCCCTTAGGCACGAAATCTCTTCATCACCGAAGGTGGATGTGCTGCGCCAAATGGAAAACCGACACCGCAGTTGGGCTGCCGCCATCCGCTCGGCCTGTGCCAGACAACAGGACACTGCCCTCACCTATAGGGTAGGAAATAAGTAACAAAGTAGAATTAAATGAGTGTCGCGCTGACCGTCCCGCGAACGATATGCTGGAGCCGCTTCTCGGAATTGAACCGAGGACCTGCTCATTACGAGTGAGCTGCTCTACCCCTGAGCTAAAGCGGCCTTTCCTGCCAGATCCTTCCCATTGTAGACGGGTCGCCCCTTCGGGTCAACCCTCCTCGAAACGGGGAGGGAAAATCACAGATCTTCCGCGTAGGCGGCCAGATACTTCGCGACACCCTCGGTGGAGCCTTGCATGCCGGCTTTGCCTTTGTTCCAGCCGGCGGGGCAGACTTCGCCGTGTTCCTCGGTGAACTGGAGGGCGTCGAGGATGCGCAGCATTTCGTCGATATCGCGGCCCAGGGGGAGGTCGTTGATGACCTGATGGCGCACGATGCCCTGGCGGTCGATCAGGAAGGAGCCGCGCAACGCGATGCCACCCGGCAGCAGGACGTCGTAGTTCCTGGAGATGTCCTTGGTGAGGTCGGCCACCAGCGGGTATTGGACCTGTCCGATGCCGCCCTTGTTGACCGGGGTGTTCTTCCAGGCCAGGTGGGAAAAGTGGGAGTCGATGGAGACGCCGATAACTTCCGTGTTGCGTTGTTTGAATTCGTTCAGGCGGTGATCGAAGGCGATGATCTCCGAGGGGCAGACGAAGGTGAAATCCAGCGGATAGAAGAACAGCACGACGTATCTACCCTTGTAGCTCGACAGGGTGAAGCGCTCCTCGATGGAGTTGTCCGGCATGACCGCCTTGGCGGTGAAATCCGGGGCGGGCTGGGTGACGAGTACGCTCATGTTTGGTTATTCTCCTGAAAGTTGGGGAGTTACGGGTTTCGTCAATTTTGTCGCGCGAGACCTTTTCCGTCAAGCGGTTTTTTGTTAATATCCTTGCCACGCAGGGAGGATTGGTTCGACTCAAGAAAATTTGGCAAGCTGAATAAATTCTCTTGACATCCCTCCCGGACACGCGTAGATGTATTGGGCTTACTTGTTGGAGGGGTTCCCAAGCGGTCAAAGGGAGCAGACTGTAAATTTGCCGGCTCAGCCTTCGGAGGTTCGAATCCTCCCCCCTCCACCATCAACTTGGGCGCGCGGGCGTAGTTTAGTGGCAGAACGTTAGCCTTCCAAGCTGATCATGGGGGTTCGATTCCCCCCGCCCGCTCCATATTTTGGAAGCTGTTGTTTTTTTGAGTTTCATGCCCATGTAGCTCAGTGGTAGAGCACTTCCTTGGTAAGGAAGAGGTCCTCGGTTCAATCCCGAGCATGGGCTCCACTGTTCATTGATTTTATTCGGACTCATTCTCAGAGATGGAGAGCAGGTCATGTCCAAAGCCAAATTTCAAAGAAACAAACCCCATGTCAATATCGGCACCATCGGCCATGTGGACCACGGGAAAACAACCCTGACGGCGGCCATCACCAAGATCCTGGCCACCCGGGGACTCGCGGAGTTCAAGGCCTACGACCAGATCGACGCCGCCCCGGAAGAACGGGCGCGCGGCATCACCATCTCCACCGCTCACGTGGAGTATGAGACCGATCATCGCCATTATGCCCATGTGGACTGCCCTGGTCACGCCGACTACATCAAGAACATGATCACCGGCGCGGCGCAGATGGACGGCGCCATCCTGGTGGTTTCGGCGGCCGACGGCCCCATGCCGCAAACCCGCGAGCACATCCTGCTGGCCCGTCAGGTGGGCGTGCCCTCCCTGGTGGTCTTCATGAACAAGGCCGACCAGGTGGATGACCCGGAACTGCTGGAACTGGTCGAACTGGAAGTGCGCGAACTGCTCTCCATGTACGACTTCCCCGGCGACGAGATTCCGATCGTGGTGGGGTCGGCCCTCAAGGCCATGGAAGGAGATACCGGCCCGATGGGCGCCGGAGCGATCCAGAAGCTGATGGACGCGGTGGATGCCTACATCCCGCAGCCGGAGCGTCCCCTGGACGGCGCCTTCCTGATGCCCATCGAGGATGTCTTCACCATCTCCGGTCGCGGCACGGTGGTGACCGGACGCGTGGAGCGCGGCATAGTCCGTGTCGGCGAGAACGTCTCCATCGTCGGCCTCAAGGCCACCGCCAATTCGGTATGCACCGGCGTGGAAATGTTCCGCAAGCTTCTGGACCAGGGGCAGGCCGGTGACAACATCGGCGTCCTCCTCAGAGGCATCAAGCGTGAGGACGTGCAGCGCGGGCAGGTGTTGGCCAAACCCAACTCCATCACCCCGCACACCAAGTTCAAGGCCGAGTGCTACATCCTGTCGAAGGAGGAAGGTGGTCGTCACACCGCGTTCTTCTCCAACTATCGTCCCCAGTTCTATTTCCGCACCACCGACGTCACCGGCGTGCTTCGCCTGCCCGAAGGGGTGGAGATGGTCATGCCCGGCGATAACATCGCCATGGAAGTGGAGTTGATTGCGCCCATCGCCATGGAAAAGGGGTTACGCTTCGCCATCCGCGAAGGGGGACGGACCGTCGGCGCTGGTGTGGTTGCCGAGGTCATGGCCTGAGTCAAACCGGGAGAATCCTAGATGCGTGATTTGATCAGTCTGAGCTGTGAAGTGTGCAAGCGGCGCAACTACACCACGGACAAAAACAAGCGCAACAAACCGGAAAAAATGGCGCTGAAGAAATTCTGCTCCAGTTGCCGGAAGCATACGCTTCACAAGGAAGGTAAGATCAAGTAGGCTTCAACGTATGGCGTCGTTTCTGGCCGGTGACGGCCGGAACTCGTAGGACAGTAGCTCAATGGTAGAGCATCGGTCTCCAAAACCGACGGCTGGGGGTTCGAGTCCCTTCTGTCCTGCCAAACGTGTGCCGGAAGTCCTTTATGTCAATCCCCTGCCGTCGTTAAGATTGTTCGATGACTATGGAAATGGGGCGGATCGCCCAACTGCGAACGTATATTACCGAGGTGCGCGCCGAGGTCGGCAAGGTGGTCTGGCCAACTCGGAAAGATACGATGAATACTACCATCATCGTCTTGGGCATGGTAATACTGGTTTCATTGTTCATGTGGGTGGTGGACAGTATACTTGCGCTTATTGTCCAGCTGATCGTCAGTTGAAACCTTCGGCGGATTGCGGTAGAGGGAATCCATGGCCAAGCAGTGGTATGTCATACACGCCTATTCGGGGTTTGAAAAGAAGGTCAAGACCGCCCTCGAGGAACGGGTGCGCCTGACCGGCTCCGGGGATCTCTTCGAGGAGATCCTGGTCCCTGCCGAGGAGGTCGTGGAACTGCGTGGTGGTCACAAGGTCACCTCGGAGCGGAAGTTCTTCCCCGGTTATGTCCTGGTCAAGATGGAACTCAACGACCAGACCTGGCACCTGGTCAACTCCATTCCCAAGGTGACCGGCTTCCTGGGTGGCGGCGGACGTCCGCAACCCCTCTCCGAAAGGGAGGTCGAAAAGATCCTCCATCAGGTGGTGGAGGGGATGGAGAAACCCAAACCCAAGGTCTCCTTCGCCGTGGGCGAGAGCGTGCGCGTCACCGATGGTCCTTTCATCTCCTTCAACGGCGTGGTGGAAGCCGTGGACGAGGACAAGACCCGCCTCAAGGTCTCGGTGAGCATCTTCGGACGCGCCACCCCGGTGGAGTTGGATTTTGTGCAGGTGGAAAAATTGTAATCCGGTCATTTTGATTGCGAGGAATAGCCTACCATGGCGAAGAAGATCACAGCCTATATCAAACTGGAATGCCCGGCGGGAGCGGCCAAGCCGAGTCCCCCGGTGGGACCGGCGCTGGGTCAGCACGGGTTGAACATCATGGAGTTCGTCAAGACCTTCAATGCCAAGACCCAACATCTGGAGCCGCTCGCTCCCACCCCGGTGCTGATCACGGTCTACGCCGACCGTACCTTCACCTTCGAACTGAAGACCTCGCCAGCCACCTATCTGCTGCGCAAGGCGGCCGGAGTGCCCAAGGGCGGTGTCACCCCCGGCAAGGGCGCGTCCATCGGCAAGGTGACCTGGGCGCAGGTTCAGGAGATCGCCCAAACCAAGATGGTCGATTTGAATGCCAAGGACCTGGAGGGCGCCAAGCGGATCATCGCTGGTTCCGCCCGCTCCATGGGCCTGGAAGTCGTTTGACGAGGATCAGGAGCACGTATGGCAAAGCACGGAAAACGGATCAGAGCACTGATCGAGGGATTGGACCGTATTCAACTGCACGGTCTTGACGACGCCCTGCGTATGGTCAAGGAAAAAGGAAACGCCAAGTTCGACGAAACCGTGGAGGTGGCGGTCAATCTGGGGGTGGATCCCCGGCATGCCGATCAGATGGTGCGCGGCACCGTCGAACTCCCCCATGGCACCGGCAAGACCGTGCGTATCCTGGCCTTCGCCAAGGGCGAAAAGATCAAGGAGGCCGAGGAGGCCGGCGCCGATTACGTCGGCTCCGACGAACTGGTCGAGAAGATCCAGGGCGGCTGGCTCGATTTCGACCGGGTGGTCGCCTGCCCCGACGTGATGGGCGTGGTCGGCAAACTCGGCCGCATCCTCGGTCCCAGAGGGCTGATGCCCAACCCGAAACTCGGCACCGTCACCTTCGACATGGCCGGCGTTATCAAGTCCATCAAGGCCGGTCAGGTGGCCTTCCGGGTGGAGAAGGCGGGTATCGTCCATGCGGGCATCGGCAAGATCTCCTTTCCGGTGGAAAACCTCGCCGATAACTGTCGCGCCCTGGTCGGACAACTCAAGAAACAGCGTCCCACGGTGATCAAGGGGACCTATATAAAGCGCATCACCCTCTCCTCGACCATGGGACCCGGCATTCGGGTGGATACCCATTCGGTTTGACGGCGAGGTCGCACGGTTTTTTGCGTCCTAGACAGTGGGTGGAGGGGTGGTGCTTCCCTCCTTAATGGTCCCTTTGGACCGGCCCACCGAGACCAGAAGGAACCAGACTGGCACTCCTTTGTGGTTGCGGACATCGTGATTGACAAACCCATCAGCCAAGGAAAGGAGAAGAGTCGGTGAAACAAACCGAAAAATCGGAAATTATTCAGGAAGTCCAGGCGAGTCTGGCCCGCGCTGAGGTGGCCATCGCGACCCACAACCTCGGTATGAGCGTGGCGGTCATGACCAAGCTGCGTCGCGAAATGCGCGCCGTGGGCGCCGAACTGCGGGTGGTCAAGAACACCTTGACCATACGGGCCATCCAAGGCTCGAAGTTCCAGCCCCTGGAAAAGGTCCTCACCGGCCCCACCGTGCTGGCCTTCTCCAAGGACCCGGTGGCCCCGGCCAAGGTGCTGACCGATTTCGCGCGCAAATCCCCGCAACTGGTCATTCAGGGGGGGGTCCTCAATGGGACCTTCATGACGCCCCAGGAGATCATCGAACTCTCCAAGCTTCCCTCCAAGGAGGTGCTGTTGGCTCGTCTTCTGGGTACCCTGATGGCCCCGGTGCAGGGGATCGTGGGCGTGCTTTCGGCGGTCCCCGCCGGATTCGTCCGCGTCCTCGACGGCATCCGCGAAGCCAAGGAAAAACAACAGGCCGCATGACGCGGTTCCCATGGACCGCCGCCGGGTGGCTCGCGGTTCGGAGTATCTTTCAACCATCGCGCGCTCTCCTGGCGCGCCTTTGATATCGGAGAATGTAATATGGCACTGTCTCAGCAAGAACTGATTTCCGCGATCGAGAACATGACGGTTCTCGAACTGGCCGAACTCGTCAAGGCCCTGGAGGCCCGCTTCGGCGTCTCCGCCGCCGCCCCGGTGGCCGTGGCTGCCGCCGCCGGTCCCGCCGAACCGGCCGCCCCGGTCGAGGAGCAGACCGAATTCACCGTCATGCTGATGGATGCCGGCGCCCAGAAGATCCACGTCATCAAGGCCGTCCGCGCCATCACCGGCCTGGGCCTCAAGGAAGCCAAGGACCTCGTCGAGGGCGCTCCCAAGCCCGTCAAGGAAGCGGTCTCCAAGGCCGATGCCGAGAAGTTCAAGAAGGAACTGGAAGAGTCCGGGGCCAAGGTGGAAATCAAGTAATTCCGGCATTACCGCAACGAACCGTACCCGCCATCCCCCGCGCGCCGCGCGGATGGGGGATGGCGGGAAACTTCTTTTCCAAAACAGATCGCTCCAGGAGTTTCGATGGCACTCTCGTTTACTGAAAAGAAAAGGCTGCGCAAGAATTTTGGCCGTATTCCGACCATCATCGACATTCCCAACCTGATCGCGATTCAGACCCTGTCATTTCAGCGCTTTTTGCAAGAGGAAGTCGAGCCGGATCATCGGCGTGACATGGGCCTGCACGGTGTCTTCCTGTCGGTGTTCCCCATCCAGGACTACTCCGGAACCATCAGCCTGGAGTACGTCCGTTACCTGCTCGGCGAACCCAAGTACGAAGTGGACGAGTGTCTGCAGAGGGGCATGACCTTCTCCGCCCCCCTGAAGGTGACCTTCCGCCTGGTGATCTGGGACGAGAACGAGGATGCCGGTACCAAGTCCGTGCGCGAAATCAAGGAGCAGGAGGTCTATCTGGGCGAAATGCCCCTGATGACCGCCACCGGCACCTTCATCGTCAATGGTACCGAGCGGGTGATTGTCTCCCAGATGCACCGTTCGCCTGGGGTCTTCTTCGACCACGACAAGGGCAAATCCCATTCCAGCGGCAAACTGCTCTTCTCGGCGCGGGTGATTCCCTATCGCGGTTCCTGGCTCGACTTCGAGTTCGACCCCAAGGATATCGTCTACGCCCGCATCGACCGGCGCCGGAAACTGCCGGTCACCACACTGCTGCGCGCCATGGGGATGTCCGGGGAGGAGATCCTCAACCGTTTCTACGACTCCGAGCAGTTCCGCAAGCAGGGCGTGGTGTGGGAAAAGCGGCTGGACCTGGAGCGCCTCATGGGGAGCCGTTTCAATTACGCCATCGTCGATCCCGCCACCGGCGAGGAGTTGGTCCCCGCCAAGCGCAAAATTTCCGCGCGTGCGGTCAAGCGGGTTCAGCAGTTGGGTCTGGAGTGGCTGCCGGTTCCCACCGAGGACCTGATCGGACGCTACGTCTCCCACGACATGCACAACAACTCCGGCGATCTGATTGCCGAGGCTGGTACCGAAATCACCGAGGATCTGCTCAACATCTTCGACGAAGCCGGAATCAAGCAGTTCGACATGCTGTTCATCGACTACACCACAGTCGGTCCCTATCTGCGCAACACCATGAGCCTGGACAAGAACCAGACCACGGACGACGCGCTGATCGACATCTACCGCATGATGCGTCCGGGCGAACCGCCTACCATCGACGCGGCCACGGCCTTGTTCAACAATCTCTTCTTCAATCCGGAACGCTACGACCTGTCGTCCGTGGGCCGCATGAAGATGAATCGTCGGCTCGACATCGATTGCGACCTGAACATCCGGGTCCTGCGCAAGGAGGACATCATCGGCGTGGTGTCGATCCTGCTCAAGCTCAAGGATGGCCACGGCAAGGTGGACGACATCGACCACCTGGGCAACCGTCGTGTCCGTTCGGTGGGCGAACTTTTGGAAAATCAGGTGCGTGTCGGTCTGGTGCGCATGGAGCGGGCGATCCGCGAGCGGATGTCCTCCACCGACTCCGACACCCTGATGCCTCATGACATCCTCAACTCCAAGCCTTTTTCGGCGGTCATCCGGGAGTTCTTCGGCTCCAGTCAGCTCTCCCAATTCATGGACCAGACCAATCCCCTCTCCGAGATCACCCACAAGCGCCGCCTGTCGGCCCTGGGTCCGGGAGGCATGACCCGCGAGCGGGCCGGCTTCGAGGTGCGCGACGTTCATCCCACCCACTATGGCCGCATCTGCCCCATCGAGACCCCGGAAGGTCCGAACATCGGTCTGATCAACAGCCTCTCCACCTATGCCCGCATCAACGAATTCGGCTTTATCGAAAGCCCCTATCGCCGGGTGAGTGCGGGTGAGGTGACCGACGAAGTGGATTACCTCTCCGCCATCGAGGAGGAGAACTTCGTCATCGCCCAGGCCAACGCCCAACTGGACCGTCAGGGTCGTTTCACCGGCGAGATCATCCAGTGCCGCTACAACCTGGAGTTCACGGTGTCGGAACCCAACCGCATCGAATACATGGACGTCTCGCCCAAGCAGATCGTCTCGGTGGCGGCCGCGCTCATCCCCTTTTTGGAGAACGACGACGCCAACCGCGCCCTGATGGGTTCCAACATGCAGCGGCAGGCCGTGCCCCTCATCAAGACCGATGCCCCGCTGGTGGGCACCGGCATGGAGGCGGTGGTGGCCAGGGACTCCGGCGTGGCCATCGTGGCCAAGCGTACCGGAATCGTGGACGAGGTGGAGGCGGGACGGATCATCATCAAGGCCGATGACGAACCGGGCGCTACCGAACCCGGCGTGGACATCTACAATCTGATGAAGTTCGAGCGCTCCAACCAGAACACCTGCATCAACCAGATGCCCCTGGTGCGGGCCGGCGAGCGGGTGCATAAGGGCGACATCATCGCCGACGGTCCCAGCACCCAACTGGGCGAACTGGCCCTTGGTCGCAACGTGCTGGTGGCCTTCATGCCCTGGAACGGCTACAACTTCGAGGACTCCATCCTCATCTCCGAACGGTTGGTGCAAGACGATGTCTTCACCTCCATCCACATCGAGGAGTTCGAGGTGATGGCCCGCGACACCAAGCTGGGGGCCGAGGAGATCACCCGTGACATGCCCAACGTGGGCGAGGACGCCCTGCGCAATCTGGACGAATCCGGTATCATTTATGTCGGTGCCGAGGTCAAGGCTGGCGACATCCTGGTCGGCAAGGTGACCCCCAAGGGCGAAACCCAGTTGACCCCGGAAGAGAAACTCCTGCGCGCCATCTTCGGCGAGAAGGCCTCGGACGTGCGCGACACCTCCTTGCGTCTGCCTCCGGGGGTTGCGGGCACGGTGGTGGACGTGCGGGTTTTTTCGCGGCGCGGACTGGAAAAGGACGACCGCGCCAAGCAGATCGACCGGGACGAGATCGAACGGCTGCGCAAGGACATGGGCGCGGAGCGCCGCATCATCGAACTGGACGCCGAGGCGCGCATTCGTGCCCTGATGGTGGGCAAGACCGCGCGGGGCGGGGGAGGGGTTTCCTCCGGTGATGTGATCACCGATGCCATGCTCAATCAGCTCGGCCCACGCAAGTGGGACTCTATCGTCCTGGACGACGATGCGGTGACGCAGCAGATCGAGGGGATTCGCGAGCACGTCGAAAAGGCCGCCACCCGTCTGCGCAAGCGTTTCGAAAGCAAGGTGGAAAAACTCGAACGGGGGGATGACCTTCCGCCGGGCGGGCTGAAGATGGTCAAGGTCTACATCGCGGTCAAGCGCAAGCTGCAGCCGGGCGACAAAATGGCGGGCCGTCATGGCAACAAGGGCGTCATCTCCAAGATCAATCCGGTCGAGGACATGCCCCATCTGGAGGATGGCACCACGGTGGATATCGTCCTCAATCCGCTGGGCGTGCCGTCACGCATGAACGTGGGTCAGATCCTGGAAACCCATCTCGGCTGGGCTGCCAAGGGGATGGGCAAGCGCATCGGCGAGGCGTTGGACGCCTACCGACGCCAGCAGGCCGACATGGAGCAGCTGCGCGAATTGCTCTCTCAGGTCTACACCAATCCGCGCCAGTCCAGGGCGATCAAGACCCTGACCGACGAGGAGATCGTCACCCTCTCCTCCAATCTGCGCGATGGCGTGCCCACCGCCACCCCGGTCTTCGACGGGGCCACGGAAAAGGACATCGCCGAACTCCTGGAAAAGGCGCAGCATCCCAAGTCCGGTCAGGTGCAGCTCATCGACGGTCGCACCGGCGAACCGTTCGACCGTCTGGTGACGGTTGGTTACATCTACATGCTGAAACTGCATCACCTGGTGGACGACAAGATCCATGCCCGCTCCATTGGTCCCTACTCCCTGGTCACCCAGCAACCTCTGGGTGGCAAGGCCCAGTTCGGCGGCCAGCGTTTCGGGGAGATGGAGGTGTGGGCGCTGGAGGCGTATGGCGCCGCCTATACGCTCCAGGAGATGCTGACGGTCAAGTCCGACGACGTCGCGGGCCGCACCAAGATCTACGAGTCCATCGTCAAGGGCGATGACACGTTCGATGCCGGGATCCCGGAATCGTTCAACGTGTTGATCAAGGAGTTGCAATCCTTGGCGCTGGACGTGGAACTGAAAACTGCGGAATAGGTACCAGAACGACACTGTATTGGAGAGCGCGGACGTGAAACCAAATCTTTTCAAGCTGTTCTCCCGGCCAACCTTGGGACAAAACTTCAACGGCATCCGGATCTCCCTGGCCTCGCCGGAGAAGATTCGTTCCTGGTCGTTCGGCGAAGTCAAGAAGCCGGAAACGATCAACTATCGCACCTTCAAGCCGGAGCGGGACGGGTTGTTCTGCGCCAAGATCTTCGGCCCGGTCAAGGACTACGAGTGCCTGTGCGGCAAGTACAAGCGGCTCAAGCATCGCGGGGTGGTGTGCGAGAAGTGCGGCGTGGAGGTGATCCAGTCCAAGGTGCGGCGCGAACGGATGGGCCACATCGAACTGGCCGCGCCGGTGGCCCACATCTGGTTTCTCAAGTCCCTGCCGAGCCGGATCGGCCTGTTGCTGGACATGACCCTCAAGGACCTGGAACGGGTTCTCTATTTTGAAAATTTCGTCATCCTCGACGGCGGCATGACCCCGCTCACCAAGGGGGAACTCCTCACCGAGGAGCGTTATCATCAGTTGCTCGACGAGTACGGCGAGGATTTCACCGCCGGCATCGGCGCCGAGGCGATCCGCGACATGCTGGTGGGAATGAACATCCCCGGCGAGATCGACACCCTGCGCGAGGAGATGAACAATACCAACTCCGATGCGCGTCGCAAGCGGATCATCAAGCGTCTCCACACCCTGGAGTCGTTCCAGGAGTCGGGCAACCGGCCGGAGTGGATGATCCTGGAGGTCCTGCCGGTCATTCCGCCGGAACTGCGTCCCCTGGTGCCGCTGGATGGCGGACGGTTCGCCACCTCTGACCTCAACGACCTCTACCGTCGGGTCATCAACCGCAACAACCGCCTGAAGCGTCTCTACGAGTTGCGTGCCCCGGACATCATCATCCGCAACGAAAAGCGCATGTTGCAGGAGTCGGTGGACGCCCTCTTCGACAACGGACGCCGCGGTCGGGTGATCACCGGCACCAACAAGCGTCCCCTGAAGTCCCTTTCCGAAATGCTCAAGGGCAAGCAGGGCCGGTTCCGTCTCAATCTGCTCGGCAAGCGCGTGGACTACTCCGGTCGTTCCGTGATCGTGGTCGGTCCGGACTTGAAGCTCCACGAGTGCGGCCTGCCCAAGAAGATGGCGCTCGAACTGTTCAAACCGTTCATTTACAACCGTCTGGAGGAGAAGGGCCTCTCCACCACCATCAAAGCGGCCAAGCGCATGGTGGAAAAGGAGAAGAGCGAGGTCTGGGACATCCTGGAAGAGGTGATCCGCGAGCACCCGGTGATGCTCAACCGCGCCCCGACCCTGCACCGGCTGGGCATTCAGGCCTTCGAGCCGAAGCTCATCGAGGGCAAGGCCATCCAGTTGCACCCCCTGGTCTGCACCGCCTTCAACGCCGACTTCGACGGCGACCAGATGGCCGTTCACGTCCCCCTGTCGGTGGAGGCCCAGATCGAGGCGCGGGTGTTGATGATGTCCACCAACAACATCCTCTCCCCGGCCAACGGCAAGCCGATCATCGTTCCCACCCAGGACATCATTCTGGGTCTCTATTATATGACCTCCGAGCGTCTGGGCGTGGCTGGGGAGGACATGATCTTCTCCTCGCCGGCGGAGGTGCGTCAGGCTTACGACTCCGGCGTGGCCGGTCTGCACGCCAGGATCTTCTGTCGCATGGACGGACTGCGCATTCAGACCACCGTTGGTCGTGTGCTGTTGACCGAAATCCTGCCGTCGGTGGTCTCTTTTGACCGGGTCAACCGCCTGCTCACCAAGAAGGAGGTGGCCAATCTGATCGATATGGTCTACCGCAACTGCGGGACCAAGGAGACTGTGGTCTTTTCCGATCGGCTGATGGGTGTCGGTTTCGCCTTTGCGGCCCGCGCCGGCATCTCCTTCGGCAAGGACGACCTGGTGATCCCGCAGGCCAAGAAACGGCTGGTGCGCGAGTCCCAGGTCAAGGTGCAGGAGATCGAGCGGCAATACTCGGATGGTCTGATCACCGAAGGCGAGAAATACAACAAGGTGGTGGACATCTGGTCCCAGTGCACCGAGCGGGTGGCCGAGGCCATGATGAAGGCCATCTCCTCCGAGGAGGGGGTGGACAGCAAGGGCCGCAAGCAGGAGCAGCTCTCCTTCAACTCCATCTTCATGATGGCCAACTCCGGGGCGCGCGGTTCCGCAGCGCAGATGCGTCAGTTGGCCGGCATGCGCGGTCTGATGGCCAAGCCATCCGGCGAGATCATCGAGACGCCGATCACGGCAAACTTCCGCGAGGGGCTGACGGTGTTGCAGTACTTCATCTCCACCCATGGCGCACGCAAGGGTTTGGCCGACACCGCCCTGAAGACCGCCAACTCCGGATATCTCACCCGGCGTCTGGTGGACGTGGCCCAGGACTGCATCGTGCGGGAGTACGATTGCGGGGCCATGGAGGGTTTGACCGCCGCTGCGCTCCTGGAAGGGAACGACGTGGTGGAATCCCTGGGCGACCGCATTTTGGGCCGTACGCCGGTGGGGGATGTGATGGATCCGGTGACCGATGAGTTGCTGGTCAAGGCAGGCCGCATCATGAACGAGGCCGATGTGGAGCGGATCGAGAACTCCAACGTGGAGTCGGTGTTGATCCGTTCGCCGCTGACCTGCGAAACGGAACGCGGGGTGTGCGTGTTGTGCTATGGTCGTGACCTGGCGCGGGGCGTGCCGGTCACGGCGGGCGAGGCCGTCGGGGTGATCGCGGCGCAGAGCATCGGCGAGCCGGGCACCCAGTTGACCATGCGCACCTTCCACATTGGTGGTACCGCCTCGCGGGCGGTGGAGCGTTCCTCCGTCGAGACGGTCAATGGTGGCGTGCTGCGCTATCACAACGTGAACACGGTGACCGACCGCAACGGCAAGTTCATCGTGCTTTCTCGCAACAGCGAGGTGACCATCCACGATGCCCGTTCCCATGATGAGGGCGGCAAGCTGGAACGAGGCTTCGTCGGACGGGAGCGGGAGCGTTACCGGTTTCCTTACGGCGCGCGCCTGATGGTTGCCAACGGCGGGCTGGTGGAGAAAGGGGGCGTGCTGGCCGAATGGGATCCGTTCGCCACGCCGATCATCACCGAGTTTCAGGGCAAGGTGAAATACGGGGATCTTCAGGAAGGCACCACGTTGCGCGAGGTGACCGATGAGACCACCGGCCTGACTTTCCGCGAGGTGACGGACTGGAAGGGGCAGGGGCGTCGGGTGGACATGCGTCCGCGTCTCACCTTGAAGGACCCGACCACTGGTGAGACTTTGATTTCCAATACTGGCGCGGCGGTGAGTTACTACCTTCCGGCGGGCGCGGTGATCGTGGCCCAGGAAGGGGACCTGGTGCAGGCGGGTGACATCATCGCCAAGATTCCGCGGCAAAGCTCGAAGACCCGCGACATCACCGGCGGTCTGCCGCGCGTGGTGGAGCTGTTCGAGGCGCGGCGTCCCAAGGATTTCGCCATTATCGCCGAGAACGAAGGTGTCGTTTCGTTCGGCAAGGACCTGAAGGGCAAACGGCGGGTGGTCGTCACTCCGGATGACGGCGGCGAGCCGCGCGAGTATTTGTTGCTCAAGGGCAAGCAGTTGGCGGTCAACGAGGGGGACTGGATCCGCAAGGGCGAACCCTTGATCGAGGGGTCGCTGGTGCCGCAGGACATTCTCAAGGTGCTGGGTCTGGAAGCGTTGTGCCGTTTCATGGTGAACGAGATTCAGGAGGTTTACCGTTTGCAGGGCGTGCGGATCAACGACAAGCACATTGAGGTCATCGTTCGGCAGATGTTGCAGAAGGTGACGGTGCTGGAGCCGGGCGACACCACCCTGGTAGCGGGCGAGCAGGTGGAGCGATCCGAGTTGGTGTTGCGCAATCAGCGGGCGCGTGCCCGCAATGGTCGTGAGGCGAGCAGTGCGCCGCTGTTGTTGGGGATCACCAAGGCATCGTTGTCCACGCCCTCGTTTGTCTCTGCTGCGTCGTTCCAGGAGACCACGCGGGTGTTGACCGAGGCCACCATCGCGGGCAAAGCGGACAACTTGACAGGCTTGAAGGAAAATGTCATTGTGGGTCGTTTGATTCCGGCAGGTACTGGACGGGCCAAGGAGGCCTTCAACCAGATGGTTCGCGAGGCGGTTTCCTGATGCTGGAAAAAAATGCATTTTTCCCCATTTTGTGCATTATTATGAATTGACAAACAGGGGCGGATGCGGTTAGGATAGTGGGCTTAGGTGGTTGGACGGAAGTCGCGGTGGTGGGAGTAAAAAAAGTTCTGAAACTCCTTTACCTGGCCGCAAAAAAGGGCTAGAATCTTCGGATGAATGGTTTGTTGGAGTGAGATCGTAATGCCGACAGTGAATCAACTTGTTCGTTTCGGACGTAAGACGGTCAAGAAAAAGACCAACGTCCCAGCTATGCAAGCCTGCCCTCAAAAACGGGGGATTTGCACTCGCGTTTACACGACGACGCCAAAAAAGCCGAACTCGGCGCTGCGCAAAGTTGCTCGCGTTCGTTTGACGAACGGCCATGAAGTGACGGTGTACATTCCGGGTGAAAGCCACAATCTGCAAGAACACGCTGCTGTGCTGGTGCGCGGCGGGCGTGTGAAGGACCTTCCGGGCGTGCGGTACCACATCATCCGTGGCACGCTGGATACTCAGGGGGTCAAGAATCGCAAGCAAGGTCGTTCCAAGTATGGCGCCAAACGGCCCAAATAAGGAACTGGTCCATTTATTCGCAGGCAGGAGCAGTAGGGATGTCCAGAAGGCGCGACGTTCAACAAAGGGAAGTAATCGGCGATCCGGTTTACGGGGATCTGCTGGTAGCCAAGTTCATGAACTGTCTGATGAAGGATGGCAAGAAAGCCCTGGCCGAGCGTCTCTTCTACGGCGCCCTGGACACGGTTGGCGAGCGCACCAAGGATGATCCTCTCAAGATCTTCAAGGAAGCCATCGACAACGTGCGGCCCACTGTTGAGGTTCGCTCCCGTCGTGTGGGTGGTGCTACTTATCAGGTTCCGGTAGAGGTGCGTCCCAGCCGTCGTCAGACTCTGGCGATCCGTTGGCTGATCAAGTACGCCCGTGACCGTGGCGAAAAAACCATGCGTGAGCGCCTGGCGGCAGAGTTGATGGATGCTGCTAATGGTCGTGGCACCACGGTCAAGAAAAAGGACGATACCCACCGCATGGCCGAGGCCAACAAGGTCTTCGCTCATTATCGGTGGTAAGAGATACGGAACGATTCGGACAGGTGAAGTCAAGTGTCTAGAGATATACCAATCTCGCGAGTGCGCAACATCGGCATTATGGCGCATATCGATGCCGGTAAGACCACGGTGACCGAGCGCATCCTGTACTACACTGGGCGTTCGCACAAGCTCGGCGAAGTGCATGAAGGCACTGCCACCATGGACTGGATGGAGCAGGAGCAGGAGCGTGGCATCACGATCACTTCGGCGGCCACCACCTGTTTTTGGTCGGATCATCGGATCAATATCATCGACACCCCCGGTCACGTGGACTTCACCATTGAGGTGGAGCGATCCCTGAGGGTGCTGGATGGCGCGGTGGCGGTTTTCTGCTCGGTGGGTGGTGTACAGCCCCAGTCGGAAACGGTTTGGAAGCAGGCCGACCGCTATGGAGTGCCGCGCATCGCCTTCGTAAACAAGATGGATCGCATGGGTGCCGATTTTCCCCGTGTCCTGACCATGATCAAGGATCGGTTGCGCGCCAAGGCCGTGCCGATCCAGTGGCCCATCGGCTCGGAAGAGACCTTCCGGGGTATGGTGGACCTGGTGAGCCGCAAGGCCTATATGTTCGACGACGAGTCCCTGGGCGCCCGTTTCGACGTGTGCGAAGTGCCGGACTCGATGCTGGACAAGGTCAACGAGTTGCGCGAGTTCATGCTGGAGACCGCGCTTGAGCAGGACGACGCCCTGATGGAGCGTTATCTTGAGGGTGGGGCGATCACCGAGGCGGAATTGCGCTCCTGTATTCGCAAAGGTGTCCTTACCAACTCTTTTGTGCCGGTGATGTGCGGTTCGGCCTTCAAGAACAAGGGGGTGCAAGCCTTGTTGGATGCGGTGGTGGCCTACTTCCCCTCGCCGGATGATATTTCGTCCGTGCAAGGGATCAAGGCCATGGACGACCCCACCCCGGACAGCCGGGAAGCCAAGGATACCACGCCGTTCTCGGCATTGGCCTTTAAGATCATGTCCGACCCCTTTGTGGGTTCGTTGACCTTCTTCCGGGTTTATTCCGGGGTGTTGACCTCAGGGTCTTATGTGCTGAATCCGGGCAAGGACAAGAAGGAACGGATCGGGCGCATCATGCTGATGCATGCCAACAAGCGCGAGGACGTCAAGGAAGTACGCACCGGCGATATCGCCGCAGCGGTTGGACTCAAGAGCACCACCACAGGCGATACCCTGTGCGATCCGGCCAAGCCGATCGTCCTGGAAAAGATGACCTTTCCGGAACCGGTGATCTCCATCGCCATTGAGCCGAAGACCAAGGCCGACCAGGAGAAGATGGGTCTGGCCCTGGGACGTCTGGCGCAGGAGGATCCGTCCTTCCGCGTGGCGGTGGACCCGGAGACCAATCAGACCATCATTTCCGGCATGGGGGAACTCCATCTGGAGATCCTGGTGGACCGGATGATGCGCGAGTTCAAGGTGGAGGCCAACGTGGGCAAGCCCCAGGTGGCCTATCGCGAGACGATCACCAAGAAGGTGGAGTCGGAAGGGAAGTTTGTGCGGCAGTCGGGTGGTCGTGGTCAGTTCGGCCATGTCTGGTTGCGCATCGAGCCGCGTGAGCCGGGCATGGGTTTCGAGTTCCTCGACGAGATCAAGGGTGGCATTGTACCGCGTGAGTATATCTCCGCTGTGGGCAAGGGCGCGGAAGAGGCCCTGCAGAGCGGGGTAGTGGCGGGATTCCCCATGGTGGATGTGTCGGTGGCCCTGTACGACGGCTCTTATCATGATGTGGACTCCTCGGAAATGGCCTTCAAGATCGCTGCGTCCATGTCGATCAAGGCCGGTTGCGCCAAGGCGGCCCCGGTGCTTCTGGAGCCGATCATGGAGGTGGAGGTTGAGGTTTCGGAAGCCTTCATGGGGGATATCATCGGCGATTTGAACTCGCGGCGCGGTACGATCTACGGGATGGATGCCGCAGCTGGCAATCAGATCGTCAAGGCCATGACCCCGCTGGCGAATATGTTCGGATACGCGACCGATCTGCGGTCCATGACCCAGGGTCGCGCGACGTTTACCATGCAGTTTCATCATTACGAACCGGTGCCAAAGAGTGTCGCCGACGAGATTGTGGCGAAGGTCAAGGGCTAAGGGGAACGAGCTATGTCGAAGGCGAAATTTCAAAGAAACAAGCCCCACGTCAATATCGGCACGATCGGGCATGTGGACCATGGCAAAACGACTCTGACGGCGGCCATCACCAAGATTTTGGCTACCCGTGGTCTGGCGGAGTTCAAGGCATACGATCAGATCGATGCGGCCCCTGAGGAACGGGCACGTGGCATCACCATCTCCACCGCTCATGTGGAGTATGAGACCGATCAGCGCCATTATGCCCATGTGGACTGCCCTGGTCACGCCGACTACATCAAGAACATGATCACCGGCGCGGCGCAGATGGACGGCGCCATCCTGGTGGTCTCGGCGGCTGACGGCCCCATGCCGCAGACCCGTGAGCACATTCTGCTCGCCCGTCAGGTGGGCGTGCCCTCCCTGGTGGTCTTCATGAACAAGGCCGACCAGGTGGATGACCCGGAACTGTTGGAACTGGTCGAACTGGAAGTGCGCGAGCTGCTCTCCATGTACGACTTCCCCGGCGACGAGATCCCGATCGTGGTGGGGTCGGCCCTCAAGGCCATGGAAGGAGATACCGGCCCAATGGGCGCCGGAGCGATCCAGAAGCTTATGGACGCGGTGGATGCCTACATCCCGCAGCCGGAGCGGCCGTTGGACGGTGCCTTCCTGATGCCTATCGAGGATGTCTTCACCATCTCCGGGCGCGGTACGGTGGTCACCGGACGTGTAGAGCGCGGTGTCGTCCGCGTCGGCGAGAACGTGTCTATCGTTGGCATCAAGGCTACGACGAATTCGGTCTGCACCGGGGTGGAAATGTTTCGGAAACTCTTGGATCAGGGCCAGGCCGGTGATAATATCGGGGTTCTCCTGAGAGGGGTGAAGCGTGAGGATGTGCAGCGCGGCCAGGTGTTGGCCAAACCCAACTCCATCACCCCGCACACCAGGTTCAAGGCGGAGTGCTATATTCTTTCGAAGGAAGAAGGTGGGCGCCATACGGCGTTCTTCTCCAACTATCGTCCGCAGTTTTATTTTCGTACCACGGATGTCACCGGGGTGCTGAAGCTGCCGGAAGGGGTGGAGATGGTGATGCCGGGGGATAACATATCCATGGACGTGGAATTGATCGCCCCAATCGCCATGGAAAAGGGTTTGCGGTTCGCCATCCGGGAAGGTGGGCGGACTGTGGGTGCCGGCGTCGTATCGGAAATCACGTTGTGACGATGGCCTGTGGACGGGCAGCGTTTGGAAGGCGTTGGGTGAACTGGTAATGGATAATCAGAAGATACGAATCCGGTTGAAAGCGTTTGACCACCGGATACTGGATCAATCCACCGGAGAGATCGTGCAAACGGCGCGCCGCACAGGTGCTGAAATCCGTGGGCCGATTCCGCTGCCGACGAAGATCGCCCGCTATACGGTGTTGCGCTCGCCGCACGTGGACAAAAAGTCCCGTGAGCAGTTCGAGATCTGCACCCACAAGCGAGTGATCGACATCATCAACCCGACGCCGCAGACCGTGGACGCCTTGATGAAGCTCGACTTGGCCGCTGGTGTCAACGTCGAGATCAAGCTCTAGGCGAGAAGGGTCGCGAAGGAAGAGGATGACGACGATGCGCGCGGGATTGATAGGTCGGAAACTGGGAATGAGCCGGATTTTCACGAGTGACGGCAAGAGTGTTGCGGTCACCGTGTTGAAGGTCGGTCCCTGCCCGGTGGTCAGGGTTAAGACCGTCGGACAGGATGGTTACGATGCCGTGCAACTGGCATTCGAGGAGGCGAAGCCCTCACGAGTCAGCAAGCCGGTCAAGGGGGTCTACGCCAAGGCCAACATCGCGCCACACCGGATGCTCAAGGAGTTCCGTGTGGACGACGTGGACCAGTATCAGGCGGGAGAGTTTCTCACGCTGGAACGGTTAGAGGCCGGCGCACAGGTGGATGTCACCGGTCGGAGCATTGGCAAGGGGTTTGCCGGCGGGATGAAGCGTTGGGGATTTCATGGTGGGCGTGGTTCGCACGGCGCGCATCTGACGCATCGCTCCCCTGGTTCCATCGGTCAGTGTCAGACTCCGGGCCGGGTGTTCAAGAATAAGCGGATGGCCGGACACATGGGTGATGTCCAGGTGACGGTGATGGGACTGACCGTGCAATCCGTGGACCGTGAGCGCAACATGTTGGTGCTCAAGGGCAGTGTGCCGGGATCCAAGGGAACGGTGGTCTACATTCGTGACGCAATGAAGCCCGCCAAGAAGTGATCGTGCGGCGGATTGGCAATGACCTGGAAATGACCAGTAAGAGTAGGTGCCATGATTGAGTTTTCAGTAGTTGACGCGTCCAACCAGACGCTGCATGCCGTGAACCTGAGTGACCATGTGTTTGGTTGCCAGGTGCGTGGCGATCTTTTGACGCGGGTGGTGCATTATCAACTGGCCAAGCGGCGCTCCGGGACCGCATCCACCAAGCGGCGAAGCGAGGTGAATGGTGGTGGACGCAAGCCGTATCGGCAGAAGGGAACCGGAAACGCCCGTCAGGGTACCAATCGGGCGCCGCAGTATCGTTCCGGTGGCGTTGTTTTTGGTCCGCATCCGCATGATTATGCGGTGAAGATGAACAAGAAGGAGCGCGCCCTGGGTCTGCGCACCGCCCTGTCCGCCAAACGCGAGGCAGGGGAGATGATCGTGTTGGGCGAGTTCGCTTTGGTTGGGATCAAGACCAAGCCCATGCTGGAGATCCTTACCCGGCTGCATGCCGAAAAATCGGCCTTGGTGGTTTTGCACGAATCCGATATGATGGTGGAGTTGTCCGCGCGCAATCTGCCGGGCATCACCGTGATGCAGGTGGAAGGGGTCAATGTCTACGATTTGCTGGTGCATGAAAAGCTGATCCTGACCGAGGCCGCGCTGGTTAAACTGGAAGCCCGTCTGAATCCGGTCAAGGATGCAACGGAGATTGGGGAAGGAAAAGCGGCATGAGCGACGCCTATACATTGTTTCAGGTCCTGGACATCCCCAGGGTGACCGAAAAGGCGACCATGTGTCAGGGCGACGCCAACCAGATGATTTTCCGCGTGGCGACATGGGCCAACAAGCCGCAGATCAAGGCCGCCGTGGAAAAGCTGTTCAATGTCCAGGTGCTTGCGGTGCAGACCATGAATGTGATGGGTAAGAGCAAGCGTGTGGGCCGCTTCCAGGGTCAGAGAAATTCCTGGAAGAAGGCGATCGTCCGCTTGGCGGAAGGTCAAACCATCGATTTTTACGCCAAGTCCTGACGATGAAGTGAGAGTCGAACCATGGCACTGAAACATTATAATCCAACGTCAAACGGCAAGCGCACCCAGATCAGCGTGGATCGCTCCGGACTGTATCGCGGCGATCCGGAAGGGAGTCTGACCGAGGGACTGCGTTCCAGGGGCGGGCGCAACAACTACGGCAGAATGACGGTTCGTCACCAGGGTGGCGGTCACAAGCAGCTTTATCGCATGGTGGATTTCAAGCGCGACAAGGCAGGCGTGCCGGCCAAGGTGGAGCGGATCGAATACGATCCCAACCGTACCGCTTTCATTGCCCTGCTGCACTATGCAGACGGAGAGAAGCGTTACATCCTGGCTCCGCAACGCTTGGCTCCAGGTGATCAGGTGATCTCCGGTCCTGCCGTGGATGTCAAACCGGGTAATGCCATGCCGTTGCGGGTCATTCCCCTCGGTTCGGTGGTGCATAACGTGGAACTGAAACCGGCCAAGGGTGGGCAGATTGCCCGTTCCGCAGGCAATTATGTTCAGTTGATGGGCAAGGAAGGCAAGTACGCGCAGTTGAAGCTTCCGTCCGGCGAGATGCGCATGGTGCTGTTGGATTGCATGGCCACGATTGGTCAGGTCTCCAACGCTGACCATGGCAACACCAAGCTGGGCAAGGCAGGACGCGCTCGGTGGATGGGCATTCGTCCGTCGGTGCGTGGCGTGGCCATGAATCCGGTGGATCATCCGCATGGCGGTGGTGAAGGGCGTACCTCTGGCGGTCGTCATCCGGTGACTCCGTGGGGCGTCCCGACCAAGGGCAAGAAGACCAGGACGCGCGCGAAGGCTTCGGATCGTCTGATCATGCGGCGTCGCGTAACCAATGACCGGAAGTGACGTGACAAGAAGGCGGGAATTCAAGAGGCAGGCATGGCACGATCCATAAGAAAAGGTCCCTTTTTTGACGACTATCTCCTCAACAAGGTGGAGAAATTGCGCGAAATCGGACGCAAGGAACTGATCAAGACCTGGTCGAGAAGATCGACCATCATACCCGAATTTGTCGGTTACACCTTTGGCGTGCATAACGGGCGCAAGTTCATTCCGGTCCTGGTGACGGAAAACATGGTGGGCCACAAGCTTGGAGAGTTCTCCGCCACGCGTACCTTCCATGGTCATGGCGGGGACAAGAAGGCTGGCCGGAAATAAAGAGAGGTCGGGAAGATGTCAGAAGCTGTCGCCAGATTAAGGAACCTCCCGGTCTCGCCTACCAAGGTGCGACTTGTGGTGGATCAGATTCGGGGTAACCGGGTGGAGAATGCCCTGCACACCTTGGAGTTTTCCAAGAAGCGGGTCGCGCATTCGGTGCGAGAACTCCTCAAATCCGCCGTTGCCAATGCGGAAAACAATTTCGGTATGGATGTTGATACCCTGGTTGTTTCGCAAGCATGTGTGGACAAGGGGACGGTCATGAAGCGGTTTCGGCCACGGGCCAGGGGACGGGCAAGCCGGATCCTGAAGCGCTCTTGCCATGTCACCATTACGGTGCGGGCCGCGGAATAGGTATTTCTAGATCTTGCTGGAGAGCGACTCGATGGGTCAAAAGGTACATCCGATTGGTTTTCGTCTTGGCATCACCAAGACGTGGGATACGCGCTGGTACGCCAACAAAAAGGACTACGCCGGTCTTTTGCTTGAGGATATCAAGCTGCGCCTCTGGATCAAGAAGCGCCTGGAACATGCCAGCGTCTCCAAGATCATCATCGAGCGGCCGGCGAAGAAGGCCAGGATCAATATCCATTCCGCCCGACCGGGGATTATCATCGGTAAGAAGGGCGCGGATATCGAGAAACTGAAGAGCGATATCGCCAAGGTGGCCAACACCGAAGTGGCGATCAATATCGTCGAGGTTCGCAAGCCGGAGGCCGAGGCGCAGTTGATCGCCGAGAACGTGGCGCAGCAACTGGTTCGACGGGTGGCATTCCGGCGCGCCATGAAGCGCGCTGTGACCTCCGCCATGCGACTCGGTGCGCTGGGGATCCGCATCAATTGTGCGGGTCGTCTGGGTGGGGGCGAAATCGCCCGCACCGAATGGTATCGTGAGGGCCGGGTGCCCTTGCACACCTTGCGTGCGGATATCGAATTCGGTTACGCGGATGCCCACACCACCTACGGCGTGATTGGCGTCAAGGTATGGGTGTTCAAGGGCGAGATCATCGACAGGGAAATCAGGAGGCCGTAAGGATCCTTCGTCATGCTGCTGCAACCCAAAAAGACCAAGTTCCGCAAGGCCCACAAGGGGCGTATCCACGGCATTGCCACCAGCTGCTCGGAATTGAATTACGGGCAGTACGGGCTTAAGGCCCTGGAGGCGGGTCGTCTGACGGCTCGGCAGATTGAGTCGGCCAGACGTGCCATGACCCGTCACATCAAGCGTGGTGGCCGAATCTGGATTCGGCTGTTCCCGGATGTCCCGGTATCCTGCAAACCCGCCGAGGTCCGGCAGGGCAAGGGTAAGGGGAATCCGGAGTTCTGGATGGGCCGGGTGAAGCCTGGCCGAATACTGTATGAGATGGAAGGTGTCAGTGAGGAGATTGCCCGCGAGGCCATGGCCTTGGCAGGCGCCAAACTGCCCATTTCCACCAAGTTTGTGCATAACTGGAGAAAGGCGTGATGAAGGCCGCGGAAATCAGGGAGCTGACCGAAGACAAGGTCTCGGAGAAGTTGAAGTCGCTCTATCACGAAGCCATGAACCTGCGCTTTCAGAACGCGACCAATCAGTTGGAGAATGTGTCGCGGATCCGGCTGGTGCGCAAGGAGATTGCACGGATTAAGACCATCGCCGCCGAGCGGTCTTCGTCCAAGAGATTGGCGGATAAGGAGAGATAGTCATGCCGCAACGCATTTTGCAAGGCGTCGTGGTGAGCGACAAAATGGACAAAACCGTGGTGGTCAAGGTGGAGCGTAACGTGCAGCATCCACTTTATGGTAAGATCATGCGGCGTTCCAAGAAATACAAGGCACATGACCCGGACAACCGGCTGAAGGAAGGCGACATTGCGCGAATTCGCGAGTGCCCGCCAGTCAGCAAGGATAAATGTTGGGTGGTGATATCGGAGGAATCCTCATGATTCAGGTTCAATCGATTCTTGAGGTTGCGGACAATTCCGGGGCCAAGAAGGTGCAATGCATCAAGGTCCTGGGAGGCTCCAAACGCCGGTACGCACGTGTGGGCGATGTCATCGCGGTGGCCATCAAGTCGGCGATTCCGCGTGGCAAGGTGAAAAAGGGCGATGTGGCCCGCGCCGTGGTGGTGCGCACCCGTAAACAGGTGACCCGTGACGACGGCAGCTACATCCGCTTCGACCGCAATGCGGCAGTGCTGATCAACAAGGCAGGCGATCCGGTGGGTACCCGTATTTTCGGACCCGTGACCAGGGAGCTGCGTGTCAGGAACTATATGAAGATCATTTCCCTCGCGCCGGAAGTGCTCTGAGCGCGGGACGTGGCATAACGTAGACAGGTGATGTATCATGAATATGCCGTGCAAAACTTCCCTGAAGAAGGGTGACCAGGTGGTCGTGATTGCCGGGAAGGATAAAGGCAAACGGGGGCGCATCCTCCAGATCGTCACCGACAAGCAGAGCGCGCTGGTGGAACGGATCAATATGATCAAGCGTCACACCAAGGCCTCGCGTGACAAGGAAGCCGGCATCGTGGAACGCGAGTCGCCGGTCCACCTGTCCAACCTGATGTATTTTGATGTGGTTTCCGGCAAGGGAAGCCGTGTCGGCAAGAAGATACTGGCGGACGGCCGCAAGGTGCGTGTCGCCTTGGCGTCCGGTGAGACGATTGACAGATGAGGACTGGTCATAAAGACCAACGAGAATGCAAAATGGCCAGATTGAAAGAGCTTTATGACAAGGAAATTGGCCCCGGCCTGATGAAGGAGTTCGGGTATGCCAATGTCATGCAGATTCCGAAGATCGAAAAGATCGTCATCAATATGGGTGTTGGCAAGGCAGCCGCCGACAAGAATCTGCTCACCGGTGCCGTGACTGACATGACGGCCATCTCCGGACAGAAACCGGTGATCACCAAGGCGAAACGTTCTGTCGCCGGGTTCAAGATCCGTCAGGGTCAACCCATCGGCTGCTGCGTGACCCTGCGTCGGATACGGATGTACGAGTTTCTGGATCGTCTCATTCATGTAGCCCTGCCGCGCGTGCGTGACTTTCAGGGCGTGAAGGGGAACTCCTTCGATGGCCGGGGCAACTATACCCTGGGGATCAAGGAGCAGATCATCTTTCCGGAAATCGATTACGATAAGGTGGATGGCATGCGCGGTATGGATATCGTGATCGTGACCACGGCCAAAACGGACAAAGAAGCGAAGGCGCTCCTGAGGGCCTTCAAAATGCCCTTCAAGAACTGATTCACGAGGATGCAGCAAAAGTCATGGCCAAAAAATCCTTGATAGCCAAGTGCAAGCGTAAACCGAAATTCAGTGTGCGCAAGTACAATCGATGCGCCCGCTGTTCCCGGCCCAGGGGATATCTGCGCAAGTTCACCCTCTGCCGGATCTGTGTGCGGCAGTTGGCCTTGCGCGGCGAGATTCCCGGTATTGTGAAGGCCTCGAAGAAAGCAAAATCGATCAACCGGAATTGGAGCCAGTTTTCCATGGGAATGAGTGACCCGATTAGTGACATGTTGACCCGCATCCGCAACGCACAGATGGTGCGTAAGGATCAAGTGGACATTCCGCACTCCAGGATCAAGATGGTGATCGCCACGATACTCAAGGATGAGGGGTACGTGGACAAGACCGAGGTGGTGCAGGTGGGCAATTGGCCTGTCATTCGACTCGATCTGAAGTACCGTCACGGGCGGCCGGTGATCGAAGAGGTGACGCGGCGTTCGCGTCCTGGGCGGCGCGTTTATGTGGCCAAGGATGAGATCCCGAATGTCTATCAAGGCTTGGGTATCTCGATCCTGTCCACGAGCAAGGGAGTGGTTTCCAATCGTCAGGCGCGCAAGTTGGGCGTGGGTGGCGAACTCCTGTGTACGGTATTCTAACGTTCGAGGATTGGTCTCGTGTCCAGAATAGGCAAGCAACCGGTATCCATTCCCAAGGGAGTGGAGGTGACCATCGACAATCAGACCATCGTGGTGAAGGGCAAGCTGGGTAGCCTTACCCGTGTGATTCCCGATCCGATCCAGGTGGTGCGTGACGGGGATCACCTCATGGTTTCGCCGCGCGAGCAGGGCAAGGGCGGCAAAGAGCACTGGGCCTTGTGGGGTCTGACGCGCGCCCTGTTGAGCAATATGGTCAAGGGGGTCTCCGATGGCTTCTCCAAGACCATGGAAGTGATCGGGGTCGGATATCGCGCGGCGGTGGAAGGGCGGGTCCTCAAATTGAACCTCGGCTTCTCCCATCCGGTGGATTTTCAGCTTCCGGACGGGATCGACGCGGTGGTGGAGAAGAATACCCTGATCATGATCAAGGGGATCGACTTGGAGCGTATTGGTCAGACCTGCGCGGAGATCCGTGCGTACCGCCTGCCAGAGCCATACAAGGGCAAGGGGGTGCTGTACGCGGGAGAGAAGGTCAAGCGCAAGGTGGGCAAGAAGAAGTAGTTCTCCAGGAACGGTAACGCAAGATAGAGCAAGGAATGAGGAAGGTCTGATGTCTCAGGATCGGCACGAAGCAAGAAAAACGCGCGCATCGCGTATCCGGTACCGGCTTCGCCAGGCAACCGAAAAGCGGCTGCGGCTGACCGTGTTCCGTAGCGCGAAACACATTTATGCGCAGATCATCGATGACGCGCAGGGACAGACGCTGGTCTCCGCATCGACCCTGGACAAGGATGTGCGCGAGACGATCAAGTACGGCGGCAACAAGGAGGCTGCTGCGGAAGTGGGCAAGCGGCTGGCCGAAAAGGCCAAGGCCGTCAATCTCGGCAAGGTGGTGTTCGATCGTAGCGGTTATCTTTACCATGGCAGGGTGAAGGAACTGGCCGATGCCGCGCGCGAGGGTGGGTTGGATTTTTGATGTGGCCCCACTGATTGGGCTTCGATTCATGAGCAGGAGCGGCGATGGCAAAGCGACGCAGCAATAACAGTAACAACCCGAACACCAATCCTCCCGAAGAGAAGGTGGGCGGCTGGCAAACCGATGACCTCATCGAAAAACTGGTGACCATCAAACGAACCGCCAAGGTCGTGAAGGGTGGTAGCCGGTTCAATTTTTCGGCGATTGTCGTGGTGGGTGATGGCAAGGGTCGCGTGGGCTACGGACTCGGCAAGGCCAAGGAGGTCCCGGAGAGCATCCGCAAGGCCACCGAAAAGGCGCGCCGAAGCATGATGGATATTGCCATCAAGGATGGCAGAACCATCTTCCATGCCATGATCGGCAAGTACGGCGCGGGAGGTGTTGTGTTGCGCCCGGCGGCGGAAGGGACCGGGATCATTGCCGGAGGCTCGATGCGCCCCATCTTCGAGGCGCTGGGGATCCGGGACGTGCTGGCGAAGTCCACCGGCACCTCCAATCCGCATAATCTGATCAAGGCCACCTTCGATGCCTTGCAGTCGATTCGCTCTCCGCGCAACGTGGCGGAAAAGCGTGATCTCCCCATGGCGCGTTTCGGACTGGCGTGAGGCAAGCAAGATGGCGAATACCATAAAAGTGGAACAGGTACGTTCCCTGATCGGTCGCCCCGCGAAACACAGGCTGATCGTCCGGGGACTGGGATTGAAACGGATTCGTCACGTGCGCGAGTTGCAGGATACCGAAACCGTGCGTGGCATGATCGCGAAGGTTCCGCATCTGGTACGCGTGGTGGAGTAGGAGAGCATCCATGAAACTGAATGAACTGCCCAGAAATCCCGCCGGACGGCGTGGTGGAAAGCGGGTTGGACGCGGGATCGGCTCAGGACTGGGCAAAACCAGCGGTCGGGGCCAGAAGGGCCAGAAGGCACGCTCCGGTGGTTACCACAAGGTCGGCTTTGAGGGCGGTCAGATGCCGCTGCAAAGACGGCTGCCCAAGCGTGGTTTCCACAGCATGTTCCACAAAGATTTTGCGCTGGTCAACCTGGTAGCGCTGGATCGTTTCGAGGCTGGCGCCGTGGTTGGCATCGCAGAGTTGCGTGCCGCCGGGCTGATCGGACGGGAACGGGATGGTGTCAAGCTCCTGGGTGACGGCGAGATCGGCAAGGCACTTGAGATCCATGTGGATCGCGCCTCCCAATCTGCCATCGCCAAGGTTCGCGCGGCAGGTGGTGAGGTGGTGTTGTCGTCGCAACAGGCGGAAGTCTGACCTTTGAGAGTGGGAGCGCGAAACGGGCATGGCATCCACCGCTGAACCACAGTCGCCGTTTGCCGGTCTGGCCAACCTTGGCCGGATTCCGGAACTGCGCAAACGGTTGCTGTATACGATGGGGATGTTGCTCGTCTACCGGATTGGCGCCCATGTGCCGACACCCGGTATCGACCCGACGGCTTTGTCGATTTTTTTCGATCAGCAGCAGGGGACGCTCCTGGGGATGTTCAACATGTTTTCCGGTGGTGCGCTGTCTCGTTTGACGGTGTTCGCTCTGGGGATTATGCCCTATGTCTCCGCCTCGATCATTCTGCAACTTATGACTTCCGTTGTTCCTTCCTTGGAGGCACTCAAGAAGGAAGGGGAGTTGGGCAGAAGAAAAATTAACCAGTATACCCGGTACGGTACCGTGTTGCTGGCGATCTTTCAAGGATTCGGACTTGCCTACGGCATGGAATCCATGCAGGCAGGGGGCATGAACGTGGTCGTGCATGCCGGCTGGTCGTTCCGGGTCATGACGGTGATCACTCTGACTGCCGGCACCGCGTTTATCATGTGGGTGGGCGAACAGATCACCTCGCGGGGAATTGGTAACGGCATCTCGATGATCATTTTCGCCGGGATCGTGGCCAACCTGCCCATCGCCCTGGTCAAGACCCTGGAATTGGCCAGGAACGGCGATCTGCAACCGCTCTTCGTGCTCTTTTTGTTGGTGATGTCCTTCGCGGTGACCGCCTTCATCATCTTTATGGAACGGGCACAACGACGCATCACAGTGCAGTACGCCAAGCGGCAAATCAGCGGCAGACGCATGGTCGGTGGTGAAAATACCCACCTGCCCTTGAAACTGAATACATCTGGGGTGATTTCGCCGATTTTTGCCAGCTCGATCATCCTGTTTCCGGTGACGTTGGCCAATTTCGCGCCCTGGGATTTTATGAAAAGCATCGCGAATGCCTTGTCTCCGGGGCAGTTCTTGTATATGCTGATCTATTCGGTCGCGATTATCTTCTTCTGCTTTTTCTATACCGCCATCGTCTTCAACCCGCAGGAGACGGCGGACAATCTGCAGAAGTATGGTGGCTTCGTGCCGGGTATCCGGCCAGGCATCCGCACGGCGGAGTATTTCGACAAGATCCTGACCCGACTGACCCTGGTGGGAGGAATTTACGTCACCGCGGTTTGTCTCTTGCCAGAGATCCTGATCACAAGCTATAATGTGCCGTTTTATTTCGGTGGAACTTCCATGCTGATCGTCGTGAGCGTCACCATGGATACTGCGGCACAAATCCAGTCCTTTCTCATCAGCCGCCAATACGAGGGCCTGATGCAAAAGGCGAGAATTCGAGGCCGTCGCTGACGGCTGCTTGACGGGAGATGTCTCATGAAGGTTCGTGCATCGGTGAAAAAACTCTGCAAAGATTGCAGAATGGTCAAACGGAAAGGGTTGACACGGGTGATCTGCCCGGTGCATCCCAAGCATAAGCAGCGGCAAGGTTGACGAGGAGGTGGGAAGGTGGCCCGCATCGCAGGTGTAAACATCCCGATCAATAAGCGGATGGAAGTTGCCCTGACCTATATCTATGGGATTGGTCCGGTAAGGGCGAAGCAGATTCTCAAGGAGGCTGGCGTCTCGGAGGATATGCGCGCTCGTGACATGTCGGAGGCGGAAACCGCTCGCATCCGCGCTATCATCGACAAGGATCACGTGGTGGAAGGGGATTTGCGACGACAGGTCGCTATGAACACCAAACGTCTCATGGACCTGGGGTCCTACAGAGGCTTGCGCCATCGCCGTGGCCTGCCCACCCGTGGACAACGGACTCATACCAATGCACGCACGCGGAAAGGTCCTCGTCGTGCCATCGTTGGTAAATAATGATGACTTACTTAAGCACTAGCCATGGTTGCGATACCAGGCCGGCAATGAAGGAGTAGACATGGCGACGAAGGCACCCAAAACCGCTGCCCGCCTCAAGAAAAAAGAGCGCAAAAACATCGCTAGCGGTATCGCTCACATTCGTTCTACCTTCAACAACACCCTGGTAACCATCACCGATACCACCGGGAACGTCATTTCCTGGGGTTCGGCGGGAGCACAAGGGTTCAAAGGGTCCCGTAAATCCACCCCCTTCGCGGCACAAATGGCCGCCGAAGAGGCTGGCAAAAAAGCCATGGAACATGGCATGCGGAACCTGGAAGTGCGTTTGAAAGGCCCCGGATCCGGTCGCGAATCGGCCCTCCGGGCGTTGGCCAATATCGGCTTTAATATTGCCTACGTGCAGGACGTCACCCCCATTCCCCATAATGGCTGCCGTCCGCCAAAGCGGCGTCGCGTCTGATTCGACACGGTTGACAAGGGACTCGAGAAGAGAAGATGGCCCGTTATTTTGGATCCAAATGCAGATTGTGCCGCCGCGAGGCGACCAAACTTTTCCTCAAAGGGGAAAAGTGCTATTCAGACAAGTGCGCCATTGAGCGCCGAAACTACGGCCCTGGCCTGCATGGGCAACGCCGGAGAAAGGTTTCGGACTATGGCGTCCACCTGCGCGAAAAGCAGAAAATCAAACGTACCTATGGGCTGCTGGAAAGGCAATTCCATACCTACTTCGAAAAGGCCTCGCGCATGCCGGGTGTCACGGGTGAAAACCTGTTGGTCATGCTCGAACGGCGCCTCGACAACGTCGTATACCGCCTCGGTTTCTCCGGTTCGCGCAGCGAAGCCAGACAGGTGGTCAGCCATCGGCAGATCATGGTCAATGGCAAGATCATCAATGTGGCCTCCTATCTGCTCAAACCCGGTGACAAGGTCGGCGTGGATGAGTCGTGCAAGGCACATATCCGCATCAAAGGCTCTCTGGATAGCGCCATGCGCCGCAGCTTTCCCTCCTGGCTCGAGGTGGATCCGGTGGCCATGACCGGTACCTTCATCTCCTATCCGGATCGTGCAGATTTGCCGGCGGATTATAACGAAAACCTCATCGTTGAATTGTATTCCAAGTAAGTTTTCGATACCTCTTGATGGGGGCAGATGATGTACAGGAACTGGACCGAACTGATCAAGCCTCGCAAGGTGGAACTCGTCGGCGACGCCGACGCGAAGTACAAGGCGACTCTGGTCGCGGAACCCCTGGAACGGGGCTTTGGCACTACGTTGGGTAACGCCTTGCGGCGGGTTCTGCTTTCGTCCTTGCAGGGCGCGGCAGTCTCGTCGGTCAGGATCGAGGGCGTTTTGCACGAATTTTCAAGCATTCCCGGTGTGTTGGAGGATGTGACGGATATCATCCTCAACCTCAAGGGCGTGGCGATCCGTATGCGTAGTGGCTCCACCAGGACCATGACCCTGGTGTCGGACAAGGAGGGCGTGGTGACGGCAGGGGATATCGAATGCGGTCATGATATCGAAATCCTCAACCCGAATCACCACATCGCCACCCTCAACAAGTCCGGCAAGCTGAACATGACCATGACCGTGACCACGGGCAAGGGTTATGTGCGGGCAACGCCGGGAGCAGAGGACGAGCCGACCAATATCGGCGACATCCCCATGGACTGCAGCTACAATCCGGTCAAGCGGGTCTCCTACAAGGTCTCCAATGCCCGCGTGGGTCAGCAGACCGACTATGACAAGCTGGTGCTGGATATCGAAACCAATGGCGTGGTCAGCCCGGAGGATGCCTTGGCCCTGGCGGCCAAAATTCTGCAAGATCAGTTGAGCCTTTTCATCAATTTTGACGATATTCCCATCCTCGATGGCCGGGAGGACAATGCCCTGCCCAAGTGGAACCCGAATCTGTTTCGCAAGGTGGATGAACTCGAGTTATCGGTACGTTCGGCCAACTGTCTCAAGAACGACGACATTGTCTATATCGGCGACCTGGTGCAGAAGACCGAATCCGAGATGCTCAAAACTCCCAATTTCGGTCGCAAGTCCTTGAACGAAATAAAGGAAGTGCTCGAAGAGATGGATCTGAGCCTGGGCATGCATCTGGATGGCTGGCCGCCGGAGAACATTGAGGATCTGGCTAAGCAATACGAAGAAGAGAATTTCTGAAGGGACACACGATCATGAGACATCTCAAGTCAGGCCGCAAACTGAACCGGGAATCCAGCCACCGCAACGCGATGTTGCGCAATATGTTGACCAGCCTGTTCCGGTACGAGCGGATCGAAATCACCGTTCCTCGCGCCAAGGAGTTGCGGAGCATGGCGGATCGGATGGTTACCCTGGGCAAGCAGGGCACGCTGCATGCGCGTCGCCAGGCCCTTTCCGTGATTGCGGACAAGGAGGTTGCCCATAAGCTGTTCGTCGATATCGCCGAGCGCAATCGTACCCGCAATGGTGGTTATACCCGCATCATCAAGACCCGCAACCGCTTCGGTGACTGCGCGCCGATGGCCTTTCTGGAACTGGTGGAACGGGAGACTCCCGCCGCCGGTTGATGCATCGCCAAATGTGGATGGCTTGAAGCCGATGGGACTTTCTGGCCCATCGGCTTTATTTTTTGGGGGGTGAAACAATCACTCCGAGTAGGTCATCGTGGGAAAGCCGTGTTTTTTGATCAGTTGGTCCCGCCTGGCGATCTTGAGATCCTCGCGCATCATCTCGGCCACCAGGTCGGCAAAGGAGATGCGGGGGGACCAGCCGAGTTTCTCCCGCGCCTTGGTGGGGTCGCCGAGCAGGGTTTCCACCTCGGTGGGGCGGAAGTAGCGCGGGTCGATGGCCACGATGCGGCGGCCTTGCGGGGTGAAGCCCTGTTCGTCGATCCCTTCTCCCTGCCAGCGCATGGCGAAGCCGAGTTCTGCGGCGGCGGCATCGATGAACTGGCGCACGCTGTATTGCACCCCGGTGGCGATGACGTAATCCTCGGGTTGCTCCTGTTGCAGCATCAGCCACTGCATCTCCACGTAGTCGCGGGCATGGCCCCAGTCCCGCAGGGAGTTCAAATTGCCCAGATAGAGACAATCCTGCAACCCCACGTGAATGCGCGCCAGGGCGCGGGTGATCTTGCGGGTGACGAAGGTCTCTCCGCGCACCGGGCTTTCGTGATTGAAGAGAATCCCGTTGCAGGCGTACATCCCGTAGGCCTCCCGGTAGTTGATCGTGATCCAGTAGGCGTACAGCTTGGCCACGGCATAGGGGCTGCGGGGATAGAAGGGGGTGGTTTCCTTTTGCGGGACCTCCTGGACCAGGCCGTACAGCTCGCTGGTGGAGGCCTGGTAGAAACGGGTGGTCTTCTCCATGCCCAGAATGCGGATCGCCTCCAGCACCCGCAAGGTGCCCAGGGCGTCGGTGTTGGCGGTGTACTCCGGGGTTTCGAAGCTCACCGCCACGTGGGATTGGGCCGCCAGGTTGTAGATCTCGTCCGGCCGGGTCTGCTGGATGATGCGGATGATCGAGGTGGAGTCGGTCAGGTCCCCGTAATGGAGAAAAAAGCGTACCGAGTTCTCGTGCCGGTCCTGGTAGATGTGGTCGATGCGGTCGGTGTTGATGATGCTGGTGCGGCGTTTGAGGCCATGCACGATGTACCCCTTCTCCAGCAGCAGTTCCGCGAGCAGGGCGCCATCCTGGCCGGTGATTCCCGTGATTAGGGCGACTTTTGGCATGGTGTTTGGTCTCGATGTCAAGAGGGGGGGTGGGCGAGAAAATCGGCGTAGGTCCGGGCGATTCCCTCCCGCAGGGGGGTGGCGGCCCGCCAGCCGAGCGCGGTGATGCGCGCGACATCCAACCGCTTGACCATGGTGCCGTCCGGCTTGCTGGTGTCGAAGGCGATCCGTCCGGGGAAGCCGATCACCTCCATGGCGGTTTCGGCCAGTTCGCGGATGGTGTGGTCTTGGCCGGTGCCGATGTTGTAGATGCCGGAGCCGACGCCGAGTTCCATGAGCCGGATGCAGGCATCGGCCAGGTCGTCGGAGTAGAGGAGTTCCCGTCTTGGCCGGCCGCTGCCCCAGACCACCAGTTCCTCATCGCCGCGCGCCTTGGCCTCGTGGATCTTGCGGATCAGGGCCGGCAGGACATGGCTGTTGGCCAGGTCGTAGTGGTCGCTGGGGCCGTACAGGTTGGTGGGCATCACGCACAGATAGCGGGCGCCGTACTGGTCGTTGTAGCCCTCGCACATTTTGATCCCGGCGATCTTGGCCACGGCATAGGGTTCGTTGGTCTTCTCCAGGGGGCCGGTGAGCAGATACTCTTCCCGGATCGGCTGCGGGCATTCCCTGGGATAGATGCAACTGGAGCCGAAAAAACAGAGATCCAGGATCCCGGCCCGAAAGGCGCCGTGGATCAGGTGGTTCTGGATGGCGAGGTTCTGGTGGATGAAGTCGGCCCGGTAGGTGTTGTTGGCCTGGATTCCTCCCACCTTGGCCGCCAGGATGAAGAGGTAATCCGGTTTTTCGTGCTCCAGGAAATCGTACACCGCCCGTTGATCGAGCAGATCCAGTTCCTGGCGGGTGCGGGTGAGGAGGCGATGGTAACCGGCGGCTTGCAGGCGTCTGACCATGGCGGAGCCGACCAGGCCGAGGTGTCCGGCGACGTAGATCTTGGCGTTTTTGTCGATGGCCATCTTGATGTGGCGCTCCGCTGATTGTGGATTTTGACTTTCGATACATGCTAGCATAAGCGATTGGATCAACGAAAGAGCACGGATTGAGTCATCATGAGCGAAAAACCCAAAACCGTCACCCGACTGGCCGATTACACCCCGCCCGCCTGGCTGGTGGATCACGTCCATCTCGATTTCCGGCTCTTCGCCGATCAGGCCACGGTGCATGCCCGGCTGACCATGCGCCGCAATCCGGAGGTCGCCTCCGGCCCGTCGGAGACCCCCTTGTGGCTGGATGGGCGTGAGTTGGAACTCCTCGCCTTGCGTCTCGACGGCGTCGCGTTGCCCGGCGACCGATACCAGCAGACCGGCGAGGGGCTGCGCATCTTCGGGGTCGGGCAGGCGTGCGTGCTGGAGACCGAGGTGCGCATCCATCCCGAAACCAACCTCTCCCTGGAGGGGTTGTATCGTTCCGGTTCCTTGTTTTGCACCCAGTGCGAGGCCGAGGGGTTTCGCAAGATCACCTTCTACCTGGATCGTCCGGACGTGATGGCCCGTTTCACCGTCTCCATCGAGGCGGATCGGAGTGTCGCTCCGGTGCTGCTGGCCAACGGCAACCTCAAGGAGCGCGGGGAGCGGCCTGGCAACCGGCACTACGCCCTCTGGGAGGACCCGTTTCCCAAGCCCTGTTATCTCTTCTGTCTGGTGGCTGGCGACCTCGTCTGCCGGGAGGATTTTTTCACCACCTTTTCCGGACGCCGGATCACGTTGCAGGTGTGGGTGGAGCCGGAGAATGGCGACAAATGCCGCCATGCCCTCGACTCGCTGCAAAAATCCATGGCCTGGGACGAACAGCGCTTCGGTCGTGAGTACGACCTCGACCTCTACATGATCGTGGCGGTCAACGACTTCAACATGGGGGCCATGGAGAACAAGGGCCTCAACCTCTTCAACGCCCAGTACGTCCTCGCCGATGCCCAAACCGCCACCGACTCCAATTACGAGGAGATCGAAAGCGTCATTGCCCACGAATATTTTCACAACTGGACCGGCAACCGCGTCACCTGTCGGGATTGGTTCCAGCTCAGCCTCAAGGAGGGGCTGACCATCTTCCGGGATCAGAGTTTCAGCGCCGAGGTCGGTTCCCGTTCGGTGCAGCGCATTCGCGCGGTCAACGATCTGCGTTCCGGCCAGTTCCCGGAGGACAACGGCCCCACCGCTCATCCTGTGCGGCCCGACACCTACATGGAGATCAATAATTTTTACACCTCGACCATCTACAACAAGGGGGGCGAGGTGGTGCGCATGTTGGAGGTCCTCATCGGCAAGGAGCGTTTCCGTCGGGGGATGGACCTCTATTTCGAGCGTCACGACGGCCAGGCCGTCACGGTGGAGGATTTCGTCGCGGCCATGGAGAGCGCCTCGCAACGGGATTTGAGCCAGTTCATGCGCTGGTACCGTTACCCTGGCACCCCGGAGTTGACGGTGCGGTGGGAGCACGACCCTGTTGCCCATGTGTTTTGTCTCGACATCTCCCAGCACTGCCAGGCCCCCAACCAGGAGCAACCGGCTCCTCCCTTCCACATGCCGGTCGTCATGGCCTTGCTGGACCCTGTCACAGGCGCTCCCATGCCTTTGCGTCTGGAAGGGCAGGGGGAGGCGGTTCCGGAAATGGTGCTGGAGTTGACCCAGGCCAGCCATCGTTTTTGTTTCACCGGCCTGGCGCATGCCCCGATCCCGTCGCTGTTGCGGGGTTTTTCCGCGCCGGTCAAGCTGCGCGCGCCCTATGGCGAGGAGGATTTGGCCTTTTTGTGGGGTGCGGAGGGGAATCCCTTCAACCGCTGGGATGCCGGCCAGGAGTTGGCGACCCGCATCCTGCTGCGTGCCGCCCGGGACCCCGCTGGCGGCATGGCCCCGCATCCGCTTTTTTTGCGCGCCTTCGCCGCCACCCTGGAGGAGTCGCGTCTGGAACCGGCACTGATCGCCCTTGCCATCACCCTGCCGGGTCTGACGCCCCTGCTGGAGAAGATGACCCCCGCCGATCCCGAAGCCCTGCATCAGGCGCGCGAAGGGATGCGCCGTCACCTTGCCCTGACCTTCCGCGAGGAATTGATGCGGGTGTACGAGCGCCATCTCACCCCAGGTCCCTATCGCCGCGATCCGGGCGACATCGGACGTCGCACCCTCAAGAATCTCGCTCTGAGCTATCTCATGGCCCTGCCGGACAATGGCCTGCCGACGGAAATGGCCTTGCGGCAACTGCGGGAGGCCGACAACATGACCGATCGGCTGGGCGCCATGATCCCCCTGGTGCATGCGGATCGCCCTGAGGCACCGGAGATCCTGGCGGAATGGGAAAACCGCTGGCGGGAGAATCCCCTGGCACTGGACAAATGGTTCGCCATTCAGGCTTCCGCCCCGGTGCCGCATGCCGTGGAGCGGGTGCGGGAACTGATGCGCAAGCCGCAATTTCAGTTGCGCAACCCCAACCGGGTGCGCGCGGTGATCGGGACGTTTTGCAGGCAGAACCTCTCCCGTTTTCACGACCCCTCCGGAGAGGGGTATCGTCTCGCCGAGGAGGTGATCCTGGCGTTGGATCCCGACAATCCGCAGGTTGCCGCCCGTCTGGCCGGGGTGTTCAGCCGTTGGCGCCGTTTCGAGCCGCTGCGCCGGGAGGCCATGCATGCCGCGTTGTCCCGGATTGTTGCGGTGGCCGGGCCAGCGCGCAACACCTATGAGATCGTTTCCAAGAGTCTGGGTTGATCTTTTAGCCCCATGGCCCGCATCCGCCGCCAGAGCGTGCTGCGGCTGATGCCGAGCCGTTGGGCGGTCTCCTGGATCCGCCAGCGGCATGCGGTCAGCGCGCGGGTGATGGCCTCCTCATCTGGTTTTTCTCCGGTTGGTGGTGTGTGCTTCAAGGGGCGGCCGCGTCTGCCGGTGGGGTCCGGCGGGGGAACGGGCGTGGGTAGGGCGCGGTTGCGGAACTCCGGCGGGAGGTCGGACAAGGTCAGGATCGGCTGACGGGCAACCACCATGGCATGTTCCAGAAGGTGTTCCAACTCCCGCACGTTGCCCGGCCAGTCGTGATCCATGAAGGCGGTCAGCACCTCGTCGCTGATCCCCTTGACCGAGCGTTTCATCCGGCTGTTGAGCCGCATCAGGAAGTGATCGATCAGCAAGGGGAGATCCGCCTTGCGTTCCCGCAGCGGGGGAACATTCAGTTCCACCACCTTGAGGCGATAGAAGAGATCCTCGCGAAACATCCCCTCCAGCACCAGTTTGCGCAGATTCCGGTGGGTGGCGGCCATCACCCGCACATCCACCTGCGTGGAACGGCTCTCTCCGACCACCTCGAACTGGTGGGTCTGCAGAATGCGCAACAGTTTGACCTGCATTTCCATGGGGAGGTCGCCGATCTCATCCAGGAAGATGGTGCCGCCGTTGGCCTGTTGGAAGCGGCCGGTCTTGTCGCGCAGGGCATGGGTGAAGGCCCCGCGCACATGGCCGAACAGTTCGCTTTCCAGCAACCCGGCCGGCAGGGCGGCGCAGTTGACCGCCACGAAGGGGTGGCGCGCGCGCGGGCTGGTTTCGTGCAGTGCGCGCGCCACCAACTCTTTGCCCGTGCCGGTTTCGCCGCTGATGAGCACCGTGGAGTCGGCCTGGGCGACCTGTTGCATCAATTCGTGGAGTTCCCGCATGAGGCGGCAGGCGCCGACCAGGCCATGCCTGCCCAGCCGGTCCTGTTTTCTTTCCATGTCGTGCAGGCGGCTTTCGTCCCGCACGACCAGGATGGTTCCCGGTTCTTCGCTGGCCGGGTCCTGAAAGACCGAGGCGGTGCAACTGAGCAGGCGTTCCTGATTTTTTTCTCGCAGGGGGACCATGCACACCGCCCGTTTGCCGCTCCCTTGCATGCGTGCCTGGTGCAGCAGGGTCTCCACTGCGGCAAAGAGCCATGGGGCGACGTTTTGCAGGGAGTCGTGCAGGGGGGTGGCCGTCAGGCCGAGCAGTTGGGAGGCGGCATCGTTCAACTGCACGATGCGCAGGCGGTTGTCCATGACGAGGATGGCGTCGTCCACCCCCTGGAAGACGGCGGCCAACCGGTTGGCGAACAATTCCCGTTCCTCGCGGATGCGGCGGTTTTCCAGGGCGCGTTGTACCACTTGCATCATTTCCGATGGCTGGACGGGTTTGACCAGATAGTCGAACGCCCCGGCGCGCAGCGCGCTATGCACGGTGGCGAAATCCGGAAATCCGGTGATGAGGATGACCTGCATGCGCGGATGGAACCGTTTCACCCGTTCCAGGATCTCCAATCCCGATCCGTCCGGCAGTCGCAGGTCGGTGATCACCAGGTCGTAGGGGTATTGGGAGATCCGTTCCAGGGCCTGTTGGGTGGAGGAGGCATGGGTGGTGGTGTGGCCGGATCTGGCCATGACGATGCCGGTCATGTCTACAACGAGTTCGTCGTCATCGACGATCAGCACCGAGGCGGTCATGGTGAGACTCCTTGTTTCAAAATCGGTTTGACACGAATGGTTTCATGCTACTAAATGTTTCAATTGTCGGCCAGGAAAAATGTGGAACGTATGTGAATTTTTTTTGGATTTATGCTAATATCTTGTTGATATTATATGTGTATATTACAATATTTTTGTCAGAATCCGGCTTGACGGGTCGGCAGGCATTGTGGTCCATGTATTGCGATATTGCCCAAGATCAGGTGTTGCAAATTATCGGCTCCAAACGAAGTGGACTTCCATGCACATGCTGTTCGATCTGTTCAACGCCAGTGCCAGGCATATCGCCTGCGTCGTCGGGGTGAGCGGCCTGTCTCGACGGTTCAGTGCGGCATGCGAGACGATTCTCGGTTATCCGCCCGATGCGTTGCCCTCCCTGCGCGACGCGTCGCTGGTGCATCCCGACGATCTGACCGCCGTGCTGGATGCACTCGATCAGGTACTCGGTCAGCGGCCGGTCAGCGATTTCGTCTGTCGCTGCCGACATCGGGATGGCGGGTATCGCTGGCTGGAATGGCAGGCCATCCGGGCAGGGGAGGCGATTCATGCCGTGGCGCGCGACATCACGGAGCACAAGGCGGCTGTGGCGCTGGCCGAGGAGAGCGGTGCGGCCAGGAAGGAGTTCTTCTCCCTCATCGGTCATGAGGTCCGTACTCCCTTGCATGTCCTGTTGGGCATGTGCGGCATTTTGCAGGAGAGCGATCTGACCCCGGAGCAGCATCATTATACCAACCTGATGCAGCAGGCCGGCAATACCCTGATGGGGATCGTCGATGACATTCAGGAGTTGTCACGGATCGAATCCGGCGGTATTGTCCCGCGCGCCGATGCCTGCCAGCCGGTCGCGATCCTGCGCGGGGCCATCGAGGGGTTGCGATCCGTGGCATTGCAACAACAGGTGCGGGTGCGGGAACGGATCGAGGGGCATCTCGTCGATCTGGTGGTCCAGGTGGATCCGGCCTGTTTGCGCCAAGTCATGCACAACCTGATCGGCCATGCCATCAAATCGACCCACCACTCCCAGCTTACCGTCGCCATCTCCCTCTGGCCGGAGGATCGCCGGTCGCTGATGCTGACCATCGCCCGCGACGTGGACGACATTGCGCCCGATGGTCCGGAGTCGCGCGCGGAGCGCGGCGGGCTTGTCGGCGGCAATACGGGGCTTGCATTGGCTATTGCTCGCAAACTTGTGGCCGCGATGGGGGGCAGGCTGCGCGTGCGGGAGCGCGTGGGCGAAGGGGTGGATGTGGTCTGCATTCTGCCGGTCGGTGAGGCGGCGAGTGCGGCGTCGCCGGTCCTGGAAACCGGGGCCATGGAGATCCTGCTGGTGGAAAATTCCGAGGACAATCAGATTCTCTGCGAAGCCTATCTGAAACGGACCCCGCATCGCCTGACCATCGTCAATGATGGCATCGAGGCGCTCGATCGGGTGCAACGGCATCTGTTCGATCTGGTCCTCATGGATCTGCGCATGCCGAACATGGATGGTCTGGAGGCGACGCGGCGTATTCGTCTTTGGGAACGGGAGACGGGTCGCGTGGCGCTCAAGGTGATTGCCTTGACGGCTCATGCCATGCCGACGACATTGCGCGAATGTCTGGATGCTGGATGTGATGATTTGCTGCAAAAACCATTCGAGAAGGCGGATTTGCTGCGTATAATTAATGAAAATTATAAGAAACATCCTTGAAGTGGCGACTGGTGGGTAGGGGATGATGTGCCGATGATGAAAAGATGGCAAAAAAACGGTTTTGATCTGCTGCATCGCCAACCCACAGCCTGGATTATTCTTGCGGTGGCCTTTGGTGTCACGCTATTCGTCTGGAGCATGACCGATCAGGTCGTGCGTGAATTGGCCCGGGACCGCATGGCATACCGGGTCGAGGAGGCCCATCTTGCCATCGACAAACGGATGCTGGAATACGAACAGGTGTTGCGTGGCGGCGCGGGCCTCTTCGACGCGGTCGAGGATGTCAGCCGGTCGATGTGGCGCGATTACGTGAACAGGCTGCGCATCGAGACCTACTGGCCCGGGATTCAGGGGATCGGCTTTTCCCTGATGATCCCGGCGGACAAACGGGAGGAGCACATCCGGCAAATCTGCGCGGAAGGTTTTCCCGGTTATGGCATCCAGCCGGACGGGGAGAGGAATACCTACAGCGCCATCATCTATCTGGAACCCTTCCGGGACCGCAATCTGCGGGCCTTCGGCTACGACATGTTCTCCGAGCCGGTACGGCGCGAGGCGATGGAGCGGGCGCGCGACAGCGGCGAGTCGGCGGTTTCCGGCAAGGTGACCCTGGTCCAGGAGACCACCAGCGACGTGCAGGCAGGATTTCTGATGTACGTCCCGGTCTATCGTCCGGGCATGCCCGCCGCCACGGTCGAGGAGCGGCAGGCGGCGATCAAGGGATTCGTCTACAGTCCGTTCCGGGTCAAGGACCTGATGCGCGGCATTCTCGGTCATGGCGTTCCCGCCCTGGATTTCGAACTTTTCGATGGCCCGGAACCGTCCCCGGAGCATCTGCTGTTCGCTTCCGGGGAGTTTGCCGACGAGGCGTCGCGCCCCCGTTTCCGGATCACCCGACAGGTCGAATTGCCGGGACGGGTCTGGACCGTGCGCTTCCAGAGCCGTCCGGAGTTCGAGGCGGAGGTGGAGAGCCAGCAGCCCATGGTGATGCTGCTCATGGGGACGTTGACCTCTCTTTTGCTGTTCGGTATCTTTCGCGCCCTGGCCAGAAGACAGGAGGACATCCTGAGAGAGGCGCGCCGCATCGGCATGGAGCTGCACCAGGTCGAGGCCCGCTACCAACGCATGGTGGAAAACATCGAGGAAGTCATCTTTCAGATCGATGCGGCGGGCTGCTGGCGATTTCTCAACCCGGCCTGGGAGGCGGTATCCGGCTTTGCGGTCGCCGAGACGCTGGGCAGGCGTTTTGCGGACTTTGTGCGTCCCGACGAACGGCCCCGTTTGCTGGGGCAATTCCAGGAACTGGTGAAAAAGGAGACGGATGCCGTCCGGGAGGAGGCGTGCGGCATCCATCGATCCGGAGAAGAGGTGTGGGTGGAACTCTACGCCAGCGTCATGACCGATGAGCAGGGTCGCGTGGCGGGGATCTTCGGGACGCTGCGGGACATCTCGGCGCGGCGCAAGACGGAGCTGGCCCTGCGTCGGGCGCGGGAAGCCGCCGAGACGGCCAACCGGGCCAAATCGGAATTTCTGGCCAACATGTCCCACGAGTTGCGCACCCCGCTCAACAGCATGTTGATCCTGGCCCGCCTGATGAGCGCCGATCGCGCCTTGACGCCCGATCAACGGGAGTCGGCCCAGGTGATTCATGAAAGCGGCACGGATCTGTTGCGGCTGATCAATGAAATCCTGGATCTTTCCAAGATCGAGGCCGGACGCATGGAGGTGGTGGCGGAGGCCATGCGTTTCGACGACTTTCTCGACGCCATGAGTCGTCAGTTCCGGCCGGTGGTGCTTGCCAGGGGGCTGGAATGGCGCACGGAACTGGAAGATGGCCTTCCGGCAAACTTGATCACCGATTGGATCAAGGTGGAGCACATCGTCCGCAATCTTTTGTCCAATGCCGCCAAGTTCACTGCCAGGGGATCGGTCGCGCTGCGCATTCACCGTCCCGCGTTGCCGCAAGCCGGGCGTATCGCCTTGAGCGTGACCGATACCGGCATCGGCATTCCCGATGACAAGAAGGAGTTGATCTTCGAGACCTTCCGGCAGGCGGACAGCGCCACCAGCCGCAAGTATGGCGGCACCGGACTGGGGTTGGCCATCGTCCGGCATTACTCCCGGATGCTCGGCGGCGCGGTCACGCTGGAGAGCCGTCTGGACGAGGGCAGCACCTTTACTCTGCTGCTTCCGGAAGAGTTCCCCCATGCCGACAAGATCCGATCCGGCACGCCGCTGGATACGGTTTTGCCGGTCGCCGAGTTCCGCAATCCCCTGGTCACGGTCCTGGTGGTGGATGACGACGCGCGCAACTGTCTGGCCCTGGGCAAGATCCTGCAGGGCAGAGTCGGCCGGGTACTGGCCGCCGGGGATGGAGAGGAGGCCGTGCGGATGCTGCATGACCAGCCGGAGATCCACCTGGTGCTGATGGACATCATGATGCCACGCATGGACGGTTATCAGGCCATGGAGGCGATCCGGCGGCTGCCGAGGTTTGCGAAACTGCCCATCATCGCCTTGACCGCCAAGGCCATGCCTGGGGATCGGGAACGTTGCCTTGCCGCCGGAGCCAGCGACTATTTGTCCAAGCCGGTCCAGGTGGAGCGTTTGTTCGCCTTGCTGACCGAGTGGCTGGGAAGCGTGGGCCTGGGGGATCTGGCGCCGGAGCGCCAGGAGTGGATGGCGCTCCCGGCATCGGAGGGTCCTTCGGTCGATTCTGGCGCACAGCTGTTGTGCAACGGTCATCCGGCCACCCTGCTCTTGGTGGATGACGATGTCCGGGGCAACTTCTCCCTTGCCAGGAGTTTGCAGGATCGCGCGGGCAGGATCCTCATGGCCACGGATGGATTGAGCACCATGCGACTGATGCGCGCCTATCCCGAAATCGATCTGGTGGTGATGGATCTCCTGATGCCCGGTATGGATGGGTTTGCGACCATTGCCCGGATCCGCGGGGATCCCAGGCTGAGGAATACGCCGATCCTTGCCTTGACCGCCCTGGCCATGCCTGGCGATGAGCGGCGCTGCCTGGATGCGGGAGCGGACGATTATCTGAGCAAACCGGTGAATCCGGAACAGTTGTTCGGGAAAATGGTGGCGTTGTTATCCACCGGGTCCGGCAGGGCGGATGGAAGGGAGGCACGCAATGTCATGGCATGATTCCAGGATCCTCGTTGTGGACGACAAGCCCGCCAATCTGATGGCGATGCGGCGTCTGCTGCTGCCCTTGCGGGTCGAAATCCTGGAAGCGCTCAGCGGTGAAGCGGCGTTGCAACTCGTGCTGCGGCATGACGTGGCCGTGATTCTGCTGGATGTGGACATGCCCGGCATGGACGGCTACGAAGTGGCGGAAACGCTCAAGAATTTCACCGGCACCAAGCATATCCCTATTATTTTTCTTACAGCCGCATTCAACGATCATCCTCATCTGATCAAGGCCTATGAGTTCGGTGGTGTCGATTATCTGGAAAAACCTTTCGATGATCGTATCCTGCTGGCCAAGGTGAGGGTTTTTCTGGAATTGCACCAGGCCAGGCTTGCCCAGCAGCGGGCCATGGAACAGCTCGCCATCAGCGAGGCCAAGTTTCACGCCATGGTGGACCATGTCGGCATCGGCATGACGCGCGTGGATTTCGAGTACGGGCAGTTGCTGGAGGTCAATCAGGCGTTCGCCACCATGCTGGGTTACGACTCGCCCGATGAACTCCAGGGCGTCAGCGTCGAGGAGATCACCCATCCCGACGACTTTACCGCCAACGTCGATCTGATTTGTCAATTGCGCGATCATGTCATTGATTCGTTTGTCTTGGAAAAACGTTATCTCACCAAGACCGCCATGGTGATCTGGGCGCGTGTGACCGTCTCGCGCATTCCAGGGCAGGAAGCCGGCCGGGAGTTCATGGTTTCCGCCATAGAGGAGATTACCTCCAGGAAACAGGCGGAAGAGATGTTGCGACGGGAAAAGAGACGCTATGAAATGTTCCTGCGCACCGCCGGGGATGGGATCCACATTTTGGATGAGGATGGCGGCATCGTGGAGTTCAGCGACTCCTTCGCCGCCATGCTCGGTTATTCCCACGCCCAGACCGCCACGCTCAACGTGCTGGATTGGGATGTGCATATCCCCCGCGAGCAGTTGATCGGCGCGGTCCGGTCGTTGATCAAAAAACAGGCCTCGTTCGAAACCAGACATCGGCGCAAGGACGGCGCCATTCTGGATGTGGAGATCCATGCCCGTGGTTTCGAAATGGATGGCAAGCCGTTTGTCTACGCGGCATCCAGGGACATCACGGATCGCAAGCGCATGGAGGAGGAACTGGCCAAGGCCAAGCAGGCGGCAGAGAGCGCCAATCTGGCGAAAAGCGAATTTTTGGCCAATATGAGTCATGAGATTCGCACGCCGATGAATGTGGTGCTGGGTATGGCGGAGATGCTGCTGGAGACGGAACTGGACGCGCAACAGCGGCATTACGCCCAGACCATGGACCGGTCGGGCAGGGCGTTACTGGATATCATCAATGATGTCCTGGATTTTTCCCGCATCGAGGCCGGACGCCTGACCTTGCTGGAATCGTCATTTTCGCCGGGCCGGCTGGTGGAAGAGACCGCGAACATGATGCGGATCGCCGCAGGACGCAAGGGACTGGTGCTGGAGACGGCGCTTGCCGTCGATCTGCCGGAGTTCATCCTGGGTGACGACAACCGGCTCAGGCAGATTCTGATCAATTTGTTGGGCAACGCGATCAAATTCACCGAACGGGGCCGCATCGAACTGCGCGTGCTGCGCGACCCGGAGAGCACCGGCCATTTGTGCTTTTCGGTCGTGGATACCGGGATCGGCATCGCGCAATTACATCAGCAGCACATCTTCGGGCAGTTCACCCAGGCGGACACCAGCATCACCCGGCGCTTCGGCGGGACCGGGTTGGGATTGGCCATCTCCAGGCGTCTGGTGGAGATGATGGGTGGGCGCATCTGGGTGGAGAGTGGTCTGGGAGAGGGCAGTGTCTTTCATGTTGTTCTGCCGGCGCGGGAAGTGCCTGCGACACGGGATGCGCGCGCCAAGGAGGCTGCGACCGGTGAGACGGGCCACATCCAGCCGCTTCGCATCCTTCTTGCGGAAGATGTCGAAGAAAATCAAATGCTTTTTTCCGCGTACCTCAAAAATACTCCCCATCGGTTGGATATGGTGAGCAACGGCCTGGAGGCGGTTGCACGGGTGCGGCGGGAAGTTTACGATATGGTGTTCATGGATGTGCAGATGCCCGTGCTGGATGGCTACCAGGCCACGCGCCGCATTCGTGAGTGGGAAAGGGAGGCGGGGCGTTTGCGGCTCGCAATCGTCGCATTGACGGCCCATGCCATGGATGGCGAACAGCAACGCAGCCAGGAGGCGGGTTGTGACCTGTATCTCGCCAAGCCGATCGGCAAGCGGGCGTTACTGGAAGTGATTCGGCATTTCGCCATCCGGAGTCGCGCGGAACAGGGGTGACGGGAGACGCAAATGGCAAGGATGTTGGCGGATCAGCTTGATCTGATCTATTTTTTTTATGGGTTGAGCTTTTTGATCCTGAGCGCGGTCTGCATGACCGTTGCCACGCGCGAGGAGTCTCGCATCCCATGGAAATGGCTCGGCGGGTTTGGTTTGGCGCATGGCATCGGCGAATGGTTGGATTTGGCGGCCCTGGTGATGGGCGATTTGTCGGCGTTTCCGAATGTGCGGTTATCTGTTCATGTTGTTTCGTTTTTATTGTTGGCGGAATTTTCATTAAGATTTTTTATTTCGAAAAAATATAGAAAATTTTATTTACCGGTCGCTGGTGTTGTTTTGTTTATTGTTATGTTGACGCAGGATGGCAACCACATCAACGCCCTGGTCCGTTACGGTGTCACGCTGCCCGCCTGCCTGATCGGGGCATGGTTCCTGTGGCGCACCTGCCCGCAGACGGATGCGCGGAGCCGAACCTGGTCGCGCCTGGGCGCCGTGGCACTGTTCGGCTATGGCCTGGTGGGCGGCCTGGTCGCGCCACCCAATTCATTCTTGATCTCTTCATGGATCCATACGGAGATCTTTACCCAGTGGACCGGTCTGCCCATCCAGCTGGCGCGCGGCGGCATGGCGTTCGCCATGGCGGTGTCATTCATGGGGGTGACCGGATACGCTTACAAAAAGCACTACATGGAGTTGTTTCTGGTCGGTTTCGCGATCCTGGTCGCCGGGGGGTGGATGCTGACGGACTATCTGGGCAACCTGTTCAAGGAGGAACAAAGCCGGGAATTGCGCGTCCAATTGGCCAGCCTGGTCAACCGGTTGAACCATGAAATCTTCACTGTGAACGGTGGCGTGATCGCCCTGGCCGGCATCACCGACACCCTGCTGGACGCGACCCCTCTCTCCCCGGAACAGCAGGATGTCGCCAATCTGGCGGTCGATCAGATGGCGGCCTCCGTCAAGGGGGTGGCCTATCTGATGGATCGGACGGGTCTGGTGCTGACCTCGTCCAATCGGGATGCCCCGACCAGCTTCGTCGGCCAGAATTTCTGGTTCCGACCCTACTTCCAGCAAGCCATCGTCGGGCAAAACGGACATTATTTCGCCTATGGCGTCACCTCCAGGGAACCCGGTTACTATGCCAGCGCCCCGATTTACGGCAAGGGGAGACAACGGATCCTGGGGGTCGCGGTCATCAAGAAGACGCTCTCCCCCGAAGCATTGGGATTTTCGCAATGGGAAAATCTCTTTCTGAGCAGTCCGGACGGCATCGCCCTGTTGTCCAGCCAGGAGGGATTCGTCCCCACCCTTCTGTGGCCCGTTGCCCCGGCGACACTGCAACAATTGCATGACTCCAAACAGTTCGGTCCCCTGGTCGGCAAGGTCCCACTGTTCGAACAGGAGTTGCTCGATGGCGTTCATTTTCTGTTAAATTATAAACATTTTATTGTCGGTCGATCGGGGATTCACGAATCGGGTTGGTCGCTCATGGTGCTGAAGCCGGAAAAGAACGCGCATGTGCAAAGGTCCCTTGGTATCCTCATCTTGGTCCTGATCAGCCTGTTCATGATCGCCTATTATCTTCTGTTGTACCGGGAAACGACCTTGTTGCACGATGCCCGCCGCCTGGCGGAAAGCGCCAATGTCGCCAAATCCGCGTTTCTCGCCAATATGAGTCATGAAATCCGTACCCCCATGAACGCCATCCTCGGCATGATTCATCTGGCCCTGCAAACCGAATTGACCTCGCAACAGCGCCATTACCTGACGCGCATCGAGCAGGCCGGTCAGTCGCTGTTGCATATCATCAACGATATTCTGGATTTTTCCAAAATCGAGTCCGGCAGGTTGACCCTGGAAACCATTCCGTTCTCCATGGACAAGGTGGCGGATCATGTGACCGCCATGGCCGCCCCCAAAACCCGGGGCAAGGCCCTGGAACTGATCGTGGACGTGGATCCCGGCATTCCCGCCCTGCAGGGGGATCCCCTGCGGTTGGGGCAGATCCTGCTCAATCTGGTGGCCAACGCGGTCAAATTCACCGATGCCGGGGAGGTCTGTTTCGGGATCGCCTTGCGGGAACGCCACGACACCCATGCCGTGATTGCCTTCACGGTGCGCGATTCCGGCATCGGCATGAGCGGGGAGGAGGTCGGTCGCCTGTTTCAGGCGTTCAGCCAGGCGGATGCCTCCACCACCCGCCGCTTCGGCGGGACCGGCCTGGGGCTGGCCATCAGTCGTCAACTCGTGGAGAAGATGGGGGGCTGTCTGGTCGTCACCAGCACTCCCGGCGAAGGCAGCCAGTTTCAGTTTCTGCTGAGTTTGCCGTATGCGCAAACCGAACCCGCCTCCGAGTCGCGGGTCGTGCCCGATTTCTTGAATGGCAAACGGATCCTCATCGCCGATGATCATGCCCTGGCGCGCCGCGTGTGCCGTGACATGCTGCTGCCCTGGGGCTGCCGCGTGGCCGAGGCCGACAATGGCCGCCAGGCCGTGGCAAGCGTCAAACAGGCCATCGCCAACAACGCGCCGTTCGACCTGGTGCTCATGGATTGGCGCATGCCGGGCATGGATGGCATGGAGGCCATCCTCTGCCTGAAGAACGAACTGGGGGAGCATGCCCCACGGGTGATCCTGTTGACGGCTTATGGGCACGAGGAGGTCATGGAGGCGTCCATGCCGGAGGGCCAACCCAATTTTCTGCAAAAACCGGTCACGGCTTCCACATTGCTGGAAACCATCATGGCCATCTTCATGCCGCGCGTCATGCCGAAAAGCGAGCCATCGGCGCGGCATTATCGCATCACGGGCAATCTCCTGCTGGTGGATGACAACGCCATCAATCGGGATGTGGCGCTGGGTTTCCTGCGGCGGACAGACCTGCGGGTGGAGGTGGCCTGCCATGGTGCGGAGGCCATCGAGAAGATTTGGACGCAACCGTTCGATATCGTCCTGATGGATGTGCAGATGCCGGTGATGGATGGTTACGAGGCAACCCGCCGCATTCGCCGGGAGGAGCGGTTTCGTGATCTGCCGATCATCGCCATGACCGCCAATGCCCTGGTCGGGGATCGGGAATTGTGCCTGGCCGCAGGGATGAGCGACTATCTGGCCAAACCCATCGATCCGCACGCGTTTTTCGAAATTTTGGGCAAGTGGTGTCCCAGTGGCGCGACGCGGGAGGAGTCGCCAACCCCGCCAGCCGATCCGGTCGCGGCGGAGGATGCACGGGACGGTCTGCCGCCCCTGCCGGGTCTGGACACCCGGATCGGGTTGATGCATATGGGGGGCAGCGTGGCGCTCTATTTGGACGTGCTCGGCAAGTTGGCCGACAGGTTGAAGGACGCTGGCCAAACCATGTCCGACCAGTTGGCGTCGGGTGACCTGGAGTCCCTCGAACGATTCGCGCACACCCTCAAGGGACATGTCAAGATGGTCGGCGCTCCGCGTTTGGGCCAGATTGCGCTGGAGGTGGAACGGTCGGCGCGGGAAAAGGGGGATGAGATGGTGTTGCGTGCGTTGGTGCAACAGTTCTCACGGCAACTGGAAGCCTTGCGCGAGATGTTGGACCAGGCGTTGCCGCGCCGCGTGGAGGAAGCGGAGGCGCCGCAGGACGGGGTCACGGATTGGGGCGCCTTGACGCCTGTTTGCCGGACATTGTACAAGCAATTCCATCTGTTCGACATGGATGTGGAGGGGGGATTGACGGAGTGGGCACGAATTGCCGGCGGGCGTCGGGAGCGTGAGTTGTTGCAGCGCTTCCGAACGTACCTGCGGACTTATGATTTTGACGGATGCACGCATGCCATGACGGCCTGGGCGGAAGAGGTTGGCATCTCGTTGGAGGATGGAGATGGGAGTGAGCGGTGATTCCGTAAAAGTTGTCATGGTTGTTGATGACGGACCTGAAAATATTTCAGTAATCAAGTCTCTGCTTGAAAAAGATTATACTGTTCGTCCGGTAGTCAACAGCAAGGCTGCCATGCGCGCCGCCCTGGTGCGGCCCATGCCGGACCTGATTCTGCTGGATGTCATGATGCCGGAACTCGACGGCTATGCGGTCTGTCGGCAGTTGAAGGAGCACGAGGCGACCAGAGCCATCCCGGTCATCTTCATTACCGCGAAGTCGGAGGAAGCGGACGAGTTGCACGGTCTGGGGCTGGGCGCGGTGGATTACATCACCAAACCCTTCTCGCCTGCCGTCGTGTCGGCGCGCATCCGCACCCACCTGGCATTGAGCGAGGCCAAGCGCATCGTGGACGAACACAATCAGCACCTGCTCGATGAGCGGGAGATGATTGAAAGTATGATCGTCAAGATGCGGCGCGCCGATCTTTTCGATACCCGTCATGTGCGGCATTTGATCGCTCCCGTGGAGATGACCACCGGCGATGTATTGCTCTCCGCCTTTGCGCCCGATGGCCGGCAGATGATCTTTCTGGGGGATTTCACCGGCCATGGCGTCACCGCCGCCATCGGTGGTCCTCTGGTCACCTACATGTTTCATCAACTCGTCAATCGTGGCAAGCATGGCGGGCGCATTCTGTCCGAAATCAACCACCAACTCTATCTGCGCATGCCGACCGGGGTCTTTTGCGCCGCCATCCTGCTGGAGGTGAATGCCCGACGCGATCATGCCGTGTTGTGGAACGCGGCCTTGCCGGACGCGCTCCTGGTCCGGGGGAATCGCATTCACGATCATCTGCGATCGCACCAATTATTGCCGCTCGGCATCATCGAGCATCAGGATGGCGAGCGCGCCGCGCAAGGCATCCCCCTGGAGCCGGGGGATCGTCTCTATCTCTACTCGGACGGGCTGATCGAAGCGGAGGATCCACAGGAAAACCCGTTCGGCATGGAGCGGCTGGAGGCCTTCATTTTGGGCTTGAATGCCGACGAGGTGGCCCTGGAGGATCTGCTCATGGTGCTCGATCGCCATCTTCGGCATGCCGCGCCGCAAGATGATGTCACGTTCATCGAACTGAGTGTGTGAGCGCAGCCGTCGCGGGGTTCCGGATGTTGTGGAGTGGCAGCGAATGTGCTAGGATAACATTGTGAGTTCGATCTCTCTCAGGAGGAATGCTAGGCTGCCCCATGATTCCGCAAGCGACCACACCGCCGCCCCCTGTCCGGCCCGACCGTCCCCGCGCCGAGGCCCGCATCCCGTTTCATACCCGCATGCGCCTGGAAATCGCCCTGGGCGAGGTGATCGAGGGTTTCACCGTGGATGTCAGCATGAGCGGGGCCTTCATGGAGACCGATACCTCCGCGAGTCCCTGCGCGGTCGGGGACAAGGGGGTGGTGTTCCTGGAGATGAAGGAGGGGAATGCCACCTATGAGGTCTCGTTTCCCTGTCAGGTGGCGCGCGTCAACGTCAGGGGCATCGGCCTGGACTTCGAGAGCGCGCAGTAGCCAGTATGCTGGCTGTGGCAGTCGAGTGAATGTTTTTGTTGTGCCGGTGTCGGATGTCTGGTACGCTGGAGACCTCCACTACTTAGGTCTGGAGGAACGAAAAATGAGTACCGCCACGGTTGCTTTCGATACGCTTGCTTTTGCCGAGGAGTTGAAAGCAGCGGGTATCCCGGAGGAGCATGCCAAGGCACATGCCAAGGCGCTTTCATCGATTTTCGGCAGGCAATTGGTGAGCCAGGAATACCTGGATGCGCGGATCAGGGAATTGGAATTGCGTATTGCCGCCGATCTCGCCCCGCTCAAGTGGGGAACCGCCATCACCGTCGGCGGGATCGTCACCCTCATCCTCAAATCCTTTTTTCCGCACTGACGATGCGCTCCGCGTTGCGCTTCACCCATTGACCCGGACCAGCCGAAACCCCAGGTCGTCATAGGCCGCGAAGGGTTCCACCCGCATGCGGCGGGCCGTGCGGGCATCCTTGGCCATGCAGTTGAACCCGCTGCCACGCACTACCCGCGCCTCGTCGTTGGTCCCGCCACGCGGATTGAGTGTAGGACTTTTGGCGTAATAGTCTGCCTGATAGTGATCCTCGGTCCACTCCCGGACATTGCCGGCCATGTCGTACAATCCCCAGTCGTTGGGCCGCTTTTCGCCCACCGGACGGGATTGGTTTCCGGCGTTGCTCTTGACCCAGGCGTAATCGGTCAGACTCCAGTGGTCCATGTCCCCGGTGATGTACGGCGCCTCCTTGCTTGCGCGTGCCGCATACTCCCACTCCGCCTCGGTGGGCAGCCGCAGATTGATGTTCTCCCCCAAAGCCCGCGCAAACTGGCGCACGAACTTCTGCGCGTCGTTCCACGAGATCTTCGCCACCGGATGATTGGCCTTGCTCTCCCGGTACAGGCCCAGGGGGAAATCCCCCATGATCCGGTTCCATTTCCCCCAGGTCAGCAGATGGCGCGTGATCCAGAAACCATCCAACTTCACCTCGTGCTGCGGGAGTTCGTCCGGCTTGCGACCGCTCTCTCCCGATCCGGCGCCCATCTTGAAAGAGCCACCCGGCAGCCAGATGAACTCCATGCCGAGCACCGGATCGACCCACACCGCGCCACGCTTGCGCGCCTGCGTCGGGGCGGTCGTGACCGGGGGGGGCATCGTGGTGGGGGAGGCCTCCTCGACCGGGGAAACCGTCGGTGCGGGCGTTGGCGTGGGCGAGACGCAGACATCCCCACGCGTCGGTCGCAACACCACCGTCTTGCGGGCCTGGATCTCCTCCGGACTGATTTGCGTGGCGAACTCGTTCATCGAGGCGATGAAACTGCGCCAACTGCTCTTCGGCCGCATCTGGCCCGGCATCTCCCCACCCTCGCCGCCACCTGCGGCGGAGGCTTCCGCCTGACGCTGGTTCGGCGCCGGTTCCGCCACTTCCGTTTTGATCAAGCCCAGCAGCCTGGGGCGCCACTCCGCGATGGATTGGGGCCGCTCCTTTTCCAGAACCATCAAGGCCCAGTCCACGGCCTCGAGAAATTCCATGGAATAGCGCCCCTTGCCCACCTCCTTGGCCGTTTTCAGGGGATCGTTCTCGTTGCGCAGCCGGGCCGAGATCCGCAACGCCGCTTCCACCGGCTTGTCCCCGGCAATGCAGCGGTATAACACCCCCCCGAAGGCATAGATGTCCGACCATGGTCCCTGGCGATCCCCGGAGGAGTCGTACTGCTCGAAAGGGGAGTAGCCCATGCTCAGAAGACTCGTCATCTGATCCCCCTGGCCCGCCACCGCCTGCCGCGCCGAGCCGAAGTCCAGGATCACCGGCGAGCCGTCGTTGCGGATCAGGATGTTCGGCGGCTTGAGATCCCGATGGATGAAGGCCGACTTGTGCAACAGTTCCAGGCCGTCCAGCAGGGGGGGGAGGATTTTTTTGATGGCCGCTTCCGGCAGGTATTTGCGCCGCTTGAGAATGGCGTCCAGGCCCTGGCCATCCACGTACTCCATCACCATGTAGGCGGTATTGGCGTTGCGGAAGAAACTGACCACCCGCACGATGCTGGGATGCTTGAAGCGGGCCACGATCTGGGCCTCTTTCAGGAAACTGTCCAGGCCCCAGTCGAAGGTCTCCTTGTCGGAGGGGGAGTTCGGCAGGACTTCGTTGCCGCCCCGGCGCGAGGCGAAACTGGTGGGAAGATACTCCTTGATGGCCACCATCTGGTTCTGGTTGGTATCGCGGCCCAGATAGGTGATTCCGAACCCGCCCTTGCCCAGGACGCGGATGATCTCGAACCAGAGGAGCCTGGTGCCTGGCGGAAGGGCTGAGTTGAAGGATTCCGTGTTCATGAGTCCGTGCCGGTTGCTGCCTCGTCCCAGGCGCTGGAAACGACTTTCATGCCTTCAGGACCCCGATGGGACCCGGTCGTTTCAATTCTGGCGCGACGCCGTGGAAAATCGGGCGCGCAAGGCGCCGGCCTGATCTTCCAACTCTTCGGGGGGCAGTTCCTGCTCCTCGTTGTCGAGCGTGTACATTTTGTTGACTTCCTTTGTTTCTCGCCGGGCGGTCGAGACCGGGGGCGGGGTGTCGGCGTCGTCCCAGATCTCTTCGTCGTACTGTTCGTCCGCAGGGGACTCATGCCATTCGAACCGTTTGATCCCCTCGAAGCCGCTCACCATTTCGCGGCCCTCGCGGATCCAGCCCGTGATGTGGCTGATGCCGTTCTTGACGAACAGGGAGAGTCCGACCGCCAGCACCACGCCGCCTTCCAGCAGGCGGGTGGTCAGGGGCAGCCCGGCGGCATCGGCGCGATGCCGGATGTTCTCCCGTGTGGGGGCCGGGCGTTGTTCGGTCGGGCGTCCGCTCTCCATGCGGGATTCCGGTTGTCTGATCCTTTCACGGGGTTGGACCTTTTGGTGGTCGAGCACCGACGGTCTCCCGCAGGCACGTGACGTGACATTCCGGAAGGCCCCTGGTTTGCGTCTGATCGAATGGATGTTCATCTTTTTTGCACCTCCCTTTGTCAAATCGCTTGACTCGGTTGCGCCAACCGGATTACCAATGAGGCCGTTTCCCGTACTTCAACCACTACCGACTGCGAGCAATGCCATGCCCGAAATTTCCGATCCTCATCACGGGAGTTCGCTCCCTTCCGCGCCGCACAGCCCGGTGGACCCCAGGTTGGGCATGCTCATGCCCGCCGAGGCCCATGAACTGGTCACCACCACGGATGCGGCCTTCATCGACATCCGTTCCGAGGTGGAGCATTTCTTCATCGGCAGCCCTCCGGGGGTGATCAACATCCCCTGGCAGGACGCGCCGGATTTCGAACTCAATCCCCGTTTCGTTCAGGAGGTCATGCAGGCGGTCAAAAGCAAGACGCGCAGCGTGGTCCTGATCTGCCGATCCGGGCACCGTTCCATCGATGCGGGCAACCGGCTGCTCCAGGAGGGGTTTCAATCCGTCTACCATGTCCTGGAGGGGTTCGAGGGGGACCGGGACGAACACCACCATCGTTCCAGTGTCAATGGTTGGCGTTTCCGTGGTCTCCCTTGGGTGCAGTGCTGACCGCTCAACTGAAGAAGCGGTGCATGAACCCCATCATGTCCGGAACGAGATAGATCAGGAACCCGATCACCGACAGGATGACCAACAGGACGACCCCGCCCACCACGTTCACCGTCAGATCGCTGTAATCCGAGGCCCTGGTCACCTGCGCCGCGATGTCGCGCATGGAGACCACCCCCAGGAAACGCGGCCCGTCGAAGACCAGCAAATGCCGGATGCGGTATTCTTTCATCCGGTGCAGTGAGTATTTGCATGTGGCGTTGACATCCACGCGCACGAGATCCCTGGTCATCACCTCGTGGATGGGGGTACGCGCCGGCTCTTTCCGTTTCCCGATCACCCGGACCATCAGGTCGCGTTCGGTGAAGTATCCCACCACCTCGTTGCCTTCCATCACCACCAGTGAACCGACGCCCCGGCTCACCATGATGTCCACACCCTCGGTCACGGTGCGGTATTGATTGATGGTGGCGACGTTGTCATGAATGAAAGACGTGATCCTGCAAGACATAGTTTGGCGACCTTAGATCAAGATGTCCGAACCGGGTGCGTCCTTACGTGGGACTCTCCAATATTATCGGATGGTGTGTTCCCACGTCATCGAAAAAAGAGTGGACTCCCGGTTTTTTGCCCCATGGCCGCCGATGTCTGTCGGAAATCCGACATCGTCCGTCGTTCGTATCGGCTTGCTGGCTGGAATGCAAATATCATACCATTGCCTGGAAAGTCAAGTTCCCGACTCGCGCGCCACATGCGTCGTGCGCAGATGCAACTCCCGCAACTGGGCCGGGTCCACCACCGAGGGGGCCTGCGTGAGCGGGCAGCCCGCCTTCTGGGTCTTGGGAAAGGCGATCACGTCACGGATCGATTCCACCCCCAGCATGATGGCCATCAGCCGGTCCAGGCCGAGCGCCAGGCCGCCATGGGGCGGCGCGCCGTATTCCAGGGCGCGCAGCAGGAAACCGAATTTCTCTTCCGCCTCCTCCTGGCCGATGGCGAGCAGTTCCAACATCCGGCGCTGCATGGCGGGGTCGTGGATACGGATCGAGCCGCCGCCCACCTCGCTGCCGTTGAGCACCAGGTCATACGCCTGGGAACGCACCTCGTCCAGCTCCGCCTCCCCGCCGTTGAGCGCGGGGAAATCCTCCTGCATCGGGGCAGTGAACGGGTGATGCACCGCAGTGAAACGTCGCGCCTCCTGGTCCCACTCCAGCAGGGGGAACTCCGTGACCCACAACAGGGAGAAGGGGGTGGGATTCATCAGCCCCAGCTCCTTGCCCAGTTTGACCCGCAGGCGTCCCAACGCCTCGTTGACCACCTTTTCCCGATCCGCGCCGAAAAAGAGCAGATCCCCGGTTTCCGCGCCAGTGGCGGCTTGCAGGGCATCCTTTTCGGCGTCCGAGAAGAATTTGACGATCGGGGATTGCCAGCCTCCCTCCCGCCAGGGGCCGTTGACCTTGATCCAGGCCAGCCCCTTGGCGCCGTATATCGCCACGAACGTGGTGCAGTCGTCGATCTCCTTGCGCGTCAGGGATGCGCCGCCCGGCACCCGCAACACCTTGATCACCCCGCGCATGCCCCGCCGTCCCTCCTGCCTGGCGATCTGCGAGAAGACCTGAAACCCGGTATCCCGCATGATGGGGGTGATATCGGTCAGTTCCATGCGAATCCGGGCGTCTGGGGCGTCCAGGCCATAGCGGTCCATGGCCTCGGCATAGGTCAGGCGCGGGAAGGGGAGCGACAGCTCCACCCCCAGAACCTCCCGGAACAGCCGCGCCACCACCCCCTCCACCGTGGCGATCACGTCGTCCGTATCCACGAAGCTCATCTCCAGGTCCACCTGGGTGAACTCCGGCTGCCGGTCGGCGCGCAGATCCTCGTCGCGGAAGCAGCGGGTGATCTGGCAATAACGGTCGAAACCGGCGATCATCAGCAGTTGCTTGAACAACTGCGGCGACTGGGGCAGGGCATAGAACTGCCCCGGATTGACCCGCGACGGCACCAGATAGTCCCTGGCCCCTTCCGGCGTGCTGCGGGTGAGCATCGGGGTTTCCAGTTCCAGAAAGCCGGCCTCGTCCAGGGAGCGGCGGATCGATTGCAGTGCCTTGTGCCGCGTTTGCAGGTTGCGCTGCATCTCCGGACGGCGCAGATCCAGAAAACGATGGGTCAGCCGCACCGCCTCTCCCACCGTGTCGTCGTCCAGTTGAAACGGCAGGGCGGCGGCAACGTTGAGGATTTCCAGGTGATCGACCTGGACCTCGATCATGCCGGTGGGGAGTTTCGGGTTGCGGGTCTCCGGGCTGCGGGGCACCACCACGCCCGCGACGCGAACCACGGACTCGTTGCGCAACAGATGGGCCTGTTCGTGGCTTTTTTCCTGCTGTTCGGGACTGAAGACCACCTGAACCAGTCCGCTGCGGTCCCGCAGATCCACGAAAATGACCCCTCCGTGATCCCGGCGGCGGTTCACCCAGCCGCACAGGGTCACCTTTTGGCCCACCATGGCCTCATGCACGTCATTGCAGTAATGGGTGCGCTTCATTCCTTGCTTTTCGCCTCCTGGTCGGGTGAGTCCGTTTCGGGTTCGTCCTCGTTCTCGGTCTCGTCGAGCAGGGGGAGGTGTTGGCGTGCCCGTTCCAGCGCGCCGGTGAGCAGTTCCAGCATGTAGGCCCGTTCCTGTTCCTGGAAGTGGTGGCTCAGGGCGTCGGCCCGTTCGTAGGCCTCGACGGCGATATCCCAGGTCTCCCTGGCGTGGTTGAGCAGCCCGCGCAGATAGTGGGTGAAGGGGTTGTCCTGATTGCCCGCCAGCGAGATGTCCACCCAGGTCTCGGCGCTCTCCAGGTTGTCCTGATCGATGTAGAAGGCCGCCAGCTTCTGGGCCACCTGCCAGCCGGTCACCTTGCGCTGGTTGCGGTGTTCCTCCAGCAGGAACCGTTCCGCCTCGCCCACCTGGCCGGCGTCCACCAGCCATTCGGCATAGCGGGCGATCCAGTAGTCGATCAACAGGAACGGATCGTCCCGGTCGCCGACGAGCATCCGGTTCAGGAGGGTGAGGGCGGTGTTCAGTTCTCCCTCGCGGTGGTAGGCTGCCGCCAGTTCGGCCAGGGCCAGGGGGGCGCACAGTTCCGCCGGGATCTTGTCGAGTTCCTCCATGCCCAGGTTCTGGAGGATGCGTGTCGTGGCCATGGCCCGCATCATGTGGGTGGGCGAGCCGATCTTCCAGATCACCGCATCCTCGTTGTCGATGTGGCACTGTTTGAACTTCTTGCCGGAGCCGCAGGGGCAGGGGTCGTTGCGTCCGATCTTCGGCGGCGGCACCACCTTGGCTGGCTTGGCGGCGAAGCCCTGTTCCGGTTGCGGGGTCATGGCCATCAGCCGTTCGGCGAAGTAGCGGTACCAGTGGAGGAACGGGCTGGCCTCGACCTCCGGGTCATCCGCCAACCATTCGGTGAGCGCCTCGAGGTTGTTCAGCAAGGCGGCCTGAACCAAGGCTTCGACATAAGTTTCGGGTTGATTGAGATTTTTCGGTGAGCCCACGGCCACTGCTCCTTACATGGTTGATGGAAGAGTCATGATCTCTTTTAATTTACCCGACAATAATCGCCAACGCCAGTCCAGACGGTGAGAAAAATCACGCGAAAGAAATTGACGGCGTGGCCGAAAAACTGCTATGGAATCCGCGTACACCCGGCAACCCCGCCACCCTTCCGGCCAGATCAGGATTTGCGACATGACCTTGCGCACCCGCTTCGCCCCTTCGCCAACCGGCTTCCTGCATATCGGCGGCGCCCGTACCGCCCTTTTTTGTCGGCTGCACACCCGTCGTCACGGGGGGGTGTTCGTCCTGCGCATCGAGGATACCGACCAGGAACGCTCCACCCCGGAGGCGGTGGAGGTCATTCTGGAGGGGTTGCGCTGGCTGGGACTCGATCCGGACGAGGGGCCGTTCTTCCAGTCCGACAACACGGAACTCTATCGGGCGGCGGCGCGGCGCATGGTCGAGGAGGGGAGCGCCTATCCCTGCGACTGCTCCAGGGAGACCCTGGACGAGATGCGCGAGCAGCAACGGTTGCGGGGGGAAAAACCCCGTTACGACGGACGTTGCCGCAACCGGACCACCCCCATCGGCGACCAGCCGCACGTGATCCGCTTCAAGACCCCCCCGGCGGGGGAGACGGTCTGGGAAGACAAGATCCAGGGGACCATCCTCATCGACAACGCCGAGTTGGACGATCTGATCCTGATCCGTTCCGACGGTTCGCCCACCTACAACCTGGCCGTGGCGGTGGACGATCATCACATGGGGATCACCCTGGTGCTGCGTGGCGAGGATCACGTCAGCAACACCCCCCGGCAGATTCACATATTTCGTGCCCTGGGGTGGGAGGTCCCGGAATATGCCCACATGCCCCTGCTGCACGGCGCGGACGGGGCCAAGCTCTCCAAGCGGCACGGCGCGGTTTCGGTGCTCCAGTATCGCGAGGAGGGGTTTCTTCCCACGGCCCTCAACAACTATCTGGCCCGCCTGGGGTGGTCCCACGGCGAGCAGGAGATCTTCACCATGGTGGAGCTGGAAACCTGGTTCGACATCGGCGACCTGGGCCGTTCCGCCGCGATTTTCGACCAGAACAAGCTGTTGTGGATCAACGGCCATCACATCCGCGCCGCCGCGCCGCCGCAGTTGGTCCCGGAGTTGGCCCGTCAGCTCGGTCGGCTCGGCATCGACCCCGTGCCCGCCCCGGAGCGGCTGGCCGCGATCCTGCCCGAATTCCAGCCCCGCGCCGCCACCATGGTGGAGATGGCGCAAAAATGTCGTTTTCTGTTCGTCGATTCGGTGCTGCCTTACGAGGAGAAGGCGGCGCGCAAGCATCTCACCGCAGCGGCGCTCGATCCGCTATTGGGCCTGGCCCGTCATCTGGAGGGGGTGGCCGACTGGTCCCCGCCGTCGATCGAGGCGGCGTTTCAGCAAACCTTGCAGGCGTTCGGCCTCGCCATGGGCCAGCTCGCCCAACCCCTGCGGGTGGTCCTGACCGGCTCGGCGGCCTCCCCTGGCATCATCGAGACCCTGCACATGCTCGGCAGGGAGCAAACCCTCCGGCGTTTGCACGAGGGGGCGGAATATTTGCAGCAGCGCCACTGAGCCGCGTCCGCGCGCGCCATCACCAGTGCCTGGGCGCGAAATCCGGCCCATTGGCCAGTTGGACGCTCGTACCGTTCTGGGCGATGACGAACAGACCCTGACGCATGGCGAATCGGTCGGCATCGGCGGCAATCACCATGCCGGCGACCGCGCCATACACCCGGCAATCCGCATACCTGGGGAAGAACGGCTTGAACTCGGCCAGCCGTGTCAGATGCTCCTGCACATCCTCGACGGTCAGATGACTCTTGACCTCGATGAGCACCACCGCCACCGTATTGGCCAGAAACAGATCGATCTCCATCGTTTTCCCGCCGACGCTCTTCTTGACGCGGGAAAAGACCTCGTCCACCGGGATGCCGCGTGCCTGGAACATGGCAATGCAGGCGGGTTTGATCATCTCCTCGATGAATTCGCCCAACCGGCCACCCAGTCGGCCGATCTGCCCGGTGACTTCCTTGATCTTGCGGTCGGTTTCCTGCATCCGGCGGTCGGTTTCCTGCATCCGGCGGTCGGTTTCCCGCATCCGGCGGTCGGTCTCGGCGAACATCTCCTGCATGCGGCGGTCGGTCTCCCGAAATGCCTGCCATACATCATCGACTGTCAGGGTATTGGTCATGGTCGTCTCCGTGGCGTGGTGGATCGTCAATTCTGTTTGACATCTGCAGCGGGATGCGCTACAATAGAAAAATCAATGGCGGATCGTCTAATGGCAGGATAGAGGATTCTGACTCCTCCAGTCTAGGTTCGAGTCCTAGTCCGCCAGCCAATTTCTCCCCCCAATCTCGCGGTCTTCATGGGCGAACGGATCACCAGCCTCCTCCTCGAATGGATGGGTCAACTCGACTATTTCGCCATTTTTGTCCTGATGGCCATGGAGAGTTCCATCTTTCCCGTCCCCTCCGAACTGGTCATGATCCCGGCAGGGTACCTGATCTCCATCGGCAAGCTGGGCTGGACCGGCTCGGTGGTCGCCTCCAGCCTGGGGAGCATCGTCGGGTCCCTGGGCAGCTACTATCTCGCCCTCTGGCTGGGCACGCCCATCATCCTGCGCTTCGGGCGTTATTTTCTCATTACCGAAAAACACCTCCAACAGACCGAAACCTTCTTCGCCCGCCACGGCGAAATCTCCATCTTCACCGGTCGCTTCATCCCAGGCGTGCGCCACCTCATCTCCATGCCCGCCGGGCTGGGACGCATGCGCATTCCACCGTTTCTCCTCTACACCTTCGCCGGGGCTACCCTCTGGAACATCATCCTGCTGGTCTTCGGTTTCCTGATCGGCGAAAATCAGGAGTGGGTCAAACGCAATACCCACTGGGTGGTCCTGGCCGCAGTGCTCTTCGCCGTTCTGGTCATCGGGGGCTACCTCCTCTGGCGCAGAAGCCGCAAGGCCACGGCTTGAGACCGGTCAGCCCCGCCGCTCCTCCGCCACGCGGCGCAGCAGATCCAATAAAAACTGTTTCTTGATCGGCTTGGTCACATGCATGTCGCAGCCGGCTTCCGTGCTGAGCCTGGCATCCCCCTCCAGGGCATGGGCCGTGAAGGCGATGATGCACAGCGGCGCGCGCTCCTCCGCCCGCTCCCACTCCCGTATCCGGCGGGTGGCGGTGTAGCCGTCCATCACCGGCATCTGAATGTCCATCAGAATCAGATCGAATGACGCCTCCCGTACCCGGCGCTCCGCCTCCGCGCCATTCTCGACCACCTCCAGGGAGTGGCCGCTCTGCTTCAAAAAGGCCCGGACCAGGGCCTGGTTGTCCGGGCAATCCTCCGCAAGCAGAATCCGCAAGGACGTGCCTTGCATCGTGGCCGGCGCGGGGGCGACCGGCGGGACGGGGGGTGCGGCGGGCCGCAACGGCAAGGTCACCTGAAACAGACTCCCACGACCCGGCAGACTGTTCGCCTGAATCGTCCCCTCCAGCAACTCCACCAGACGGCGGGTGATGGCCAGGCCCAGCCCGGTCCCCCCATGGCGGCGGGAAGGACTACTGTCGATCTGGGTGAACTCCTCGAAAATCATCTCCAGGTGTTGTTGCTCCATGCCGATGCCACTGTCCGCCACGATCAGCCGCAGGCGATCCGGCGCGTCGTCCGCCCTTTCGCAACGGAGCGTGATGGTGCCGCTCTCGGTGAACTTGATGGCATTGCCGAGCAGATTGATCAGAATCTGCCGCACCCGCAGCGGATCGAGCCATACCCATTCGGGCAACGCCGGGTCCAGATAATGGTCGAGTTCCAGCCCCTTGCCGGTGGCGTTTCCCGCCATCAGGGCATGCGCTTCCCGGAGCAACTCCCGTGGTTGGACCGGCTTGTGCTCCACGCTCAGATGTCCTGCGTCGATCTTGGCCAGATCCAGAACCGGGTTGATCAACTCCAACAGGGTGTTGCCGGCATTCTGCATCCGCCCGACGTAATGCTTCTGTTCCTCGTTCAAGGGGGTTTCCAGCAACAGATCGCCGGAACCGATGACGATATTGACAGGGGTGCGGATCTCGTGACTCATGGTGGCCAGAAAGGCATTCTTCGCCCGGTTGGCCGCTTCCGCCTGCTCCTTGGCGAGCGCGATGGCGTCCCATTGCTGCCGGAAACGCCGGAAGGCCAGGACAATGCCCAGGCTGCCCAACAGCCAGATCACGCCATGCGACAGCCAGATGGCCCGAATGTTGATCGCAGACAACTCACGATAGGGCGCCATGGGCACCGACACCCCAACCCCGCCGCGTACGTCCCCCTCCTGGTAGCCCTGGTGCTCATGGCATTTGAGGCATCCCGGACGGGTGATCAGGGGTTGCATCATGCGCAGGATTTTTTCTCCATTTTGGTCGATGAACGCAAACGCTTCCTCTATGCCGCGTTCGAAGGAGAGCAGCGCCTCGCGTTCCCAAGCGTCCGGGGCATTCACCGGGTTGAGGGGTTTGAGGCTGGTGATGCGTCCCTGGATGCCGTAGAGTTCGTCGAACTCGTGCATCACCTGGCGCAGCATGTAGGCCGGATTCATCAGGGTCAGCCGGCGACCGGAGGGGGTGGTGATGTCCCTTTCCGGGACGTGCGCGAGGTGGGGATTGGGCGGGGTGCGATCCGTGACGGGCACGTAGACGCCGCCGTGGGTGGTGGCCCACAGGCGGAAGGCGACATCCTTGTTGAAATTGGCACGGGCCACCCCGATCACGAGCCTTTCGGTGTGCCGGTGTTCGTGGAGGATGTTCCAGGCCAGAGAACCCGCCAGCAGCGTGCTCCAGAGAGCCAACGCCAACGCGAAGCGTCCTGTCGCCAAGCGCACCATGGTGGTTCCCCCCCCTCGTGTGGCTTCACATGCCGATGATCTTCACCAGGACCCGTTTGCGGCGACCGCCGTCAAACTCGCCATAGAAGATTTGTTCCCAGGTGCCGAAGTCCAGCTTGCCGCCGGTCACGGCCACCACCACTTCCCTTCCCATCACCTGGCGCTTCATGTGGGCGTCGCCGTTGTCCTCGCCGGTGTCGTTGTGACGATACTGCTTGACGGGGGCATGGGGGGCGAGCCGTTCCAGCCAGGCATCGTAATCCTGATGCAATCCCCGCTCGTCATCGTTGATGAAGACGGACGCGGTGATGTGCATGGCATTGCACAACAGCAACCCCTCCTGAATACCGCTTTCCCGCAGGCACTCCTCCACCTGTGGGGTGATGTTGACAAAGCCGCGCCGGCCTGGCAAGTGGAAAAACAGCTCTTGTCGATAGTGTTTCATCGTCATCTCAAGGCGTTCCGGTTCGTGGATGGATGGCGCGCGCCCTGGCCATGACCCGCTCCCCGACGGCGCGCATGACGATTTCGGCCAGCAGTCGGTTGCCGGAACCGGCAACATGGTGATCGTCCAGATAGACGGTCTCCGGCGTCCGCATGGCGCGGGAGATGTCGAAGAAGTCGTCGTCCTTGCCGAATCGCTCCCGGAAGGCATCGTACAGCGCTTGTTCGAACAGCACATGCCGCTGGTCGCTCCATTGCGGCGAGGCCTTTTCCCGCGCGGAGAGGGGTTCCTTGGTGAACAGGGTCGGTTGCAGCAGGAACAGCGGCAGATAATGAAACTCCCTGGCCAGCGCCGTGACGATGCGTTTGTTCTGGGCATACCAGTCGGTGACGCGGCGGACCTGCTTGAGTTCCTTTTCGTTCAAACCCGTGACATGTTCCGGCTGGGCCTGTTCCTGGCGGCGTTCCCGGATGATCGTGATACATTTGATGAAATAAAGATTATTGAACCAGCGCTCGAAGGATTTGCGCATGGCCACGCGCCAGTTGGTGAAGGTGCCGGGCGCCCAGGCCTTGAATTTCTCGTGCGGGACCATGAGCGGATGATTTTCGAGTTTTCTGTCCAGGACGCTCAAGCCGGCGATGGCTTCGTTGACGCCGTCGTAGAAGAGGTAGACGTCGAACGGGTCGGAAGCGAGGCGTTCCAGCAGGATGATCAATTCCTGGGTGTTCTGGTAGCCGCCCACGCCGAGGTTCTTGATCCGGTAGTTGAACTGGGGATCTGCGGCATTGAGCAGCCTGCCGAAATGGGAGGCCAGGGTCTGATCGTCGGCCTCGGCGCCGATGCCCCACATGGTGGAGCCGCCCAGGAAGGCCACCTTGATCAACGGCAGGTCACCGGGTTTGAGATACTGGACCGTCTGACGGAACCCTTCGGCGTCGGTGGACATGGCCTTGCCGGGATGGGCGCTTTTGGGCCGGTAGTGACGGTAGAAATCGAATTCCATGTTGGCGTTGGTCTGGTGTTGATCGGCCAGCACCAGATCCAGGTTCACGCCTGGCGGGTAGAGGTCGGCGGAGTTGGCGAAAATTTCGGCCCAGTCGCGTTTCTGGTAGAGCAGGTGTTGATGGATGAAGTAGGCGCCGATCTCCAGCAGGGCGGCGCTGATGCCGACGATGATCAGCCAGACGAAGCCTTTTTTTGACCAGGTGGGCATGGGATCTCCTCAGTCCGGCGCGAAGCGGTCGGTGTGGTTGGTGATGGCCAGTGCCGGGTCTTGATCCTCCTTGACGAGAAAGCAGTTGCCCACCGCCAGGGTCTCGATGCCGGTGCCCATGAAGCAGCGGAAGGCGTCTTCCGGCGAGCCGACGATCGGTTCGCCGCGCACGTTGAAGCTGGTGTTGACGATCACCGGGCAGCCGGTCCGCTCGCGGAAGGCGCGGATCAGGGCGTGGTAGCGGGGATTGGTGTCGGCATGCACGGTCTGGACCCGGGCCGAGTAATCCACATGGGTGACCGCCGGAATGGAGGAGCGTGGCACGTTGAGTTTGGCGATGCCGAACAGCGCCTGTTCCTCCGGGGTCATGGCGCGGCGGTGTTCGGGCCGCACCTCGGCCACCAGGAGCATGTAGGGGCTTTCCCGGTCCAGGTCGAACCAGGCGCCGGCCTCCTCGGCCAGGACCGAGGGGGCGAAAGGACGAAACGATTCGCGGAATTTGACCTTCAGGTTGAGCAGCGACTGCATGGTCGGGGAGCGGGCGTCGCCGAGGATGGAGCGGCCTCCGAGGGCGCGCGGCCCGAACTCCATGCGGCCCTGGAACCAGCCGAGCGCCTTTTCCCTGGTCAGCGCATCGACGCAGGCGTTGCGCAGCGCCTCGTCATCGAGCACGGTGAAGCGTGCCCCCGCAGCCCGCAGGCGGCGTTCGATCTCCTCCTGGGAGAAGGCCGGGCCGAGATAGGAGCCGCGCATGGCGTCGTGGCCCGGCGTGACATGCCTGGGTTGACCCAGATGCCAATGGGTGGCCGCCAGGGCCGCGCCCAGTGCTCCCCCGGCATCTCCGGCGGCGGGCTGGATCCAGATGTGGTCGAACAGGCCGGTGCGCAACAGCTTGCCGTTGGCCACGCAGTTGAGCGCCACCCCTCCGGCCAGGCAGAGGTTGCGCAGGCCGTTCTCTTTTGCCAGCGCCCTGGCCAGGCCCACGACCACGTCTTCGGTGACGACCTGGATCGAGGCGGCCAGATCCATGTGTCGTTGTGCCAGTGGTTCCTCCGGACGGCGCGCCGGGCCGCCGAACAGGGCGTCGAAGCGGGCATTGGTCATGGTCAGGCCGGTGCAGTAGTCGAAGTAGTCGAGATCGAGGCGAAAGGTGCCGTCCTCCTTGATGTCGATCAGGTGTTGCCGGATCCGGTCCACGTAGCGCGGTTCGCCGTAGGGGGCCAGGCCCATCAGCTTGTACTCGCCGGAGTTGACCCGGAAGCCGGTGTAATAGGTGAAGGCCGAATAGAGCAGCCCCAGGGAGTGGGGGAAGTGGATCTCCTTGAGGAGTTCCAGGCGCGTGCCGCGTCCGATGCCGGCGGAGGTGGTGGTCCATTCGCCCACGCCGTCCATGGTCAGCACCAGGGCCTCCTCGAAGGGGGAGGGGTAGAAGGCGCTGGCCGCGTGGGCCTGATGATGCTCGGTGAACAGCAGGCGGGCCGGATCGAAGGCCGGATCGATGCGTTGCAGTTCCGTGGTGAGCAGGCGTTTCTGGAACAGTTTTTCCTTGATCCAGACCATGATGGCCATGCGAAACGAGGTGAAGCCGCGCGGGGCGAAGGCCAGATAGGTCTCCAGCAGGCGCTCGAACTTGAGGAAGGGCTTGTCGTAGAAGACCACGCGTTCCACCCCGGAGAGGGGCACTCCCGCCTCGGCCAGGCAGTAGCCGATGGCGTGCCTGGGGAAGGCGGGGTCGTGCTTGTTGCGGGTGAACCGTTCTTCCTGGGCCGCCGCGACGATGACACCATCCCGGATCATCGCAGCGGCGCTGTCGTGATAGTAGGCCGAAATGCCGAGGATATGCATGGCTAAATCCGGGCGGCTAGAAGAGGGTGTAGATGAATGGCGCCACGGCCGATCCCTGGGAGAGCACGATCAAACCGCCCAGCAGCAGGAGCACGATCAGGATCGGCAGCAGCCAGTATTTCTTGCGAACCCGCAGAAAGGTCCAGAATTCGGAGAGGAATGACATGAATTGGCTCCTGGATTGGTGCTGTTAGAATTGGAAAGGCATGGTATCGGGCAAGGGTCCGGCCGGATCGCGGACGATCCAATAGCTCCTGGCGGCGGGATCCTTTTTCAGCCGTAAGGGATCCTTGCCGAGCAGGCGCATCAGCAGGGCGATGGGGGTGACCACGACGAAGAACACCACGGCCATCACCATTGGGGAGACGATTCGGTGCAACAGGGCGCCGAATCGCCCCCAGAGACGGTTCCATGGTTTCAGCAATTGAGGCCTGAGCAGCGCAATCGCCAGAAAAAGCGCTCCCGCCGCGACCGCCCAGGGGCGCCATGCCTGGCCGTGCAGCAGGGGCCAGAGTCCGATCACGGCGAAAAAGGCGGCGAACACTAGGCCGAAGCCGCGTTCCGTGGCCCGGTACTCTTCCTCTTGGACGGGATGCGTGTTCATGAGTTGTGTCAGCCCAGCGCCGCCAGAACCGCAGCGTAGTCGGGTTCCTGGACGATCTCCGGGACCTGCTGGGCATGGGTCACCCGTCCGGATTCGTCCAGGATCACCACGGCGCGGGCCAGCAGTCCGGCCAGGGGGCCATCGACGATCCGCACCCCGTAGGCCTCGCCGAAGCCTCGTTGCCGCAACTCGGAGACCGACAGCACGTCATCCAGTCCCTCGGCCCCGCAGAACCGTTTGTGGGCGAAGGGGAGATCCAGCGAGACGCACAATACCACCGTGTTCGGGCGTTTGGCCGCGTCCTGGTTGAAATAGCGCACCGAAGCCGCGCACACCGGGGTGTCGATGCTGGGAAAGATGTTGATCACCACCCGCTTGCCTGCCAGATCGGCCAGGGTGATGTCGCTCAGGTCCACCTTGGTGAGGGTGAAATCCGGCGCCTGGGAACCCACGGTCGGGAGTTCCCCGCAGGTGTGGATCGGATTGCCTTTCAGGGTGATGTTGCTCATTTTTTTCTCCGGATCTTGTGGTTGTTATGGGTCGGCGAAGGGAACCAGACAGCTTTTTGCCATCAATTCATCGGTCAGGACCCGGACATTTTCCGAGTAGTCCACCGGGATATCGATCACATGGACGCCGCCGGCGGCAAAGCAGGCGGTCATCAGGGGGATCAGTTCCCCGGTGCGGCGCAGCCGGTGGCCGTGCGCCCCGTAGCTTTGCGCATAGAGGACGAAATCCGGATTCCGGAAACCCAGGCCGAAATCGGTCAGGCCCATGCTCTCCTGTTTCCAGCGGATCATGCCGTAGCCGTCGTCGCGCAGGATCAGGACCACCAGGTCCTGTTGCAGGCGCACGGCGGTTTCCAGTTCCTGGGAGTTCATCATGAAGCCCCCGTCGCCGCACACCGCCACCACCTTGCGTCCCGGATGGACCAGTTTGGCCGCCATGGCCGAGGGGAGGCCGGTCCCCATGCTGGCCAGGGCGTTGTCCAAAAGGACGGTGTTTTGTTGATGGGCCGGATAGTTGCGGGCGACCCAGAGTTTGTACATGCCGTTGTCCAGGGCCAGGATGCCGTCGTCGGGCATCACGCGCCGCAGATCCGCCACCAGTCGTTGCGGCAGGACCGGGAACCCGTCGGCGTCGCTGCGCTGCCGGACATGCCGGGCATGATCCTCGCCCACGCGATGGAAATAGCGGAAATTCCAGGTGGGGGAGGGGGTGATGAGATGGGTCAGGACATCGATCCCGCGGGCGATGTCGCCCACCACCTCCAACTCCGGAAAGTAGACGTCGTCGATCTGGGCCGAGGTGAAATTGAAGTGGATCACTGCGGCGGTCCCGCCGTGTCCCATGATGGCCGGCGGCTTTTCCGTGACGTCGTGGCCCACGCAGAGGATGAGATCGGCCTGGTCGATGGCACAATGGAGATAATCCCCGTCGGTGAGCGCGGCGGTGCCCAGGTATTCCGGACGCCGTTCGTCCACCACCCCCTTGCCCATCTGGGTGGAGACGAAGGGAATGCGGGTCTTTTCGATCAGGGCGGTCAGGCTGCGGGAGACCTGCTTGCGGTTGGCCCCGGCGGCGATCAGCACCAGGGGGGATTTCGCCTGCTGGATGCGGTCCACCGCCGCGCGGATCGCCACCGGATCGGGGGCCGCGCGCTGGGTGACGATTTTGCGCAAGGGGGAGGCATCGGTATGCTCGCGGGCGATGTCTTCCGGAAGTTCCAGGTGGACGGCGCCGGGGCGTTCCTCCTCGGCCCGTTTGAAGGCCTCCCGCACCAGGGAGGGGATCTTCCCGGCGGCGGGGATCTGTTCGGCCAGCTTGGTGATCGGCCGCATGGTCCCCACCACGTCCAGGATTTGAAAGCGGCCCTGTTTGCTTTTCTTGATCGGCTTCTGCCCGGTGATGGCCACCAGCGGCATCCCGCCCAACTGGGCATAGGCCACCCCGGTGATCAGATTGGTCGCCCCCGGCCCCAGGGTCGCCAGACACACCCCCGCCTTGCCCGTCAGCCGGCCGAAGGTGGCCGCCATGAAGGCCGCCGCCTGCTCGTGACGGGTGACCACCAGCTCGATGGAGGAGGTGCGCAGCGACTCCAGCAGGTCGAGGTTTTCCTCGCCCGGAACGCCGAAGATCCGCTCCACCCCTTCTGCCTCCAGACATTGCACGAATAAATCCGATGCCTTGACGCCCTGATTGACGGCCTGCTTGGACATGCGCTCCCTCCTGCTGGATTCGATCCCATGGTTGTGCCCTCCGCAAAACATGATAAACTGTTCCGGCCATGAAAGCGATACCTCTTTTGCCAGTCACCCTGGCCATCACCGGCGCCTCCGGCGCCCGTTACGGTCTGCGCCTGCTCGAACGCCTGCTCGAACAGGGTCGTCAGGTCGATTTGTTGCTCTCGGACGCCGGTCGCATCGTCATCGCCCGGGAGTGTGGCCTGACCCTGACCGGCGACGGACCCGATGTGGCGCGGGCCATCCTCGCGCATAGCCCCGCGCTGCCAAAGGCGGCCCAGGATGCCTTGATCCACCATGCCCAGCGCGACTGGGACGCCCCCATGGCATCAGGCTCCAGGGGCGCGCGCGCCATGGTGATCTGCCCCTGCTCCATGGGCACCCTGGCCGCCGTGGCCGGGGGACTCTCCGACAACCTCATCGAACGGGCGGCGGACGTGGCCCTCAAGGAGCGCTGGCCCCTGATCCTGGTCCCGCGCGAAACCCCGCTGTCCATCATCCACCTCGAAAACATGCTCCGCCTGGCCAGAAGCGGCGCCGTGATCCTCCCCGCCGCCCCCGGTTTTTATCAGGGCGCCTCCACCATGGAGCACCTGATCGATTTCCTGGTGGATCGCATTCTCGACCGCCTGGCCGGCGGATTTTGAGGCGGGATTTATTTTGCTTGCATTGCCGTATCCCGGCGTGTTTATATTGATAAATAGGAATTTTTTTGCATGCACATTTATCGAAGGATGAAAGGTCGTTCATGTCTTGATGAACAAAAGATCCCTCATCGTCCTCACTTTCTGTTCGTTCGGCGTCCTCTGTTCGCTGCTGCTTGCGTTGGGGATGCAGCAACTGATTGTTTTTTCTTCGCAAAAGCAGTTCGTCAAGGATGCCTCCGCCTATGCCAATGCCCTCGAACTGGGCCTGGCGCGGCGCATGGACGACCTGAAGGCCGTGCAGGGCCTGTTCGAGGTTTCCGGATCGGTGGATCGGCAGGCGTTTCATCGATTCATCGAGCGCATCCTCGAGTACAAGGACCGCGCCTTTGCCGTGCAATGGCTGCCGCGCCGCCGGGATCTCCCGGCGGATGCCGTGGGGTTGGACGGCTTCACCCTCGGCTACTCCTTTCCCGCCATGGATGCATTGTACCCCATGAGTCCGGACGAGGGGATCCGGGATGCCCTCTCCGGCGCCATCCGTCAGCTTCAGGAAGATGGCCAGCCGCGGGTCATGGTGCATACCCATGCCGATCTCGAGGCGGACAGCCTCCATTCCCATGATTTGGATTTCCTGCTGCCGGTGGTCCGGGACCGGGAGTTGATCGGCCTGGTGCGCGGGCGGGCCGAAATCTGGTTCGTCCTGGAACATTATCTCCAGTCGGCATTCCCGAATCCATCGGGGATCGATATTCTTCTGTTCGGCAACCTCGACAACGGGCAGAGGCAGGCCATCTACCGGCACTTCTCCCGCATGCGTTCGGGGCACCCGGATGAGGATGCGGTGACGGAAAATCTCCTGCGCCGGCAGTTTCATTATTCCAGATTGCTGCAGTTTGGCCATCAGGAGTTTCACTTGATGATGATCCCATGGAAGCTTGCCGATTACTCAAGTTTTCAGCAATGGTATCCGTTCGCCATTCTGGTGTTGGGGATGGGGGTGACCCTGGTCAGCAGCATTTATCTGCATTTTTATCTGCAAAACGCCTTGCGTCTGCGCAGGCTGGCCGAGGAACGGGTCGCCGCGCTGCAGGAGAGTCAGAGTCATTTTCAACAATTGAAGGAGAGTGAACAACGCTACCGGTCGGTCACCGAATCGGCCCAGGACGGGATCGTCATCTTCGATGCCGAGCGGATCGTGCATGCCTGGAACAAGGGCGCGCATACGATGTTCGGCTATGGGCCGGAGGAGATGATCGGACGTCCCATTACGGCGGTGATCCATGAGGAAGGGCCGGAGGAACTCCCCTGCATCGCGCGCAAGGAGCGCATCGGGCGGCGCAAGGATGGCGCCACGGTCCCTCTGGAGATGACCGGCGCGGCCTGGATGGCGGGTGATCGGCGTTTCTTCACCTGCATCATTCGCGATGTGTCGGGCTGGAAACGGCTGTTGGACGAACTCCGGTTTGCCAGGGAGACCGAAGCCAGGGCCAATCAGGCCAAGAGCGTTTTTCTCGCCACGATGAGCCATGAGATCCGTACCCCTTTGAACGGGATCCTGGGCATGACCGAACTGCTGATGACCGCCCCCCTCGCCCCGGAGCAGCGGGAGCAGTTGCGGGTGATCGCGGAGTCCGGAAAGAATTTATTATTCATTATCAATAATATTCTTGATTTTTCCAAGATCGAGGCCGGCAAGCTGGAACTGGAGGAGGTGGACTTCGAACTCCATCACCTGGTGGACACCCTGACCGTGATGTTCGGGGAACTGGCGCGCAAGAAGGGCCTGACACTGGAGAAAAGAATCCTGCCCGGCACCTTGCGCCGGGTGCGGGGCGATTCCCATCGCTTGAACCAGATCCTGACCAACCTGCTGGGCAATGCCGTCAAGTTCACCGCGACCGGTGGGGTGGTCCTGGAGGTGGAGACCCGCATGGATGCCGGAGGCCACGAACTGCGCCTGGAAGTGCGCGACACCGGGGTGGGCATGGCGCCGGAACAGATCGCCTATCTGTTTCAGCCCTTCACCCAGGCGGACAGCACCACCACCCGCCGTTTTGGGGGGACCGGGCTGGGCCTCTCCATTACCAAGCGCCTGACCGAGTTGATGGGCGGAACCATTCAGGTGACCAGCCAGCCGGGCCAGGGGAGCACGTTTCGTCTGCTGATCCCCTGCGTATTGCCGAAGGCGTTACTGGACCCTCTCCCGCCGACGGACGCCACGCCAGCCGGGGGGGTACGGAATGCCCGCGTGCTCCTCGTGGAGGACGATCTCCTCAATCAGGTGGTATTGAAGGGGATGCTGATCCGCTGCGGGGTGACGGTCACCGTGGCCGCCAATGGCCAGGAGGCGCTGGAGATGCTGGAAAACGACCGCTTCGAGATGGTGTTCATGGATTGCCACATGCCTGTGCTGGACGGTCCCGCCGCCGCCGTCCGCTGGCGGGCCAGGGAGAAGGAACTGGGGCGTCCCGTCCTGCCGGTGATCGCCTTGACCGCGCTGGCCACCGCCACGGATCGCGACCACTGCCTGCGGGCCGGGATGTCGGATTTTCTCGGCAAACCCGCGACGCTCGGTCAACTGGAGGAGACCCTGCGGGCGTGGCTGCCGGAGGTTTCCACGGCCCGGCTTTGATGCTACACTGATCGGAAGCTGCATCAGGATGCGATCTTCGATTGGCGCGAACAGGCATGGTCATGAAGAAAGTGGAAGTTTTGGCTCCGGCGGGCAATCTCCCGTCGCTCAAGGCCGCGGTGGACAACGGCGCCGACGCGGTCTATTTCGGGTTTCGCGACGCCACCAACGCCCGCAACTTCGAGGGGTTGAATTTCACCGAAGGCGAGGCGCGGCAAGGGATTGCCTATGCCCATGGGCACGGGGCGCGGGCCAACGTGGTGCTCAACACCTTTCCCAAGGTGGATGACCCCGCGCCCTGGTATCGGGCGGTGGATGCCGCTGCCCGTCTGGGGGCCGACGCCATCATCCTGGCCAACCTCGCGGTGATGAAATACTGCAAGGAGCGCCATCCCCAACTGCCCATTCACCTGTCGGTGCAGGCATCGGCCAGCAACGCCGAGGCGATCCGGTTCTTTCAGCGCCATTTTCAGATCCGCCGGGTGATCCTGCCGCGCGTGCTGACCGCGCCGGAAATCCGCCAACTGCACGCGCAGGTCGATGTGGAACTGGAGGTGTTCGCCTTCGGCGGATTGTGTGTCATGGCGGAAGGGCGCTGTCATCTCTCCTCGTTCGTCACCGGGGTCTCCCCCAACATCGAGGGGGTCTGCTCCCCGGCGCGGGCCGTGCGCTTCGAAAATCACGGGGAGAAACTGCGCACCCGTCTGGGCGGCGTGCTGATCGCCGAGTACGACCAGGGCGAGGAGGCGGCCTATCCCACCATCTGCAAGGGCTGCTTCCAGGCCAACGATCGGGTCTATCACGTCATGGAGGAGCCGGGTTCCCTCAATATCCTGGAAATTCTGCCCCAGGTCATCGACGCCGGGGTCGCCTCCCTCAAGATCGAGGGCCGCCAGCGCACCAAGGCCTACGTGGGGACCGTCACGCGGATCCTGCGTCAGGCGGTGGACGCCTATTACGCGGACCCCGCCGCCTACCGGGCCAAGGGGAGCTGGCAGCGCGCCCTGAACGCCACCTCCGAGGGGACCACCCACACCCTCGGCACCTACGAGGAGAGTTGGCAATAATGAGGATTTCCATTGGCCCCGTCCTGTTCGAGTGGGGCAAGTCGGCCTTGCGGGATTTTCATCGTCGCATGGCCTTCGAGACCCCGGCCGACGTGATCCATTTGGGGGAAGTGGTCTGCTCCAAGCGGCTCCACTTCACCCCGGACGAACTGACCGCCCTGGCGAAGGAACTGCTCCCCTCCGGCAAGGAGATCGTGATTTCCACGCTTGGCCTGGTGATGGACGACGGGGAACAGGAGGAGTTGCGCGGTTTCGTGGAGCGGGCTGCGGAATTGGGGGTCAGGATCGAGGCCAACGACATGGGGGGCATCGGCGTCGGCGAGGGGCATCGCCTGGTGGCCGGACCGCATGTCAACGTCTACAATGCCGAGACTCTGGCCTTTTTGCGTGGCATTGGCGTAGAGCGGGTGGTGTTTCCGGTGGAGCTGTCCGGCGAGGCCATCGCCGGGATCATTCGCGCCGAACGGGACCATCCGGTGGAGTTCGAGGTGTTTGCCCACGGACGCCTGCCGTTGACCTTCTCCGCCCGCTGCTATACCGCGCGCGCCTTCCGCATCTCCAAGGCCAATTGTCAATACAAGTGCGGCGACTTTCCGGACGGGATGATCACCCGCACCCAGGAGGGGGAGGGGTTGTTGTCGGTCAACGGGGTGCAGACCATGTCGGAAAAGGTCCACACCCTGATCGGCGAGGCGCCCCGCATGGAGGAGATGGGGGTGCATCTCGCGCGGCTTTCCCCGCAAAGCACCCATATGGTGGAGATCGTCGCCATCTGGCACGAACGCCTGACCGGCCGCATCGACGGCGCCGAGGCCCTGGCCAGGCTTCAGGAGCACAACCACGGCGAGCCGTTCTGCAATGGTTATTTTCATGGGTTGCCCGGCATGCGGTTTCATGCCGGTTGACCGGATCGACCCTTTTGAAAGGAGTACAAAAAAATGCAAATCGATAATGCGATTCTGGATCAGATCACCCAGAATGTCATGGGTGTGTTCGGCAAGATGGGGGAGACCCGCGAGGAACTGAAACGCAAGATTCACGACATCGTGCGGGAAGGAGTGGAACATTTCGACCTGGTGACCCGCGAGGAGTTCGACGTGGTCAACGAACTCCTGAGCAATACCCGCATCAAGGCGGACGCCCTGGAAAAGCGGTTGAACGAACTGGAAGAGGCCCTGGCGCGCATGAGCGACAACCCGAAATAAGGAACGCGAGCGATGAATGCCACCGTGAAACGCAAGGCCTATCTGGCCGGGAGATGGATCGATACCCCGGACACCCTGGAGGTGATCAATCCCTACAATGGACAATTGGTCGCCAACGTGGCCCTGTGTGGCCCCAAGGAGATCGACGAGGCGCTGGATGCCTCGGTGGCGGCCCTGGAGAAGACCCGCCGCATGGAACCGTGGCAGCGGGCCACGGCATTGGCCTTCGTGCGGGATCGGCTGATGGAGCGGCGCGAGGAGTTCTCGCGGGTGTTGTCCCAGGAGAACGGCAAGACCCTCGTCGAGTCCCGCCTGGAGCTGGATCGTGCGGCGGCCACCTTCGACATCGCGGTGGGCGAGGCCACGCGGGTCTACGGGGAGGCGTACGATCTGGGGATCAATCCCATGGGCGCGGCGCGGCGGGCGTTGGTGCGTCATTATCCGGTGGGGGTGGTGTCCGGGGTGGCGCCGTTCAATTTCCCGCTCAATCTGGCCATTCACAAGATCGCCCCGGCCATGGCCGTGGGGTGTCCGATGGTGTTGAAACCGGCCTCCAAGACCCCGGTGACCGCGTTGATGCTGGCCAGCATCATCCAGGAGTCGGGGTGGCCGGTGGAGGCCTTTTCGGTGCTCCCCTGCGACCGCAAGGCAGGGCAGATGCTGGTGGAGGACGATCGGATCAAGCTGCTTTCTTTCACCGGTTCCCCGGAGGTGGGCTGGAAGATGAAACAGCAGGCGGGCCGCAAGAAGGTGGTGCTGGAACTGGGTGGCAACGCCGGCCTGATCGTGGACCGGGACGTGCGGGATTGGGATTGGCTGATTGCGCGGGCGATTCTGGGGGCGTTTTACCAGTGTGGTCAGGTGTGCATTTCGGTGCAGCGGATTTTTGTTCATCAGGAGATCATCGGCGAGTTTCGCGCCCGGTTCGTCAAGGCGGCGCGGGCGTTGCGTCCGGGGGATCCTCTGGATGAGAGCACCACCCTGGGTCCGGTGATCGACCGGGGCAATCGGGAGCGCTTGCAGAACTGGATCCAGGAGGCCATGGACAAGGGCGCCAGCCTGCTCACCGGCAACGAGGTCCCGGCGCTGGGGCAGGGGAACTGCCTGACGGCGACCATTCTCGAAGAGGTGGATTCCGGTTGTCAGGTGGTGGCGGACGAGGCGTTCGGCCCGGTGGTGGTGCTTTCTCCGGTGGAGTCCATGGAGGAGGCGTTCGAAAAGGCGAACAATTCGCGTTTCGGGTTGCAGTGCGGGATTTTCACCAACGATTTCGGTACGGTGATGAGGGCCTTCGACGCGTTGGAGGTGGGTGGGGTGATTCACAACGACGTCCCGTCGCTGCGCATCGACAGCATGCCGTATGGCGGGGTGAAGGATTCCGGCCTGGGTCGCGAGGGGGTGCGCTACGCCATGCGGGACATGCTGGAGGAGAGGGTGCTGGTCTATCGGGTGTGACGAGAGGTTGGATGAGAATCGTTTCCTTTGGATGCGAACGATACAAGGCCTTCAGGCAACGGGTCGAGATCGAGTTGCGTCCATTGACGCTCATCCTCGGCAAGAACAACAGCGGCAAATCCGCACTGCTGCGCTTGCCGCGTCTGCTGTTGCGGGCGATCTCATCACGTCAGAACCAGCGACAATTTCCCCTGAGCGTGGACGGGCTGTCCTATGGCAGGGTATTCCGGGAGTTGATTCATGGCGGGTACCCTCATGGCAGTCTGAAGTTCTCTTTGGTGCTGGATCTGTCCGGCGGACCCGTGGCGGTGACAGCCGAATTGCAGTCCTCTGTGGGAATCGGATGGCATGTTCTGCACCATGATCTTGCGCCATCTTGGTCCGTATGTGCTTGAAGGTGTTATTGAAAATCAGAGAATCATCCGGTTCGACAGTGCGGGCGGATCTGGAGAGATCCGGAAATTGCTCGACCGTTACATCCGGGAAGCCGGCAAAGCCGGGCATCCCGTGCGCGCCGTGCTATTCATGGACAGCGACGCCGACCGTCCGGGCGATTGCTCGCGGGAAGCCCGGCAGGTACGGAAACGGTGTGAAGAGGCGTCGGTGCCTTGCCGGATTTTGCGAAAACGGACCATCGAAAACTATCTCCCAGATGCGGTTTTCCTGGCTTGGCGGGAGGAAAAGCCGGAGCAGGTGGCGAACCTGTTGCGTTTGACCCCGGAGGAGCGCGATCATTATCCGGTAAAAAAGGTGTTCGGCGATCTTCCCAGGCTATTGAATCGCAACCTGCAAGCGGTTTCCGCCGAAGGATTCCGGGAGAGAGACGGCAAGGGAGAACTCGACGGATTGGTCGAAATGATCGTGCGGGAGATATGAGACAATGGCCTTTGACGATCAGCGGATACCGGAATGCAAGACGGAGATCGTATCCCTCCCCGCAATCATGCTCGACATGCAAATCGGAAAACTCCGCATCCTCGATTTTCATCGTCCATTCGTTTGGGGAGTGGAGCAAATGATAGGCTTGCTGGATAGCATTCGCAAACAGTACCCGACCGGCAGCCTGGTGGTTTGGGAAACCGATTACCCGTTGCAGAGCCGGGAGAGTGTGGGGCCGGTTCACATTGGTCCGTCGGAGTCGCGTGCCATGCATCTTTATCTCTTGGATGGTCAACAACGCCTGACGACCCTGCTGGGATGCTTTTTGGGCCGCCATCCGAGAGCAAATCGGCATTCGGATGATCCGCGTTGGCGAATGGTGTATAATGCCAAGAATAATTTTTTTGAACATCTCGAACCGTCGTCTCATGAAGAGGTTTGGCATTTTCCTCTGTTTGCCTGCATCGATACGCTTTGCTTTCTGCAAGAAAGTCAGCGCATGCGCAGGGAGGGGGGGCAGCATGGAGAAGCGTATGTCGAGCGCGTTCAAAGCCTTGCGCGTCTGTTACACGCTTACAGGATTCCGCTCATCCGCATCCGCAATGCCGGGTTGGCCGATGCAATTGAGATTGCCGTCCGGTTGAATACCCATGGCCAGACCATGACCGCCTTGGAGGCGGGAGAACTTGAGCGCGTTTTGCGTCACCACGATTCGGAGCCGCAAGACTCCGCCATGGGCAACGGGTAAGGGCGCTCATGCTCGCTCGCGTCGATACCATCGCCTTGGACGGGATCCGGGCCATTCCGGTCGAGGTGGAGGTGGATCTGGGGCGGGGGCTGCCCATGTTGAACATGGTGGGGCTGCCGGACGGGGCGGTGCGGGAGGCCAAGGACCGGGTGCGGGCGGCATTGAAGAACTCCGGGGTGCAGTTGCCGTCGCGGCGCATCACCATCAATCTGGCCCCGGCCCATCTGCCCAAGGAGGGGAGCGGCTACGACCTGCCCATGGCCATGGGATTGCTGGTGGCCATGGAAAAATTGCCGCAAAGCGCGTTGCAGGGGCGGCTGTTTCTGGGGGAACTCTCCCTGGACGGGCGGCTCAAGCCGGTGCCGGGCTGCCTGTCCGCCGCCATGCACGCCCGCGACCAGGGGGTGCGGGAACTGATCGTGCCGGTGGGCAATGGAGTGGAAGGATCCCTGGCCGGGGTGCGGGTGGTGGCCCCGGAGCGGTTGCTGGACCTGATGCGCCATCTGGCGGGAGAGACTTTGCTGGAACCGGTGCCGGAAACCGACTGGCGCAGCTGGCTGGCCGCAGCCAGGCCGGAGGAGGGGGGAAAGATCCGGGATCTGTTGGACGTCAAGGGTCAGGAGCATGCCCGGCGCGCGCTGGAAGTGGCGGCGGCGGGTGGACACAATCTCATCATGAGCGGCCCGCCCGGATCGGGCAAGACGCTTTTGGCCCGTTGCCTGCCCGGCATCCTGCCGCCGTTGACCCTGGAGGAGGCCCTGGAGGTGACCGCCATCCATTCGGTGGCGGGTCGTCTGGATGGAGGCCATCCTCTGGTGGGGTCCAGGCCGTTTCGCACCCCGCACCATACCTCGTCGGACGTGGCCCTGATCGGCGGCGGGTCAACGCCGCGCCCCGGAGAGGTGAGCCTGGCTCATCGCGGGGTGTTGTTTCTGGACGAGATCCCGGAGTTTGGCCGTCACGCCCTGGAGGCGTTGCGGGAACCCCTGGAGGCCGGCGAGGTGGGCATCGCCCGCGCGGCCCGTTCCACCCGGTTTCCGGCCCGTTTTCAGTTGGTCTCCGCCTGCAATCCCTGTCCTTGTGGTCATTTGGGCAATCCGCAGCGGTCGTGCCGCTGTTCCCCGGTGCAGGTGGAGCGTTATGCCTCGCGTCTTTCCGGGCCGCTGCTGGACCGGATCGACCTGCATGTGGATGTCCCGCCGGTTCCCCCCGAAACCTTGACCGCCCTGCCTGGCGGCGAGTCCTCCGGCGAGGTGCGCGCACGGGTCATTGAGGCGCGTGCGCGGCAGTTGGCCCGCAACGGCACCGGCTTGCTGAACTCGGACCTGGATGGCCGCGTCCTCGCCGCGCACACGGTTCTGGACAGCGACGGACAAGCCCTGCTTCTGACCGCCAGTCGCCGTCTCGGTTTTTCCGCCCGCGCCCACAATCGCATCCTCAGGGTGGCCCGCACCATCGCGGACCTGGAGGGAGCGGAAAACATCGGCTTCGGTCATCTCGCCGAGGCGATTCAGTTTCGTGTGGGCGGCAAGCTGCCAGGGATTTCATAAACGATTTTTCGGTTGTCGTGGGGATTGTGATGAAAGTTAAATCGTTTGGTTGTGGAAATTACAAAGCATTTTCTTCTGATGTTCTGGTGGAGTTGCGCCCTTTGACATTGATTTTTGGAAAAAACAACAGTGGAAAATCGGCGCTTATGCGTTTGCCCCGTCTCCTGTTGCGGGCGATTTCGGCCCGTCAGCATCGGAAGTTGCCATTGATCGTGGATGGTCTCTCTTATGGACGCATTTTTCGTGAATTGATTTATAATGGTTATCGGGATGGTGGTTTAAGATTCAGCATATCCATGGAATGCGATTCGACAAATTTTGATTTGCAAGTTGAAATGCAAAATATTAGATCTCAAGACAAGTTATTGGAGTATGCGCAAGATATTGCGGTTGTTTCCAAATGGGGGTTTCAAGGATTCTCGAAGCGTTTGGAATGGTCATGGGAGCCGCAAGCAGATGAAATTGTCGCCTACAAGGGGGTTGGCCGGGTGCCGTTTCGGGGATTGTTGCCTGACTTGGGACGTGACTGGACGGATGCGGAGTTGTCATCTCAAATAAGCGCGTTGCGGGAGGATGTGGAAGAATTCGAGTTGCGCCTGGAACATCTGGGGCCATTTCGTAAAGGTGTCAGAAGGGTTTATGAAATTGGTCCGGTCGGTCCCATTGATCTGCTCGGCGAAGGCGCCATCAATCATTTGGTCCATGATCCTCAATTGCTGGCTGCAGTGGGGGCGTGGTATCAGCAGAATCTGGAAGGGTGGCGTTTGTCCTTGGGGCAGACGATGGGGTGGGAAGCGGTGGAGCCGATGCTCAGTCGTGGTAACACCACGGTCAATCTGGTGGAGGGGGGAGAGGGGATGCAGTATCTTCTGCCCGTGGTGGTGCAACAATTGGGTTGTCAATTGCGGGATCGTGGGCCATTTTTGCATTTGATCGAAGAGCCGGAGTTGCATTTGCATGCCGCCGCCCATGCGGCTTTGGGGGATCTGTTTCTGGATACCGCCAAAACCCGTCGTGGCCAGGTCATCGTGGAGACCCATTCGGAAAATCTGCTATTGCGCATTCGTCGCCGGATTGCCGAGGGGGTTGTCGATCCTGATCTGGTGGCCGTTTATTGGGTGGAGAACCAGCGCGACCAAAGCAATGTACGTCGCATCGAGATCATGCCCGATGGAGAGGTCGATTGGTGGCCGGAAGGGGTGTTCTCGGAAGGATACAAGGAGGTGCGAGCGATGCGGTTTGCCGCCCGGAATAGAGGTGTGGGGTGAGTCGATGAGAGTGATTTTTGCCGAGGAGGTTCTGGCGGATGAGGCCAGTTGGAAGCATTTGGACCGCATCATCCATCGCATCGATGAAGGGGCGCATGAATGGGATGTGCAAGATCCATATGGGCTGGAAGAGAGTCGGTGGTTGTGTGAGGGTCGTCCATATATAAAAAATTTGTTTGAAAAGGCGGCAGTGAGTTCTGCCTATCCGACAAGGACGATGCATCTGCGGCGGGTGCTCGTGACGATGGCGTCTCATGAGGCTGGCGATCTGGCATTGTCTCCGCTGCAGGCTGCTGACTATTTGGGCGAACCCCTTGCCATTCTGGTGGAGAATCGGAATACGGATGCATGGTTTTGTAAAAGCGTATTGAAAAAATTTGGGCCGCCTGAGTTGTTGGATCATTTGGATGATGACAGGATGATTCGGTTCGATACGGGGGGAGGTATCGGTGAATTGCCGAGGTTGATTGATTATTATATTGATAAGTCAAATAAACAAAAACATCCCGTGCGCGCGATTGTTCTTGCTGACAGCGATGCGACAATGCCTGGCACCATGTCGGCTAATGCGCAACGGGTAGAGCGGAAATGTATGAATGGACAAGTTCGGTGTATGATTTTGCAAAAACGTTCGATTGAAAATTACATTCCTAATGAGATACTTTTGGCTTGGGGCACGAGGAGCGATCAAGTTGCTGCCCTGCTGCGTTTGACACCGGCACAAAGAGATCATTTTTCAATCAAGAAAAGATTTGGGGATTCGTTGAAGGAAGATTTTTTTTTTCAATTTTATCGATCCGTTCCTGAGAACGATAGGGACGTGTTGAAGAATGGGTTTGGAGATAAAATTATAGAATGGTTGCAGAATTTTGAAATGAGCGCCACGGCGGCTGATTTTGACAGGCGGGATGGTGCGGGTGAACTGCGCCGTTTGGTTGCAATGATCGTTGAGGAGATATGAGATGGCGACAGACGAACAAGAGCAAATTCCTCAGATGAAGCCAGAGATCAGCTTTCTTTTTGAATTGGTGCGTGACGTGGTGGCGGGCAAAATTCGTATTCCTGATTTTCAGCGTCAGTTTGTTTGGCGCCGGGATCAAATGACGGACCTGCTCGACAGTATTCGTAAGCAGTTTCCTATAGGGAGTCTGCTGGTGTGGGATACCGAGATTCCATTGAAAAGCAAGGAATGGGTTGGGCCTGTGCGCGTTGCCTCTTCTGCCGCGAAAGTTTCGACCGGGCATGTTTTGGATGGACAACAGCGTTTAACCACTTTGGTCGGTTCTTTGTGGAAGCCGGAAATTCAAGACGAAAAACCCGATGAGCAGGATCCGGCGCGGTGGCGAATCTGGTTCAACGCCGATAAAAATGAATTTGAACATATTGATGATATGCAAAAAAAGTGTCCATATCATTTTCCAGTGGATGCAATGATTAATACGATTTCTTTTCTTGAAGAATGTACGCGCATGTTGAAAGAGGGCGGTGATTCGGGGCGAGCATATGTAAAAAATGCCGAGTCCATGATGCGTCTCTTTCAAGCCTATAAAGTGCCAGTGATTCGCATCAGCAACACGGAGTTGAATAAGGCAGTGGAAATTTTTTCTCGCCTGAATAATAGAGGGCAAGCCATTACTCCCGATCAGATGATATCGGCGTTGACCTATTCGGAAGATCCTCCCGGGGCGCAAGCCTTCAACCTGGCCACCGGTATTGATCGCTTGATCGATTGTGCCGAAGAGCGTTTTTTTGGGAATATTGACCGTACCGTCATTTTGCGGGCCTTTCTCGCCGTCATGGGACAGCCGGTTTATAAAACGGACTGGACCCGCATGGATCCAACGAAGCGAACCGAACTCGCCGGACGCCTGCGGGAGAGTGTCGCGAAGACGGAATGGGGGTTGCAGGCAGCACTCGAGTTTCTTGGCGAGATGGGCATCCGGACTGCGCGACTTCTTCCTTATGTGTTGCAATTGGTTGTTTTGACGGCTTTTTTTTGCAGAAGACCTGATCCGACCGATCAACAAAGACGCTTTTTGAGACGTTGGATTTGGGTTTCTTCCTTTACGGGATATTTTGCATCCGGTAATCCGTCGAAGGTTGAATCTCTGATTAAAGAGTTTTATGAAAATATTGCTTTGCAAGACAGTCCAAGCTATCTGAATAATTTGAATTTACAAGAGGCTTCCCAGCCTTTTCCTAAAACTTTTGACATGAGAAGCGCACGGGTGCGATCCTTTCTCAACGTACTTCTTGAGTTGCGACCCATGGATGAGCATGGCGAGGAAATCGACACTCCCTGGAAAAAGATTTTCGATCATGGTTCTAATGCGATGGGACGCATTTTCGCAACAGTCCATGATAAAAAGTTGGACGCCAGTCCGGCCAATCGTATTTTGCGTCCAGATCAAAGTGTAAGTAGACAAGCTAAAAGTTGGCTGGTCAATCTGCAAAATATGGAGGAATTCAGGAGAGATGCAATTCTCAAAAGTCATGGCATTCCATCCGAGGCCTATGTCGATCTGTTGAATAATCAACACGAGGAATTCTTGCGGAAGCGTCTCGACCATTTGATCAAATTGGAATTGATATTCATGCAACGTGAAGCTGTGACTCCTCCAACGAGTCTGATTCCGGCAGAGTCTGCGATTGATAATGATGATTGATAGGAAGATATTGCCAATATATGATTAAAGCGTATGAGAGATTGCGGACTGCGCTGCTGCTTTTTGGTCTATTTAGTGCCTGGCAGAAAAAGCCGATTTTTTTGACATCACCCATCCTCAAACACGCTCTTGGGTGCAAAATTAAGACAAATTGAGTCAGAATAATCAGCCAAAATACAACAATTCAT
>PDZX01000081.1 GCA_002753185.1 Magnetococcales bacterium WMHbin3
GGTTCCTGATGATGAGTTTGCTAATATTCAGTTGACTCGGGACAGTTTTCATGGCGAATGGAACTATGTGATCTCGCCATACGACGCATCAAAGAAGTCCATGTAATTTTTTAACGGCTCCATAGGTCCCAGGCGGCTTTTCCATGGCAAAGTCGTCCGGCTGCCGCATGCCGTGATTGTTCGTGGCCACCGTAAAGCGGACGGGACGATCCGTATGGGTCTGTTCGTACCGGTGATACGGTTTGTTGACATGGATTCTGTGATGGTTGCGCTGGTAATGGTTCTTGTTGGCAAGATGGTCGTATTTGTTGGTCGTCAGGCGGATGCCGACCTCGATTGCCGCCAGCGCGACCAGCAGGCTTGCCGGAATCAGTAAGAGATTGGTAATTACAGATATATTTTTTTTAGGAAGTTCATGGCGCTTTTATTTCAGCAGGCGTCCCGCGCGCGGCAGGAATTCCCGCGTGAACGCCTCGGCGGGGAACTCCCGGCTGTTCATCTGACCCATCTGCCAGGTGGAACGATAGCGGGCGTTCAACCCGCTGGCGCTCTCCATGACCACCGGAAGCAGATGATCCCCGTCCATGGTCTGAACATCTCGGTAGTGAATCGTCTTGATCATTCCCCCGCTGGCGTCGTATTGTTCCAGCCGCAACGGCATGCCGTTCTTCCGGTCCACGTCCAGAACCATGCGGGCATAGGGCGATCCGGCAAAGCGGGGTTTCAACTCCAGTTGCCGGATTTCGTCATCCTCCTTCAGCAAAGCGGGCTGATACTCCTCATGCAGATCCCCGACCAGCAGGTCCGCGTTGTTGAACACGCCGCCCACCAGTGAGTTCATCAAACCGCTCCGGCGCACTTCCAATTCCCCAGGAACGTGCATCCACACCTCGTCCCCCACGCGCAGCACCGCGCGTCCCTTGAGGTCATCCGGGGCCACCACCACGGCTACCGCCTTGCGACCACGTTGCTTGGCCACGTACAGCGTGACCTTGTTGACCCGGCCATTGGGCAGTTCGAAAGCGATGCGGGAGAAACTTTCCCAGGAACCGGAATGGAGCTTGTCATCCAATCCCCGCAGGATCTCCTCTGCGTCTGCGGCCAGCAACGGCCAGGCCATCAGCCACACCCCCAGCCCCAACGCCACGCGGAGCCAACGTTTCGGCAGCAGATGCATCTTTTTCACCTCCAGGAATACCGGACACCATGGACCATGCAATAAAAAATGACTCTGAAATATAAAAAACTTGGCATTCCAGCCAAAAAGCGTACAATACCAGAAAGCTTTACTCCGCACGAAAGGGCTGCAACACCATGGCCGACTTCCAATTCACGCTGCACCCCATCACCGCCCATCCCATCTTTTGGGCCATCCTGTTCGGATTGGTGGCGCTTTGGGCGCTCTTGCGCTTTCTGATCATCCCCATCCAAAGAAAACGCCGCATCCTCCAATCCGTGGCCTACTGCCCTTCCCTGCTCCTGCCCGTCCTGCCGAAGGATAAGGATGTCGCCATCTTCTCGCCCAGTCGCAGGTTGAAATTTTTCGGTTATCGCGTCAACATCCAGCAACTGACCTGCTCCTGCTCCCGCTTCCGGCGGTTGCGCGGCTTCTACCCGCAAAACGACATTCGCCGCCTCTGTCGCCACCTGCGCAAGGAACTCATCGCCACCAACCTCTTCAACGAGTTCGATGAACTCACCCGCGCGCTGATCCTGTTCCGGCTGCGGGACTCTTGCTACATCCGCGAAATGGTCCTCAACTCGGAGGCGATCTTCGGCTTTCATCCCCGAACCTCGATCGTGCGGGTCTACACCTTCCGCAAAAATTCCGACGACCCCCCCCAGGGTCCGTTCACCGGGCCGGTGGACAAGTTCACCTACCATCTGCGCCAGGAAATCTGGATTTACGGCACCCCGCCCCCCAATTGCGAGGCGATCTTGACGCTCATTGCGGAAATCATGACGGCATGCAAGGCCAAATACCCGAAACCTCAACGCCTGTCCACCATGCGCGAGGAACTCCTCGAACCCATCCCGGTTCATCCCGATTCCAATGAAGCCCTGCAGATCCGGGAAAAAAGACGCAAGGCCACACAAACCACAACTCCGTTGCGTTAACCTTCCGAGAAGGCGGATTAGCGTGTCACATGCACTTTTGTGCGGCGTGTCATCCCGTGAGCTGTTCTTTTCTCCATCACCCGTTCGCGCGAGCACCCATCGGTCTCACCGTCGCCGATACAGGCCAACAGATCCGCGCGGGTGGCCACGAACAAGGTATACCCCCGCACCGCGACTTCTCCACCACTTTTGGCATTGGTTCTTGGCATGGTCCCTCTCCTCGGTCTTGCGTTCATGATCTTGTTTTGCTTCCTGCCGAGACTCCGTTCGCAATCCACTTGCCAACACCGCAAGGATGCCTATTGCCACCTTGAAATTCATTAATCCATTCGATCAAAAAAATCCATCGAAAGGATCCGAATTTTGATTGCTGACAGCAAGGATTCGCCTATAATAGCTGCCTATCAATAACAATCAGATGCTTCCATGGAGGAAGGTATGGCCGTTGCAAAACAACCCCCCGCAGCAAAATCAGCCGCCAAACCCGCGGCGGCAGCCAAACCCGCGGCAAGCAAGACGGCAGCCAAACCGGCGGCCCCCGCCACCAAGCCGAACACATCCCCCAAGGGTGCGGCCAAAGGCCGGTAAGCCACCCCTGCTGGAACCAGGCACGGGACATTGCAGAGACCTCCGGGGAGACTCGGAGGTCTTTTTTTTTGGGGTGCGCCCGGCCAGGCGTGCGGATTCGGGAGGTGAACCCCCTTTGACGGGCGGAAGAGGATGAGGGAACATGCTTGAGCCGGGAGAGGATTTCCTTGCCCGTTTTTTTTCAGCCATGGAGATCGTCAATGTATCTCAAGAAAATCACACTGAGGAATATTCGCGGGTTCAAGGAACTCGACTTCGATCTGGAACGACCCGGCAACCAATATGCCGGGTGGACCGTATTCACCGGGGGCAATGGTTCCGGCAAAAGCACGCTCCTGAAGGCCGTGGCGCTCTGCTTGGTGGGTTGCGACACCGCGCGTTCCCTGCTGCCTGATTTCAATGGCTGGATCCGCAAAGGTGCCGAGCAGGAAGTATCATTTATACAATTGGATATAGTACGCATTGGTATGGATGATTATGTTACGCAAGCTGTCTATCCGCAAAATGATCTTATTAAGATGGAAGTAGTGTTTAAGCATAATGAAAGACATACAAATATTCAAAATATACTACCAATGTCGATTGATGGTTTCATTTTGAGGCAGAATCCACATGGATGGTTTTCTTGCGGTTATGGACCCTTTCGCCGCATGTTCGGCGCGTCAACCGAAGCGGTGCGTCAGATGGTCTCGCCGACCACCGAGCGCTTCGTGACCATGTTCCACGAGGCCGCGTCTCTGGCCGAGGCGGATCAATGGCTCAAGACGCTGAAACACAAGACACTGGAAGGACGACAGGAAGAAACGGATCTGTTGAAACTGATTCTGGAGATCTTGAGTGATGCATTGCTGCCCAATGACGTTGTCCTGGATCGGGTCGATTCTGATGGGTTGTGGTTGAAGGATCGTGGCGGCACAAGGCTCTCCTGGTCCGACATGAGCGACGGATTCCGCTCCGTCCTGGCGCTCATGGTGGATATCCTGCGCCACCTGGTGAATGCGTATGGGATCCGCGACCTGTATGACAGGGGAGGGGATGGAGAGATCCGCATCAAACGTAGCGGCGTCATCCTCATCGACGAAATCGACGCACACCTGCATCCCTCCTGGCAGCAGGAGATCGGGTTTTGGCTCAAGCGGCATTTTCCGAAGATACAATTTCTCGTGACCAGCCACAGCCCGCTCGTGTGTCAGGCTGCGGACCAGAATGGCATCTTCGTCCTGCCGGATGACGACGACAGCCCGCCAGGGCCGATCACCCCCCTGGATCATGCGCGCATCATCGCATCGAGGCCGGATACGATCCTGCTTTCTCCGGCTTTCGGCCTGCAAAACACCCGTTCCGGTCAGGCAGTGGCGTGGCGGGCCGAGTGGTCCGCGCTCGATGCCAAAAAACGGGTCGGCGGCGCGTTGACCGCCGATGAACTGGAAAAATGGGAAAAATGGAAAAATTGGCCCTTCGATGACGAGGAGGGCTGAGCCATGCGCTACATAAAGCGCATCCCGCTGGAAGTTGCCACCCAGGAAGCGTTGCAGAGTGCCCAGGCGGCAGTGGACGCGCAACGGGCAACGGGTACCCTCGACATCCAGAATACCTGGAAGAATGCCAGGCAAAAAAAAATTCTCGCGCAAGAAGTCGTGGGGGTGCTTGAGCGCATGGTTGGCGATGACGGCCCTTGCATGTACTGCATGCACAATATTGCAACGGACATCGACCATTTCCGGCCAAAATCCCGATATCCAGACAAGTTGTTCGTCTGGCCCAATATGCTCTGGTGTTGCGGGGAGTGTGGCGGGTTCAAGGGAAGCGCATTTCCCCTGAATCCGCAAGGCGAGCCGTTGCTGCTCGATCCGACGGCAATGGAACCCTGGGAACACCTGGATTTCGATCCGCGCACCGGCAACCTGACGGCACGCTTCATCCCGGCGGACCAGCGGGTATCGCCCATCGGACAAGAGACCGTGAGTCGGCTGCACCTCGATCGCCGGGAGGCCTTGGCCAATAGATACAAGAAGACTTTCAAGCGATTGGCCAAAATCGTCGATGCGTTTCTCGATCACCCGTCCTCCGTGACGGATCTGGCGGATCGGTTGATCGAGGCGGACGATCACGGTTTGCTCTGCTGGTGTTTCGTCGGGACCGGCGGGGCCGTGGAACCGTTCTCTCTGTTGCAAAAACAGCATCCCGCCGCATGGCAACGTTGCAAGAATCAGTGCCAAAGGCGTTGAATGCGCGACGGCTTCCCTCGCGGGTGGTCGTTTGCCCGGTTTGTCAAGCCGGATCGAGGCGTTCTTGTGCCGCCTCCACCATGGACAGGATCATGCGGGCGTGGGACCAGCCGGCGAACCCGGCCAGAATGGGCAGGCCGGAAAGAGTGGGGTGCAGACCGGGCAATGGATTGATCTCCAGGCAGTGGGGGATGCCGGCGGCATCGGAACGCAGATCGATGCGTCCGGCGTCGCGGCATCCCGTCAGGCGGTAGAGGGCCAGGCCGGTCGCCAGGGCCATGCGTGCCTCGGCATCGTCCGCCCGGCGGTAGTGGACCAGGCTGGAGGAGTGCTCCTTGTTGGCGAAACCGTAAATGCCGGCGTCTCGTTCGTTGCGCACGACGACTTCCGCGACCTCGTGGAGCATCGGTTTTTCTCCATTTCCCACGATTCCCACGGTGAACTCCCTGCCGGGCAGGAAGGGTTCCGCCAGGACCGGCTGGCAGAAACGGCGCCGCAGTTCCCGGAAGCGGGTGGCAAGGGCGGCTGGGTCTTCCACCCGCGAGGCGATATCGCACCCCTTGCCGCTTCCCTCGGCCACCGGCTTGACGAAAAGTGGAAATGGCAGGGAGCAGGCCGCCAGGTCCGATTCCTTTTCCAGCAGGCAAAATGGCGTGGTGGGCAGGCCCGCATCCCGTGCCAGGCGTTTGCAGATCGCCTTGTCCAGGGTGATGGCCATGGTCACGGCGTCGGAAAAGAGGCACGGAATCCCATACGCCTCCAGCAACGCGGGGACCAGGGCTTCCCGTCCCCTGCCCAGCATCCCTTCGGCGATGTTGAAGACCAGGTCCCAGCGTTCTCCGGCCGCCAGGGCGGCGATCAGCGCCCGCGCCGAACCGACGCGTTCGATGTCATGGCCCCCGGAACGCAGGGCCGTCTCCAGGGCATCCAGGGTTTCCGGCCGGTCGAATTCGGCCAACGCCTCCTCGTCCAGGCCCAGGTCCTGGTACTCCTCCCGCAAATCGTACACGAGGGCGATGCGCACGCCGGTTCTTGGTCTCCATGGCTCGATTTTTCTCAACCAAGGGATTCTACCCCAGAAGCCGTTCGCGTTGCAAATGCCCGTGGCCTCGTCCCGCGTTGCCAGGGGGGTATTGCATGAATGTTTCGTTTTTTTTATTGATCGTGGCAAATCGAAGAGATAATTAAATTTTACGCGCTCCCAGACCGGCTGCCATTTTTTTTGCCTTGACAGTGAATCTAATAATTTATAAGCATATGCCTTTCAATTTTATCAGCCACCGATATGGTGGAGTGCCTGATATCAACTTTATTGGGGATAAAAACGATGAAAATTTTAAAATTGAGTTTCTTGTCCATATTGATGCTTTTCAGCCTTGGCGGCTGCGTCAGTTTGCAGACTGTCAATGAAGTGAGCATGAGTTGGCAAAAGGCCGATTGTCTGGCACAAGCCAATACCGCATCCGAATCCCCCTGCAACTCCCCAATCGAAAAAGACAACAGAATCGATGCCGCCAAGTTCTTCGCCCTGGACGCGGTCAAGACCCGCTACCTGGAAGAATGGCGCTTCAACCGGAGCGGTCCGGATGCCAAAAACCATCCCCCGGCCCTCTGTCTGGCCCTTTCCGGCGGCGGCATGCGCTCGGCCGCCTTCAGCATCGGCGTCATGAGCGGGTTGCACGAGAAATCATGCCAGGACGGAAATTTCCTGGACAAGGTGGATGTCATCTCCTCCGTGTCGGGCGGCAGTTATGCGTCTTCCTGGTATTTTATCCAGAATTATTTCATGGATCAAGACGAAACAAATAAAAATATTTTTCATAATGACCACGATCACCAACAACACCTGATCCATCATGGCAATACCTTCGTCGCGGAAGGATTCGATCCGGGAGATCTGCCGCCGTTTGTTCTCAAGGGTGCGACATGGGTGGCGTCATGGATTCCGCACTGGACCTTCAATATCCTGTTCGACTGGAGGGCCAATCTGAATCCCTTGCATTGGTTCTATCGCAACGGGTTGGAACGTGAGTTTCATCTCAAGCCCGTTGATCAAAAGCGTTATCAGGAAGCAAACGGTTGTTCTGTAAAAACGTTCGAAAACGGCTGGCTGGTGCCTGTACCATGGTGTCCCCCTGCCTATACAGCGGGCGTCGATGCCTATCAACGCATTACGTTCGAACAGTTGGGAGAATTTGTTCGCAAGAAGGAACTTCCCTATTTCATATTCAACGCCACAGCCGACGTTCAGGAAAACGAGTCGGGTCAGACTGAGGATCGGAGCCTCCGCAACAGGGTCTATGAGTTCACCCCCCTGTGGCAGGGTTCGGACTATTATGGCTATTGGAAACAGTATCCATTCGATGTCCATGAGGCGGTCGTGGCCTCCGGGGCTGCCTTCGACACCGCCAACCTGCCGGAACAGAGTGGCTGGGGCAAACTGTTGGCCGGAAGCTTCAATACCAATCTGGGCGTCAATTTCCCGAATCCGAACATGACGAACAAAAGACGGCGCGTGATACAAAAAATCTTGCCGTTTCCCTTCTATCAGATGACAGGCAATTCGGCTCTGAACCGCGAGGGCACCCACATCTATCTGGCGGACGGTGGCCAGGTGGAAAATCTCGGCCTGTTCTCCCTGTTGCGCCGTCGCTGCGCCCAAATCATCACCGTGGACGCCGAATACGACCTGGTAGATGGAAAAATGTATCAATTCGGCGCCATGGCTCTGTTGCAGGAGAAACTGGCGGCACAATACAAGAACGCGATACTCGAACTGGTGCAACCCGATACCAGGCAGGGACTCCTCGATGAGATCGCGAAAACGCCTTCCGGACACCCGGAAACCGTGACACCCTATGTGACCCGTTGGATCTTCAAGGTTGATTTCGGTAATAGAATCGAGGAGATCAGCAAAATTACAAATATTAAAATGTACCTGGCTGCCAAGGATATGTACAATGAAAAGCTTTCATATGATGCGCGACACTATGCTAAAAAGCATAAAGAGAGCATTTGCACTGGTTCGGTCTTTCCGCATCAATCCACATCCGATCAACTGTATTCACCATCACAATTCAAGGCTTACCGAGATTTGGGCAAATTCATCGTCGAGAACTATTTCAAAAATTGACCCGGCCCACGGCGCGCCTTACTCCAGGGCATCATCATAGTGGAAAAACCGGCCCTGATGGTTGCGCAACAGCAAACGATCCCCATCGCGCCCGACGATGCCGTCCGGGGCGATGGGGATCTTGCCGCCCCCACCGGGGGCGTCGATCACCAGGGTGGGCACCGCGTAGCCGCTGACATGGCCGCGCAGTGCGTCGATGAGGTTTCTTGCCAATGCCACCGGGGTGCGAAAATGGCCGGTCCCGGCAATGGGATCGCACTGGTAGAGATAGTAGGGCCGCACCCGGTTTCGCAACAATCCCCGCATCAGGGCGCGCAGGGTGTCCGCATCGTCGTTGACCCCCCGCAGCAGGACGGTCTGGCTGCCCAGCATGATCCCGGCGTCCATCAGGCGGGCCAGCGCCCGTTCGACCTCCGGGGTCAACTCTCTGGGGTGGGTGGCGTGCAGGCTGACAACCAGGGGATGAAAGCGGCGCAGGGTGCGCGCCAGTTTTTTCGTGATGCGCATGGGCAGGACCATGGGGATCTTGGTGCCGATGCGCAGCAGCTCCACATGGGGAATGGCCCGCAACCTCTCCAGAAGAGAGGCCAGGCGACCGGTGCCCAGCAGCAGGGGATCGCCGCCAGTGATCAACACGTCCCGGATGCCCGGATGCGCGGCAATGTAGTCGATGGCCCCCTCCCAGTGCCGCGTCCCCAGCCCCCCGCCCAACAGACGAGAACGGGTGCAGTAGCGGCAATAGGTGGCGCAACGGTCGATGGCCAACAACGCCACCCGGTCCGGATAACGATGGATCAGGCCGGGGACCACCCGATCCCGCTCCTCGCCAAGGGGATCCTCCTCCTCGCCGGGACGCGCCAACCGCTCGTCCGGAAGCGGCACCAGGGTCCGGCGCAAGGGATCGCGAGGGTCGTCCGGATCCATCAAGGCGGCATAATAGGGGGTGATCGCCACCGGAAAACGCCCGGAGGCGGCGCCAAGCGCCTCCCGTTCCTCCGGGGTGAGACGGAAATGACGCTCCATCCCGTCCAGGGTGCGGATCCGGTGGCGCAACTGCCAACGCCACTCCCGCCAGCGTGACCCCTGCTCCATGTCACCCGGTGGCCAGCGGCGCCCGGTGCAGCACGCGGTAACGCACCCCCGCAGGCCGCATCAGGGATTGATACAGCACCAATGCGTCCACCGGCCACGCCAACTCGCGAAACCCAGGCTCCGTCCGCCCGGCGGGCGCCTCGGCGGCATCGGCCCGCGCCAAGGTCAGATGAGGGCGGAAAGCGCGTGTCTCCTCCGACGGGGGAGGGAGCGCGGCCACGGCCTGGACCAGCCGGGACAAGGGGCGCTCCTCCGGCTCCCGAATCCCCAGCCACAACACCCGCGCCCGCCGCGCATCGGGAAACACCCCCCAACCAGACACGGTCAGGGAAAAGGGGAGATGGCCAACGACAACGGCGTTCAACGCCTCCCGCCACCCGTCCAGCTCCTCAGCCGGCACATCGCCCAGGAAGCGGGCGGTCAGGTGGTAGTTTTCCGGAACCACCCAGCGCCAGCCGGCAAGCCGCGCTCGCGTCTCCCCGGCCAGACCGGCAATGTCATTGCACAAATCCTCCGGCATGGCGAAACCGAGGAACAGACGCATGGAATCCGCCATTGCCGACGCTCTTCCGGAAAGGGTATCATGGGATATGCGACAGACTCGAACCACACTCTTCTTCGCCACGCGCGGCCCCGGCATGCACGACATCACCGCCGCCATCGACCGCTGGCTGCATCAGGAACAGGCTGGGCTGGGGGTGTTGACCCTCTTCTGCCGGCACACTTCCGCCAGTCTCGTGATCCAGGAAAACGCCGACCCCGACGTGACCCGCGACCTGACCGGCTTCCTGGACCAGCTGGTCCCGGAACGGGGCATGGCGTTTCGCCACGTCAGCGAAGGGAGCGACGACATGCCCGCCCACGTCAAGACCGCCCTCACCGGGGTCTCCCTCGCCATCCCGGTGGCCGATGGCCGCATGGATCTGGGCGCCTGGCAGGGGGTCTTTTTGTGCGAACACCGCCGCCATCCCCACCAACGCCAGATCGTGGCCCACTTCATGGGCGATTGATCCGGGTCACTCTTCCAGGTTGCGGGCCTCGTCCACCAGCATCACCGGAATGTCATCCCGGATGGGAAAGGCCAGACGATCGGTCCGGCAGATCAGCTCCCCGGCCTTGGCGTCGTACTCCAGCCCCCCCTTGCACTGGGGACAGACCAGAATTTCCAGCAAACCCTTGTCGATCATGTCGCGCTCCTTCCATGCATCACACCCGCCAACCGCCGAAACACCCGATCCGCAGCCAAGGGACGACCGCCGATGACCGTCAAGCGGGCCACCAACATCCGGTAGAACCACTCGATATCCCCCGCAGGCAACCGTTCCACAGCCGCAGGCCACTCCACCACGGCCATGGCCCGGCGCACGTTTTCCGGCAGGACCCCAGGACGCCGCGCATGAGGGGCGGCGCACCCCGCGCACACCGCCAACCCCCGCGCCAGCGAAAAATGCATTGCCTGGCCCTCGCCGCCGCCACACCCGGCGCAGGCATCCACCCGCCACCCGTAGCCGAACCGCCACGCCAGACGCCCCAAGGCGACGGCCGTCACCGGCAACGGCTCGCCCCCGGCGTCCAGGGCGTCCAGGGCGCCTTCCAGCACGCCATGGACCTCCTCCTGGCGTCCGTCTCCGGGCGGGACATGCCGGTAGACCGCCTCGCCCAACAGTTGCGCCGCCGCCGAGGCCACCGGCAGAAAGGGCAGACGGTGGCGCGCCCGCGTGATCTCCACCCGATGCAGATTGGCCATCGCCTGCACCCCGCGCGCCCGCAGGTCAATGCGCAGCGAATGAAAACCGCTCAAGGCCGCCCTGGCCTCGTCCCGGCCGCGCCGGGCGTCCCGTGCCGCCGCGGTCAGCGTCCCGTTTCGTCGCGTGAGAAGCACCACCACCCAGGAGGCGTCGCGAAACGGTATCCGCCGCAACAACAATGCCTCATCCTCGATCCGCATCCCCGTCCGGCTCCGTCTGGTAGCCCAGATCCGACAATACCCGCGCATCGCCGTTCCAATCCTTTTGCACCCGCGCCACCAGCCGCATGTAGATCGGACCGCCGAACATCCGTTCCAGTTCCAGGCGCGCCTGCTCGCCGACCCGCTTGAGCACCTCCCCGCGATGGCCGATGACGATTCCCTTCTGGGAGTCGCGCGCCACCAGGATCTCCGCCTCCAGATCCCGCACCCGCGACGGTGGCGGACGCATCTCCCACTTCACCACCCGCACGGCCAGGGCATAGGGCAGCTCCTGTTGCAGCCGCATGAACAGCTTCTCCTCTATCACCTCGGCGATCAGAAAGGCCTCCGGCTGATCGGTCCACTGGCCAGAGGGGAAATAGCGTGGCCCCTCCGGCAGCATCTCCGGCAGGAGTGTCAACAGCCGTTCCACGTTGTGGCCGGTCAGTGCCGAGATGGGCACCGCCTCGACGAACAACTCCCCGGCCAGGGAGGCGACCGCTGCCAGATTGCGCATCAGCCGGTCGTGGGGCGCGCGGTCCACCTTGTTGAAGACCAGGATCACCCGCGAACCCGCCAGGGGGGGATGTCCCAGGATCGCCCGGTCCTCCGTACCGACGCCCTTGGCCGCATCGACGAAATAGAGCGTCACATCCGCCTCCCGGCACGAGTCGAAGGCGGTGCGCACCATGGTCCGGTTCAGGAGCAGACGACCGGGGTCGTGAATCCCCGGCGTGTCCAGGAAGATCATCTGCGCCCCTTCCCGGTCATGCACCCCCAGCACACGGGTCCGGGTGGTCTGCGCCTTGGGGGTGACGATCGCCGCCTTGCGCCCCAGCACCCGGTTCAGGAAGGTCGATTTGCCGGTATTGGGTCGCCCGGCGATGGCGATGTATCCGGAGCGAAATGGGGTATTCATGTTTTTTGGCCTTCCTCCTCCAGAAGCCGCAAGGCCTCGCTGGCCGCTTTCTGTTCGGCCTGCCGTTTGGTGCGTCCCGCGCCCCGCCCGGTCACGCGCGGGTTCACCCGGCAGGCCACCCGGAACAATCGTTCATGCGCCACGCCCCCCACCTCTTCCAGCCGATACTCCGGCAGGAATTCGCCACGGGCCTGCAACCACTCCTGCAATACGGTTTTGCCATCCCTGGACGGCGTTTTCTCCACCAACCGTTCCAGGGAGGGCGCGAGGAGGCGACGCGTCACCCGTTCCACCCCCGGCCACCCGCCGTCCAGGAAGACCGCCCCCAGCACCGCCTCCAGGGAGTTGCCCAGGATGGACGGCTTGTCCCGTCCGCCGCTGCGCGCCTCGCCCCGTCCCAGCCGCAGCCGGGCGCCCAGCCCCAGTTCCCCGCCGATCCGGCCCAGGGCCGCAGTGTTGACCAGCATCGCGCGCCGATGGGACATCTCTCCTTCCATCTCCTCCGGAAAGCGGTGATACAGCAGTTGCGCCACCGCCAGGTTCAAGACCGCGTCTCCCAGGAACTCCAGCCGTTCGTTGTGCGCCGACATCCCGTCCTGGGCCACGGAGCGATGGGTCAGCGCCAGTTGCAGCAGGGCGATCTCCCCGAACGCGTAATCCAGCGCCTCCTCGGACCAGCGCGTGAGGTCATCGGTTTCCGTCATGACTCAGGAGTCCGTCCGGTAGGTCAGGATCAGTTCCTCGTGCCCTGGGATGCGGAACTCCCGGTCGCCCAGGGGCAGCATGATCGGGATGCGCACATCCACCTCCACCCGATACCCCTTGGGGGTTCTGGTCAGGGTGAGATCGTCCCTGGAGAGTCTGGAACGGTGCATTTCGTAATCGATGCGCCGCCGCACCTCCTCGATGGGCAGTTTGGCGTACTCCCCCGTCACCCGGTTCGCCAGATCCCGCAACAGGAAGTAATCGTACATCTTCGGCCCGGCATTGGTCGCCACCGACATCCCCAGGCCGATCACCGCGAAGATGATGATCACCTTCAACAGGAAATTGCCCGCTTCGGGATGGCCGATATCCGGTCGCGTGTTCATGGGGGTCTGCTCTCCCTCGATGGATGGTTGCTAGCGAATCGCCTGTCCGAGCCGTTCCCAGCGTGGTTTCCCGGCCGTCCGGTCCCAGGACCAGAACAGCGCCACCGCCCGTCCCACCAGCCGGTAGGCCGGCACGTATCCCCAGAAGCGGCTGTCGTTGCTGTTGTCGCGGTTGTCCCCCAGCACGAAGTAGTGCTCTGCCGGTACCACGTCCTCGAAGCCCGGATCCGGGCCGGTGTACCCGCGCACCAGGATGGCGTGGGGGGTCTCGCCCAGGGTTTCGAGCAGACGCTGGGACTCTACCTCCTGCTCGTACTCGTTGTAGTAGCGAAAGATCCCGTCCGGACGATAGGCCACCGGCTCGCCATTGACGAACAGCCGCTTGTCCCGATAGAGGATCCGGTCTCCGGGCAGGCCGATGATCCGTTTGATGTAATCCTTGGCCGGGTCCTTGGGGTATTCGAACACCGCGATCTCGCCCCGGTGGGGCGGGTCGGACATGCCGATCCGCCGGTGGGTGAAGGGGAGCCGGTAGCCATAGGCGAATTTGTTCACGAACAGATAATCCCCCACCAGCAAGGTCGGGATCATCGATCCGGAGGGAATCTTGAACGGCTCCACCATGAAGGTGCGCACCAGAAACGCGATCCCCACCGCCATGGCGATGGCCTCGTAGTATTCGGCGGCCACGCTGCCGCCCGTCAGGAAACGCCGTCCGCCGATCAGCAGGTACAGACCGAGCAGCGTCAGCCCCCCGGCCACCGGCACCCCCCAGGATTGGAACATCGTCTCCGGGATGGTCACTCCCATGGAGATGGCGTTGCCCAGCACGAAGACCCCGGCCACCAGGAAAAGAATGCCGTGCCAGATGTGTTTACCGCGTCCCGCCAACCAATTCAACACGTTGCGTGCTCCCTTACCTTATTCCACCTTCAGCACCGCCAGGAAGGCCTCCTGGGGGATTTCCACTCTGCCGATCTGTTTCATTCTTTTTTTGCCGGCCTTCTGTTTTTCCAGCAATTTGCGTTTGCGCGTGATGTCGCCGCCGTAGCATTTGGCGGTGACGTTCTTGCGCAGCGCCTGGACCGTCTCCCGCGCCACGACCTTGGAGCCGATGGCCGCCTGGATGGCCACCTCGAACATCTGCCGGTGGATGATCTCCCGCATCCGTTTGACCAGGTCGCGGCCACGGGTCATGCTCTTTTCCCGGTGGACGATCACGGAGAGGGCGTCCACCGGTTCGCCGTTGATCAGGATGTCCAGTTTCACCAACTCCCCGTGGCGGTATTCGAGGAACTCGTAATCCAGCGAGGCGTAGCCGCGCGACAGGGATTTGAGTTTGTCGAAGAAGTCCAACGCCACCTCGTTCAGGGGCAGTTCGTAACGGAGCATGGCCCTGGAATCGGAGATGTAGTGGATGTCCCGCTGCAATCCCCGCCGGTCGGTGCAAAGCTGCATCAGGGCGCCGACGTATTCGGGCGGGGTGAGGATCGACGCGAGGATGAAGGGTTCCTCGATATGATCCAGTTTGTTCGGCGCGGGCAGGGCCGAGGGGTTGTGGACCTCCTCCATGGCGCCGTCCGTGAGGTAGGCGCGATAGACCACGGTGGGCGCCGTGGTCACCAGATCGAGTCCGAACTCCCGTTCCAGGCGCTCCTGGACGATTTCCATGTGGAGCATGCCCAGAAAGCCGCAGCGCATGCCGAACCCCAGTGCCGGGGAACTCTCGGTCTCGAAGACGATGGAGGCGTCGTTGAGGGAGAGTTTTTCCAGGGACTCCTTGAGGAGCACGAAATCCGACGCCGTGGTGGGATAGAGTCCGGCGAAGACCAGGGGTTTGATCTCCTTGAAGCCGGGCAACCGTTCGGTGGCCGGGTTGCCCGCGTCGGTGACGGTATCTCCCACCCTGGCCTGCGAGACCTCCTTGATGCCCGCCACCAGCCAGCCGACCTCGCCGGCGCCCAAAGAGGCCACCGGGGTCAGGCGTGGGGTGAAGACGCCCACCTGATCCAGGGGGAACTCCAGGCCGGAACTCATGAGGCGGATGCGCCGGGTGCGGCTGGCCGGATCCGTGGAGAGCCGGCCATCGACGATGCGCACCAGGGAGACCACTCCGAGGAAGTTATCATACCAGGAGTCCACGATCAACGCCCGCAGGGGGGCGTTGGGGTTGCCTTTCGGGGGTGGGATGCGGGTGGTGACCGCCTCCAGGATCTCCCCGACGCCGATGCCGGACTTGGCCGAGGCGAGGATGGCGTCCGAGGCGTCCAGGCCGATGACATCCTCGATCTGCCGGCGCACTCCTTCCGGGTTGGCGGAGGGGAGGTCGATTTTGTTGAGGACCGGGACCACGGCCAGGTCGTGTTCCAGGGCCATGTAGACGTTGGCGAGGGTTTGCGCCTCGACCCCCTGGGCCGCGTCCACCACCAGCAGGACCCCTTCGCAGGCCGCCAGGGAGCGGGAGACTTCGTAGGAGAAGTCCACGTGGCCGGGGGTGTCGATGAAGTTGAAGAGGTAGGTGCGTCCGTCCTTGGCCTTGTATTTCAGGCGCATGGACTGGGCCTTGATGGTGATGCCGCGTTCTCGTTCCAGGTCCATGCTGTCGAGGACCTGGGCGGTCATGTCGCGGGCATCCATGGCGCCGGTGAATTCGATGAGCCGATCCGCCAGGGTGCTTTTCCCGTGGTCGATATGGGCGATGATGGAGAAGTTGCGAATATGGTCCAGGGACATGCGAATCCAAGGGAGTCAAAGATGGGAGGAGGCGCCAACCCCGGCGACGGGGTCGCGTCTCCCACGGTCTTTGGAAGACGCCCCCTATTTATAATCCCCTCGATCCGTTTTCGCCAGTTCCACTGTTGCCAAAACCGCAGTGCGGTGCAACAAGTCGCGTTCGTGACCGTTTTCCGGGGCGGTGGAGAGGGAGTGCAGGGCCTGATCGCGGGTTTCGCGCAGCCGTTTGCGGGTTTCGTCCGGCTCCACCAGTTCGTCGTTGATCAGGTCGCGCCCCAGTGCTTCCAGTGAGTCCAGCAGGTCGGTGGCCTGTTCCGTCTGCTGGCGGCGCTGGTAGGGGGTGGGGGCGCGATCCGTGGTGGTGACCGCGCTGGCGGAGAGGGTCGCCAGCATGGGGATGGTCTCCTGGATCCCGGTGAGGGCTGCCAGTGACTTGGAAAAATTTGCCCCGTCCAGCGACTGGGCAGAATGTTTTGCCTGAGCGGCCGCCGAGCGAGCCAGGGTCTTGCCACTCTTTTCCAGGCGACGAACGGTCATGCGGAATCCTCCCGGTGACGAAGTGATGAGCGAATTAACACGGGGAACTTTTTGCCTAGTCTACCCGATATTGCCCTTCCCTTACAAGCCGCATGCCAAGGAATGCATCACACCTGGCGCCGTTCTTTTTCCCGCGCGGCCCGTGACTTGACGAAATGTAGCAGATCGCGCGCCATGTCCGCTCCGCGCCGGTAGCGCTGTTCGGGATCCTTGCGCAGGGCCGTGACCAGCACGGTGGCCAGTGCGGGCGGGAGATCCGGCCGGAAATCCGCGAGGGTGGGGGAGGCCGGGGAGAGGATGCGTTGGCGCAGTTCCTCGGGATCGTCCTCCCGGAACGGGGGGTGTCCGGTGAGCAGGTGCATGAAGATGGCCCCCAGGGCGTAGATGTCGGCGCGCGGATCGTCGATGTTGCCGCTCACCGCCTCTGGGGCGGCGTAGGGGGAGAGTCCGCTGCCGGCCGGGTGGCGTCCCAGGTGGCGGGCGATGCCGAAATCCCGGATCTTGAGCAGCCGCGCGTCGGGATCGAAAATCAGTTCGCCCGGGCCGAGATTGCCGTGGGTGACCCCCTGCTGATGGACGTAATCCAGGGCCAGGGCGGCCTGGATCATGGCGTGCAGGAGCAGGGGCAGGGGCAGGGGGTTGTCCGGCGCGAGGTGGCGGTCCATGGCGTGTCGTGGCGCAAAGGGTTCCATTGCCACGATGGAGAGCCTGGCGATACGTTCGGCGTCCAGAACGGCGACCACGCCGCGATGGTGGAGGCCGCGCAGGATGGCGAGATCCCGTTCCCAGAGGCGGGCCAGGGTGATCCCCGTTTCGGTGGCGGACGGCGCGCGTGGCATGACGCGCAGGATGACCGGTTCTTCCCGATCCCGATGACGGGCCAGGTAGAGGGTGCCCAGGGTGTCGCTGGCCGCCTCTTCGCTGACGCGCCAGGGTCCCAGTTCCGTTGGCAGGCGTTCCAGGAGGCCGGCGGGGGTTTCATCTTCCGCGTCGGCCATACGCATGGCGTTCTGGAGGCGTTCGTCGAGGTAGGGATACTGTGCGTCGAATTTGGCCATGCGCAGGTAGACCTGGGTGGCCTCGGCGAAGCGGCGCGCTATTTCGAAATCCAGGGCGAGGCGGTCGAGGATGTGCATCATGTCCGCATCCATGGGGCAGAGCAGGAATTTTTCCCAGGCCATGGCCCCTTTCCCCTGTCCCTGGAACGCCAGCCCCAGCATCCGGTTGTTTTCCGCGACGACCAGGTGCTGGAAGGAGCGGTGGGGCCGGTGGAAGAGTATCTGCTTGACGAGGACCAGCAACAGCAGGCCGCTCGCCAGGAGGGCCGCCGGTCCCATCATCGGCACCCAGAACCCCCGGTGGCTCATGAAGCGGAAATGAAACGCAACGATCACGATCAGCGGGAGCAGCAGCAGCACGCCGACCCCCAGAATGCCGGGGAGGGTCCTGGGTTGGGAGGCGGGCAGGGCGAACAACAGGAGGATTCCGGCCACCAGGTAGAGCAGCAGGCGGACCTTGCCGGCCCAGGAGGGGACGACGATGGGATCCCTGTTGAGGATGGCGGCCACGGCATGGGCCTGGATCTCCAGGGGGGTCATGGCCCGTCCGCCCGGCGTGGCGAGGGAGGGGGCGAGGGAGGGCGCGGTCACTCCCACCAGGGCGATCCTGCCGCGCAGGCGGTCGGCCGGGATGTTGCCCGCCAGGATTTCGTGCATGGGATGGATGGCGAATTCCGCCTGGCCGTCCGCCGGGGAGGGGAATTGTGGCAGCATTTCCCAGTGGTCCCAGGCGCGCAGTTCGGTTTCCCCCAGGTCGAGGCCGCCATCGGGATGGAGGCGGATCCAATTTTTTTCCAGTTTCTGGAATTGGGCGGCCACCGTCAGGGCCAGGGAGGGCAGGACGAGGTCGCGGTATTGGACGACCAGGGGCACGGCGCGCACCATGGGGTTGGTGGCGGAGTGGGGCAGGGTGACGCCGAGGCGGGCGGCCCCGGAGCCGAGGGAGTCATCGGGGAGCCGGAGGGCGGGGATGGTCATGGGTTGGTGTTCCCCCGTCACGGCGTTGCCCGTGGTGGGGATGGCCGCCTCGGTCAGATAGGGGGGGTGCTTGCGGGTCGTCGGGGGGGTTGGGCCGTCCTGGTGGGGGGGCA
>PDZX01000082.1 GCA_002753185.1 Magnetococcales bacterium WMHbin3
AGGCCCCTGCTCTCCCGGCGCATGGCCCGTCACCCCTGACAATGGGGACAGAAACAGGTGGAGCGTTGGCCGATCCGGCACTGCCGGATCGACTCCCCACAGACCGGACAGGGGGCATCCGCCCGTCCATATACTTTCAATGATTGAACAAAATAACCGAGTTCTCCATCCGCCCGCCGGTAATCCCGCAACGTGGTCCCCCCCTGGTCGATGGCCTCCCGCAGGACCGCCCGCACCGCCTCCACCAGGGCCTGCCAGTGGGGCCGGGCCAGCTCTCCCACCGGGCGTCCGGGATGGATCCCGGCCCGGAAGAGGGTCTCGGCGGCGTAGATGTTCCCCACGCCCGCCACCATCCGGCCATCCATGAGCCAGCTCTTGACCGCCACCCGGCGTCCGCGCGCCCGCTGCAGGCAATAATCAGCGCAAAAATCCCCCTCCAGCGGCTCCGGTCCCATTCCCGCGAGCAGCGGATGGTCCCGCCAATCCCCCTCGGCCCACAACACCGCGCCGAAACGACGCGGATCCGACAAACGCACTTCCGCGCCCCCTTCCAGGCGCCAGATGACATGCTCGTGGGGCCGCAGCGGCTGCGGCCCGGCCAGCCAGGTCAGCCGTCCCGACATGCCCAGATGGATCAGGAGATGGCCGGCGCCACAGGCCAGCAGGAGATACTTGCCCCGCCGCCCGATCTCGCGAATGACCCGGCCATCCGTGGCGGCGGCCAGCGCACCGGCCGGGACCGGCCAGCGCAGGCGCGCGTCGCGCACCCTGGTTTCGAGCAGGGTGCGACCCACCAGCAAGGGGGCCAGCCCCCGCCGGATGGTCTCGACCTCCGGGAGTTCCGGCATGGTCCGTCCTATCCGCCCAGCTCCGCCAGCACCAGTGCCGCGTGCCCCTTGGTCTTGACGTTTTCGTAAACCCGCCGGACGCGCCCTTGCGCATCCACCACGAAGGTGGTGCGCACGATGCCCATGCTGGTCTTGCCGCACATGGTCTTCTCCTGCCAGACCCCGAATGCCACGCACAGGGCGCCCTCCCCATCGGAGAGCAGGGTGAATTGCAGGCCGTGTTTGGCGCAAAATCCGGCGTGGGACTTCACGGAGTCACGGGAGATGCCGATCACCGCGTAACCCGCCCTGGCAAACTCTCCGCTCAGGGATTGGAAATCGTTCGCCTCCAGGGTACACCCGGGCGTGTTGTCCTTGGGATAAAAATAGATGATCCCGCCCCGCTCGCCCAACAGCTCCCGCAACGCGCGCGGCTGGCCGGTCTGATCCGGGGCCGCCAAATCCGGCAGGTTCTCTCCGCTCGTCAACATGGCATGGACTCCTCGTGCCTCGCAAAAAAAGGGGATATTCTCGCCATGAGGATCGGCTATTTCCGCACCCGTGGCAACCCCCGATGCCGGGCCTTTGCCATGCGCCCGGCAAAGGAGTATCCTGTCGGCGATACCCCGACCGAAACAGACCCATTAACGGAAAACCCCGGCCATGAACCATGCCACCGAAACCTTGCGGACGCTGTCGATCGTCGTCCCCTGCTTCAATGAGCACAAGACCCTGGCCGCGATCGTCGATCGCATCATGCAGGCGCCGGCCAGCGGACTCGCCCGTGAGCTGATCCTGGTGGACGACGGTTCCACGGACGGCTCGCGGGAGGTGATTCGGGAGCTGGTGAGTCGTTATCCCGCAATCCGCTTCATCGCCCATGCGGTCAACGCGGGCAAGGGAGCGGCCTTGCGCACCGGTTTCCAGGCGGCCACCGGGGATATCGTCCTGATCCAGGACGCCGATTTGGAATACGATCCTTGCGAGTATCCGAAATTGCTGAAACCCATTCTGGATGGCAGGGCCGATGTGGTGTACGGCTCCCGATTCCGTGGCGGCGAGACGGTGCGCGTGCTCTATTTCTGGCATCAGGTCGCCAACAAGATCCTGACGTTTTGCTCCAACCTCCTGACCAATCTCACGCTGACCGACATGGAAACCTGCTACAAGGTGTTCCGGCGCGAGGTGATCCAGGGGATCCGGATTCAAGAGGAGCGCTTCGGCTTCGAGCCGGAAATCACGGCCAAGATCGCGCGGATCCGGCCGCCGCTGCGCATTTACGAGGTGGCCATCAGCTACTATGGCCGGACCTATCAGGAGGGCAAGAAGATTGGCTGGAAGGATGCCGTGCGGGCATTGTACTGCATCATCCGATACAATCTGTTCGCTGGCCGGACGTGATACGAACCATCGTGACCCCTTGCCAAACGCGACCGATCTTTATTACCGTTTTTTTTATCGAAACTTGTCCGCGTACACGATGGACAATCCAGGACGGGAGGCGGGGAACATGATCAATCGACGTCGGATACTGATGGGCGGCCTGGGGCTTCTGGCCGCCACGCTGCTGCCAGCGCGCGCGGGCCGCGCCGAAGGGGAGAAGAGAACGGAACTGGTCATCCTGACCTGGTCGGACTACCTGGACCCGGAAGTGGTGAAGGCCTTCGAGGCGCGCCATCCGATCACGGTGCGGCAGGTACACTTCGACAGCGACCAGGCGCGGGATCAGCAGGTGGTGCGCAAGGGGAGCGACGCCTTCGACATCATGGTCGTCAACGCCATCAATCTGGCCTCCTACGCGCATCAGAAGTGGCTGACCCCCCTGGACAAGGGACGGCTCGCCAACTTCACCCAGCTCGACCCGCAGTGGCTGGCCGAAGCGGAATCGGGGGGCAGGCTGCTGGGGTTGCCCTACTTCTGGGGCAACCTCGGCCTGGCCTACCGGGAGGACCTGGTACACGCGCCACCGACCAGCTGGATGGATTTCTTCCGGCCCGCCGAACCGTTGCGGGGCCATCTCAACGCCATCGCCACCAACCGGGAGCTGGTGGGGCTTGCCCTGAAGGCGTTGGGCCACTCCGTCAACACCGAGGATCCCGCGCACCTGGCCGAGGCCGAAGCGCTCCTGATCCAACAGAAGCCCCATGTCACCAGCTATCCCTACATCGACATCGGCAAGGAGTCCCCACTGATCACCGGAGAGATCAAGCTGGCCATCGTCTATAACGGTGACGCGTTGAAACTGCGGGAGTTCGATCCCCGGATCCGTTATGTCAGTCCCAGGGAGGGCGGCGCCATGTGGACCGATTTCCTGGCCATGGGCACCAACCCCGCCCGCCGGGAGGCGACCCACGCCTTTCTCGATTTTCTGAACGAACCGGCCATGGCCAGCAAAAACGCCCAGTTTCTCCACTACGCGACACCCAACCGCGGGGCGTTGGCGATGGCCGATCCCGCTTATCTGGCGGATCCGATCGTCTTTCCGCCCGAGGAGGTGCTGCGCAAATCCGAGACCATCCGGCCCGTTGCCCCGCGCACGCAACGCAAGATCAACGAAATCATGGCCCGGCTGCAGCGATGAGGATTGCGTTCCGGTGGGGGGAGCACAACCTGCAAAGCCGCCTGGCCCTGTTGATCCTGCCCCTGCTGCTGCTCTCCCTGGCGACCCTGGGCCTGTTGGCCTTCCACGAACTGCGCGCCTCCCACCAAAACGCGGCCAAGGGCGAGGTGCGCAATGCCCTCGCCCAGGCCACCACCGGCATCCGGGCGCGGCTGGAGGCCCTGCACTCCCACCTGGAGGTGTTTTCCCAATCCGAAATCCTGGAAAAATATCTGCATGTCACCAATGAGGAAGAGCGCTACACCCTGATGCAGCCGACCCTGATCCGGCTGTTCGCGGGATTTCAACGGGCCGTCGAGGAGTACTACGAAATCCGCCTGCTGCTGCCGGACGGCTTCGAGGACACCCGTGTGACCACGTTCGAGCTGCCCAACCGCTCGGAACAGGAGGCCGACACCCCCTTTTTTCAACTTCTGAAACAGCACGGTGTCCAACCCTTTCACCAACTGACGGTCAATCCGGACAACGGGGAGTGGGTGGTGATGGCGGGCAAGGCGATCCGGCACGAGTCGCAGGACGTACTCGGTTATCTGGCTGTCACCATGCGATCGGGCTTTCTGGAAAGACTGAGTCGCACTGCGGTGGGCAGAGAAGGTGGATTCCTGATCGCCGATGGCCAGGGGCGGATTCGTTTCGGTGGTTCGCCGGCGTTGCGGGAGAGCCTGCTGCCGGCAACGCTTCTGGACTGCGCCGCGCGGGGGTGTCTGGAGCGGGATCCGTTGATCGTGGAACTCAATGGCAGGCGTCACCTGGCGGCGGTGACGGCGCTGGAACCGGAGCTGCTGGTGGCGGTGGCGGTGCCTTTGGATACCTTGAGCGAGGAGATGGAAAAACTGCTCTTTCTGACCCTGCTGATCGGCGCCCTGGCCACCCTGACGATGAGTCTGGCCCTGCTGGCAGGCCTCAAGCGGATGGTGGTGGCGCCGTTGCGGGAGTTGCGCCGCGTCAGCGCCCTGCTCGGCGGCGGGGATTTCTTCACGCCGGTTCCCGCGCTGGGCAAGGACGAGATCGGCCAGGTGGCCCAATCCATGGACGGCATGCGGCTGCAACTGGCCTCGCTCTATCGGGAGGAGATCCGGGCCAGGGATCTGGCGGAGAGCGCCAATCAGGCCAAGAGCGCGTTTCTGGCCAACATGAGCCACGAGATCCGCACCCCGATGAACGCCATCATCGGCATGAGCCATCTTGCCTTGCAAACCGATTTGAATAAAAAACAAAAAGATTACATCGGCAAGATCCACGCCGCAGCGCAGGCGCTGCTGGGGATCATCAACGACATCCTGGACTTCTCGAAGATCGAGGCGGGCAAGCTCACCCTGGAGCGGATCCCGTTTCGCCTGAGCGAGGTCCTGGACAATCTGGCCAACCTGATCGTGGTGAAGGCGAGCGAGAAGCGGCTGGAACTGCTGATGGCCACCCGTCCCGACACCCCGGACGAACTGCTGGGCGATCCGCTGCGACTGGGGCAGATCCTCGTCAATCTGGCCAACAACGCGGTCAAGTTCACCGAACGGGGCGAGATCGTGGTGCGGGTGGAGCCGGAGGAGCGCCACGGACAGGAGGTGGTATTGCGCTTTTCGGTCACCGACAGCGGCATCGGCATGAACGCGGAACAGATGGGCAGGCTGTTCCAATCCTTCAGCCAGGCGGACAGCACCACGACGCGCAAGTACGGGGGGACGGGGCTGGGTCTGGCGATCAGCAAGCGGTTCGTGGAGATGATGGACGGGTCGATCCGGGTGGAGAGCGCAGCGGGCAAGGGGAGCGCCTTTATTTTCACGGCGCGGTTCGGGTTGGCGACCGGGGAGGAGGGGGCGCGGTTCACGCGGGAACACGACGTGAGCGGCAATGCCGTGCTGGTGGTGGACGACAGCCCCATGGCCCTGGAGATCATCCGGCAGCTTGCCGAGCATCTTTTCGCGGAGGTGGAGGCGGTCGGCGGCGGACAGGAGGCGCTGGAACGGATCACCCGCCGCGACCGGGAGGGTCGTCCATTCCAGATGGTGTTTCTCGACTGGCTGATGCCGGGCATGGACGGCATCGAGGTGGCGCGCTGGATCCATGCCGCGCCGTTGCAGGCGCCGCCCAGGGTGGTGATGGTGACTGCCTTCGATCAGGAGGTGATGTTGCAACAACTCCAAGATACCCGGGTGGACGGGGTGCTGACCAAGCCGGTGACCGCCTCGACCCTGCTGGACGCCGCCCTGACGGCCCAGGGATTCGTCGCCGCCTCCCCCGCGAGCCGGGGCGGCGTTGGGGATCTGGGGCTGGGCGCGGTGGCGGGGTTGCGCGGGGCGCGAGTGTTGCTGGTGGAAGACAACGAGGTCAACCAGCAGGTGGCCAGGGAGCTGCTGGAGATGGCGGGCATGGTGACGGTGGTGGCCGAAAATGGCCGGATCGGCGTGGAAAAGGCCTGCCTGGAGCCGTTCGACGTGGTGCTCATGGACGTGCAGATGCCGGAGATGGACGGCTACGAGGCCACGCGCCGCATTCGGCGCGAGCCATCCCTGGCCGGCCTGCCGGTCGTCGCCATGACGGCCAATGCCATGGCCAGCGACCGGGCGCGGTGTCTGGAGGAGGGGATGAGCGATCATGTGGGCAAGCCGATTGACCCCAAGGAGCTGTTCGCGGTCCTGGCCAGGTGGATCGAACCGCGCGCCGGGCTGGGAGGGGAAGCGCCGCCACCGCCGCCACGGATCGCCCTGGACAAGGAGGCCCCCCTGCCGGAACTGCCGGGCATCGATGTGGCCAGAGGGATCGAGCATGTGGGGGGCACGCTTGGCATCTATCGAAAAATATTGCAAAAATTCAGCGAGAATCAACGCGACATCATGGACCGGATCCGTGCGGCCCTGGAGAGTGGCGAGCACAAGGAGGGGATCCGGCTGGCCCACACCCTGAAGGGGGTGGCGGCGACCATCGGGGCCAGGGATCTGAATCTGCTGGCGGCGCGTCTGGAAGCGGAAATGAAGCAGCAGCCGGGCATACGCAACGACCCCTTGCTGACCGGAATCGAAAGCGAACTGCAACGTGTCCTGACGGTGATCCGTCCGGCCTTCGCGGCGCGGGAAGAGGTGGCGGTCTCCCACGAGAGGGCGGTAGCCTATCCGTTGCCGAAATTGGAAGCATTGCGCGCACTATTAATGGAGTATAATCTGGAATCGGAAGAGTTTCTGGACGGCATCCTGACGGCACTCGAGGCGGCCTCCGTCAGGGAGGCCCTGGAGCCACTGCGGCACAAAATCCGTCAATACGATTTCGATGGAGCGATCCGGGAACTGGAACGGCTTCTGACGGAGTGGAAAACGCCATGAGCGATGCGGTCGCCAAGGAGGTGATCCTGGCCATTGACGATGCCCCGGAAAATCTGGACATTCTCAAGAATATCCTGGTGCCGGAATACACGGTGAAAGGAGCGGTCAACGGGCCGATGGCCCTGAAGATCGCGGCACTGCAACCGCCGGACCTCATCCTGCTGGACCTGCTGATGCCGGAGATGGACGGTTACGAGGTGTGCCGGCGGCTCAAGGCGAATCCGGCGACCGAGGAGATTCCGGTGATTTTTCTCACCGCCCAGGATACCCTGCTGGAGGAGGCCAAGGGGTTGATGCTGGGGGCGGTGGATTTTCTGGGCAAGCCGGTGATGCCGCAGCAACTGCTCATGCGGGTGCGGGTGCATCTCAACCAGGCCAGACGCTGCAAGAGCCGCGAGGGAAAACTGAAACGCCGCATCGAGGAGCTGGAAGCGCAATTGCGCGCCAGAGACAAGACATGAACACCCGACCACCCAGAATTCTCGGCCTGACCCTGGCGCGGGGGGGATCCAAAAGCGTGCCGCGCAAGAACATCCAGCCGTTGCTGGGGCTGCCGCTGATCGCCTGGACCATCCGCGAGGCGTTGCAGAGCCGTCACATCACCCGCTACCTGGTCTCCACGGACGACGCCGAGATCCGGGAGGTGGCCATGCGGCACGGGGCCGAAGTCCCGTTCCTGCGGCCTGCGGAGCTGGCCACGGACGCGGCCAGTTCGGTGGCGGCCATGCGGCACGCCGTGGCCTGGGCCGAGGCCGACGAAGGGGCGCGTTACGATTACGTCATCGAGCTGATGTGCACCAACCCCATGAAGCGCGTGGCAGACATCGACGGCGCCCTGGAAAAGCTGATGGCCACCGGCGCCGACTCGGTGATCGCGGTCCATCGACTGGAGGATCACCATCCCATCCGCATCAAAAAAATCGTCGATGACCGGATCGTGGATTTCAGCCTGCCGGAAACCCCGGAGACGCGGCGTCAGGACCTGAAGCCGGACGCCTACATCCGCAGCGGGGCCATCTACGCCCTGCGGCGGGATCATCTGATGGTGGACGGCCGCCGTTACGGTTCGGTGGAGAGCCGCCCGTGGATCCTCGCGCCGGAAAAGGGGGTCAATGTCGATTCCCCGGTGGATTTCAAGGTGGCGGAGTTCCTGTTGGCCGAACGCGAAGCGAGGAGCAACCCATGAGACCCCATTTTCTCGTCATCACCCCGGTGCGGCATATCGCCAATGTCCCGGCGATTCTGGAAGAAACCGGTGAGGTAACCTGGCTGGATCACCCGTCGCCAGCCGAGGTGACGGAGCGGATCCCCGGCCATCAGGCGATCTTCACCAATCCGAACAAGTCCAACGTCTTTCTGGGACGGGAGGTGCTGGATGCCGCCACCGACCTGCGGGTGATCTGCACCGCCTCGACCGGGACCAATCACATCGACAAGGCGCTGGCCGCCAGTCGCGGGGTGCGGATTCTCGCCCTGACCGAGGAGCGGGAGTTCATCAACCGCATCTCTTCCACCGCCGAACACGCCTTTGCCCTGATGATGGCCTCCCTGCGCCACATCCCGGACTCCTTCGCCTCGGTGCGGGCCGGGGAGTGGGACTATACCCGCTTCATTGGCCGACAGGTGGATCATCTGACCATCGGCGTGGTTGGCTATGGCCGGCTGGGCGGGATGTTTTCCCGCTATTGCCGGGCGTTCGGGGCGCGGGTGCTGGTGGTGGATCCGTACAAGCGGGTCGAGGAGCCGGGGATCGAACAGACCGACCTGGAGACCCTGCTGGCGGCAGCGGATGTGATCAGCCTGCACGTCCATGCCACGCCCGAGACCCAGGGGATGGTCGATGCCGGTTGGTTTGCGCGCATGAAACCGGAGGTGTTGCTGGTCAACACCGCGCGCGGCGACGTGGTGGACGAGACGGCGTTGCTGGCCTTTCTGGACGCCAATCCCGGCGCGCGCCTGGCCACGGATGTCCTGGCCAACGAGGTGCGCGGCAAGGGAGAAAGCCCCCTGCTGGCCCGCGCCAAGGGTTCCGACCGGATCCTGATCACGCCGCACACCGGCGGCATGACCCGTGAAGGCCAGGAGATCGCCTACGGTCATGCGGCCGGAATGCTGCGACGTTTTTTCGCCGATGGACAAGGCCAGGTCACAGGCCCATCCGGCCATGCCCTTGCGGCGTCATGACCAGCAGGGCAGGGGTGGTGCCGGCCTGCCGGCTCCAGAAGGCGGTGTTGGCCGGATCGGCCTGGGGATCCCGATCATCGCCCGACACGCGCCAGAAGGCACGGGTCACCGCCAGAATCAGCGGGTCCTGCTCCGCCGGGGTGACCGTGCGTTGCGTGGGTTCCGTGTCCTGGAAGGCCCGTGCGAACACGGTGATGGGGTCTTCGGCGGCTTGCGCCGAGGCCAGGCCGAAGGTCAGGGTGGCGAGCAGTGCGAGAATGGTCTTTTTCATGGTTTGTTTTCCTTTCATCACTTGGAGAGGGAATGAGATGTTCTTTCCGGTCTTGCCTTTCCTATCGCAACGCCAGTGCCATTTTTTATCTTATTGATAATTTTGAATTTTACTTGAAAACGCCAGCCCTTGTGTTCACACTGAACAGTTCACTGAACAGTTCAGTGTGAACATTGCGCGGAGACGCCATGGGGTCACCCTTCGCACTGTTCGCCCCGTTCCTGAATGCCCTGGAAGAAGGGGTGCTGTTCCTGGACCGGGAACGACGCCTGGTGGAGATCAACCGGGCCGCCGAGGAGATGCTCGGCGAGGAGCGGGAACGGGTGGTTGGCCGGCTCTGTCCGAGCCTGTTCAAGGGGACGGCCTGCGCCCGCGCCTGTCTGCGGCGCAAAGATTGCAGCCTGCTGTCCAACCACGAGCGGGAGACCCCTACGCAAACCCTGGACGTGACCTTGGAACGACCGGAAGGATCACGCCTGGCGGTGCGCATGTGGGCAATCCTGCTTCCGGAAGCGGAACCGGAAGCGTGCCTGGCCGTGATCCTGCGCGACCGCACCCGGGAGGTACTGCTGGAAGAGGAGGTAAGCGAGCGGATGCGTCTGGGCAAGCTGGTGGGACATGGCCCGGCGATGCGTGCGCTCATCCGTGAGCTGCTGCGGGCCGCCCAGAGCGACGCCACGGTGCTGTTGCAGGGGGAGAGCGGCACCGGCAAGGAGCTGGCGGCGCGCGCCCTGCACGAGAACTCCCAGCGGCAGCGCGGACCCTACATTCGGGTGCATTGCGCGGCCTTTCCGGAGCATCTGCTGGAGTCCGAGTTGTTCGGGCACGCGCGCGGGGCTTTCACCGGAGCGGAAAGCGCGCGCATGGGCCGCTTCGAGGCGGCGCATGGCGGTACGATTCTGCTGGACGAGATCGGCGAAATCTCGCCAGCCATTCAGGTCAAGCTGTTGCGGGTGCTTCAGGAGCGGGAGGTGGAGCGGCTCGGGGAGAACACCCCGCGACCGGTTGATGTACGGGTGGTGGCTGCCACCAATCGGGATTTGCGGGCCATGGCGCGGGCGGGGGATTTCCGGGAGGATCTCTACTACCGGCTGAATGTCCTGCCGATCCGGATGCCGGCGTTGCGGGAGAGGCCGGAGGATGTGCCGTTGCTGGCGATGACTCTGCTGGAGAATCTTGGGAAAACGCCCGGTCGGGTGCGGCTTTCCGAGGAGGCGTTGGCGGTACTTCAGGCTTACGCCTGGCCCGGCAACGTGCGTGAGTTGGGCAACGCGCTGGAGTATGCCTTGGTGCATGGTGACGGGGAGTGGATCCTCCCCCGGCATCTGCCGGCGGAGGTGACGATCCGTGGCGACGTGCGGGTCGCGGAGGCAGGGACCCGCTATTACCGCCCGTCTCTTGCGGTGGAGGAGCGGACGGTGATCCAGCAGGCCCTGCAGGCGGCGGGAGGCAACAAGGTGGCGGCGGCCAAGGCGTTGGGCATGTCGCGCACCACCTTGTGGAAACGGCTGAAACGCCTGGGAGTATGAGGAATCCTTTTGACTTTCCCTGCCCGAAAATGCATGATTTCGATTTCAATTTTTACGGGTCCAGGGGGATTATCCCCCTGGTGGGATCCAAGGGCAAAGCCCTTGGTGGGATCCAAGGGCAAAGCCCTTGGGACTTTGACTTTCAGCGCGCTCTTTTCAAGAAGCTTTTTTTCGCGCGCCTTTTGCGCGAAAAAAAGCGCCGCGCGCCGCCTTCGCAGGCTCTCTTTTCGTTTCCGCTTTTTGGAAACGAAAAGAGAGCCTGCATAATGCTCCAGCCCGATGGGGCAATACACAGGCCCTCTTCCTTGGTTTTTCGCAAAAAGCGCGAAAAACCAAGGAAGAGGGCCTGCCAAGGCGCACTCGTAAAAACCGAGTGATTCGGGCGCGCTGCGCTTTTTTTCGCGCAAAAGGCGCGCGAAAAAAAGCTTTTGATAAAGCGCGCAAGATACCAAGGGCTTCGCCCTTGGATCCCACCAGGGGGATAATCCCCCTGGACCCCTAATAATTTAGTCTTACAGAATACTCAGCCGCATTCCGCCAAAAAAGAATCGAACTCCTCCTCGGCAAAAACCGGATCCACACTTTCACCCCAGCGACCATGATAGGCGGCCAACAACCGCTCGGCGGGCGTGACACCGCTTTCCGCAGTGGCCAACAGAGGCTTCAAATAAATCGTCTCATCACACCCCTTGGCATTGCGACAACCATGCGCCGTCAAACCCTCCACGGCACACGGCAACACCTCCCGCGCCAAATCCCGCAAATCCCGCCCACCGGGAATTGGAGTCTTCAGGGCCAGACGCGGAACCAGTTCGTGAATACGCGTACGCTCCTCCAAACTCCACTCCCCCACCATCTCCCAACAGGCCTCCAAGGATTCCGCATGATACAAAATCCCCTTCCAAAAGGCCGGCAACGCGCACAACGTGGCAGAATTGCCGGCATCCGCACCCCGCGTCTCCAGATAATGCTTCAACCGCACATCCGGAAACAAAGTGCTCAAATGGGTCTCCCAGTCACTCAAGGTGGGCCATTCCCCCGGCAACAACGGGTGCTTTCCCTCCAGAAACCGCCGGAACGGTACCCCTCCCGCCTGACGATACTGCCCATCGCGATACAGAAACAACATCGGAGTATCCAAGGCATGGTCCACATACCGCTCGAACCCGAACCCCTCCTCAAATAAAAACGGTAACCATCCACAACGATCCGGATCGGTCTCCTGCCAAATCCGCGCGCGATAAGAAAGATAACCAGTGGGCTTGCCATCGATAAAAGGCGAATTGGCGAACAACGCAGTCACCAACGGTTGCAACGCCATGGCCACCCGGAACTTGCGCGCCATGTCCGCCTCGTCGGAAAAATCCAGATTGGCCTGCACGGTCCCGGTGCGGGCCATCATGTCCAGACTCAACGCGCCCTTGCCGGGCAGATACTCGCGCATCACCCGATAGCGACCCTTGGGAACCCACGGGACCTCCCGGAACGGCCACTTCGGCTGAGCGCCAATCCCCAGAAAGGCAATCCCCAGATCCCGGCAGATGTGCCCGAGCTGATGCAGATGATCGTCAATCTCCGCCTTGGCGGCATGTATGTCCGCCATCGGCGCACCCGACAACTCCAACTGACCACCCGGCTCCAGGGTGACCGCCGCCCTCCCCTGACGCAAGGCAATGGGCCGCCCCCCTTCCAGCTCCATCTCCCAGCCGAAGCGATCCGCCATCTCCCGCAACAGACGCTCCACGCCACGAGGACCATCGTAGGGGATCGGCCGCAACTCGTTTTTGTAAAACCCGAATTTTTCGTGCTCCGTGCCGACCCGCCAGGCCTCCATCGGCTTGCAACCCGTTTCCATCCAGGCCACCAGCTCATCCCGTCCCGCGACGGGCGTCATTGCGCGCGATTCAGCCATCACGGCACCACAATTGCATTGATTCCATGGTGTTCATTCCCTTGACTCGCTATTACGGCCGCTCTCCATGCCCTATCCATCATGCAAACAGCGTCCCGACTCCCTGATCCGTGAAGATCTCCAGCAGCAGGGCATGCTCCACGCGCCCGTCAATGATGTGGGCAGCCTTCACGCCCCCCTTGAGCGCTGTCAGGCAGGTCTCCACCTTGGGGATCATCCCCCCGGTGATCACCCCCTCCTTGATCAGCCGCAGGGTCTGCGTGCTTTCCAGGCGATCGATCAATTGCCCCTCCCGGTCCTTGACCCCGGCCACGTCGGTGAGCAGAATCAGCTTTTCCGCCCCCAGGGCCATGGCCACCTGGCCGGCCACGGCGTCGGCGTTGATGTTGTAGGTCTCCCCCTTGCGGCCCACCCCCACCGGCGCCACCACCGGGATGATATCCGAACTCTTGAACAGTTCCAACAATCCCGTGTCCACCGCCTCCACATCCCCCACCCAACCCAGGTCGATGATCTCCGTGGAGTCGCTGTCCGCACCCCCCTTGCGCCGATGGGAACGCTTGCGCGCCACGATCGTGTGGCCGTCCTTCCCCGACAGCCCGGCCGCACGGCCACCGTTGAGGTTGATCAAATTCACGATGTCCTTGTTGATCTTCCCGGCCAGCACCATCTCCACCACGTTGACCGTTTCCTGGTCCGTGACGCGCTGACCATCGATGAATTGCGGCTTGAGACCCATTTGCATCATGGTCTGGCCGATCTGGGGACCGCCCCCATGCACCACCACCGGATTGATCCCTACCTGCCGCAACAGGATTACGTCCTGGGCGAATGCATTTTTCAGGGCTTCCTCCACCATGGCGTGTCCACCATACTTGATCACGAAGGTCCGGCCATCGAACCGGCGCATGTACGGCAGGGCCTCGACGAGAACCCGCGCCTTGTTGAGTTGGGTTGCCAGCGACATGAGCGCTCCTCGAAAACGAAAAAGAGTGTTAAGATGATGCGGCGGGTGGCGACGGGACTCGGATGCCACCTCGCAAGACGGCATCATAAAGCGAATCGGATTTCTTTCAACGGATTGGATTGGGTATGAACACGATTTTTTCCCGCCTGCCTGGCCATTCATCGGGACAATGGCGCTTGATCGCCATTATTCCATTGTTCTTGTTATTTTTTGCCTCCAGTGTCGCCGCCGAGGACCGCTACGTCATCGAGGAGTCGATCAACCTGCGCAAGGAACCCGCCATAAATTTTCAGGTGATTCGGGTCCTGAAGCTGGGCGAGAAGGTGCAACTGGTCGAGAGCAACAACAGCGGATGGGACAAGGTCCGTTGCGCCGACGGGGTCGAGGGGTGGGTGGCGCGCCGCGCCATCTCCCACAAGATTCCGGTGGAAATCGAACGCAACCAGCTCCGCTCCGACCTGGAGGAGCTGCGCGCCAAGCTGGTCTCCCAGGAGAAGCTGCAAAACGAACTGAAACGGATCCAGGAGGTCTCCCGCAACGCCCTGAAAATGGAACAGGAGAATCAGGAGCTGATCGCCAAGGTCAACCGGCTGGAGAAGGACCTCAAACAGGCCTCCGACGAAAACCGCATCCTGGAAAAGCAGTCCGACACCCTCTTTTTCCTGGCCGGGGCCGGGGTGTTGATCCTGGGCTACATCAGCGGCCTGCTGTCGCGCCGCCGCCGCAAGACTTCTTCCTACGGAAGCCTGGATTGACGGGAGCACGGCGATGCATTTCAAGCTGATCGTGGTCACCATCCGCTCCGATCTGAGCGACGCCATCGTCAAGGCCGCCAGGAAGTCCGGGGCCACCGGCGCCACCATCGTTCCGGCGCGTGGCGTGGGCATCCGCGAGGCCAAGACCCTCTTCGGCCTCACCCTGGACGTGCAGCGGGACGTCATCCTGCTCCTCATGGAGGAACATCTGGTGAAACCGATCCTCAAGACCATCAAGAAGGTTGGCTCCTTTCATCAGCCCGGTACCGGCATCGCCTTCGTCCTGCCCGTGGACAAGGCCATCGGCATGGAGAGCCAGATCGCCAATTTCATCGACGAGGTGTAGTCCGCCTTGAACTACGATGTCATCGTGGTCGGCGCTGGTCCCGCCGGTCTGGCTGCGGCGTTGCGGTTGGCTGCCAGGAGTGCGTTGCGGGTATGCGTGTTGGAGAAGGCGGCCCGGGTGGGTGGTCATCTCCTGTCCGGCGCCCTGCTCGATCCGGAGGATCTGGCCGCCGTGGTTCCGGATTGGCCGCGCGCGGATGCGCCCCTGGGAGCGCCCGTGGTCAGCGACGCCCTCTGTTTTCTCACGGCCCGGCATGCCGTTCCCCTGCCGCGATTATGGAGCAATCATGGCTGCCGACTGGTCGCCCTGGGGGGGTTGTGCCGCTGGTTGGCCGGATTGGCCGAGGCCGCCGGCGTGGAGATCTATCCGGGGGTGACCGCCGCCGGGCTGCTCTGGAACGGCGACCGCCTGGAGGGGGTGGTCACCGGCGACCTGGGGCGCGATGCCCGTGGGGGGCCAAAGCCGGGATTTCAGCCCGGCGTCGCCATCCGTGCCCCGCTCACCATTCTGGCCGAGGGGTGCCGGGGCCATCTCGGCGGCGAGGTGATCCGCCGCCTGGGGTTGGACGAGGGGCGTCCCCCGCAGACCTATGCCTTGGGCTTCAAGGAGTTGTGGGAACTCCCCCCGGATGCGGATCACCCGCCTGGCGCGATCCTCCACACCCTGGGGTGGCCCCTGGACCGCATCACTTATGGCGGGGGGTTTTTTTACCGTATTGCGGAGCGGAGGGCCGCGCTCGGCTGGATCGTGGGGCTGGATTACCGGCATCCTTTGCTGGATCCCTTGCGGGCGTTTCAGGCCTGGAAGACCCATCCCATGTTGCGCGCCCTGCTGCGGGAGGGGCGGCCCGTCGGATTCGGCGCCCGCACCCTGGCGGAGGGGGGATGGCAGGCCATGCCGCGTCTGGTCTTTGCCGGCGGCATGCTGGCCGGGGATGAGGCCGGGTTTCTCGATGCCGCCCGGCTCAAGGGGATCGGCAATGCCATGCGATCCGGGCTGACGGCCGCCGATGCCGCTTTGTTGGCGTTCGAGCGGGGGGATTTTTCCGCCGCTGGTCTGGAGAGCTATCCGGCGTCCGTCCCGGATGCCCCCTGGGGCAGGCGACGGATGGCGGTGCGCAATGTGCGGCCCGGATTTCGTCGCGGTGTGTGGGTTGGGCTGATCCATGCCGCCTGGGAGCGTCTGACCCGTGGCCGTTCCCCCTGGACCTTGCGCTGGCGGGAGGCGGATCGCGATGCCATGCGCCGCGTCGGCGATTCCCCTCCCCTGCCCCCCCTCCCCCCCGCCGATGGCCGGCACGCCTTCGAGCGTTCGGATCTGTTGGCCGTAAGCGCCCTGACCCACCGCGCGGATCAGCCGGTGCATCTCGTGGTGGCGGACCCCTTGCTTGCCTTGGAGCAGGGCCGGATGCTCTACGCCAATCCGGAGACCCGTTATTGTCCTGCCGGGGTGTTTCGGATCGTGACCGCACCGGAGCCGGCCTTGCGCATGCAGGCCGGCGATTGCCTGCATTGCAAATGTTGTGATATCAAGGATCCTTTGAACAATATCCGTTGGACGCCCCCGGAGGGGGGGAGTGGCCCAGATTATGGGGCGATGTGAGCGGATGCGGTTAGTTGAGAGGAGTAACATCCACACCACCATGCTGACCCGGGATCGGCATGGTCACGGGAGGTAATATTTTTGTTTCTGGTGGCCTATTTTTATTTGCGCAAGAAGGGGGGAAACTCCCCTGGGAAGAGTGAGCATGGCGAAGACACCGACGTTTCTTCGTATTCGACACGCGGACGGTTCCACAGATGCGTTGCCCCTCGACGAAGCGGTGGAATTCATCATCGGTCGCAAGCCCGTGGCGACGGTCTCCACTCAGTTGGCGGTTCCCTTGAAGGATCCGTTCGCTTCGCGGAGCCATTGCCGGATTCTTTACGTGCGCGCCAAGGCGTCCGGCAAGTCGGCCACCCTTATGGCGGCATTTGCCGATGACGATGAGGGCGAGGCCACGCTGCTGATGGGCGCCAACACACAGCTCCGGTCGTGGCCGGCTGGCGGGTGGAGGACATGGGCAGCGCCAATGGGACCCGTTTGGACAGGCAGCCCCTCAACCAGGCCATGTCGATTCCCCCTGGCGGGGTGATTCGGATCGGTTCCTCGGAGATCACTTTGGTCGATGGGGTGGCGCATGCTCCGGCGCCGATCATTGCCATCTCTCCCGTCCCTCCCCCGTCTCAGCCTGCTGCGGTTGGACGCTCCTCCATGGTCGAGGAGTTGCAAAAACTGGCGCAATTGCGTCAGCAGGGCATTTTGACCGATGCGGAGTTTCAGGATCAGAAGCGGTTGTTGCTCAATGTCCCCGTTGCCCCGGCGCCGGTTGTCCCCGTCGTTGGTTTGCCACAGGTGGATGATCGGGGTTTCATCATCGAGGAGAGTGGTCCGCGCAACTTCGCCGTGGAGGCCGGCACCTTTTCCCGCGCCAACGTTCAGGAGGCCATGCGCCGCCTCGCCCCGTTGCAACTGCCCATTTTCCGGCGTTTCATCAACATTCAGAACACGATTTTCTATTTGTTGCACATCGGTCCCTATGCCACCGAGGAGGCGGCCCGTCAGGCGGCCGATCTGCTGTCGGGTCATCGGGAGTTGTTGCAGGATCTGCCCGGCTATGGCCAGTGCCGGGTGGCCGAGGTGCAGGACCTGACCCGCGCCGAGGGCCGCTTCGACAAGCGCCGCCCCATTCAGCCGGGCTGGCCGGGGATTGCGTAGCACGCGTCAACTCAACTGGTTGGGATGCCAAGGTTGGCCAGCAATGTTTCGATGGCATCTTTGACATCGTCAGGTGGAGGTAATGCTGGTCCCTCAAAGGAGGGTTGAGGGGTCCATCGGCCATGAGCAAGCCAATTACGCAATGGCCAATATTTCAAAAATCTATTGATTGATCCTGTGTTGTTGGGGTGATGGATCGACCATACATCTAACATTGTTCGTAAATTTAGCGGATTTCTTTTTCTGTCTCTTATACAGTACTTGGCGATTACTTTAAAATCCTTGCTGACGGAATCCGTTCTTGTATCATCTTGGGCGCGCTTTTCGAAATCGTCACGAAGGCGCCCTTCTGCTGCAGAGAGCAAATCAAGAGTAATTGTATTACTTAATTCTTTTTGAGATTTTTCAAAAAATTCATTTATTTGTTCAATTGACATATGTTCAAATCGATAATAATCGCTTCCTGGATTTTGTTCGGTTCTCATCATTGCCAGCAATTTGTCTTCCCTAGTAACTAGTGCCTGGCAAAAAATGGTAAAAAATCTTACAGAACAATAATTTATTCTTGATTTTTATGGTCGAAGTTTGTATCATGCAGGGAGTATACGCCATATCGCAGACTCAAAATCGATTGATTTCTCTGTCCTGATCGGTTTTTGTCAGGAAAAAGTCTGCAATCTTCCATCTGCTTTCCACTGAAAAATT
>PDZX01000008.1:0-26480 GCA_002753185.1 Magnetococcales bacterium WMHbin3
GCGAGGTCGGACTCGTCGGGCTGGTCGGACTGGTCGGCGAGGTAGGACTGGTCGGGCTGGTCGGACTGGTCGGCGAGGTAGGACTGGTCGGCGAAGTCGGGCTAGTCGGCGAAGTCGGACTGGTCGGGCTGGTCGGCGAGGTCGGGCTGGTCGGCGAGGTCGGGCTGGTCGGCGCAGTGGGCGTCACCACCGGAGCGGTCGGCGAAGTCGGTGTGGTCGGTGAAGTCGGCGCAACCTGCGGCTGGGTGGCGACCGTCACTTGAGGACCGGGGGCAACCACCGGAGCAGTCGGCGTGGCCGGCGCGGTGTCGGCATCAATCGGTTCCTCGACCGCAGTCGGAGCGGTCGGCGTGGCGGGGGGGGCCATGGTGATATCGGGGGCCGTGTCGCCCTCGTTGCCGATATCCGCCACCTGGATTTCCGGCGCTTGCGGTGCGCCGGGAGCGATCACATCGGGTTCCGACATGGCTTCCGTGCCGTCCGTGGGCGGTACGGTCGGCGCGGGGGCCACCGGATCGGTCGCCACTCCCTCTTCGTTATAAGCGCTTGCTCCGGTCAAGGTCGCGTCCGGGCTGCCCTGGACCTCGTCCCGGTCGCCCATCATGATATTTCCCAGCGCCTGCAGATCCTCGTTGGTCCCGTCCTGACCGACGACCTGGTTGGCCTCGGCGGAAAGATCCACGGTATCCGTGCGCTGCAAGACCGTCAGGTCGTCCAGAGTCTGGCGGTTTTCTTCTTCTTCGTCCACCTGGGTGGCGACTTTTGTGGGATCCTCAGCCATGGTCTTGTCCTCTATCTTGGAGTCAATGCGCCGTTCCGCTCGTCTGGCGGGTCGATGGGTCGGTTTTTCGGAGAAAGTGAAAATCACTTTCGCTTGAGAAACGGTATACGCCCTCTATCGCGGACAACGCAAACAATGTATTGTAACAGATTATGACGGCCAAGGGGGCGCATTTTGCTCGAAAAAAATGGCCGGGCGTCGGGAGACGCCCGGCGGGGGAAGTCACTTGACGTCGGTCTGGGTGGGCAGCATGGCGGGGGCCAATCCCTGGAAGAACCGGGAGAGGACGGAGCCTTCGTCCACGCCCTGGCGGAGTTTGGCCAGTTCCCGGCGGGAGACGTCGCGGGTGTTTTCCACCAGCCCGCGGGCCACCTGGTAAAATGCCCCCTTGGGGAAGTTGTGGCCCAGGACTGCGGCGTAGTTGCGGGCCTCTTCGGTGAGTCCCAGGCGCTGGGAGGCGAAGACCTGGCTGAAGAGGGCTTCTTCCGCGTAGGGGGTGGTCTGGTAATCGGGATTGCTGGTCACCTGCGCGAAGCGGTTGATGGCGGCGATGTACTCCTCGCGGTCCAGGTAGTAGCGGCCGACCACCATCTCCTGTTCCGCCAGGCGGTTGATGCACAGATTGACCATCCGTTTGGCCTCGAAGGCGTAGTCGGAGTTGGGAAAACGGACGATGAGTTCCCGGAAGGCGGTGAGGGCGTCGCGGGTGCGGCCCTGGTCGCGGTAGGAGTCGGTGATCTTCTGGTAGTTGGCCAGGCCGCGCATGTAGAAGGCGTAGACCGCGTGGCGGTGGCGGGGATGGAGACGGATGAAGCGGATCGCGGCGCTCACGGCGTCGTCGAAATCCTGATGCTTGTAATGGGCGTAGATGAGGTTGATCTGTGCGCGGGTGGCCCATGGGGAGAAGGGGTGCTTCTGATCGATCTCCTGGAACCGTTCCGCAGCCACCTTGAACTTGCCGTTCTCCAGGGCGGTCATCCCTTCGGAGTAGAGCGTATCCGGGGGTCGGGTGGGTTGGTCGTCCGGGGTGGTGGAACATCCCGATGTGGCCAGGATGAAGAAGAGCAGCAACAGCGGCAGGAAATTTCTTGGCATGATGGTCGTATCCGGTTGGCGGGCAAAGGATGACCGCGCATTACGTGAGCGCGTCTTCTTGACAGAATAGCGGAAAAGGGGTCTATTGTGAAAGATCGACCGGCGGACGGAGATGAAAAAAATGGCTGGGGGAGGTTTTCTTGTGCGCGATGGGGGTTGCCATGACGCCGTTGGAGGTCTGTCATGACATTGCCAGGAGGAATGGATCGCCGCTGTATCTGGTTTCCCGTCTTCTGGGGGCCGGCAAGCGGCGTTTGTTTCTGACGGCCTATGCCGCCATGCGGGTGGTGGACGACCTGGTGGACGAGGATTTCCTGGCCGGGGACGCGGGGCATCGCGACGCGCGGCGTGGCGAGGTTCTGACCCGCATCGCTGTTTGGCGGGATCAGGCCCTGGCGTGTACGCGGGGTGGCTTCGTTCCCGGCGACGCGGCCTTCGCGCCCATGGTGTTCCAGGGGCTGAACGAGACCCTGGGGGCGAGCGATCTGGGGGAGTGGCCCTGGATCGCCTTGGCTGCGGCCATGGAGCACGACGTCCTCGAGCGGGAGATCGTCACCTGGGAGGATTTTCTCGCCTATTGCGAGGGGGCCACGGTGGCCCCGGCGGCCACCTTCGCCTATATTCTGGCCTGCGAGGAGCGCGGGGGACGCTACCGTCTGGAGCGGGATCCCGCCTTCTGCCGGGAGCGGGTGCGGGCGATGGCCGTTTTCTGTTATCTGATGCACATCGTGCGCGACTTGAGCCGCGATGCCCGGCGGCATGTCCAGTTGATCACCATTCCCCGCGAGACGCTGGCGGAGGCCGGGTTGCGGCGGGAGGATCTCGCGGCGGCGCTGCAACGGCGCGATCCTGCCGCCGGGCGTCTGATCACCGCCCTGAACGCGCGGGCCGGGGAGTTGCTTGTTGCCGGGCGGGTGGCCATCGAGGGGTTGCCCCTCAATGCCCTGGAACGGGTCGTTCTCAGGAAGTTATTGGTAAAATACATCGATTTTCATGAGCGCTTGCGGGAGGATCCGGAAGTGTTCCACGCAATCCCAAGGCTGGGGGGGGCGGGATGAAGGGCTATGCGATCACCTTTTTCACCCGGCAGGACCGGCGGCATCATGGCAAACTGCTGGGCGAGTGGCTGATCAATCTGGCGCGGGAGATGGGCCTGCCGGGGGCGACCCTGATCCTGGGCAGCATGGGCTATGGTCACCATCGCCGCATTCACTCGGCCCATTTCTTCGAGTTGGCCGAGCAGCCCCAGGAGATCCAGATCGCCCTCAGTGAGGCGGATGCCGAGCGTCTTTTTCAGAGGTTGCGGGAGGAGGGGGTGCAGGTTTTCTACGTCAAGACGCCGGTGGAATTCGGTGCCCTGGGCGAAGAGGGGGAGTGAGATTTTTATCGGCATTCCTCCCGCATAGGACAGCGATTTTATAATTTGTTTGGTCTTGGCGGGGTCAATACCCGAATGCGCGTCTCCGTGGCGATGACAAAACAACCATGCCACGATTCCACATCCAACTCGAAGAGATGTCGCACCCGCTCGTGCATGGTCAGACGACTGCTCGACGAGAGGCGAAGCAGCAAAATTCCCGCGTGCTGGCCAGGCTGAAAACGGCGAGTATCGGAGAAATCCAGGTCCATGGTGATCAGAAAACGGCCCTCGGCCTGAACGCGTTGCCAGACCACCTCATCGCTTGCCCTGGCCAGCCCTTCCTGCTGGACGGAATCGGCCTCGTGGCCCAGGGAACAGAGCCACGATGTCAGTCGAAACGGCATATTTTCATCGAGCTTGATCTTCATGCGACCTTGGGTGTTGCGGGCCAGGGCATGTCTTCCACGGCGGACGCGGCAGCGAACGCGATGGCGGCGCGGATGTCCTCCATGGTGATGGTGGGAAAATCCTTGAGCAACTCCTCGGGATCATCCCCTTCCGCCAGGCTGGCCAGGATGGTGCGTAGCAGCACGCGGGTGCCTTTGAAGACGGGTGCTCCGCCGCAGATGGATGGGGTGCTGACGATGCGGGCGTTGTAGTCCATGACGCGAACCTTTTGTCGGTAGTGGGTTGCGATTCCAAAAGGTGAACCCTGAAAATGGCAACTTCCATCGGCCCATCTTTACAGTTGTCCGGATTTTTCGATCGCGCCTGCCGGTGGTCCACGGTTCCGGGATCACCCTGCCGAGACCCTGCCGAAGGCGCGCCACAGGCAGGTCAGACGCTCCTTTTGGGTCAGCACCGGGCGGTTGCGCAGGACATTGCCGCCGCACGCCTCGATGCGGTCCAGGATGGCCAGGCCCCGCTCCATGGCGGCGGCCAGTTCCAGCCGTAGCGGCCAGGCCACTTCCGCCAGCAGCGGCTCGCCCTCGAAGAACAACACCCGTGTCCGTTCCACCAGATGGATCAGCAGGCTGCCCAGCATGGGCGTGTAGCGGCGCGCCAGGACCATCTCCTCCGTGACCCCGAAGATCTCCATCTCCTCCAGGGGGAGATAGATCGGCGAATCCGGGCGGGTGTGCCGCCCCATGTCCCGCCAGAGGCAGGTCAGGCGCATGGCGCTCCACAAGGCGTCGGAATGGCGTTCCTTGTCGGTTTCCGGCCCGCCTTCGGCCCAGGAGACCTCATGGCCCAGATGCAGGATCATCCGTCCCAGGGGGTTGGCCGCGAAACGGCAGTAATCCAACAGGTCCGGCAAGCTTGCGTGCCGCCGGTTGGTGATGTCCATCCGCATGGCGATCAGCAGTTCGTGCAGCCACCGTTCCTGCAGCAGCGTCACCTCCAGGACATACGCCAGGGCGCGGAAGATGGGATGATCCGCGTGACCGCTCCGGGCCTGGTCCAGACGACGCGCCCAGTCGTCCACGAGTTGCAGCTTGAAATCGTCGTCCCGGTCCTTGAGGCCGGTGAAATCCCGCGCGGTCCACATGAAGGCGAAGATCGCGTCCCAACAGGGGCGCACCCGCCGGGAGACGAACCGGGAGTGTGGCAGCAACTCCTCCTCCCGATCAAGGGCGATGGCGCGGCAGTAGCGGAAATCGTGGCGCAGACGGGTCGGCACCGTTTCGCAGGCGATCATCTCCGCGCTCCGCGCCAGTGGTCCAGGGTTTCGCTTTGCACCGCGAACACGCCGCTGGCGCCGAAATGAAACGGGATCCAGGATACCGGCAGATCCGGCCAATGGGTCATGAGGATTTTCTCCACGTCGTCGCCACACTCGCAGACCAGCAAACCGCCGGGCGTCAAATAATCCGGCGCTTCCAGCAGGATGGGCCGCAACAGATCCAGACCGTCGGGTCCGGCGCGCAGGGCCATGGCCGGCTCCCGTCGATATTCTGGCGGCAGCCGGGCGAAATCCGCCTCCGGGACATAGGGCGGATTGCTGACGATCAGATCATAGCGCGCTCCCGTCAATCCGGCAAACAAATCCGACGCCACCAGCCGCAGCCGGTCGCGCAGGCCGAAGCGGTCGCGGTTGATGGCGGCCACCTCCAGGGCGCCGGGGGAGAGGTCCGCCGCGTCCACCCGCGCCTCCGGGTACATCAGCGCCAGGGTGATGGCCAGACAACCGCTGCCGGTGCCTAAGTCGAGGATGCGCCGCACCCGCTCGCGGGCCAGCCAGGGGGTGAAGCCGCGCGGGTCGTCGAGCATGTTTTCGATGCGCGAGCGGGGGATCAGGACCCGATCGTCCACGTAGAAGCCGCGTCCCGCGAAGAAGGCCTCCCTGGTGACGTAGGCGGCTGGCAGCCGTTGGCCGATGCGTTGTTCCAGCAGGGTGCGCACGCGTTGTTCCGCGTCGTCCGGGGGGGGCGGGCGTCGTTTTGCCGGCGTGACCAACGGGATGGAGAAGGCGTGCAGGACCAGATATTCCGCCTCAAGGTACGGTTCTTGCATCCCAGAAGCGCAGCATACACCGGCCTCCGTCAGGCAACGCGCCGCCTCGCGAATCCAGTCGTTGACGGTCGCTGGCGCGCCAGCGGACGTCATTCCCGGACCACTGCGGGCCTGCCGCCCCCGGATGCCCTTGGCGACCGTTGATTTTTTGTCGAAATGGGGTGTGCTCATGGCGTGGCAAGAAAATTGGCGGTTGCGAATGGACAGGACTTGGCGTCCAATGGAATTTGACGTATTCTTACGTTGGTATTTTGACGCCAGCTCATGAGCGGGTAACCCGGAAAACGCAATTAAGGGTGGTTGACGAAATCATGTACGGAATTATCGGAAAATCCCTGCCCATGCAGAAATTGTACAAGATGATCGAACGGGTCGCACCGGCCAATTCGACCGTATTGATACAAGGCGAAAGCGGCACGGGCAAGGAGTTGATCGCCAGGGCCATCCACAACACCTCGCCCCGCCGGGATCAGACCCTGATTCCGGTCAACTGCGGCGCCATCCCGGAGGACCTGCTGGAATCCGAACTCTTCGGCCATGTGCGCGGCTCTTTCACCGGGGCCGCCAACAACCGCATCGGCCGCTTCGAACTCGCCAACGGCAGCACCCTCTTCCTGGACGAAATCGGCGACATGAGTCCCAAACTCCAGGTCAAGATGCTGCGGGTGCTCCAGGAAAAGGTCGTCGAACCGGTGGGCGCGGTCAAGCCCGTCAAGGTGGACGTGCGCGTCATCGCCGCCACCCACAAGGACCTCGAAAAGGAGGTCGCCGAACGGCGCTTCCGCGAGGACCTCTTCTATCGCCTCAACGTCGTCCCCCTCCATGTCCCGGCCCTGCGCGAGCGCGCCGGCGACATCCCCATGCTGGTGAACCACTTCCTGGAGCGCGCCATCCGCCTGCACGACCGGCTCAAGGTCACCGTCACCAGGGAGATCCACGAGATCTTCCAGAATTATACCTGGCCCGGCAATGTCCGGGAACTGGAAAACCTGATCGAACGGCTGACCATTCTTTCCGAAGGCGAAGTGCAACTCGACGACCTGCCGCCGAAACTCCGCATCCAAACCAGGCAGGTCCCGGTCTCCAGGCCCCTGGAGGAGATCGTCGTGGAACCCCCCCCCCAACTCGCCCCGGACAGCGAAGCCGACAAGGATGCCGAACCGGAAAAGGAGACCGAATCCCCAGCCAGCCTGGACGCGGTGCAGAAAATGATCGCCGCCTCCACCGCCGACCTCGCCCAGAAAATGGAAACCGGACTCGATTTCAACGGCGCCGTGGCCACCTTCGAAAATCAACTCATCCTCTCCGCCCTGGAAAGCACCGGCTGGAACAAGAACAAGGCCGCCAGGCTGCTCAATCTCAATCGTACCACCCTGGTTGAAAAAATCAAGAAAAAAGGCTTGGAACGTCTCGAACGCATGGACATGGAGGATTGAGGTGAGCAGACCGTCGCGGCAAGGGATCGGATTGCGGGGTGGGGCGGCGCTCGCGCTCCTGTGGCTCGTGACGGCGCTCCTGGCGGCTCAAGATGCCCATGCCTTCTTCACCACCCTCAAGTACAAGACCGAGGAGCAGGGCAAGCGGGAGGTGATCTCCTTCATGATTCCGCCCGGGGCCTCGCGGCCCGTGTTGCGGTTGACCGACCCGGAGACGCTGCAGCTCATGGTGCCGGGCATCCTGGCCCTGCCGGCCACGGAGTTGAAACTGGACCATTCGAAATGGATCAAGGCGTTCCGGATGGCGGAGACCTCCCACGGGGAGGAGATGGGCCTGATGCTCACCTTCACGCTCAAGGACGCGAACATCAATTACCGGGATTCCGTGGGGGAGTACGACCCGGTGGATGGCGCCCTCTACCGGCTGGAGCTGGATCCGCCGCTCGTGCCCAGCGGATCCGGCCCGGCCCAGTTGCAGGAAGGACGCATCCTGGCGGGACGCGACGGCACCCTGTTGATCCTTTCCTACACCGGCAAGGGGCTGCTCGATCCGGTCCTGGATCTGGGGACGCGCGTCCTGCGCATGGACTGGCAGGGCGCCACCCTGAGTCCCACCTGGCGCAATCTCGCCGCCGCCGGGCTGGTCGACCGGATCAATGTCTATCCGTTCCAGGGCAAGGTGGAACTGGAGGTGATCCTGCACGAATCGGTGGCCAACGTGAACTTTCTGGGGGATCCGGACGCCGGGATCTTCATCGCCGCCATCCGCCCCAAGGACGGACTGGGGCGTCAGGAGGAGGCGGAAAAGTTCCTCGCCATGCGCCGCAAGGCCGTGGCGGAGAAGAAACCCCAACCCCTGCATCGCATCGGGACCGTGACCTATCAGCACTTCCCGGACAACAAGGTCCGCCTGAACGAAAAGGAAGTGGATGAACTCTACTACCTGAACAACGCCAAGGATGCGGAACAGGACCACCACTACGCCAAGGCCAGGGGCTACGTCGATCGCCTGGTGGAGCTGTTCCCCCTGACCAAGAATCGCGAATTCCTCGACATGTACAAACTGGACCTGGCCCACCGCATGGATTGGAAATCGGGCTGGCTGTTGGGGGAACTCTCCACCATCCTGGTCCGCTATCCCAACACCGGGAATTATCCGGAACTGCGGTTGATGCAGTTGCAACTGCTCAACCAGTCCGGTCAGTTCCAGGAGGCCTCGTCCATCCTTTGGGATCCCAACCTGCCGCGGGACAGCCACCTGGTGTGGCTGGAACGGGGCCGTACCGCCATGGGGCTGGTGCGCTCGCGGGTCGAGCCGGACGACAACATCCGCAGCGGCGAGACGGCACTCGAGAAAGTCCTGGAATCCACGCGCAATCAGGGTCCCGCCGCCGCAGAGGCGCAGTTTCTGCTGGCCCAGTTCGCCATGGAGCGCGGCAACAACGAGGCGGCCATCAAGCTTCTCGACGAGATGACCCCGGAACAGCGCAGTCATATCGCCAACGTGCCGGAACGACTCATGGAGACCGGAGACATCTATTACCGCTTCCGGCGCTACCACGAGGCGGTGAACTTCTATTCCCAGGTGCTGACCAGCTATCCCACCCACCCCTCCATCACCCCATGGGCCATGTTGCGGGCTGCGGAATCCAACCGGCAGCTTGGGCACATCCATGACGCCATCCGCCTGTTCGAGCGGCTGAAGAAGAACTACACCGGTTCCGACGCCGTGACCTGGGGCCGCATTTTCCAACTGCAGCTCGAAAAGGATCGCGACATCCAGGACCGCCTCGACGAGTTGGCCAAAATCATCCAGGCCATCAACCTGCCCAAGGAGCAGGCCGATGCCTTCATGGCCAGCATCCGCGCGCTTCTGGTGGAAACCAACCGTCATTGGGATGTGCGCAAAAGCCTCGATCAGTTGACCGCCCTGAAGAAAGACTACCCCAAGATCGACGCATCGCTCTGGGAGAAGATCCCGGTGCTGCAGGAAAAGATGGAGCAGAATTTCAAGGACCGCCTGACCCGGCTCGACAAGCTCATCCGGGAGATCGCCCTGCCGGAGGCGCTGGCCGAGGCCTACATGACCAAGGCCGAAATGCTGGGCGAGGCCGGTCAATACAAGGCGGTACTGGAAACCTTGAATCAACTCTTGACGATCAGTTCGCGCGGCAACATGATTGACCGTGCCAAGGAGCTGAAAAGGCATTATCTTATGGTGGGCATGGGCAAGGCCCTGGAGGACGGCAAACCGGAGATGGCCGCCATGCTCGCCGAATACTACGGCGAGGACTGGCGCGAGGATCCCGCCTTCATCCCGGCGCGCATCCACCTGGCCGAGGCCATGATGCGCATGGGACTGCACGAAAATGCCCTGCAGGTGCTCAACGGGATCGATTCCGATGCCGCCAGGTCACTGAAGCAACTGGCGGGCGCCCTGGTGCGCGGCTCCATCCTGGACGTGCCGGTGCGCAACAAGGAGAGGGCACCCGGCGGACAGGTGGGCCAGACCAGCCCGGATGCCGCCCGCGTCCGTCTCGACGAGGCGGGCCGCCTGGTGCGCAAACAGGACTGGGAGGGGATCCTCGTGCTGCTGGATGACCTGCCGGAGACGTTGTTCAATCCCTCCGACCGGGTGACGCGCTGGCGGCTGCTGGCCAAGGCCGAGGCCGGGTTGGAGCGGTTTCCCCAGGCCGTGCAGCACATGGAGGACCTCCTGTTCGGGCGGCCCGTGGGGGATGGGATGGATTATTACTGGTATGCCACCATACTGCACAAGTGGAAAGGGGATGCCAAGGCACTGCCCGCGTTCCAACGGGTGGCAGCCGAGGCGGAAAACAAGGAGATCAAGGCATTGGCGCGCATCCGCATCGGTGACATCCTGCAAAGGTCGGGAGATTTCAAGGCGGCCAGGGAGCAGTTCTCCGGGGTGGACAAACTGGCTCCGGCCACGCCCTGGTCGAAGGTCTCCTCGGAAAACGACGCGCAATTGGGCTTGGCAATGGATGTGAAACCATGACAACACAACGTCAGGAAATCCTGCTGATCGGCGGGCGCCAGGATCCCCATCTGGGGGCGCTCACCGTGCAGTTGCGCGCCGCCGGTGCGGAGACCACCCTGGTGGCCAACGCCAGCGAGGCCAAGGATCGCCTGGCGCACGCCCGCTTCAGCATGGCCATCGTGGCGGTGGAATCGGCGCAAAATGCCCTGGAGGCGATCCGGGAGCTGACCTTTTTGTTTCGCGGCATGCCGGTGCTGGCCGCAGCGGTCAAGGGGAGCGTCAACGAGGCGCGCGAGTCCATCGATTTCGGGGCCGCCGACTATCTTTTGCTGCCGGTCGATGACGACAAGGTGAGCATTCTGCTGCGCAACTACGCCGACCAGTACTTCGATCCGGAACTGGGCCGGGGCCGTCGTTTCATCACCGCCGATCCGGCCATGAATCAGCTTCTCAACCAGGTGCGGCGGGTGGCCCGCTCCATGGCCACGGTCCTGATCAACGGCGAGAGCGGCACCGGCAAGGAGCTGATCGCCCGCTACGTGCATCAGGTCTCCGACCGCAGCAAGGGGCCGTTCATCGCCATCAACTGCGCCGCGCTGCCGGAAAATCTCCTGGAGTCCGAACTCTTCGGCCATGCCAAGGGGGCCTTCACCGGCGCGCTGGCCGACCGCAAGGGGAAGTTCCAGCAGGCCAATGGCGGGGCCATCTTCCTGGACGAGATTTCGGAGATGTCCCTCAATCTGCAGGCCAAGCTGCTGCGGGTGTTGCAGGAACGGGAGGTGGACCCGGTGGGGGGACGTGCCGCGATTCCCCTGGACGTGCGGGTCATCGCCTCGACCAACCGGGACCTCAAGGCCTGGGCCATGTCCGGGAAGTTCCGCGAGGACCTTTATTACCGGCTCAACGTCTTTCCCGTGCGGTTGCCGCCGTTGCGTCAGCGGCCCAAGGACATCCCGCTGCTGGCGGAGCATTTTCGCAAGCGTTTCGTCGAGGAGTTGGGGCGCAACGCGATTTCCTTCTCCAGGGAGGTCCTGATGGCGATGAACAGCTACGCATGGCCGGGCAACGTGCGCGAGCTGGAGAATGTCATTCATCGTGCGTTGCTCATGGCCGAGGGGGACGAGATCCGGGTCAATGACCTGATGATCGACGTCTCGCCGGTGGCCCTGGCGCGCCTGGAACCGAGGGACGAACCGGAAGATGCGGATCTGGACGACGATGAGGAGGAGGGGTGCGAGCCGGGGGATGTGGAGTTGCCACCGCGTCCCGATCTGGAGAACAACGACCGCATCCGGCTGCCGGTGGGGACCACCGTGCGGCAGATGGAGGAGTTTCTGATTCACCGCACACTGGACGAGGTGAAGGGCAATCGCACACGCGCCGCCGAGCTGTTGGGGATCTCCATTCGCACCCTGCGCAACAAGTTGAACGAGTATGCGGCCCGCTAGCAGGCAGACCAGCCGGTGGTCCGTCCGTGCGGTCGGGGTGGGCATGGCGTTATTGCTGGTGTTGCCGGGATGTTCGGACGAGGCGAACGATCCTTTGGTGTTGAATCTGGTGGCGCGGGACACGGCCATGGAGAAGCTGGAACGGGTGTTTCGTCCGTCCAGCTATTGGAGCCGGAAGGTCGCGGAGCTGGAAAAGGGGGTCGAGCAGGCGCGCGAGCGGTTTCAGGAGCGCAATCAGGCCTATCGGGAGTCGTTGCTGGAGCGGCGGGTATCGGTCAATCAGGCCACCCTTGAGGCCAGGAAGAGCGGCGCTGATCCCTTGACGGCCCGCAACGAGGCCGTCAACGCCCATCGCGGCGACCTGGCGAAGGTCCGTGACGAGGCCAAGGAGGCGGGCCGGGAGTTGCGGGTACGTCTCGCCATGCTGCGCCGGGCGCAGGAGCTGCGGGATAAGGCGAAGTAGCGGATGCGGCAACCGGGCCAGGGGCAGTTCCGATGGTTGGCCCGCATTTGACATGCCATCAAAAATGGTTTGAGGAGGCCGTCTTGACCACCGCCATTGCCTGCGACACGCTGAAATACGCCAAGACCCTCGCGGACGTTCAGGCGGAAGTCAACGAACAATCCCTGGGGGCGTTGGTGACGAAAGAGTACCTGGACGCCAAACTGGAAAGAGAGCTTGCGCCAATCCGCACCGATCTGGCGGTTCTCAAGTGGATGCTGGCGTTGATCATCATTGTTCTTGTCCTCCCCGCCTTGAAAACCCTGCTGGGATGATCCATCGTCGGAACGCCATGACCGGTATTACAGATCCAACCCCTTCTTCTTGATCAGTCTGACATTGTTGGCCCGGTAGGTGTCGTTGCGGCCCGGAAAGACCTCGAACTCGATGAGATCGCCCGGCCCCGGCACCTGTTCCGGCTCGGTCAGCTCGGAGACGTGGATGTAAACGCTGTTGCGCTTGCACTTGGCGAAGCCATACCCCTTCTCCGGGAAATAGACCGTCACCACGGCATGCTCCAGCGCGCCGATCACCAGGTTCTCGCCGCCCGGCTCGCCACCCGGCGCCGTCGGGTTCTCCTGATGATGCGTGATCTGCAAGGCCACCAGCCCCTCGGACTCCGACCCGGAACCGGCGGTGAACTCCACCACGTCGTCCACCTGCATCCGCTCGTATCGCACCTCCTGCGGCAGCACGAAAAAACGGATGATCTTGGAGTCATGATCCCGAATCGTGATGAAGCCCGTCCCGTTCTCCGCGTACGACTCCACCCGCCCCAGAAAACGCCCCCCCAGCACCAGCACCGAACAGGCCTGCGGTCGCCCCTCCTTGCCGGGCCGGATGATGAACTGGACGTGATCGTTCTCCAGGACCGGGACCTGGTGAACTACATATGTCATATGAAAATAGACTTCCTGATATTCGTTATTTTCCCCATAATACTGAATGAATCCGAATCCCCGCTCCTTTTTGAAGGCCGATACCTTGCCGAAATAATGGCGGCCCTGGTAGGACTCCTCCTCCTCGGTGGTGACCCTGGAGGTCTCCAGGGGGGAGACGGCGAGGTACTCCCCAGGATTGGCCTGCCAATGGATGGCAAGCCGCCGGACCGGACCGCTGACGCCGCTCAGGCGCATGGGGGCCAACTCCTGGAAGTACTCCATGAGATGCCGTTCCACCTCCGCGCCGGCCCTGGATTGAATGGGAAAATCGCTGGGGCGGATCGGCTCCTGATGGTGCAGCAGAATGGCATGTCCCCTGGCCTGTTCGCACAGAATGGCCGCCACGTCGCACACGCTGCCCAGGAAATCGATCCGTCTTCCGTTCAGCAGCACCGGATGGGTCGCGCCGGTCGCGATGCCGATGCCGCAGGAAAGCCCTGGAACCGGATAGCGGCGTTTTTCCATCAACTGCTCCTGCAACTCGATGGCCGTTTGCACCGCGTCCGCCGGCGTCGGGAAGTGACACATCACTCCCGACGCCAGGCATTTCACAAACTCCCCGCCATGCCGTTCGGCCAATGCGGCCGCGAAGGCATAGAACCCGGAAAACAACTCCGACCACTCCTCTTCGGGGCGGCCATTCTTGTACTGGTCGGCGTTGTGGATGCGGGCGCACAGTACCGTGCCCTCGCAAGGCGCGGTGACGATGCTTGCGGGATGGGGCAGATTCATGTCCGGGCGGCCTTGAGGATGATCACCGGCTCCACGGGCACATCGCCTTGACCATGGTGGGTGGTGGTCCGCACTCCGGCGATCTTGTCCACCACCTCCATGCCCTTGCTCACCTGTCCGAACACCGCGTAGCCGAAGTCGCGCTTGCCGTGATCCAGGAAGGCATTGTCCTTCAAATTGATGAAGAACTGGGAGGTGGCGCTGTCCACCACGCCGGTACGGGCCATGGCCAGGGTGCCACGCTTGTTGAGCAGGCCGTTGTCGGCCTCGTTCTTGATCGGCGGATTGCCGGACTTTTGCTTCATATCCGGGGTCATGCCGCCGCCCTGGATCATGAAGTCCGGGATCACCCGGTGGAAGATCAGTCCGTCGAAGAACCCGGCATCCACATAAGCCAGGAAATTCTTGACGGAGATGGGGGCTTTTTCCTCGTTCAGTTCGATGACGATTTCGCCCAGGTTTGTGGTCAGGGTCACCATGGTCTTGGCTCCACTTCGGGTTGTGGGGTCGGCGGCGTGCAGGGGCAGTTGAATACCGACCAGCAGGGTTAAAAGGAGGTAAATGTAATGAGAACGTCTACGCATGGTCAATGGTCCTTTTTATGGCAGTGTAATTTTTCTTGGTTTGCGGTGGATCGGGCCTCATCTCCGCGACAGGAGGAATTGGGCCATCGGTTTGTCGAAGTGGGCGATGTGACTGGCCTGCCAGCGGATGAGGCGGGCGAGGTCGATGCCCGGATCGTGGCGCCGGATGGCCTCGGTCAGGGCGGGCAGCAGATCGGTTTGCATCTGGTGGTGATCCTCGGTGTGGGAGGAGAAGCGTCCGTAATGGGCGGCCAGCATCCGCTGTTCCTCGTTTTGATGGTGCTGGGCGAAATGGACTGTCAGCCGGCTCAGCAGATGGAGGACGGTCTCGCCATTCCCCCCCTTGGCAATCATTTCGTTGATGGCGTTCATCCGTTCCAGCAGTTCCTGATGCTGCGTATCGAACTCCGCAATGTCGCATCTGGGATAGCGCAGCCACTTCTGGATCAGTTTGCGATGGGAATGGATGCGGATCGGCATGGCCTTTTCCTCGTTGCGGGGTCGGTTTCAATCGGTTGCCTGATCCTGCAGCACCCGGTCCATGGTATCGGCCAGCAACGGCAACCGGAGCCGGAACATCTCGTAGGCCGCGTCCGCGTATTGCCGGATTTCGTACTGGGCGTCCGGCTTGCGGCGCAGATTGAAGAAATTCATCAGGGAGCGGAAATTGATGGTCCAGTACAGGTCCGAGTAGGTGGCCACCGGCATGGCGTTGCGCAGCAGTTCCCTGGCCCTGGCCCGGTAGGGGTTGCGTCCGCCGGCGATGGGCGGGATCCGGCCCGCCTCTTCGGCCTCGCGGATCCTCTGGCAGGCGGCGGCGTACTCCTCCTGATAGAAGCGATGCAGCCCGTCCATCAGGGCGGCGTAGCGCTCCAGGGCCTCCGGCGGCAGGACCGGATAGCCATCCACCGTGATCGCCTCCTCGTCGGGGCGATACCAGGCGGTGATCGGCTCACGGTAGCGTTGGGAGAACTCGTTGTACGAACAGATCCGGTGCCGCATCCATTGCCGCAGCACGAAGATCGGCGCGATGACCCGCCAGCGGAAGTGGACGGTCTCGAAGGGGGTGCCGTGGTTTTTGGAGAGCAGGTGGTAGAGGAGATTCCGCTCCCGTTCCCCGCACTGCTCCACTCCCGCCACCCGTTGGTTGGTGGTGGAGATGCGCGCGGTGTTGATGATGGTCGCCTCGTCGCCCCAGCTCTCCTCCAGTTCCAGGAAGCCGTGATCGCCGATGCGGCGGGCGAAGCGCGGATTCAATCGGCAGCGGGTGGCGATCTCTTCCATGAGTTCGCAGGTGGCGTCGGTGGCATGCATGATTTTTTCAGATCTCCAGTCGTTGACGGATTTCGGACAACAGTTCCGGGACGGGCAGGCCCCGCGGGCAACGGGAGAGGCACGCGCCGCAGCGGTCGCAGACCTCCAGTCTGGCGCCCGGCACCCAGACATTGCCCGGCTGCATCAGACCGTAACGGTAGCGGGCGAACAGGTCCATGTCGAAGGTCCGTGTCAGATGCGCCAAACGCAACACCTCCGGGATGTCGATGCCTGGCGGGCACGGCGCGCAGGCGAAGCACTCCTGGCCGCACGCCACCAGGGGAGAGGCGGATTCGGCGCAGGTCACCACCGCCTCTGCCCGGCGTTCCGGCTCGCCCCACGGGGGGCGGGCGGCGATGGCCTCCAGGTGGATGGCCAGGTGGGCCGGTTCGCTCAATCCCACGCTCAGGGTATGGACCCCCGGCTGGGCCAGCAGCCACCGTTCGTTGAAATGGACCGGATGCAACGGGGCGGTGGCGCGGGTCAGACGTGGCGGCGGTTCGTAGAGTCGTCCCCCCTTGTCGTTGGGGGAGATGACGAACACCCCCATGTCCAGGGCGTTGGCCAGTTCCACCGCCGCGCGGTTGGTGCGCCGGAATCGATAATAGTGCAGATTGACGAACTCGAAAACCCCGCTTGCCACGACACGCAACAAAACCGGCAGGGGCGCGTGCCCGGAAAACCCCAGCGCGCCGATCACCCCTTCGTTTTTGGCGCGCAACAGGCCGTCCAGGGCGCCTCCCTTGGCCAGGACCCGGTGCAACTGTTCGTCCGTGTTCATGCCGTGCAGGGCGAAGAGGTCCAGGCGTTGGACGTTCATGCGCGTCAGGGAATCCTCGACCCAGCGGCGCATCTCGTCCGCCGTGGGGGCGGGGGGCGCCTTGCTCATCAGCTGGAAAGGGGGGCGGATGCCGGGGAGCACCGCGCCGAGCAGCCGTTCGCTCTTGCCGTAGCCGCGCGCCGACTCGATCAGGTTGATGCCGGCGTCCAGGGCGGCGCTGACGATGTCATGGGTGTTTTGCAGGCTGTCGTCGGGCAGGTGGTCGTGGGGTTGGTCCCAGCCGTGCAGCAGGCGCATGGTCCCCAGCGTGAGGACCGAGACCTCCAGGCCGGTGCGTCCGAAGCGCCGTTTTTCCATCAACGGTCCATTTCGTTGCGCAGGCGGCGGATGTGGGGCAGCAGGTCGCTGGCCACCATGCCCGCCATGCCGCCGGTGGACGCGGCTGCGTCCGCAGCGGCGCCGTGCAGCCACACCCCGGCGCGGGTGGCGCTCTCGGCGGGCCAGCCCTGGGCGAGCAGCCCGGCGATGATGCCGGTCAGCAGGTCGCCGCTCCCCCCGGCGGCCAGTCCGGCGTTGCCGGTGAGATTGATCCAGGCCCGTCCGTCCGGGGCGGCGATGATGGTGTTCGCCCCCTTGAGCACCAGCCAGCACTGCCACTCCGTGGCGGCGCGGCGCGCCACCCCCAGGCGGTCGGCCTGCACTTCCGCCACCGACGCCTGGAGCAGGCGCGCCATTTCGCCGGGGTGGGGGGTGAGGATCAGCGGCTGGGTGCGTGCCGTCGTCATGTCGCGGATATCGTCGCCCCGGCCCGCCAGGGCGTTGAGCGCGTCGGCATCCAGCACCGCCGGGACGTCGAGCCGGCCGATCAGGACCTGGAGGGTGGGCAGGTTCCAGCGGTTGGCGCCCAGGCCCGGTCCCAGGGCCATCGCCTGGAACGGAACGCCGGAGGCGAGGATCGTCTCCGCCGCCCCGTTGCCCAGATGGGTATTTTTCTTGTCGTTGGGCAGGGCGAGGGTCATCGCCTCCACGGCCCCGGCGCAGACCACGGGCTGGGCGACCAGCGGCGTGGCCACGGTGACCAGTCCGGGTCCGGTGCGCAGGGCGCCCAGCGCGGTCAGGATGGCCGCCCCTTCCATGCCAAGGCTTCCGGCCAGGATCAGCAGGCGTCCGCATTGGCCCTTGTGGGCATCCGGCAGGCGGGGGGGCATGGTCAGGTCCGTCAGGTCGTTCTTGGCCACGTCGTGGCCGGGATCGTTCAGAAAGGCGTCGGGGATACCGATGGGCACGACCGTGATTGCGCCGCACAGCCCTGCCCCTGGGTAGAGGCGGTGTCCCAGCTTTTCCGCCGCGAAGGTGACGGTCCAGTCGGCCCGGATGGCGCAACCCAGCACGCGGCCCGTGTCGGTACACACCCCGGAGGGGAGGTCTACGGCCAGCAGCGGCCTGTTGGCGCGGTTGATCGCCTCGATGACTGTGGCTATGTGGCCGGTCACGGGGCGGGCCAGCCCGGTGCCGAAGAGGGCATCCACCACCACTCCGGCGTGGGCCAGCAGGGAATCGAGACCGGCGATCCCCCCTGCATCGGTCACCTCGCGCACTTGGCCGCCCAGGCGCAGGAATACCTGATGATTGACGCGGGCGTCACCGGTCAGGGCGTCGCCGTGTCCGAACAGCAGCACCCGGACTCGGCCCTTCTCCTGCAAGAGACGCCTGGCAATGACAAAACCGTCGCCGCCGTTGTTGCCGGCCCCGGCCAGAATCAGCACCGGTTTTTCCCGCCAGTTCGGCAGTCGGCTCATGAGGACGCTGGCAGCCCCGGCCCCGGCGTTTTCCATCAGCACGATGCCGGGCAGACCCAGTTCCTCGATGGCGCGGCGGTCGGCGGTGCGCATTTGCGCGCTGGTCAGCAGTTTTTCCATGGCCTTGCGGTTCGTTCAGTGCTGGAGGCAGACCAGTTCCACCAGGCGTTGATAGACTTCGGTCAGTCGTTCCAGGTCTGCCACCGGCACCGATTCGTCCACCTTGTGGATGGTCTTGCCCACCAGGCCCAGTTCCAGGGTTTGCGGGCAGTGGCGGGAGATGAAGCGGGCATCCGAGGTGCCGCCGCTCGTGGAGGGCATGGGCACCGTGTCCAGGATTTCGCGCACCGCCTGATCGATGCGGCTGCCCAGGAGGCCGCTTTCGGTGAGAAAGGGCAGACCCGATACGGTCATTTCCAGGTCGTATCCGAGGGGGAGTTCTGTGGCGTCCAGTTCGGCGCGGATGGCCGCCTCCAGGGAGGCCGGGGTGCTTTCCGGACTGAAGCGGATGTTGAACTGGAGCGTCAACTGGCCGGGGATGACGTTGTTCGCCCCTTCGCCGGCCAGCAGGCCGGTCATTTGCAGCGAGCTGGGCGGAAAGGCGTCGTTGCCCGCGTCGAAGCGCAGGGTGGTCAGACGCGCGAGGGGGGGCATGGCGCGATGGATCGGATTGTCGGCCAGATGGGGGTGGGCCACGTGGCCCTGGCGGCCATGGATGCGCAGCACCCCGTTGCAGGAGCCGCGCCGGCCCACCTTGTAGCAGTCGCCCAGGGTCTTGATGCTGGTCGGTTCGCCGACCAGGCAGTAGTCGGGCCGTTCTCCCTTGGCGTGCATCCATTCCAGGACTTTTACGGTTCCGTCCACGGCCTCGGCCTCCTCGTCCCCGGTGATCAGGAACGACAGGGAGTGGTGGCGGGGGAAATCGGGGCGTTTGACGAGCAGTCTTTCCACGGCGGTCACCATGGCGGCCAGGCCGCCCTTCATGTCCGCCGCCCCGCGCCCGATCAACCTGCCGTGTCGCACTTCGCCGGCGAAGGGGTCGCACTCCCAGCGGGCCGGGTCGCCTGGCGGGACCACGTCGGTATGGCCGGCGAAGCAGAAGTGGGTGCCGCTGTCGCCGAGGCGGGCGTAGAAGTTTTCCACAACGCCGAATGTGAGCCGCCAGACCGTGAAACCGAGGGTTTCCAGGCGTCGGATCAGGATTTCCTGACATCCGGCGTCGCGTGGGGTGACGGAAGGCGCCCGGATCAGTTCCGCCGCCAGGGCCACCGGATCGGATGGGGTAATGGGCATGGTTGCTGTCTAATGGCCTGTTGCAAGAGGTGACTCCAACAGGGTGATCCGTTTGAGGGTGGCGGCATCACGGGTGGAGTAGGCTGTCACCCAGCCGGTGTGGTTGCCGATGTCCTCAACGTGCAGCCAGCCGTTTTCCAGCCAGTTGGCATGCAGTCTCTCTCCCTTGCGCAATTGTTGCAGTTCCTCGGCCTGAAAGGAAGGCCCGGCATGCATGGTGAGGCGCGGAACGTCCACGAACACGGTTTTGTCCATATGGGAGGTCAGGTTGCCGGGCGGGTAGGGGTTTTCGGCGTCGTTGGCGAACCGGATGGCGTGATGGGAGAAAAAAGCGGGAACTTTCAGAACGACCGGCCTGGTGGCGATGGTGGATTCCTTGGGTTGGGCGCGAGGTGGTGCCGGAGGGGGGGTGGAAGCGATGCGGGCGGGGTTGTTGATGGTTTCCGGCCAGAATCCGTGGGTGGCGGTCCATTCGTAGAAAAGCATGCCGGACAGGATCAGGAGGATGCCCGCCACCATGTACCAGGAGCCGCGCAGGGCCATCAGCCACCCGGCGGAGTTGAAGAAATTTTCTGCGCTTCTGGCGGCTTGTGGGTTCAGGGGTCGGGTAGAGTTCCTTATGGGGGATTCGGTAGGGGGTGGGGGTATGTTATCGTTGGAGGGATGTGGTTTTTCGGGTTCGGAGAAATGGGTATGGATGATCGTCAGAAAGCTGTCGCTGATTTCGGAGAGTTCCAGGCGGATCACGGAGCGGTTGCGGGAGGTGTTTTCCTGGAGGATATTGAATTGGAAAAAGCCCGCATCGTAGAGGGTACGCAAGTCATTCTTGATATTATTGTAAGAACTTTGTCGGATGGGGCAGGTGAATTTTCCGTTATCGAGTTCTGGGGAAATCAGATTTTTCCACAAGAAGGTGGTATGGTTTTTCAGGCTTTCGATGGCCTTGAGGTAGGGCGGGGGGATATCCGCGTTATCGGGTGGGTCGGTGGTCATGGATACATTCCTTTTTGATTCTGACAAGGAGCGTAATGTGCAAGTGCATTCATGGTTAAAGCAATTATTGTGCCATCATTTAATGATTTTTTCGCCCGCAACCCGCCGTTGTGCCCGTTTTGCGCACCGTGACAGGAAGCCAAAGAAAGCGTATTATCAAATAAGCCGAAATCCAACGCAATCCTTCAAGAAGCATTGGCGAGCCACAAAATCGTCAATATAATGATGGGCTGTTCCGGATTTCGGGGCATGGGGGGGGAGGCTGTCACACGAAACTTTACAAACAAGAAAAAAAGGAGAAACGGCAAATGGCAACTCTGTTTTCCGCGGAATGGATGGCCCGCTTTCAGAGCGAATGGAACAACGAACCAGAACTGTCCGACGCGTTGGCCCATATCGGCTTCTCTTCCACGATCGCCTATGGCATCGATGGCGAGGATGCCCCGCGCGGCGTGCTGGTGATCGAAAACGGCAAGGTCGTCAAGGCGGGCGCCTACGCGGGCGAGGACATGAACTGGGATCTGCGCGCCTCCGAGGAGAGCTGGGAAAAGTGGATGGAAAAGGGCATCGGCATGATGGGCCTGGGCATGGCCTACACTACCCGCAAGCTCAAGTTCGAGGTGGGTGACTACGGCGCCATGATCAAGGACCCGCGCATGGCCGCCCCGTTCATCAAATCCTTCACCGTCATGGGAAGAGTCTGACCTGGGCATTTCGAGGACTCCCCGGTCGCGCGACCGGGGAGTCAACCCAACCGTGATCACAAGGGACACACGCATGAACGTCAACATCAAACAATTCACGCTGGTCGCCGCGCTTTCCATCGGTCTCGCGGCCTTCGTTCCGGAGGTCATGGCACTCGAAGGGAGCGTCATCACGGTCGAATCCGGGAGCATCGGCGCCACCACCACCCTGGGTGGAACCGTCGTCCCCTTCAAGGAGGTCAGCTTCACCGCGCAGATGCCCGGACGGGTCGAATTCATCGCCGGCGTGGAAGGGGACTGGTTCAAGAGCGGAACGGTCCTGGTCGCCCTGGACAACGACGACCTGATCGCCATGCGCCGCTCGGCCCAGGCCGGTCTGGACTCCGCCGACGCCAACTGGAAAAACGCCCGCGTCCAGTACACCCGGCAGGTCTACAGCGGTTCGGATTACGGCGGCTCGGACAATACCGGCATGGGCATGCCGCGCATGATGGATTTCATGGTCACCCGGCCCATGTCCAGCATGATGGGCGTGGACAACCCGGAACTCTCCCGCCGCGCCAAGATCTACAATCAGGGCAGCCAGATCGACCAGGCCCAGTTCGCCCGGCAGCAGGCCCTCGGCAAGCTCCAGGAACTGGAGGCCAAGCTGCGCGACACCAAATCCATCGCCCCCTTCTCCGGGGTGATCGTGGCCAAGCACATCGAAAAGGGCAATACCGTCCAGCCCGGCATGCCGCTGCTCACCTTCGCCGATACCCGCCATCTCCAGATCAAGGTGGATGTCCCGGCCAGGCTGATGCCAGGCGTCCAGAAGGACATGATCATCCCGGCCAAACTCGATGTCGGCGATACCAAGATCGAGACCAAGGTGGCCCAGATCTATCCCATGGCCGACTCCCAGCGCCATACCGTGACCGTCAAGCTCGATCTGCCCAAGGATGCGCCGGGTGGACCGGGCATGTACGCCGAGGTGATGATCCCGGATGTCACCACGCCGGTAAAGAACCTCCCCATCATCCCCAAGGCCTCGGTCATCTGGCGCGGCAGCCTGCCCGCCGTGCTGGTGGTCGGCGCGGAGCGCGCCAGCGAACCCCAGTTGCGCATGGTCCGTTTGGGCGGTTTCGTGGATGACAAGAACGTCAGCGTGCTCTCCGGCCTGAACGTCGGGGAACGGATCATGGCCACCCCGCCCAGCAACCTGGCCTCGGACTGGAACGCATCCAGCGGCAAGACCAACGTATCGGGCATGGACAACCGTCGCTGACTTCGCCCACGGCGCCCCGGAGTTGGGCGCCTCGGCCAGGCCCCCGCAACACAACACAAAGAGACGACCCGGAAACGAGGACCATGACCAGCTCAACGAACGACACCCTGCCACCGCCACCCCCTCCCACGGCGCCGCATCACAGTCTCGGCGTGGCGGGCGCCATGGCCAAGGCCTTCATCCGCTCCCCGCTCTCCCCGCTGCTGCTGTTCGCCTGTCTGGCCATGGGGATCATGGGGCTGCTGCTCACCCCGCGTCAGGAGGATCCGCAGATTTCGGTGCCCATGGTGGATGTGTTCGTCCATTATCCCGGCGCCTCGGCGGATCAGGTGACCTCCCTGGTGACCGAACCCCTGGAACGCATCCTGAGCGAGATCAAGGGGGTCAAGCACGTCTATTCGAGCACCCTGCGCGGTCAGGCCATGGTGACCGTCGAGTTCGACGTGGGTGAGGACCTGGAGGCCTCTCTTGTCAAGCTGTACGACAAGCTGGAATCCAACATGAACGCCATCCCCCCGGATGTCGCCAAGCCCCTGGTGAAACCCAAGGCCGTGGACGACGTGCCGGTCATCACCCTGACCCTGTGGTCCACGGACGTGGATGACTCGGCCCTGCGCATCCTGGCCTTGGACGTGCTCCAGAAGATCAACGAGGTGGAGAACGCCAGCCAGGGGTTCGTGGTGGGTGGCCGCGCCGAGCAGATCCGGGTCGAGGTCTCCCCGGAGCGGATGGCCGGCTTCGGCCTGAGCCTGGACCAGATCGCCCAGACCATCCGCACCGCCAACAGCGAGAAAGGGCTGGGGAGCGTGGAGTCCTCGGATCGGGGTTTTCAGGTCTATTCCGGTTCCTTCCTGAAGAACGCCCACGACGTGGCCCGCCTGATGGTGGGGACCCAGGGGGAGATGCCCATCCGGGTGCGTGACGTGGCCGACGTCTTCACCGGCCCGGAGGAGACCCAGCGCATGGTCACCTATACCACCGGCCCGGCCTATGGGGACAAGAAGGGGCCGAAGGCCGATCATGCCGCTGCGGTCACCATCGCCATGGCCAAAAAGAAGGGGGCCAATGGCGTCACCGTGGCCAACGACGTCCTGGCGCGGGTCGAGGAGCTGAAGGGCCGCCTGATTCCCAACAATGTGCAGGTCTCCGTGACCCGCAACTACGGCGAGAGCGCCAACGAAAAGGTCAACGAACTGCTCTTCAAGCTGCTGGTCGCCACCATGGCCGTGACGCTGCTGGTCTGGTACGCCCTGGGCCTGAAGCCGGCCACCGTGACCCTCATCGTCATCCCGGTGGTGATCCTGATGACGGTCTTTTCCGCCCTGCTTCTGGGCTACACCATCGACCGCGTCAGCCTCTTCGCCCTGATTTTCTCCATCGGCATCCTGGTGGACGACGCCATCGTGGTGGTGGAGAACATCTACAGGCGATGGCTTCTTGAGGATAAGTGTTGTCAGCTCATCTCCATCGACGCGGTGCGCGAGGTGGGCAATCCCACCATCCTGGCCACCTTCACGGTCATCGCGGCCCTGCTGCCCATGGGGTTCGTGCGCGGCATGATGGGGAGCTACATGCGGCCGATCCCGGTGCTCGGTTCGGTGGCCATGCTCTTTTCGCTCTTCGCGGCCTTCATTTTCACGCCGTGGCTGGCCCAGCTCATCAAGCCGAGCATGCGTTCCCTGCACCACCACTCCCAGAAGGAGTCGCGTTCTTCCGAACGGCTGGAGCGGTTCTACCGCTGGGTCATCCCCACGCTGCTGGACAGCAAGGTCAAGGGGTACGGATTCCTGTTCACCCTGATCGGCTGCTTTTTCCTCTCCATGCTGCTCTTCTACACCACTGCGGTCACGGTCAAGATCCTGCCCCTGGACAACAAGTCGGAATTCAACGTGGTGATCAACCTCCCGGAAGGGACGGCCATGCCCAAGACCGCCAATCTGGCCAAACGGATGACAGATGTCATCAGGGAGCAGATTCCAGAGGTGACGGCGCTGCAGACCTATGTCGGGATTGCCTCGCCGTTCAACTTCAACGGCATGGTGCGTCATTACTACCTGCGCCAGGACGCCTGGATGGCGGACATCCAGGTGCAGCTTCTGCACAAGTCCAAGCGCAAGCGCAACAGCCATCAGATCGCCATTCAGGCGCGCCGCCTGCTGACCCCGCTGGCCCGCGAGGCCGGGGCCAACGTCGAGGTGGTGGAAATGCCTCCCGGACCCCCGGTGCTGCAATCCGTGGTCGCCGAGGTGACCGGTCCCGACGCCGTGACCCGGCGCAAGGTGGCCACCGACCTGGTGGAACTGTTCAAGAAATCCTCCTCCCTGGTGGATGTGGACTCCTACATGCGCGCGCCCTACGAAATCTGGCGCTTCGAGGTGGACACGGAAAAGGCGGTGCGGCGCGGGATTTCGGTGGATGCCATCAACCGCAACCTCGGCATGGCCATGGGTGGCGCCCAGTTGGGGGATGTCAAGCGTGGCAGCGTGCTGGAACCCACCTACATCGTCATTCAGGTCCCCATGGAGATCCGCTCCAACATCTCCAGCTTGAGCGATCTGCCGATCATGACCCCGATGGGCAAGACGGTCCCGCTGGGCGAACTGGGACGTTTCCTCAAGCAGCCGCAGGATCAGGCCAATTACCACAAGGATCTGCGTCCGGTGGAGTTCGTCACCGCCGAGGTGGAGGGGCGGCTGGATGCCCCGATCTACGCCATGATGGACGTGGAGAAGATGCTGGAGAGCTACACCGCCCCGGATGGGGTCACCATCAGCGGCGAGATGATGGGGCCGCCCAAGACCTATACCCGCTCCGGTTTCGAGTGGACCGGGGAGTGGACCATCACCTACGAGACCTTCCGTGATATGGGTCTGGCCTTCGGGGCCGCCCTGATCCTGATTTACATGCTGGTGGTGTGGGAGTTCGGCAACTTCATGCTCCCGGCGGTGATCATGGCGCCGATCCCGTTGACCCTTCTGGGGATCATTCCCGGACACTGGATCATGGGGGCCAATTTTACCGCCACCTCCATGATCGGCTTCATCGCCCTGGCGGGGATCATCGTGCGCAACTCCATTCTGCTGGTGGACTTCGCCCAGCAGGAGATTCTCAAGGGGACCAGCGTGCGGGATGCGGTGATCCTCTCCTGCAAGGCCAGGACCCGGCCGATCATCATCACGGCCCTGGCCCTGGTGGCCGGCTCCAGCGTGATCCTGGGGGACTACATCTTTCAGGGCATGGCCATTTCCCTGTTGTTCGGGGCATTGGTCTCCACGCTGCTGACCCTGCTGGTGATCCCGCTGGGATGCGTGAGCGCCAGTGACGCCTTTGTCCATCCGGAGGGTCCGCTGGCGCCGCAGGAGCCGTCCAAGCGGGTTCCCTTCGTGGCGGATCCCGCCAAGGCCGCCGCGCCCAAGCCCAAATCCACCTACAAGGAGCCATTGTTCTTCAAGATCTGGCGTCTGTTGACCTTCTTCATTCCAGACAGGAGCGCCGCCAAGAAGAAGCCGGCGCCGCGTCCCGCGCCGAGGCCCGCGCCGCCTCCACCACCGCCAGCACCCGAGGCGACCGTGACGGAGACGCCCGCACCACCGGTCCAGGAAGCACCGCCGCCACCGCCGGTCCAGGAGGCCGCGCCGCCGCCGCCACCACCGCCGGTTCAGGAGGTCGCGCCGCCACCGTCGCCGCCGCCGGTTCAGGAGGTCGCACCGCCACCGTCGCCGCCTCCCGTCCAGGAACCGGCAGCCGCGCCCGTTCCCGTCATCAAGGAACCGGTCGAGTTCCGGCCTCCGGCGGTTCGGCAGGAACCCTCCGAGGAGGTGAAGAGCAAACCCCCAACACGCCGTGGGATTCGGCTCAAGGTGGATTCCGGATCATCCCGGAGTGACACGTAGTCATGAGGGGGCGGCTCCTTATGGCGCTGGCGACGGTATTCA
>PDZX01000008.1:26490-94766 GCA_002753185.1 Magnetococcales bacterium WMHbin3
CCTGGAGGCCAGTCATGGCCCTGGAGGATTCCGCGCCGCGCTCCGGGGGGGACGGTTCATTCGACACCGGCAGGCAAGGCGCCGCCAGCAATCGGGAGCGCTCCACCCCCACTTATCCGCCCCGTTACTGGGAACCGCCGGTCGATTTCCAGTCGGATTACGAATCGGATGCCAGGGGTCCGGCGCGGGAAACGGAGCGCTACCCCCGCCGGGAGCGGCGGTACGGGTCGCCTCCCCCTTACCGGGAAGAGGAGCCGCGTGCCTCCGGTGAGTATCCGGCCAGCCCCGACCCGCGCTACTGGCAGGAGTCGTGGGAGCGGAGGGAGCGGGGGTCCTGGCCGCCCGCGCCCCGCATCTGGCCGGAGGAGCGCGCGTTTCAGGATCAGGAGTGGCCGCCGCCGGTCGCCTCCGGAGGCTTACGCCGCGACATGGGCCGCAATCAGGAGAGTCGTCCCATTCAGGAATACGGCACTGTGCCGAGGCAAGGACGCCATCCCGCCAACCCTTACGAGAATTTCAAGGGAGCACCGGATGCGCCGCCCCCCGATGGCGGATCGCGTGGACGTTCCGGCGTTGTCTGGCAATGAATCGCTTTTTCAACAGTTGGTGGTTGATATTCATGCCATTGGCCATCTTGAGTCCGCTCCATGCCGCAGAGGATTTCAACTGGTCCTCCGGTCTGTACCGCGCGGATCCGGGTCGCAATCCCTTCGTGGTGGAACCGCGCGAGCAAAGGCGTGCCCCGCCGGGGGAGCAGTGGTGGGATCAGGAGCGTCCCTCCCGTCATGATCGGGAGCGGGTGGTGCCACGGATCTGGGAGAGCGAACCGGCGCGCGAGGCTCCCGCGCGGCGACACCGGCCCTGGGGGGATATCCCCACCTGGGAGGAGCGCGACCCCGAGTGGCGGGAGCGGTCATCGCAACGCGTCCCGGAGCGGATTCCCCCCGACGATGACCGTTACACGCGGCGTCCCCGGCAGGGCCATGCCGGTGACGAGTCGGGCAGATACCCCGATGCCCGCGACCGTTACTGGGATGGTCCCTATCAAAGCGAGTCCTACGCGCGCGACCGCTATTACGAGCGGGACGCGGATCCATATCACCGTGAGGTTCCCCCCTGGTGGGCGGGTCGCCGGGGCCGTTACGACAGCCGGAGCGGCTGGGATCCCTGGGAGCGGGATTATCCCTCCAATTATTGGGAGCGTTGAGCCATGCGTTGGTTGACGATTCTCCTGTCGATGCTGATCGTGAGTCCGCTCCTGGCGGCGGGCGGGGAGGTAACGCGGCAGCCGGCGATCGTGCCGTTTACCGCCGAGGTGACCCGCATGGAGAAGAATCGCAAGCGGATCGACAAGGGCCGGATGTATGTCTCCGCTGCGGGCATCCGCACGGAGAGCGAGCGCGACGGGGTCAAGATCGCCCTGCTGCACCGGCCGGAACGCAAAACGGTGGCGACCCTCTTTCCGGACCAGAAGAGTTACATGGAAAATGAGGTGCCGGTGGCCTTGTCGCGTCCGCCGTTGCCCGACGATCTGGAGAGTCCCTGCCGGAGCGGCAAGGCCCTGGTCTGCCGCCCGGTGGCCAAGGAGACGGTCAACGGACGCGCGGTCATCCATTGGGAGTTGGTGCTGAAGAATTCGGATCGGGAGTTGCCCCATGCCCACCTGTGGGTCGATCCGCGTCTGCGCATCGCCATCCGGGAGAGTTACGCCGACGGGTTGACCGTGGAATTGACCAACATTCAGGAGGGCGAGCCGTCCGCCTCCCTGTTCACCATTCCCGATGAGTACCGAAAGATGGCCCCGACGGTCGAACCGCCGACCGCGCCAGAAAAACGCGCGCCGTGAATTTTTTTCTTTGCATATTGGGCGTAGAGCGTTTATAAGGAAATTATAATATTCAAAAGGAATGGGAGCCGACGATTTTGTCCCTGGCTTCTCCATGGGAGGTGATGATATCTTAACGCAAGATACCGGACCCTGGAAGGTTTCCAGGCGGCATGCCAATGAGGAAAACAGTGCAATATCAGTGGTTTCTCTATTTTTTGGCCTTTGCTGCCGCATGGTTTGCCCCGGCAAACGACATGCAAGCCGGGGGTTTCACGCCTGACATGAACCCGATGGCCCCAGGCATGATGGGGGTCGCGGATCAGGGTGACGCCGTGGAGATGGGGCAAAGGCTGGGCAAGTTCATGGGCTCCTTCATGCGTGAAATGAAAAATACACCGGAAGGCGTGGAGCGCGCACCACGGGCACCGGAGCGGGAATACCACTCCTATCCGGAAAGCAGACGCGACGTGGACCCACGGGACCGCGAACGGGATTACGACCGCCGAGGCGAAGCCACCAGGGTGGTCCCCCAATACGTCACGCCCCCATACGACCCCTGGGGGGCAGGGCGGGGCACCACTCCGCTGCTGGACAACGATCCCTGGGGGAGTGGAAGCGGCAGCTACTCGAATCGTTCCTATTCCTCGCCTTATTACGGCCCAGGGGGAACCTTGTCCGGACCCTCCGGGTGGGGAGATTCGGCCCCCTCCCAGTGGGCGGAACAGGAGTGGCGGCGCAGTCGCGGCTATTATGGCGCGGGCCTGGCGCCCTGGGAGTACCATGATCAGGGACCCGACCCCCGCGCGGAACGGCGCTGGCGTGATCCGTCCTACTATGACCGGGATTACGATCCGAGAGACCGGGAAGCCACCGACGGGGCCTATGGCCACCCATCCCCCTGGAGCGGCGGATACGATCGTGGCAGCCGCTGGTGGTAATGATCCACAACACCAGACGGCATTTTCCGTCAATCTTCCATTGACACGCAAAGAAGGAGCTTTTCATGAAGAAATCCATGCGTATTGCGGCTCTCGCCGGCATTCTGGCCCTGGGGATGACGCTCTCCAATACTGCCAACGCCTCCTGGTGGCCGATGGACAACGGCTGGGGCAATGACGGCTGGAACAATATGGGCAACAATTGGGGTAACAATTGGGGAAATAATGGCTGGGGCCGTGGCAACGGTCGCGGTCATGGCAAATTCACGTTCAGCGTGGATGGAGACATGGACGGTTGGGCCGATAATTTCATGAATGGCAATAATGCATGGAATAACGGCTGGAACAACGGCATGAACAACGGCTGGGGGCCTGGCGGTTGGGGTCCCTGGGGCGGTGGACCCGGACGCTGGGGTGGTCCTGGCGGTTGGGGATGGTAGACGTGAGAAATGGTAATCGTACCTAATCAATTCCTTGTATGACTGGAGAATATCATGAAAAAAGGTTTGGCTGTCCTGGCTGTCGCGACTCTGTTGGGTGGTGCGGCCATGCTGACCGCTCCCGAAGCTTCCGCCTGGTGGGGTGATGGACCGGGTTGGGGCAATGGTGGCAATAATTGGAACAACAACTGGGGTAACAACGGCTATGGCACTGGTAATGGCCGCGGCCGTGCCAAGGGCAATTTCGGCTTCAACATGGGCGGCGACATGGACGGTTCCGCCAATGGCTACGGCAACAACGCCTGGAACAACAACAACGGCTGGAACAACGGCTGGAACAACGGCTATGGCTACGGCCCCGGTGGTTGGGGTGGTGGACCGGGCTGGGGCGGACCGGGTGGCTGGGGTGGACCGGGTGGACCGGGTGGTCCGGGTGGTCCGGGTGGCTGGGGTGGTGCTCCGGCCTGGGGTGGACCGGGTTGGGGTGGACCGGGTGGTCCCGCCGCCGCTCCTGCCGATGCCGGGCAGGCTCCCGCCGGTGCGCCAAGCAAGTAATTGATTGGCTTTTGGAAATAAAGAGAGGGGGCGGTGGTTGCAAGCCGCCCCCTCTTTTTTTTGCGCCAGGCCGGCCCGCCATGCGCGGGTCGCCACTTGAATTCCGTACCGGTTTCCCGTAAAAGGGATTATCCAGTCGCATGGGATGGGACATTGACCTGCTGAAAGGGATTCGACATGATCACCGTCGTGGGCAACCTGAAAGGCGGATGCGGCAAAAGCACGATCACCTTCAATCTGGCGGTATGGCTGGCGCGTTCGGGCGTGGATGTCGTCACCTTCGATCTGGATCCGCAATCCACCTTGAGCGATGCCGTGGAGGTGCGCCGCGAAGAGGCAGTGACCCCGGAGATTCGCGTCTATCGTTCCGAGAGCGATCCGGCGCGGATCATGGCGAGCCACAAGGGGGAGGCGCTGGTGGATGTGGGCGCGTCCAATCTCTGGGCGATGCGGCAGGCGATCGCGCAGGCCGACCGCATCCTGACGCCGGTGCCGCCGAGCCAGGCCGACGTGTGGTCCACGGTGCGATTTCTGGATATCGTCCGGGAGACGGCGGCTACCAAGCCAAAGAAACCGGATATCTTTTTGTTCATCAATCGCGCGGACACCCATCCGATGCTCAAGGAGTCGGATGAGACCGAACAGGCCTTGGCCTCGCTGGCGGATGTCAAAATTCTGCCGACCCGTATTGCCCAGCGCACGGTTTATCGGCGCTCGTTCAGCGAGGGGCGGGCCGTCTTCGAACTGTCGCCCGGCAGCAAGGCGGCGGTTGAATTTTTGGATCTGGCCGCGCTTTTGTATCCAAGCCTGCCCCGTTCCGGGCCGGTTCGGGCGAAGCGTTAATTCACAAGGAGCTTGATTTCATGCCGGACCAACCTGATCTGGATGGGCAAAATCCCAGCGGCCCCGCCTGTCCGAAGCCTGCCGGGGAGAGCTACCACGATTCCGGAGCGACCAGATTCCACCCGCCCAATCAGCCGATCATCCCGGCTGGCAAGTATCGGGAGTGTGGCGAATGTTCGGCGATGATCCTGTCGGACTTCGCCAAGAGTTTCGACAAGAGCGCCAGGCGTTGGGAACTGATCGTCTACCCGTCGCTGTTCGCGTTCATCATCCTGGCCATGTACGGCTTTTTCCTGATTTACAGTCTCACCCAGGACATCCGCACCATGGCCTCGTCCATCGATCCGAAAATGGGCGTCAACATGGGCAATCTGTCGAACAACATCAACCAGTTGTCCAACAATGTCGAGCTGATGGCCACCCATCTGGAGTACATCAGCGACAACATGGAAACCATGTCGGTGGACATGCAGTCCATGTCGGAGAACATGGAGAACATCACCGATTCGATCCGTACCATGAACACCAGTGTGACCGGCATGAGTCAGAACGTCGCCTTGTTGACGGGCAGCGTGAAGAGCATGGACAAGTCCATGGGCGAGGTCAACGGCAAGATGAACGCGTTGAACCCCATGAGCGTCAACATTGCCGGGATGAACCAGGCCATTCACACCATGGCGGGCGCCGTGCATGTCATGAGTTACGACATGAACGGCGCCACCCGTCCCATGAGCTTCATCAATCGCTTCATGCCCTGGTAGGTCGGGGCATCAATAGGGGTAGGCAAAAATTCCGTAATAATAGTCCACGTAGCGTTGCACGCGTTGCAAAGCGTTTTGGCTGATGTCGCTCAGGTTGGTCAGGTCCTTGACGCCGCAATGGGTGGATACGATGTCGTAGACATGGGGCGGATTGCGCAAGAAATTGACTTTCTCCTGCAAAGCCGAGATGTTACGGGTCATTTTTGGTCTCCTTTTCGAAGCGGGTGGGTGCGGTGCTTGGTATGGTTATTGCGCAAGACTCATGCCAATTAATTTTGACGCCCGGCCATGTATGCCATTTCCGTATTCAACAATAAGGGTGGGGTGGGGAAATCCACTCTGACGCTGTTCATGGCCGATTTTCTGGCCACGTTGAGCGTGCGTGGCCGTGCCTTGCGGGTGCTGGTGATGGACATGGACGCGCAGGGATCGTCGGCGGCGGCGTTGCTGGGGACCGATGGGTTGGAGCGTGCGCGGGGTTCTGGCCTTGGGGTGGGGCGTTTGGCCAGGGATTTGGATTTGCGCACTGCCGTGGACACGGGGGAGTTTTTGTTCAAGCGGCCGCGTGGCGTTCCCAAGGGGCGGGCGGAGCCGTTGCCGGAGATTGGCGTGATGGTGTCGGACAAGGCGAGCAGTTTTGCCTTTGAGGTTAATCCGTTGCATCGGTTGACCATATTACGGGATGGCTTGAAGCCGGAATTGGCGAAACGTTTTGATGTGGCGATCTTGGATCTTCCTGGCAACATCGACGAGCGGAACTTGCTGGCGGTCAATGCCTTGATCATGAGTGACGCGGTGGTGGCCCCGGTGGAACCGTCGCGGATTTCCATCAATGCCTTGCCGGACACGTTGGAGATGGTGCGCTATGTGCGGGCGCGCGGGGCACGGGAGGCGCCGGTTTTTCTGGGGTTGGTCTTGAATCGCGTGGACAAGCGCAGCCAGCAGTTTCAGCGCAATTTGCCGTGGATTCGTCAGATGTGCGAGCAGCTGGGGGTGCCGTTGTTCGATGCCGTGTTGCCCAATGCCATGGCGTTGTCCACGGCCACGGATGACCGTTTGGCGTGTGATGCAATGCGGGAGCGGTACGGGTTGTATTATCCGCATGTCAAGGCCGTGGTGTGGGAGGTGTTCCGTCGTTGGCGTCACCGGCAGGGGGGGGAAGGTGGAGAGGCGATCGGTGAACCGTGACAAGCAGTCGAAATCACGGGGTTCAAGGTTGGTGTAATGTTTGCTTCGATGATCCAGTCGTCACCTAGCTCCGGAGCCGAAACCATTGATCGAATGGATCCCCAACCTCGTCAACCATGCCGCCGCACCCTGGATCTTGGCGGGATGGATGCCCCTGTGGGGTCTGCTGGCGTGGGTGACACTGCAACGCCGCCATTTCGCGCCACTGGCCAGGGAGATCCCGGAAGCGGTGCGCATGCTCGGCAAGACCCCCGGCGATCCGGAAGGATTCGTCCCGCACCTCGTGCGCGTGGACGCCGCTTTCAACGAAACGGTCCTGCTCTTCCCCGCCTGGCGGGAGTTCAAGGAGGGCCTGATTTCACCGCGCACGGGTGAAAAAACCATCCGCTGCGCCAACCGTCCGGAAACGATCTTCACCGCCGAGCGGCTCGCCGAACGCCACCTCGTTACGGAAACCCTGCATGAGATGCCGATCCGGCTGGCATGGGCCGGTCTGCTCTTCACCTTCGTGGGCCTGCTGGGCGCCCTGCACGAAACCGGACTGGGTTTGACCGCCGGGGATCCGGCAACGGTTCGGGAGGCATTGCGCGGATTGCTGGGCCTGGCGGGGCTGAAATTCCTGGCCACCCTCTCCGGACTGCTTTCGGCCGGCGCGTTCGCTTGGAGCGCGCGCCGCGCCGGCAGGCGGCTGGATCGCATGTTGACGGCGCTGACCGCTATGATGCGGGACCGGATGGTCCACGTCAGCGGGGAACGGCTGCTGCACGAGCAGTTTGCCGCCATGGGGGAGCGGCAGATGGAGACCCTCGACGCGATCCGCCAACTGGGCGGCAAGGGAGCCGAGCGGACGCGCGGCGATGCCCCGGACCTCGCCCCCCTGGTGACCGCCCTGCGCGAGGAGGGGGAACGGCTGGCCATGGCCAATGCCTTGATCCTGGAACACGTGGTGGCGGGCCTGAACGGACTGCGTCAGGAACTGGATCACCTGGAAACCCGCCTCGCCAATCGCATGGAACAGGCGGGCGCGCTTCTCACGCTGGATGCTGCGGCCCTGCGACCCCTGCTGGCGGATCTGCGGCACGAGGGGGAACACCTGGCGCGGGAATTGATGACCTCCATCCGGGAGCATGTCACCCTGCCTCAGCCCGGACTGCCGGAACTGGACTCCTGGACGCGGATCCTCGCGCAACTGGAACGGGCGGCCCAGGCGCTGGAACGTCAGGCGACCGGCCCGCACATGCTGCCCTTGCCGGAGAGTCGCAAGGTCATTGCCGCGCCCTCTCCCCCCCCGTTGCCCCCGCCTCCCATGGTGGCCACGCTGCCACCCCGGGTAACGGCCTTGCGGGAGATGCTGGTCGAACTCAAGGGGTCGTTCGCCGAACTGGCCGATCTGCAAATCGACCCGCTGATCCGCGAGGCCGCCGCGCGCTGGGGGGCGCTGCCCGGCGATCGCTCCCGGCCTCTGGCCGCCTCTCCCGGCCTGATGGCCCTGCGGCAACGGATCTCCCACCTTCCCGCCGTCCATCTCCAGGCCCTGGATGCGCTCCTCGGCGTCACCAGCGGCAAAGGCGCGGGCTGGGAGCGTCTCGTCACCCCGGCCCCGACATCCGCCCCGGAGGGGACCACCGAATCCGCCTCGCCCGATCCTCATCTGCGCCACCTCGTGGACCGCTTCATGCAGGTCCGGCAGCGTCCCACGTTCCCCCGCGCCTGATGGCCACCCTGGATCAACTGGCGCGCGGCGCGGTCGGACAACTCGACGAATGGATGCACCTGGCCATGGACCGCACCGTGCGTCTGGCGGTCACCGGCCTGAATCAGAGCGGCAAGACCGTTTTCACCACCGCCCTGGTCCATCACCTGCTGCATGCCCTGGATGGCGTCAATCTCCCCTTTCTCCAGGTGGTGGCCGAGGGCCGTCTGCAAGGCACCCGGATCATGCTCCAGCCGGACATGGACGTACCGGCCTTTCGGTATGATTCTTATCTGCGCGCCCTGCTGGGGGCCAAACCGGCCTGGCCGGTCCCCACCGACGCCCTGAGCGAAATCCGCCTGGCCGTGCGTTTCCGTCCCTCCGGGATGGTGAGCCGCCGGATCACCCCCAACGCCACGCTCTATCTGGACATCATCGATTATCCGGGCGAGTGGTTGCTGGATCTGCCCATGCTGCACCTCTCCTTCGCGGAGTGGTCGGCGCAGACCCTGCAACGCTGCGAGGAGGAGCCGCGCCGCTCCCTGTCCGAGGAGTGGCGCGCGCGGCTGGCCGAAATCGACCTCGCCCAGCCGGCGCGGGAGGAGCCGATCCGTATCCTTGGCGAAAGCTATACCCGGTTTCTCATGGCCTGCAAGGAGGCCAAGGTGGGCCTGAGCTTCCTGCAACCGGGCCGCTTCACCATTCCCGGCGATTTCCGGGGCGCGCCGTTGTTGATGTTTTCGCCAGTGCCGCCCCCCGACCACCAGGGCAATCCTCCGGGTTCCGTGCGCGAGGAACTGGAAAAACGCTTCGAATCCTACAAGAAGTGGGTGATCGATACTTTTTTTTCGCTCCATTTCAATACTTTCGATCGCCAGGTCGTATTGCTCGACCTGTTGAGCGCCATGAACCGGGGACCGGGGGCGTTCGCCGACCGGCAGATGGCCCTGGAGGCGATCCTGCAAGGGTTTCGTTACGGCCAGGCCAATCTCTTCACCCGGCTGTTCAAGCCACGCATCGACAAGCTGCTCTTCGCGGTCACCAAGGCCGATTTCGTGGCCGCCAATCAGCACGCCAACCTGGAGCGCCTGCTGCGCCAGATGGTGGCCCGTCCCGCCAACGACGCCGCCTTCTCCGGAGTGGAGGTCAAGACCCAGGCCCTGGCCTCCCTGCGCTGCACCCGCACCGTGGTGCGGGAGCACGATGGCCGCCGCCTCTCCTTTGTCCAGGGGATCCCCAAGGGCCGCGACAAGGAGACCCTGCTGTTTCCCGGTGAGATCCCGGAGACCATCCCCGACCCCGGCGAGTGGGACGCCAACCGCTTTCACTTCCTGGATTTCGAGCCGCGCCGCCCCCCGGACGCCGAAACCGCCACGCCTCCCCACATCCGGCTCGACCACGCCCTGGAATTCCTGCTCGGAGACAAGCTGAAATGAGCCGCTGGGTCCCCCCGCTGGAGCTGCCCCCGGAAGGTTTTTCGCCAGAGGAGAAACCGGCCCCCCCTGCCCAGTTGCCGGTTGCTCCGGGTCAGGAGGAGGAGTATGTCGATGACACGCATCCTGGATTCGATGCGGATCATAAAAAAACCGGACCAGGCCGCTGGATTTTTTTATCATTTTCATTACTCTTCATCGGCGTGCTGGTGGAGGACGCGGTGGTGTTTCTGGCCGCGCAGTACCGGCTGCATCCCTCCCTGGGGATCTCCTTCGGCCTGCTGCTGCTGGTCCTGACCGGTGCCCTGCTCGTCGCCGTCGCGCGTGAGTGGCGGGGCCTGCGCTCGGTGCGCGGGCAAGACGATGCGCGCCTGCGTCTGGAACGTCTCGCCAGGGAGGACACCTTCGGTCAGGCCAGGGGGGTGCTGGAGGCTGCCGGGGAACGCTACCGGGAGCGTCCGGAGATGCAACCGGCCCTGGATGCCTATCGTGCCGCCTTGCGGGATCATCTTGGGGACCGGGAACTGGTGACATTGTTCTCCGATGTCGCCATGCGTCCCCTGGACCAGGCCGCCTTGCGCGTGGTGGGCCGTCATGCCGCCAGCGCCGCTCTTTCGGCGGTTCTTTCCCCCGTGGCCATGCTGGACGCGTTGCTCTTTTTGTGGCGCAATTTGCGCATGATCCGTGAAATCGCCCACCTCTACGGCCTGCGACCCGGTTTCGCCGGTTCCGTCCTGCTGGCGCGCCAGATGGCCGAAGGGATGCTGGTGGTGGGGGCCACCGAACTGGTCACCCACACCGCCGCCGACCTGCTCGGCGATACCCTGGCCGGAGCCGCCCTGGCCAGCGCTGGCCAGGCTGCCACCAACGCCTTGTTTACCGCCCGCATCGGCCTGCGCGCCATCTCCCAATGCCGCCCCGTCCCCTTTCCCCCCTCCCGCAAGCCCGGTTTGCTGGAGATCCGGAAGGAATTCAAGGGAGCGCTTCCTCCCCATCCGTGATCCGATTGACAGGCACTTGTGCTTCGATTAATCTGCATCGCGGCTATTCTTTTGACATATGGGCGTTTTCGGCAAGGATCGAGATTCATGAAAAATTGGCAACTGGGGGTCAAACTGGCCGTTGGCTTCGGCATTGTGTCGATGCTGACCGTCACCATATCCGTGACCGGCTATCTGACGCTGACCCATCTGCGGGACCTTATGGACAAGACCCGTGACATGACCATCCTGGAAAATACCCTCAATCTGGCCATGCAGGCGGAAAAGAATTTCATCATCCGCAAGGATGCGCACGCCATCGAGGAGAACCGGAAAGCTGTCGAGGAGGTCCGCAAGCTGGCGATCCTCGACCGGGACCAGAAGTTCGCCAGCCAGGCCAACAAGGCCCAGATGGATGGCGTTCTGAGCGCCATCGATGGATACGATAAGGGGTTTGCCGGCTATGTCGCCCTGGAGAAGCAGATCCAGGAAGGGGTGAACCGCATGCGCGACCTGGCCCGCGACCCGATCCACAAGGAGACCGTGGCCCTTCAGGAGATGCAGGGCAAAAAGGTGGCGGAGTTGCTCGACAAGGAAAGTGCTGGCGTGGACCTGACGGCCATGAAGGCCGAAATCAGGGATCGGACCATGAAGGCCCTCAAGTCGGGGGAGATGCTGGCCGACATGCGCGAGGCGCGCATTGCCGAAAAGGAGGTGCTCAGGTCGTTCGGCAAGGATGAGCAACAGGTGCGGCGCAACCAGGAGAACATGAGCGACGCCCTCAGGATCGCGAAGGATTTGCAGCCCACCTTCAAGAACCAGGTCAACATCGACCGGATCGCGAAGATCATCGCCGGGATCGAGGCCTATCAAAAACAGATGGCCGGGATTCTCGACCTTCTCGCCAGACAGGTCAGGGCCGAGCAGGAAATCAGCGCGGCAAGACGTACTGCGGACCAGTTGATCGTGGCGATTGCCGAGGCGCAGGAAAAATTGTCGGCAGAGGAGATCGGGTCGGGCATCCGCTACATCCTTGGCGCCACCGTCGTGGTGGTGTTGATCGGTTCGCTGATCGGTTCCCTGATCCGGCGTGCCATCGTGCGCGCCTTGACCAGGGCGGTGGCTTTTGCTCGGACCATCGCCCAGGGCGACCTGACCGCCACGATCGACCTGGATCAAAAGGACGAAGTGGGCCAACTGGCCGATGCCCTGCGGGAGATGGCCGGCAGGCTCAGGGAGGTGATCGGCGAGGTCTCCGCCGCCGCCGCGCAGGTCGCCATCGGCAGCAACGAGATTGCCAACACCGCCAACTCCCTTTCCCAGGGGGTGACCGAGCAGTCGGCGGCGGTGGAAACCACCTCGTCGGCCATGACCGCCATCGCCGGCAGTTGTCAGATCAACACCGACAGCTCCAACACCACCCAGAACCTGGCCCTGCAGGCGGCGCAGGACGCGGCCAAGGGGGGAGAGGCGGTCGATCAGTCGGTACACGCCATGAAGGAGATCGCCGCCAAGATCGGCATCATCGAGGATATCGCAAGGCAGACCAATCTATTGGCTCTGAATGCGGCCATCGAGGCGGCGCGGGCTGGCGAGCATGGCAAAGGATTCGCCGTGGTGGCCGCCGAAGTGAGAAAACTGGCGGAACGCAGCCAGGGCGCCGCCGGGGAGATCGGCGCCCTTTCCAGTTCCAGCGTGCGGGTGTCCGAGGAAGCCGGGGCCATCATCACCAAACTGGTCCCGGACATTCAGGAGACCGCGACCCGCATCCAGGGGATCGCGGAGTGCAGCCGGCAGCAGCGCGACGGCATCGCCGAGATCAATCAGTCGGTTCGGCAGTTGGAACAGGTGGTGCAAACCACCGCCGGCTCCTCCGAGGAGTTGGCCGCCACCGCCGAGGAGCTGCATGCCCAGGCCGAGATGATGGCGCGCTCCATGGCGTTTTTCAACGTGGGCCATGCCGACAGGCCCCCGGCTCCCTCGCAAGAGGTTCTCAAGACCTTCTGAGACCAGGCCCATGTCCATCTTCGGTAATCCCGGCGTCATGCCGATCGAGCAGTTTCTGGCCGCCCCCACCGAGCCGATCATCGTGGATGTGCGGGGGGTCCCGGACTCGGATCCCGGCATTCCGGGGTCGTTGAAGGCCTATGTGCTGGACATCGAGGAGCGACCCGATGCCTTTGAGAGGAAATTCGCATCTCAATTGCAAAAGCGTCCCATGCTGCTCTATTGCAGCAAGGGTGAGTCCAGCCATTTCCTGTTGGGGAAATTTTCGGGCAAGTATCACATCCGCAGCCTGCAGGGGGGGATGGTCACCTATCTGATGACCATTTCGCGTCTGCTGCACGAGCACCCCTACGAGGACCCCAGCAAGAAGGGGGACACCATGGTGCGCATCCTGGCGGCCCTGACCAACCGCAACACCGATCCGGCCACCTTTTGCAAGATCATCGACCGGTTGATACGTCTCACCCCGGATCCGAAATTCCGCAAATTGGCTGCCCAGGCCAGGGGGCGTTGACCCCCGTCAGCCGCGCACCTTGAAGAGCGGCTGAATGGGCTGGCAGCGCAGCCGTTCTTGCATCGTTCCGCCATCCACCGCCTCCTTGAGGATGGGCAGGACTTCGTCGTAGACAGCGAGCAGGGTGTCGATGTCGGCCCTGGTGTGGGCGTAGCTGAGGTTGTGCGTGCCGATGCACAGGATGCCTCTGGCAAATATTTCCTGCAAAAATAACGATTTGATTTCGAACTGGCCGTATCCCCCCGCATCCTTGAACATCAGGAACGACCAGACCGGCAAACCCGCCGTACCGAGAAAATGGCCGACGCCGTGGCGCGTCAACAAAGGCTGCAAGCCATCCAGCAGTTGCCGGCCCTGCTCCCACAGAGTGGCCACCACCGGCTCGCGGCGCAGTTTGTCGAGTGTGGCCGCCGCCGCCGCCAACGAGAGGGTCTCGCCGCCGAAGGTGAAGGAGAAGAAAATCTCCTCCATCAGGCGCATCAGTTCCCGTGGTCCGGCAATGGCCGAAATGGGAAAACCGTTGGCCAACCCCTTGCCCAGGGTGACCAGATCCGGAATCACGCCGAAATATTCCACCGCGCCGCCGTTGGCCAGACGAAAGCCGGTGATGGTCTCGTCGAAGACGAGCAGGGCGCCGTGTCGGCGGGTCAGTTCCCGCACCGCCTCCAGAAAGCCGTTTTTCGGCGGTTCGACATTGACCGGCTCCAGAATCACCGCCGCCACCGCGTTGGGGTGGGTGGCGAAGATTTTCTCCAGGGAGGTGATGTCGTTGTAGACGAAGGTGTGGGTCAGATCGCGGGTCGCCTTGGGCACCCCCAGGTGGCGGGCGGTGGCGCCGATGTACCAGTCCTGCCAGCCGTGATAGCCGCACACCGCCACATGATCCCGTCCGGTATGGGCGCGGGCCAGCCGGATCGCTCCAGAGGTGGCGTCCGAGCCGTTCTTGCCGAAGCGCACCTGTTCGACTCCGGGGACCATGGCCACGATCTTTTCGGCGACTTCCATCTCCAGGGGGTGAGGGAGGGAAAAGAGCGTTCCTTTTTCCAGTTGGTTCTTTACGGCCTGGTTGACGTCGGGATCGCCATAGCCGAGGCTGATGGAGAGCAGACCATTGATAAAATCGAGATATTCATTGCCATCCGCATCCCATACACGGCTTCCCTGGCCATGGGTGATGAAGAACGGCGACACTCCGTGGGGGTACTGCACCTTGCTCTTGCTGAAGGTCTGCGAGCCGAGAGGGATGGTTGTCAGGGCGCGTTGCAGCAGGGCTTCGGAGGTGGCGTAGCGCTCTTTTTGCAGGGAGCGCTCCAGCCCTTCGTTGCGCCGATGGCTCGTGTTCATAACGGCAAGCTCCGGTTGTTCGTCGATCAGTGCCAGAATCTCTTGCATCCCAAACGCGGGATTTTCCGGATAAAGCGCCTCGTAAATCCGCTCCACCAGGGCAAAATCCTCCGGTTCGTCCACGGTCCAGCGCAAATGGGAGAGATCCTCCCCCCGCTCCACCGACCCGTGCCGGAACCTTTCCGGGTTGCGTACGATGTGCAGGGTGACATGCTCCCGCTCCGCCGGGGAGGTGGCGATTTTCCATGCCTCTTGCAACGCGGCGAAACGGATCACCTCCACGTCCAGGCCATCCGGAAAGGTTGGCTCCAGGGCATTGCTGGAATAGTCGAATCCCCCCACCAGATGAAAATCGACCACGCCATCGATCACAAAGGGTTCCGCCAGCGGGCAATCCCCGGTCAGCCGCACGACATGTTCCGGCGCGTGGGGCAGGGCGGCCCGATAAAAACGATCCAGAACATCGTTCAGCGAGCCGCGAAAACAGTCGATGCCGATCTCCTGGCAAAGCCGGGCGATGGGATCGTCCTCCGGTTCGTTGCTGGTGGCCACCAGCAGGTGATCCAGACGCCTGGCCCGCCTGACCCGCTCGATCTGCCGCTCCAGCATCGGTTTATTCAGCAGAGGTTTCAGCACCTTGCCCGGCAGTCGGGTGGAGGAGAAACGCGCTTGCAGAATTCCAAGTATCATGTCGTCACCCACAATGATGGATTTGTATAATTTTCGTCCCGACATGCGAAGGGGCGCAGGAAGGCGCTGTCGAAGCGGGCTGTCATGGCCTGGGTAATTTCGCACAGTTGCGGCACGGTGGTTACCCCGCACAAGAGCACATCCACCCAGTCGAGATCACGCACGAAGCCGAGGGCGGCCTCCAGGGGGGTCAAATTCCGCTCCCGGATGGCCGCGCGCAGGGCGGTCAGATGCGGTCGCAAACCGGTGAAAAAAGGAGGCAGGGCGTCGGGATCGCTCAACAGAATCCCCTGCAGAAAGACCGACCGGGCATGCATCTCCACCCCGGAGGCGCGCAGGCGGGCGATGTTGTCACCATCGAGCCAGCGCTGGTCCAGCAGGTTGACCGGGGTTTGCGCCAGGTCGAGGGGAAACCGCTCCAGAATGGTCAGCAATTCGGACGGGGCATAGACAGATACACCTATTTTAATTATCTTGCCTGATTTTTGTAATTCAAGCATCGCATTGATAAGAAAATCCGCGCCGGGTTTGAGCAGGTCCCGCGCGGAGTGGATCAATAACCCGTATACCGAATCGGTGCGCAGATTTTGCAGTGACTGTAGAAACGTGCTTGTCAGCAGATCTCCTTCGCGCCGGGTGATCCGCTCGACTGGAAAGAAAGGAGTTTTGGTCACGATGTGAAAAGAGTGATTTCCTGGCAGGGCCGCGCCCAGGACCGATTCGCTGGCGCCGTACTGGCAGGCGGTATCCAGCACCCGCACGCCGTTCAAGGCGGCTTCGGCGAGGATGGCACGCACCGTCTCCAGGCCGGGTTGCCCCTCCCGGTTGGTGATGCCGTACTCCATGCCGAACTGCACGGTGCCCAGCCCCAGTTTCATGCCAGGGCGCTCCCCACCGCCTCCGCCACCCGCTCCTGATCCGCAGCGCTCAGGCCCGGATAGAGGGGCAAACTGAGGCAGCGGGCGTACCAGGTCTCTGCCCCCGGCAGGCAAAGGTCGCCATACCGCTGGTGGTAGTAGGGTTGCAGGTGCAAGGGGAGATAGTGGACCTGACTGCCCACCCCGCGTTCCCGCAGCCGCGCCATGAACCCGGCGCGCGGGATGCCGAGCACGGCGAAATCGACCCGGATGACGTAGAGATGCCAGGCGGCCTCGCATCCGGGATGCGGCTCCGGGGTCTGGACACTGGGGAAAAAGGGGGCGAGCAGGCGGTCGTAGTTTTGCGCCAGTTCGACCCGTTTGCGCGCGAACGCCTCCAGTTTGGCCAGTTGGCTGGCTCCCAGGGCGCAGTGGATGTCCGAGGCGCGATAGTTGAAACCCAATTCGGGCATTTCGTAGTACCAGGGATTGGGTTGGCCGTCCGGGGCCAGGCCCTGATCGGGAAAGAACCAATCCGCCGGGTCGCGGGTCATGCCGTGGGCGCGCAGGCGGGTCAGGCGCCGGTGCCGATCGCTGGATCGGGTGGTCAGCGCGCCTCCCTCTCCCATGGCCACGGTCTTGACCGGGTGGAACGAAAAGACCGTCATCTCAGAATATTGGCAATCACCTGCTCGGGTTTTTTCACCAGTGGGAAAAATCATGGCCGAGCCGAGGGCATGACAGGCATCCTCCACCACCACCATGCCATGCGCTGTGGCCATGGCGCGCAATTGGGGAAGCTCAGGGCAGATGCGACCGGCCAGATGCACCAGAAAGAGCGCCTTTGGCCTGAGACCGGCAGGGACGCGGGCGAGGGCCTCCTCCAGGTGGGAGGCGCCCATCAGGCCGGTGGCGGGGTCCACGTCGGCAAAAATCACCTCGGCGCCGACGAAGCGGGCGGCGTTGGCGGTGGCCAGAAAGGTGACGGAGGGGACCACCACCGCGTCGCCCGGACCCAGTTCCAGTTCCAGGGCCGCCAGATGCAGGGCAGCGGTGCCGCTGGAACAGGCGATGGCGTGTGGGGCATCCACCCTGGCCGTCAACGCCTCCTCGAAGCGGGTGACCGCCGGGCCGCAGGTGAGCCAGTCGCCGCGCAGGACCTCGGTGACGGCGGCGATGTCCGCCTCGTCGATCTCCTGGCGTCCGTAGGGCAGAAAGGGGAGCGTGGTCACGCCGGTTCCGCGAGCATGGCCATCAGTTGCGCGCCGTTGAGCCAATGGGAATTCGTGTCGCTGGAGTAGCGGAAACCGTCCGCGACCGGCTTGCCGCCGTCTTCGAGGAAGGAGCGGCGCGACCACCACACCGCCGTGGGTTCGATGACGTAGCGGTCATCGAGTTCCACGGTGGAGCGGGCGTCGTCCTCGGTGATCATCACCTCGTGGAGTTTTTCGCCGGGCCGGATGCCCACTGTCCGCTGGGGCAGGAGAGGGGCCAGGGTGTTGGCCAGATCGATGATGCGCATGCTGGGGATCTTGGGGACGAACACCTCGCCGCCATGCATGATCCTCATGCAGGAGATGCTGAAGGAAACCCCCTGGGTGAGGGTGATCCAGAAGCGGGTCATGCGGGGATCGGTGATGGGCAGGCTGTCGGCCTGGTCGCGGATGAGCTTTTGGAAAAAGGGGACCACACTGCCGCGCGAGCCGACCACGTTGCCGTAGCGCACCACGGAAAAGCGGGTGCCGATGGTGCCGCTGAGGTTGTTGGCCGCGACGAAGATCTTGTCCGAGGCCAGTTTGCTGGCGCCGTACAGGTTGATGGGGTTGGCCGCCTTGTCGGTGGAGAGGGCGATCACCTTTTTGACGTTGGTGCTCAGCGCGGCCTGCACCACGTTTTCGGCGCCCATCACGTTGGTGTGGATGCATTCGATGGGGTTGTATTCGGCGGTGGTGACCTGTTTGAGGGCGGCGGCGTGGAAGACGTAGTCCACCTCGCGGAAGGCCTGAGTCAAACGGGTTTGGTCCCGCACGTCGCCGATGAAGAAGCGCAGGCAGTCGGCCTTGGCGAATACCGGGTCCTGCTGCATTTCCCATTGTTTCAGCTCATCGCGGGAGAAGACCACCAGGCGTCGCGGGGAGCTGGTTTGCAGGATGGTGCGCAGCAGGTGTTTTCCGAATGAGCCGGTCCCGCCGGTGACCAGAACCGATTGATTATTGAAATCCATGAGAACGCACCCTGATTGGAGAAACCATGCAAGCCTGGCCAAGGTTAATGAAATGGTGGCGGTTTTGTCCAGGGTTCAAATGCTGGGTGTATGGGTTCCAGGCAGGTTTCACTTTTTCTGGATGGTCAGGGACTGTTTGACCCCGGTGATCACTTCAGCAATTTTCATAAATGTTTTGAACGCGATGAGCTGTTGGCCATCCACGGTCGGGTGGCAGAAATCGGTGAACAGGTCGGCGCCTCCGAACTGTCCGAACTCTTCATACAGGGAGATGAAGGGGATGGAGAGTAACGTTGCGTGCTTTTCAGCCATCTGGAGAAGATGTCGCGCCCCGGGTTTGTGGAAGCCGATGGGATCTTCAGGGTTGTTGTCATAAGCATTTCGGGATGGAGTGATAATCAGCAGAAAGTTTGCCCCATTTTTGTTGGAATAAGTTTTCATACCTTGTATAATCTCAAACATACGATTATATGTTGTATTTATATTTTCTGTTGTTCTTAAGTAATTGTCAAATCCAAGCATGTACAGATAATAAGGGGGTGGTTTGTAATTGCCATACGTTGAACGTAACCATCCGATTCTGCGTGCCAAGGTTACAAAGGACATTCTCGTTTCCAACCAAGGGATACCGAACATGGGGATTGTTGACATACCGGCTCTGCCGGAGAGAAAATATCTATAATGAGTTATTTTTGACGATAAATCATCTTCATCACGTCCTTCTTCCATCATGCCGAGTTCGTCGGCCAGGTCATTGGACAGTTCGATTTGCACGACGACCATTTTGGGGCGCAGGGCGGGCAGATCGACGCGCAGGTGGTGAGAATAGATTGCTGGTGAACTGCCTCGCGACATATTCAAGGTTTCGTAAGTAACAGATTTTGGTAGTTTTTCATTAAGCAGCTGCTCTACAAGAAAAGGATAGTGTTGATTTTCATGCATCATAAAGCCATGCGTTACAGAATCACCATACATTAAAATTCTATAGATATTGTCATCTGGAATCGCCTTGATATCCCTTTCCTTGCGCACTCCGACGTTGTTATAATGAAAAGCGCCAATCATTGGGTAGGTCGTGGCATCTTGATTAGGGGCCATTTTAGTGAGGAATGGTGAGTCATTCACTGTCACGAATTTTCTGTTGAATTCCTCGTCTGGATTTTGCACAAGCCAATACAGCTCTGCGGCGAGAAAATAGAGAGCAATCGGAGTTACCGAAATTATAAAAAATAGCAAAATAAAAAAAATAATTTTTTTACCTTTAGAGGGTTTTGCAACTATCTCTTTACCTTCAAATTCATTAAGCATTGTTTTTGGCATCCTAATGAGATATTTTTTGAAATTTCGAAGATTTGTCCTGCAGCATTTTATAACGCTCAAGCAACAGGTCTGTCAAGGTGAATGCACGCAACAGCGGGGAATATCGTCTTCCGGATTCGACCCGTTCCGGTCTGCGCTGCCTGCCGGGCATGGATTGCATTAAATCGCACCCGGATACGTTGCCTTCCGGTCGCGACGCCATTATGCTGTGCGGTCAAGAGGCGTTGGCGGAAGTCAGGAGGGGGCGGCGATGGCTGGGATTTGTCTGATTGTGAACATACACGGTCTGGTCCAGGGGGTCTGGTACCGTGAGTCCACCAAGAACAAGGCGCTGGAACTGGGGGTGGCCGGATGGGTCAAAAATCTTGCGGACGGCTCGGTGGAGGCCTGCATGCAAGGTGACGAGGAGGCGGTGCGGGGGTTGCTGGCCTGGTGTCACGAGGGTCCCCCCATGGCCAGGGTGGAACGGGTGGAAACGTGGGAGTGCCCGCCCGGCGGGGAGCGGCATGCCGATTTCCGGGTGTTGCGCTGATCGGGGGCAAGGGAGGCGAGGATGGTGTTCGAGATTGCAACGGAGGATCTGGATGGCGTGCTGGAGCAGACCCGCACGGCATGGCAACGGTTGCGGGGGAGCCGGATCTTTTTGACCGGCGGGACCGGGTTTTTCGGGCGCTGGCTGCTGGCCAGCCTGCTGTGGGCCAACCGGCGTCTGGATGCCAACGTCCGCGCCGTGGTGATGACCCGTGATCCGGGGGGTTTTCTGGCCCGATTTCCGGAGGCCGGCGACCCCTGCCTGACCCTGCATCCGGGGGATCTGCGCTATTCGGTGCTGCCTGCGGGGAATTTTTCCCATATCGTTCACGCGGCCACGGACTCCAAGTTCGACCGTCCCGCCGAGCACTTTCAGATCATGGACGGCATTGTCACCGGCACGCGGCGTCTGTTGGATTTCGCCGTGCATCGGGCCGGGGCCGGGCGTGTGCTGTTCGTCAGTTCCGGGGCGGTCTACGGCGCGCCCCCGGCGGACGGCGCCCCGATTCCCGAAACCCATCCGACTGCCCCGTCCACCACCGATCCCGCCGCCCTGGTGGGCAATGCCAAGCGGCTGGCGGAACAGATGTGTACTCTCTATCACCAGCAGTTCGGGCTGGTGATTCCCATTGCGCGTTGCTTTGCCTTTGTCGGGCCGCACATGCCCATGGACTCTTATTTTGCTATCGGCAATTTCATTCGGGATGCCTGCGGAGAGGGGGAAGAGATTCTGGTCAAGGGGGACGGCACGGCGGTGCGTTCCTATCTGTACGCTGCCGATCTGGCCGTCTGGCTGTGGCGGTTGTTGGCGGAGGGGGAGACGCGGGCCTACAACGTCGGTTCGGACCATGCGGTCTCCATGAAAGAGTTGGCACAATTTGTGCAAGAAAAACTGGCGCCAAACAAGAGGGTCCGCATCGCCGGCGAAAACCGTCACCATTCCGCCGCCCGTTCCGTCTACCTGCCCGATATCCACAGGGCTTGCTCGGAACTGGGATTGCAAGTCCGAACCCCTCTGCCGCTCGCCATCGAGCGCACCGCCGCCTGGCATCGGCACCACCGGATGCCCCCTCCGCCACGACCCCCCCAACCCGGCAGACGCCTGGTGGTGGACATCGATGGCGTGCTGGCCTCCCTGACGCACCAGAACGACTACGCCAAGGCGCAACCATTGACCCATACCATCCAGGCCATCAACCGACTCCACGACTCCGGCGACCGCATCGTCCTGCTGACCGCGCGCGGCTCGGCCACCGGCCTGGACTGGCGCGCGGTGACTGAACGGCAAATGCGCGACTGGGGCGTGCGCTACCACGAACTCCATTTCGGCAAGCCGGCCGCCGACCTCTACGTGGACGACCGCATGATCTCCCTGGAAATGCTCCACGCCCTGGCAGCGGAGACCCAAGATGAATCCCGCTGAATCCTGCCGCGTCTGCGGGGGAATGCTTTACCCCGAACCGCTGCTCTGTTACGATAATATGCCGGGCGCCGCCCAGTTCATGCCGGATGCCGCCACCTTGAGCAGCGATCACGGGGAACACCTGGACGTCGGACAATGCGTGGCCTGCGGATTGATCCAGCTGCATGGGCCACCGGTTCACTACTGGCGCGAAGTGGTGCGGGCCACCGCCTTTTCTGCCGAAATGCGCGAATTCCGGTTGCGCCAGTTCGCGGAATTCGCCACCAGCCATGGCCTCGCGGGCCGCAAGGTCCTGGAGGTGGGGTGCGGGCGCGGGGAGTACCTGACCCTGCTGCGGGAAACCGGGATGGCAGCCTGGGGGGTGGAACACTCGGAAACCTCGGTGGCCCATTGTCGGCAGGCGGGACTGCCGGTTTTTCAGGGATCCATCGACTCCCCGCGACAAGCCCTGCCGGAAGCGCCGTTCGAAGGTTTCTTCATTCTCAGCTTCCTGGAGCATCTTCCCGATCCGGTGGCAACCCTGCGGGGCATCGCCGCCAACCTGACGGAGGGGGGAGTGGGCCTGGTGGAAGTACCGAATTTCGACATGATCGTCCGGAACGGACTTTTTTCCGAATTCATCCGCGACCATCTGTTTTATTTTACCAGTCATACCTTGACACAGCTGCTCTGCATGGCCGGGTTCGAGGTGCTGGAGTGCCGGGAGGTGTGGCACGACTACATCCTCTCCGCCACGGTGCGCAAACGGGCACGGGCCGATTTGCGCCATCTGCTGGGCTTCCAGGAGCGGATCCACACCGAGATCCATCGCTATCTGGACCGCTTCCCGCCCCACAAGGTGGCCATCTGGGGGGCCGGACACCAGGCCCTGGCGGTGATCAGCCTGCTCAAGCTCCAGGAGCGGGTGGCCTGCGTGATCGATTCGGCCCCGTTCAAACAGGGCAAGTTCACCCCGGCCTCGCACCTGCCGATCCGCCCGCCGGATTTTCTCGATAGCGAGCCGATGGAGGCGGTCCTGGTCATGGCGGCAAGCTATTCGGACGAAGTGGCCGGCATCCTGCGCGACCGCTATGATCCCGGCCTGGGAGTGGCCATTTTGCGGGATTTCGGCCTGGAGGTGGTGCGCGGATGAGCAGCCTGGAACAGGCCGTGGCCCTGGTGGAAACGGCAGTGCCGGATGCCACCAGGGGGTTGCCCGACGCGGTGTTCTACATGGTCAGCCGCTGCACCCCGCTGGTCAACGTGGACCTGCTGATCCGGGACGAACAGGGCCGTACCCTGCTGACTTGGCGCGAGGATGACTTTTATACGCCGGGGTGGCACATTCCCGGTGGCATCGTCCGTTTCAAGGAGCGCTGGGAGGAGCGAATTCTGGCGGTGGCCGCCACGGAGCTGGGTGTCACGGTCGGCTTCGATCCCGCGCCCCTGGCCATCCAGCAGGCCATCGTTCCGGATCGGGCCACGCGGGGTCATTTTATCTCCTTGTTGTTCAAGTGTCATCTTACCAGTTCCCTCGACGAGGCCTTGCAACGTCGCGGCGCGCGGCCCCGGAATGGGGAGTGGGAGTGGCACGACGGCCCTCCAGCAGATTTATTGTCGGTCCATCGGGAACTCTACGGGAAGTTTATTGAGTCATAAAGGATCATCACCATGTCCAGCATGCAGGAACAGATCAGCGTCTTCGAGAACAGCAAACGGGAAAAGCTGAAACGCGAAAAGCCCTATATTTACGAAAAGGTAATAAAATACGCGGACAAGGTGGCCAGGGGCGAAAGCATCGCCATCCTGCAATTCCAATACGACTACACCTGCAATTTCAAGTGCGAGCACTGCTCGGCGGACAAGTTCATGCACAAGACTAGGCAGTCCCGTGACGCCGACGAGCGCCGGGTCTTCACCGTCGATGACGTGCGCGAACTCTCCCGCCAGGGGGACGCCATGGGGCTGGCCCACATCGTCATCACCGGGGGCGAACCCCTGGTCTATCCCGATTTCGACGAAGTGGTGAAAGCCATAGACCCGGATCGCTGGTTCATCACCTCCGATACCAACGGCTGGCTGCTCGACGAGGAGAAGGCCAGACATCTGAAATCCATCGGCGTGGACAAGGTGCAGATCAGCCTGGACAGCATGATCCCGGAAGAGCACGACACCTTCCGCCGCAAGAAAGGGGCGCACGCCCAAGTGATGCGCGCCGTGGACGCCAGCCTGGCGGCCGGGTTGCAGGTGATCATCCAGACCGTGGTCTGGAAGGAACGCGCCCGCTCCGACGAATTTATCCAGTTTCTGGAATACACCAAGAGCAAAAACATCGGGGCATTCGTCACCTTCGCCAAGCCGGTCGGCGTGTGGGAAGGACGCACCGAAATGATGTGCGGCGATGGCGAATGGGAGCACATCCACTCCCTGGCCGACAAGTATAATGTATTCACTCACCTCACACCCGGCTACGGCATCGACGTGGGCTGCATCGCGGTCAAGCGCATGGTCTCCATCACCAAGTACGGGGATGTGATGCCCTGCCCCTATACCCATACTTCTCTTGGTAACTTCTTCAATGAACCCTTGAAGGATATCATCGATCGGGGGTTGGCGCTCAAGGCCTTCGCCTATGGTGAAAAGCAGAAATGCCTGGTGGGCAACGAGGACGATCCCTTTGTCAAGTCCCATCTGCCCAGGATGTGGGGCAAACCCGTGCCGGTGCCCATCGAGGAGGTGTTCACCGACGAGGACTACGTCGGCGGGTGTCGGGTGTGACGATGATCGAAAAAACTGGCGGACAAGAGACGACCATGGAACGCAAGAAAAAAATCAGCGTGGTGATCCCCTGCCTGAACGAGGAAGAGAACGTCGAGCCGATGCGCGACACCCTGCGGGAGATCTTCGCGCAATTGCCACAATACGAACTGGAAATCCTCTTCATCGACAATTTTTCCACGGACAACACCAGGGCGATCCTGCGCCGAATGGCTGCGGAAGACCGTTGCGTCAAGGCGATCTTCAACGCCCGCAATTTTGGTACTGTCCGCTCCCCTCAGCACGGCCTGTTGCAGGCCACGGGGGACGCGGTCATCATGATGGCCGCCGATTTCCAGGAACCTCCCGCCCTGATTCCCTCCATGCTGGCCAAGTGGCAAGAGGGCGCTTTCGTGGTGATGGCCGTGCGCGAGCGCGCCATGGAGGGGTGGTGGATGCAGAGCCTGCGCAAGAGCTACTACTACCTGATAAGCAAGGTCTCGGACGTCGAGCAGATTCGCAATTTCAACGGTTCCTCCCTGCTGGACCGCAAGGTGGTGGAGATCATCCGCCAGATGGACGATCCTTATCCCTATTTTCGCGGCATGCTCGCCGAGATCGGTTTGCCCAGCGCCAGAATCCCGTTCGTCCAGCCGAAGCGGCGGGCGGGACGCACCAAGAACAATTATATGACGTTGTATGACATGGCGATTACCGGCATTACCAGTCATGCCAAGGCGCCGTTGCGTCTGATGGTCTTTTTCGGCTTCATCATGGCGGCTTGCAGCGTGGCCGTGGCGTTTGGCTATCTTCTGTACAAGCTGTTCAACTGGGAGGGCTTTCAGTTGGGACTCGCCCCGCTGGTGGTGGGGCAGTTTTTTATCAATGGCATTATCCTGATCATCCTCGGCTTCATGATGGAGTACATCGGCAGTATCAATATGCGTCTGTTCAAGCGTCCCCTGGTGGTGGAGCTGGAGCGCATCAATTTCGAACAGGAACATGCAGCCCCGGAATCGGCGGATCGGATGCGGGCGGCTTGATCGTCCGGCTGGGCCTCCGTTATTTATCAAAGGATCGACATGAGAAAAATTTTGTTTATTGTATTGCCTAATATGACTTTTGCTAATTTCGTATCCCCAGGCACGAATGTCAGGCACGTCAGGCGGAAAGATGGAAAATATTATGGCAGCATCCTTACTGACATGCCTTTGGGTGTTTTATCGATGAGCGGCTATATTAAGAGTCATGTTGATGTCGAGGTCAGGGCAATCGATTTCAACCTGGAATTGAACAGCGATGAAGGGTTCCCGTATGACAGTTTCGCGCCCTTTTTTGAGCGATTGCTGCGTAGAGGCGATTATTCGCCTGATATTGTAGGTATTTCGGCACTTTTTACCCCCTCGTTCGCCAGTCTTTTGCAGGTGGGGGCCATCTGTCGGAACCTCTATCCCCAGGCCGTGATCCTGGCGGGTGGCAGCGTTCCGGCCAGCATGTATCGGGAAATTTTTTCACATCCGGACGGGGATCATTTTGACGCCTTTTGCTTTGGAGAGGGGGAGCGTCCGCTGCTGGAATTGGTCAATGCCGAGGATATGCATGCCTGCCTGCGTCAACGTCCCGTGTGGATCACGCGTGCGAAAGTGGAACAACAAGAAGAATTCATGCATGATTTTATTGAAGATCTCGATGAGATTCCCTTTTATGACTATGAACTGTTGCCCATGGCCCGTTACGGAGACAATCCGGCGATTTCGGCCTATGCCGGGGTCACCGATCGCCGCAAGCCGTTTCATGTCATGACTTCACGTGGGTGCCCATTCAAATGTAGTTTTTGCGCTTCCCACGTGCTGCATGGGCGCGCCATGCGCTATTACAGCGTGGAACGGGTCAGGGAGGATTTCAAACGACTGGCCGAACAGTATGGTGCAACAACTTTAGTATTTCAAGACGATCATTTCATGGGCGATGTGAAGCGGGCCTATCAAATCATCCGCATGATCAAGGAACTGGGCCTGACCGCAGTCTTCCAGAACGGTTTGGCATTGTATGCGCTCAAGCGGCCCATGCTGGAGGCGCTTCATGATGCGGGTGTACGACAATTATTATTGAGTGTGGAAACAGGCAGCGAGCGTGTCCTTAGGGAAGTGATGCATAAGCCTTTGAAATTGTCGATCATTCGCCAGGTCAGCGATGATTGTCGTGAATTGGACATCTATACAAATACAAATATTTTGATTGGTCTGCCGGGCGAAACAAAACAGGATATCGAGGATACCCGCGCCTTTCTCAAAACCGTCAATTCCAATTGGTTCCTCATTTTTTGCGCCAACCCCCTGGTGGGCAGCGAAATCCATCGGATCGCCGTGGAACGCGGCTACCTGACGGACAGGTTCATTGGCAGCGATTATAAAGAAGCCGTGCTCGAAACCGAAGAGTTCTCGGCGGAGTACATCCAGGAAATGGCCTACGTGATGAATCTGGAATTGAATTTCGTGCATAACAGCGATATGCGCTTGGGGAATTATGCCGCAGCCTTGGATGGTTTCCGGAATGTCATGCGTGTCAAACACGATCACGTTTTTGCCTACTACCATGCCGCCCTCTGTTGCACGCAACTGGGAGATGAGGAACAAAGTATGCATTACTTGACCGAGGCACGACGATACGCAACTAATGATTTTTGGAAAAAATATGTCGCTATGTTTGCATTGCCTTTGTAATTTTTTTCTTGTGCCCGTCTATCTGGATTTGATCGAGCTTCAGGACATTCCATGACCCAACACCACCCCTTTACCGCCACCACCGGCGATCTGCTCCGCCAGGCCATCGCACACCATCAGGAAGGCCGGCTGCCGGAGGCCGAAACCCTGTTCCGCGCCGTGCTGCACGCCGAACCGCGCAATCCGGATGCCCATTACAACCTCGGACTGCTGGCCCTGCGTCTGGAAAAACCCGAAGCCGCCCTCCATCACCTCAAGACCGCCCTGGAAATCGATCCCAACCAGGAACGATTCTGGCTGAGCCATATCGAGGCCCTCCACCGCGCGGGACAGCCGGAAACCGCCAGAATCCTGCTGACGCAACGCCGTCAATACGCCACCGACCCCGTCTCCTGGGACCGCCTCGCCGCCAGCCTGCACGCCCCGCCAGCACCCTTGCGCATCGAAGCGGAGCAACTCGCGGTCCAGCACACCGCCACCCCGGAACAAGCCTCGCCCTTCGCCTTCGTCGAACGGTGGTTCGCCGGCGTGACGGTCGCCGGAACCCTCCTGCCCCTGCTGTTCCTGCTCGCAAGCCTGGCCGCCTATCACCTGGTCTACGCCCGCTTCTATACCGGCGCATCCGTCGGCCACGACTACGCCGGCGCCCTGCCGATGCTCATCGAGAATTATTTCTGGATCATCCGCAACGGCCTTACCACACCGAACTGGTTCCTGCCCGGCCAGTGCGGCGGCCAGCCGGGATTTGCCGAAATCCAGAATTATTTTTATTCCGTTCCGCAGTTCCTGACCCTCTTCATGCCCCCCATGCGGGCCGTCTACGTCAACCTGTTGCTCTCCGTCGCCCTGGGCTTCTGGGGCATGTACCTGTTTTTGGCCAGGGTCCTGACGCTTTCGATCGGTGTCGCGGTCGCCGGGGCCATCCTGTTCATGTTCAACGGCTTCTATTCTGGCCGCCTGATGGCCGGCCACTACGTGTTTCATGCCTTTATGCTGTTGCCCCTGATCGCCTACTGCCTGTTTCACCATGAGCCGGGCAGGGGGTGGCGGCGGGAACTGCTGCTGGCCCTCGGCGCCGGCCTCTTCCTGGCCTACTGGATCCACGGCGGCATGGCGGGTCTGCTCTTCCCCTCCCTGATCATCCTCACCGGCCTGCTCGGTCTGGTGTTGACCCGGCGCCCCATCCCCCTCGCGGTCTGCCTGAAGCGTTGGCCCCTGGCCGCCTTCATCGCCCTCTCCCTGGCCGCCGGCAAAATGATGGCTGGCGGGGCCTACCTCAGCCATTTCCCGCGCGACCTCTATCCCCTGCCCGGGATCGCTTCCCTGGCGGACTTGTTGCGGATCATGGGACGTACCCTTTTCTGGCAACACGGCGAATTGAAGCAGACCATCTTTCCCTATCTCTCCCACGTCCAGTGGATGCTCGACCCCCACATCTGGACCCATGGCATCTCTTTGTTGCCGCTGCTGTTGATCCTCCTGTGGATCTACCTGCGCCTGCATCCCCACTCCTTCGCCGCCGCCAAGGAAGGCAAGAGCGGCAACGACCGGTTGCGCCGCGATCTGGGCTGGAGCCTCTTCGCTGTGATTCTGCTCCTGCCCATCGTGCTCACCTGGGGGACCGCCCATTGGCAGGCGCTCTTCAAAACCCTGCCGCTCATCAAAAGCTCCAGCGAATTGTTCCGCTGGTGGGCCATCGACATGGTCCTCGTGCTGGTGGTCAGCCTCATGCTCGGCAACACCATCGCCTTCCTGAATCGCCATCAGGGGTGGTACATCACCCTGGCGGCCATCCTGGCCATGGCCTGGCAGGTCGGCAGCTTCGACTACACCTACTTCGAGCACCAGGGCTACAAGGTCGCCCCCACCAACGCCGCCTGGCAGGCCGCCCAGCAACCCGGCTTCACCCCGCCCCCCATCACCCATACCGTGATCACGGCCACCCCCAAGGGCGAAATCACCATGCCCATGGAACGCAACGAGTTCTTCATGCGTGGGCAATCCTTCATCCTGTGCTACAACGCCGTGTACGGCTACCGCATGGAGAACTTCCCCCTGAAAACCCTCCATCCCGGCCCGGTGTTCGAACTGGAGAACGGGGTGTACAATTTCAAGAATCCGGCCTGCTATGTCTTTCCGGAGGAGAATCAATGCGCGCCCGGCGATCATTTCACCGCAGCGCAAAAGGCGGATCTGGAGGCGCTGGTCAACTACCGCCCCTTCCGCTACGAAATCCCAACCAAACAGAAGATCGCCAACGCCCTGGGCGCGCTGGTCGCGCTGGCCGTGCCGATCCTGTTGTGGGTGGCGCTCTTCACGGGCAGAAGACCCGCAACCGGTTCGGAAACCGGGCATTGATCGGCGTATGCCGGAGGGAAGGGGCGCGATCCGGGGGGATCGCCGCCTGGGGGATCAATGAAAAACGGCCTGCGGGGAATCGGCGTCGAAAATGTTCTCGCTCCAGGCATCCAGCTCCACGGTTTGGGCAGATGTCACCCGTTGGCGAATGTCATCGGGAATGGGGCCAAAACGGCGTTGCATGATGCGCAGCAGTATTTCGACCTTGCCTTCCCGCATCCCTTCCCGCATCCCTTCTTCTCTGCCTTTCCGCATTCCGATTCTTTCCACGCTCGTGATATAGGGCATTGCCTGGTTCTCCTCGACGTTGGACAAAGTTGCCAGGAATCAATGAAAAACGGCCTGCAAGGAATCGGCTTCGAAAATGCTGTCGATCCATGCATCCAGTTCCACGGTTTGGGCAGAAGTCACCCTTTGGCTAATGTCATCAGGAACGACGCCAAAACGGCGTTGCATGATGCGCAGCAGTATTTCTACCTTGCCTTCCCGCATTCCTTCCCGCATTCCTTCCCGCATTCCTTCCCGCATTCCTTCCCGCATCCCTTCTTCTCTGCCTTTCCGCATTCCGATTCTTTCCACGCTCGTGATATAGGGCATTGCCTGGTTCTCCTCGAATTGGCATAAAATTTCCCAGAAACGGTCATCGGCCTCTGCCGGCAGGTTGAGGACCCAGTCGATGAACCGGAACAAGTCGATGACTTGCTGACGATGGAAACCGCGCGCATACAGCATGCGCGTGATGCAGAGCTTTTCATCCAGACGCACCGACGTCTGGTTCCTGGTCCTCTTGCCGGTCAGGTGGGCCAAGGTGACGATGGCGAAGGGATTGTCGGATTCTGCCAGTTCGTCGAGCCGGTCCAGGTAATCCAGCAGCTTGACGGAATTGAACCGGCATTGCAGGCTGGATCCCCACATCTCGTAGCCATACGTCGATGGCCGCCAGCCCACCTCCTCGTCGGCAAGGATGGCAAGACCGATCACCGGCCTGCGATGCAGATCATAGGCACGGTGCTGGCTGGTGTACATGCGCTCGGCAAAGTCGGGATCCCGGTTTCCCTGGATTTCGACATGAATCAACACCCAGAGTTCCTCGCCGTTTCGCAACCATGCCTTGACGAGCAGATCGACGCGCCGATTGCCGGATTCCGCCTCGCGGGTGATCCGGTCCAATTCTTTGTCGAGAAACTCCGGATCCCGTTGCCAATCGATGCCCTCGTGCGCCTCCGGAAGGAAAAAGGCTAGAAATTCCTTGAAGTAGCCTTTCAGGATCTCCTTCCACGGCGAGTCGTACTCGGTGGTCTGGTTCTGGTTGTCGTCACTCGCCATGTCGCCGGGTCACGCCTTTTCCGAAGCCGCAGTCAGGGGGATGAGCATGTTGGCCCGCAATTCGTCGCGGGGCAGCAAGGGCGACATGTCCTCCAGGGGCATGGAAATCAGGGAGCCGTCCGGTTGGGGAATGGCCGCCGTCTTGGGCCACAGCGCCTCGTCGCGGACCACCCGCACGTCGCACAACATCGGCCCGGGTCGGCTCAGGGCCTCGCGGATCCCGGAACGGAGTCCGGCGGCATCGGCGATCACCATCGAGGGGATCCCCATGGCTTCCGCCACCTTGGCCGGTTCCGCCAGGTGCAGCCCGGAACCCGGCCCGACCCCCACGTAGCGACCCTGGAAATAGTTGCGCTGCGTGTTGCGGATCGAGGCGTAGCCGCCGTTGTTGATGATGAACAGATGCACCGGCAGATTCATCGCCACCAGGGTTTGCAGTTCCTGAATATTCATCTGCAAACTGCCGTCGCTTTCCACCCCGACGATCATGGGGCCACTCCAGGCCGCGCCCCCCCCCAGCAGGGCGGGGATGCCATAGCCCATCGCCCCCAACCCGGAGGTGAGGAAAATCCGCTGACCGGGCCGATTGTTGAAACCGGTGTAGAACACCTCCACCCCCAGGCCGGAACTGCCGGTCACAATCAGGCTCCCTTCCGGGATCTCCTCGGAGAGGATTTTCACCAGGTGGTAGTGGCTGATCTCGCCGCTGTCCGGAAACGGCTTGCCGTCGGCGATCGGATAGCGTCTCTTCCAGTCGGCGCAGCGGTTCAACCACCCCGCGACCGGCAGCGCCCCCTGGCCCTCGCTCGAGCGCAGGAGCGCGGCGATGTACTCCCTGGCGTCGGCCTGAATGGATTGGGCCAGTTCCATCGGATGCTTGGCCAGTTCGTTGGCGTCGATGTCCACCACCACCCGTTGCGCCGCGCGGGCGAAGCCGGTCGGATTGAAGGCGGTCACCACGTTGTCCAGCCGGGCGCCGATGCTGATGAGCAGGTCGCAGTTCTGCACCGCGAAATTCCCGGCCCGCAGCGCCACGACACCGGGACGTCCTGCGCACAAAGGATGATCATGGGGGATCAGGTCCATGGCGTTCCAGGTGGCCGCCACCGGGATTTGCAGCCGCTCGTACAACTGGCGGAACAGTTCGGCCCCTTCCGCCAGCCGCACCCCGTGGCCAGCCAACAGCAAAGGTCTTTGCGCATTGGCCAGCAGCCCCAGCGTGGTGCGGGCCGCCTCATCGAGGGCGCTGCCGGTCAGGCCGACGGCCGGTGCCGGCGCATCGAGACCAGGTAAACCCTCCGGGTCGATCAGGGAGGCCTGCACATCCAGTGGGATATCCAGCCACACCGGTCCCCGCCGCCCGCTGGTGGCCAGATCCACCGCCTTTTCCAGATGGAGGCGAATCGACTGGGGATCCATCACCGTGGCCGCGTACTTGACGATCGGGCGCACCATGGAGACGATGTCCACCTCCTGGGGACCCATCTGCCGCACCCCGGAGTCGCCCATGAGATCCGCCCGCTTCACCTGCCCGGAGATGACCAGCAGGGGAATCGATTCGATCCAGGCCCCCGCCACCCCGGTGATGGCGTTGGTGGCCCCCGGCCCGGTGGTCACCAGGGCGACCCCGATGCACCCTTTGACCCGACCATAGGCCTCGGCGGCGATGGCCGACGCCTGTTCGTGCAGATTCGCCACCGCCCTCAGGTTGGGATTCTGCCCCAGGGCGTCCACCAGATACATGGCCCCGCCCCCCGGCACCATGAAGACCACCTCCACCCCAAGCCGGGCGACAAATGAAAAGATATAATCGGCGACACGTACCGGAGTGGTCATTTTGACCCCGCTTTCTAAAGTAGCAAAGGTTATGGATTCAACCAGAAGGAGACGAACGTCTTGCGGTTGCGGTTCTGGGCAATGGCCGGGTCGGTATAGAACGAATCGTCCACGGCATGGGTGGTCGAGATCTCCTCGATGACCGCCCCGCCCTCCGAGGAGAAGGCGTGCCGCACCCCCTTTTCGACGTTGATCACATCACCGGGGGCGCAGACGCTGCCCTGCCCGTTGAGCACGATCCGCACGTCGCCGTGCAGCACATGGAAGGTCTCGTCCTTGAGTTGGTGGTACTGCTCCGGGTGGGATTGGCCGGGCAGCACCACGATCAGCTTCTTGCAATACTGCCGATTGACCACGGTGATCATGCAGATGCCGAACTCATGGAAGCGCTCGATGCCGTAGTGATGGGAGATCTCCAGGTCGGAGCGGCCTGGAACCACCACTTTTCCTGCCTGCAACAGCTCCTTGACCCGATCGACGATGGCATAGACCGTCTGGCGGATCGCCTCCGCGCGGGTGTTCTCCCCCAGGATCGGCGCGCCGGCGGCGATGGGGCGCGTGGCGTAATAGTGATGGTATTTGGACCAGTCGTTGGCCGTGATGTGGCCCTCCTGGACCGGAATGGCCATGAAGACATCCTCGTCGCGGATCCGTTGTCCCTCTTGCAGATCGGTGCGCGCGAACACCCCCCGGCGCAGGGAGTGAATGGTGGAGACCGCCTGGGCGGACGGTTCGACCCGTTGCCCCTCGATGCCGCAGGCTTCGAAGGCCCTGGCGGCGGCGGTCAGCCAGGCTTCGACCTGGGCGGGAGAGGCGGAGTAGCCATTGTTCTGATAGCGTTCCGTGGGCAGTCCCACGTGTTTTTCGAAGAGGCGGCATCCCTTGGCGATGGCCATGCCGACATAGTTGGTGTCGTTCGGCTCCTCATGGGTGGAAAAGCCGATTTTGATGTGCGGATAGCGGTGGCGCAGAAAGTCGATCTGGTTGAGTTGATGGTTGGCGTTGGGGGTGGGGTACTCGGCCACGCAGTGCATCAGCGCGAAATTCTTGTCGCGGTGTTCCAGAAAGCTGACGACATTGTCGATCTCCGCGACCGAAACGGTGGCGGTGGAGGCGATGATGGGCAGGTCGCATTGGACCATCCGTTCCAGCAGGGGCCAGTCGCTGAAGGAGCAACTGGCGATTTTCAGGATTTCGAAGCCGTCCTCCAGGATGCGGTCCACCGATTCGGGGTCGAACGGGGTGCAGATGGGCAGGAATCCGTGGGCGCGGAATTCGTCGATCATGCGGCGCAGCGCCTCCTTGGAGACGCGGGTTTCGGAAAAGCGCTTGATGTATTTGATGTCCGCGCGATCCTTGTAGGCCGGATGGATGAAGGTATCCAACTGCCGATACTGCATCTTGAAGGCGAACCGGAACGGAAAGGGCTTGCAGACCTCGGCGAAGGCGCGGATGAGCGCCACGCCGTGCTCGACGTCCCCCATGTGATTGTTGGCCATTTCCAGGATGAACAGAGGCTCCGGAATCTGTGCGGTCATTGAGCGATCCTTTTCGAAGGGTTGGGTGCGGTCCGGTTGCATGCGGGCTGCGTCACGACTGCCCCGCGAAGCGACAGTTTATCAATCTCCCGCCTTGCATTCCAGGGAAATCTTCGTCCGCGCCGTGCTCACGAGCGTCCGCTGGCCGCCTCGCGCAGGTGGTGGACCATGTACTCCACCATGCCCGGTTTCATGCCCGGATAGAGTCCGATCCAGAAGGTGTCGTGCATGATCCGGTCGGTGGTCTCCAGCGGGCCGATGGCGCGGTAGCCGCTGCCGGTGGCGCGCATTTCGTCGAAACAGGGGTGCTTGAGGAGATTGCCGGCGAAGAGCATGCGGGTCTGGATGCCGTGGGCCTCCAGATGGGCCACCACCCGTTCCCGCGACAGGCCGGTTTCCGGGCGCACGGTGAGCAGGAAGCCGAACCAGGAGGGATCGGAATCGGGTGTCGGCTCCGGGAGGACGAAGCGGTCGGCCAGATCGTCCAGTTCCCGGCGCAGGAAGGCCCAGTTGCGCTGGCGTGCCCCGATGAAGCCGGGGAGTTTTTCCAGTTGCGCGCACCCCACGGCGGCCTGCATGTCGGTCACCTTCAGATTGTAGCCGAAATGGGAGTAGACGTACTTGTGGTCGTAGCCCGGCGGGAGGGCGCCGAAGGTCTGGTTGAAGCGGTTCTTGCAGGTGTTGTCGCGGCCGCCGGGGCACCAGCAGTCGCGGCCCCAGTCGCGGAACGACTCCACCAGGCGGTGCAGCCGCGCGTCGCGGGTGTAGACCGCGCCGCCTTCGCCCATGGTCATGTGGTGGGGCGGGTAGAAGCTGGAGGTCCCCAGGTGGCCGATGGTGCCGGTGTAATGCCATTCGCCGTTCAGCCGGTAGCGGGAGCCGAGGGCGTCGCAGTTGTCCTCGATCAGCCAGAGGCCATGGCGGTCGCAAAAGGCTTTCACTGCGGCCAGGTCGAAGGGGTTGCCCAGGGTGTGGGCCACCATGACTGCCTTGGTGCGTGCCGAGAGGGCCTCTTCCAGCATGGCGCAGTCGATGTTGTAGGTGGGCAAGGTCACGTCCACGAAGACCGGAACCGCGCCGTACTGGAGGATGGGGGCCACCGTGGTGGGGAAGCCGGCGGCCACGGTGATCACCTCGTCGCCCCGGTGCAGGCGCCGTTCCCCCAGCCGGGGGGAGGTGAGGGCCATGCAGGCCAGGAGATTGGCCGACGACCCGGAGTTGACCAGCGAACAGTGCTTGACGCCCAGAAAACGCGCCAGATCCGCTTCGAACCGCTCCGCAAAACGCCCGCTGGTGAGCCAGAAATCCAGGGTGCTTTCCATCAGCAGGATCATTTCCCGGTCGTCGAAGTGGCGTCCGGCGTAATGGACCCGGTCCTTGCCCGGCTGGAAGGGGGCCTCCAGGTTGGGGCGGTGCAGGGCGTGGTAATTGGCCCTGGTGGTCAGGCGGGACCAGAGGGAGAGAATTTCCTTGAGCTTCTCGCGCCGCAGACGGGCGGTCACCTCGCCCCCGTCGGCAATCGTCCGGGTGCGGTCCACGCGGATCGAGACGGGTGGCTCCAGTTGACCTTGCGAGAGGTCGTGGGCGCGCAACGCGAGGGCGTATTCGCCGATCGGCGGTCCGTTTTCCAGGGGGACGACGACTTGTTCGTCAGGGGTGCCGGCGGCGGCCAGGATCAGGAAGCGTTCCGCGCGGTTCGGATCCGGGCGGACAATGGCGCCTGGCGTGTTCATGGCGTTTCTCCGACCTTGGCGAATGGTGTTGGAACATTTTCCCGCGCGTCGGAAGCGGGCCGCGAGGAGAAATGATTTCTTACGGGGGTTGTTTTTGCTATTCTCCGTTCGTCGGCCTGATTGCGCATTTTTTTCGGGTGTTCCTTGGTTCGGGATGGGCGATTGCGACTCTCCATCATAAACAAGCGGTGAAATTGAATCCAGCAAAAATTTCCGGGAGCGAAGCATGACGGAGGAAGACGGAAAACGGTTCGGCGCGTTGGCGGAAAGGCTGGCCGCCCGGCGTTTGCGGGGTCTGGGCTACCGGATTCTGGCCAGCAATGTCCGTTTGCGGGGGGGCGAACTGGATCTGGTGGCCAAACAGGGAGAAATTCTGGTATTCTGTGAAATCAAGGCCCGGCGCGCCACCGGGAGCGGGGAACCCGGAGAGGCCGTCGATGCCCGCAAGCGGAACAAGCTGGCCCGGCTGGCCATGGAGTACCTGGGGAGCCGTCCCGATCTGGCCCATCTGGAGTGCCGGTTCGACGTGGTCTTGTTGTGGCGGTCGGGGTTGTGGTGGCGTGTCGAGGTGATCGCGGACGCCTTCCGTCCCGGTTGGGAATAACGGCAAACTTTTTTCGAGGATGAGGGAGAGGAGTCGATGAACCGTTTACGAGTGATTTGCGCCTGGCTTCTGTTGACGGGACTGACGGGCTGCGTGCCCATGGACACCCCGAACGGGCCGGTCTCCTCCGGGTTTCTGGGCGAGCGCCGCAGTCCGGAGGCCGCCATCGAGGACAACATGCTGGCCATGAAGCTGCGCAGCTATTACATGCGCCACGACAAGGTGAGTTTCGCCAACATCAATGTCTCGGTCTATCAGGGGGTGGTGTTGCTGACCGGCACTGCCTCCTCGCAGGAGGAGATCGACACCGCGCTGGGCATCGCCAAGGCGACGCGCGGGGTGGTGCGGGTCCATTCGGAGCTGAAGGTGCAGCAGGCGAGTTTCGGGGAAGTCACCAAGGACGCCTGGTATACCAACGAGGTGAAGATCCGTCTGCTGGCGGACGAGCAGGTGCGTGGGCTGGACGTGCATGTCGAGACCACCAAGGGGGTGGTCTATCTGACGGGGATGGCCCAGTCGGTGGCGGAGCGCAACCGGGCCATCGAGGTGGCGCGGCAGGTCAAGGGGGTGCGGGAGGTGGTCTCCTACATCGAGGTGAATCCCAAGGCGCAACCGGTGACCTCCACTCCGGCCAAGGATGCGGGACCACCCCAGACCCCGGCCCCGGTGCGTTACGGCGAGACGGGGGCCGGGCAGTCGGAGAAGGTCGCCCTGCCGCCCAGTCCGGAGGCTTTGCCGCCCGTCAAGCCGGGCAGCGTCGTTGAAGGCGGTTTCTGAGCCGGACCCCGGCCTGGCGGGGGAGCTGGCGGCGGTATTGGGACCCGGTGGCCTGTTGACGGGGGGCGCCCAGCGCGAGGCGTATGCCTGGGACAATGCCGAGCAACGGCATCCGCCCTGGGCCGTGGCCCTGCCGGAGAACCGGGAGCAGGTCTGCGCGGTGTTGCGGGTGTGTCACCGGGCAGGCGTTCCCGTGGTGCCGCGCGGGGCCGGGACCGGCTGCGTCGGCGGGGCGCTGGCGGTGAAGGGGGGAGTGATCCTCTCCACCCAGAGGTTGAACCGCGTGCTCGCCGTACTCCCGGAGGACCGGCTGGCGGTGGTGGAGCCGGGGGTGGTCAACGGGGAACTGGACCGGCTGTTGTTGCCACATGGCCTGTTCTGGCCGCCGGATCCCTCGTCGGCGCGCAGTTGCACCATCGGCGGCAATCTGGCCATGTGTTCGGCGGGACCCAACGCGGTGCGTTACGGCGTGACCCGCCATTGGGTGCTGGGATTGACCGTGGCGCTGCCGGACGGGACCTCGATGCGCACCGGCGTCAGGACCACCAAGGGGGTGGTGGGGTATGACCTGACCCAGTTGCTGATCGGTTCGGAGGGGACTTTGGCGGTGGTGGTGGAGGCGGTGTTGCGTCTGGCCCCGCGTCCGGAGGCGCGCCGTCTGCTGCGGGCCTGTTTTCGTTCCATGGAGGACGCGGTGCGCGCGGTCGCCGGGGTGATGGGCAGCGGGGAGCCGCCGTCGGCCCTGGAGTTCCTGGATCCTGCCGCGCTGGCCTTGTTGCGCCGGGAGGGCGGGGTCGCGATCCCGGAGGAGGGGAGGGCGTTGTTGCTGTTGGAGGTGGAGGGGTCCGCCGACGAACTGGGGAGAAAGGCCGGGGAGATGCTGGAGCGGCTGTTGCCTTTCGATCCTCTGGAGACCTTTCTGGCCGCCAGCGAGGAGGAGGCGTCACGGGTGTGGGCGGCGCGGCACGCCCTGTCGCCGACCCTCACCCGCATCGCCCCGCGCCGGATCAACGAGGACGTGGTGGTCCCGGTCTCCCGGCTGGGCGAGCTGGTCGCCGGTCTGGAGAGGATTTCCGCCGCTTCCGGGGTGCCCATCGTCGGTTTCGGTCATGCCGGCAACGGCAACATTCACGTCAATCTCCTGGTGGATCCCGCCGACGCCGATCTGATGGCCAGGGCCAAAGGCGCGCTGGACCGGGTGTTCCGGCTGGTGTTGGACCTGGGCGGGACCTTGTCCGGGGAGCACGGCGTGGGCATCATGAAGCGCGATCACATCCACTGGGAGCTGGATCCGGTCGCCCTGGATCTGCAAAAAAAAATCAAGCGGCTCTTCGATCCCAAGGGCATCCTCAATCCGGGCAAGATTTTCGGCGAAGGTGTCTAATCGGACAGTTCGGCTCGCAGGTCAGCCAGGCTGACCATCAGGGTCATCGGATGGCTTGGGGATACCTCCATTCGAGATCTGGCTCACCGCACATAAACTTTTTGTAGATCGTGGTATTCCGTGAGGGGAGTCGGTGGGTAAGGGTAAATCATGACTCCCATGGCGCGGGAGTTCTCAGGGCGCGGCGCAACCGTTCGTTGGGCTGTGGTGGCGCATCCAACCGTTCGCGCCATTGGTCGTAGGCAGCTTGATCGACCACAAGGTACGCCTGATCGGACAGGTCACTCAGCGCCATTGCGGGGTCGGTATGGCCAAGCTCGCGCTGCTTGCGCAAAACGGTAGTCTGGGATTGCCCTGGGGAGTGGGCGGTTGGGTCGAGCAGCGCAAGTGGCTGGGTGTGCGCTTGTGATGCGGCCATGGTCGATTTCTCCCTTTTCCATTTCGGGTCACCAAGGTTTGGGTCACGAGCGTAGCATGGCAGGATGCCGGGACACTGTCAATACGTTTTCCCGGCGGCAAACAAGGCGGATGGCGACGCGTGCGCGATTGGCGGGGAAAGATGTTCGTGGATGATTGACTTTTGCCGGAGTTTTCCATAATCTTGTTGCCGTCATCATCAACGGGGAGGCTCGAAGACCATGAAAATCGCCGACATTCAATTGCCTGAAGGATACAGGCCCTCGGAGGACGAGGAGTTCATGTGTCCCAACCAGCGGGCATTCTTTCGCAAGCTCCTGTTGGAGTGGGAGCGCCAGTTGCTGGAAGAGGCGGAAAAGACGGTCAACATCATGACCGAGGAGAAGGCCATCTTCGCCGATCCCACCGATCGCGCCTCGCTGGAAACGGATCGCAACTTCGAGTTGCGCACCCGCGACCGGGAACGCAAGCTGATCTCCAAGATCAAGCGCACCCTGGAGGCCATCGAGGAGAATCAATACGGCTACTGCGAGGAGTGCGGCGTTGAGATCGGATTGCGCCGCCTGGAGGCCCGCCCGGTGACCGACCTGTGCATCAACTGCAAGACCGCCGCCGAGCGTCAGGAGAAGGTGACCCGTGTGGTCGAGGACATCAACTTCGAGACCTGAAGCGTTGCGACTCCCCCCCTTCCGCGTGTGAGGTCATGTCGCTCCCTGCCGGTTCCGGAGGGAGCGAATTTTTTTTCGGTTCTCTTTCTTGCCATGCCCATCCTCTGGTGCAAGCCATGCTTAAATGGTTGCTGCTGTTGCTCCTGATCGGTCGGACCGTGGTGGCGGAAGCCGCCGGATCCTTCGTGGAGCCGGTGGAGGCGGCCATGCACGGTAATCCCCGCACCCTGGCCGCCGAGGCGCGACTGCGCGCGGCCAGGGAGAAACGCAACCAGAGCCGCGCCCTTCTGCACCCCTCCATCGAGGCAGGCGTGAGCCGGACCCACACGGACCTGACCTGGCCGGAGTACCACACCAGTACCGATCCCCTGGTGCTGGGGGTGACGCTCAGACAATCCCTGTACAGCCAAAAGGCCTGGATCGCCCTGCGCCAGAGCAAACCGTACATCGCCGCCAGCGAGGCGGAGTTGCGGGCGGCGATGCAGGGGGTGTTCCTGGACACGGTCGTGGCCATCGCCGAGCTGCTGCAGGCCAGGGAGGTGGCGCGTCTGGCCGGCAACAACCGGGAGTTGATCGCCCGTCATCTGGAGGAGACCCGCGCCCGTTTCAAGGTGGGGCAGTTGACCGTCACGGATGTGAGCCGGGCCGAGGCGCGGTTGTCCGCCGCCGAGGCGAACGTGGTGCGCTCCGAGAGCACCCTGGCCGTGGCGCGCGCCCGCTTCCTGGAAATGACCGGAGTCGAGGAGCCGGAGGGTTTGACCCTGCCGGAGGTGCGCTCCGGGTTGCTGGCCTTGCCGCTGGAAGGGATGCTGGAGCGTGGCGGCGCGCGGCCCGATCTGGAGGCGGCCCGTCTGCGGTTGCGGGTGGCCGAGGAGGATGTGGCGATGAAACGGGCCGGCCATCTGCCCAGCGTGGCTTTGACCGCCAAGGCCTCTCGGGGGTGGGGCGAGGAGATCACCGGGTCCAGGGATCCGGTGGGTCATTACGAGGTCGGGGTGGGGGTGACGGTTCCGGTGTATTCCGGCGGAATGACGGTGGCCGAAACCGACGAGGCATTGGCATTGCGGGACGCCCAGCAGGCCGAAGTGGAGCTGTTGCGGCGTCGCATGGCGCGGGAGGTGGAGTCGGCCCTGCGGGATTTGCGCGGTCTCGAGGCGGCGGATCGTTCCTTGCGGGGGGCACTGTCCGCTGCGGAGGTGGCCATGCGCGGGGTGGAGGAGGAGTTCCGGGTGGGAACGCGCACCGCGCTGGAGTTGCTGGACGCCCGCAACGAGGAGTTCACCGCCCGCATCGAGTTGGCCAGGAATCATTTCGCCCTCTCCTCGGCCCGTTTTCGTCTGCTGGCCGCCATGGGGGAGTTGACCCTGGAGGCGTTGCGAGATCCTTAGTCCACGGTTGCGGGAGGTTGTGCATGACAAGGAGGTCTTCGATCGGTGTCTGGTTCGCCGTGCTGCTCGCCCTGGCCGCGTGTTCGAAAAAGGAGGAGGCCGGGGCGGCGAAGAGCACGCCTCCGGTGACGGTCTCGGTGGCCGCCGTGGAACAGGTGGACCTGCCGGTGACCATTCAGGCCATGGGCAACGCGGTGAGCTGTCACTCGGTGGCGGTCAAGGCGCAGGTGGAAGGGACCCTGGCGCAGGCGCATGTCTCCGACGGGCAGGAGGTGACCAGGGGCGCGCCGCTCTTCGACCTGGACGACCGGATTCCCAAACAGCGCCTGATGCGCCTGAAGGCCGATCTGGAACGGGACCTGGCCCAGTTGGAAAACGCCCTGGGCAAGGAGCGGCGTCAGGCAGCGCTCAACAAGGAAAAATTCGGCTCGGAGGAGGCGCTGGCCGGTCTGACGGCGGCGCGACGGGCGCTCGAAGCCAGCGTGGCCGCCGATCGTGCCGCCATCGCCGAGGCGGAACTGACCCTTTCCTTCACCAGGATCGTTTCACCCATCGACGGCGTGGCCGGGCGCCTCCTCATCCATCCGGGCAACCTGGTGAAGGCCAACGACGCCAACCCCATGGTGGTGATCAACCAGGTGGATCCCATCTGCATCGACTTCACGGTGGCCGAACATTTTTTCGCCACCTTGCGGGAACATCACGCCAAGTCGCCTCTGACCCTGCTCGTCCACCCCAACCGGGAGACGGCAAACCCCATCCCGGCCACGGTGATCGCACTGGAAAACAGCGTGGACCGGCAGTCGGCCAGCCTCACCCTGCGCGCCAGGGCGGCCAATGCCGCTCGACGCCTCTGGCCGGGGTTGTTCGTGAACCTCGTCCTGAAAGTGACCGATCGTCCGGGCGCCTTGACGATCCCGGCGCAGGCACTTCAGACCGGCTTGCGCGGGCCATTCGTCTACGTGGTCAAGGAGGATCTGAGCGTGGAATCCCGTCCGGTCACCCTGGCCTGGGAGGACAAGGAGCGGGCGGTGATCGACAGCGGCCTGCAAACTGGGGAAAAAGTGGTCACCGTGGGTCAATGGCGCCTCAAGCCAGGGGCCAAGGTGGAAATCGCCTCAAAGGGTGGTTGACCCATGAACGTCACCGCCTTTTTCGTCCATCGTCCGGTCACCACGGTCCTGACCATGGCGGGACTGTTCTTCATGGGGGTGCTGGCCTTTCTGGGCATGCCGGTTTCGGCGCTCCCCACCGTGGATTATCCCACCTTGCAGGTCTCCGCCTCCCTGACCGGCGCCTCCCCGGAGACCATGGCCAACTCCGTGGCCCTGCCTTTGGAGAAAGAATTCTCCACCATCGCCGGCGTGGAGAGCATGTCCTCCTCCAGCGGGCTGGGGACCACCCAGATCTCCCTCCAGTTCACCCTCGACCGTGACATCGACGCCGCTGCCCAGGACGTGCAGGCCGCCATCTCCGCCGCCCAGCGCCGTCTGCCGTCCAATATGACCATGCCACCCTACTACCGCAAGGTCAATCCGGCGGATTTGCCGGTGTTTTATCTGGCCCTCACCTCGGACAGCCTGCCCCTCACCGAACTCTCCGATTTTGCCGACACCACCCTTTCGCAACGCATCTCCACCCTGCCGGGCGTGGCGCAGGTGAGCATCTACGGCCGCCAGGCCCCGGCCGTGCGCGTCAAGGTCGATCCACGGGCGCTGGCGGTCAACGGCCTCTCCCTGGAGGAGGTCGAGGAGGCCATCCAACGCAACAACCCCAACCTCCCCACCGGCTACCTGCTGAGCGGCGACCGCATGCTCTCCGTGGAAACCCCGGAGCGGCCACCATCCGCCAAGGGCTACCGCTCCATCGTCATCGCCCAGCGCAATGGCAAGCCCTTGCGCCTGGACGAGATCGCCAGGGTGGTGGATGGACCGGAAAACGAACTGATGGCCGCCTGGTATGGGGCCAGGCGTGGCGTGGTGCTGGCCATCCAGCGTCAGCCGGGGGCCAATACCATTGCCGTGACCGACGCCATCCGCGCCATCGTGCCCGACATCCGCCAGCTCCTCCCGGCGGCCGCCGCTCTGGAGATCCTCTACGACCGCTCGCAAACCATTCGCGAATCGGTGCATGACGTGCAGCTCACCCTGCTGTTTTCCCTGTTGCTGGTCATCCTGGTGATCTATCTCTTCCTGGGCAACGCCTCCGCCACCCTCATTCCCAGCCTGGCCCTCCCCATCTCCCTGATCGGGGTGTTTCCCCTCATGCTTCAATTGAAGATGAGTATTAATATTATCTCTCTGATGGCCCTGACCCTGTCGGTAGGGTTTGTAGTGGACGATGCCATCGTCATGCTGGAAAACATCGCCCGCAACATGGAGGAGGGCAAGACCCCCTGGCGGGCCACCCTGGACGGTGGTCGGCAGATCGCCTTCACCATTGTCTCCATGACCATCTCTCTGGCGGCGGTGTTCATTCCGGTGCTCTTCATGGGCGGGATTCTGGGCCGTCTGTTGCACGAATTCGCCATTGCCATCATGGCCACGGTGATCCTGTCCGGCGTGGTTTCTCTTTCCTTGACCCCGATGCTCTGTTCCCGGATTTTGCGTCCGCACGGCGTCGGCAGGCCCAATTGGCTGATCCGGGTCGCCGACCGGGGTTTTTCCGCCTTGCGCAACGGCTATGCCTTCACCCTGGATTGGTCCCTGCGCCATCGGCGGGTGGTTTTTTTGCTGTTTTTGTTCATGGGGGGGTGGGCGATCCAGATGGGGCGCGAGATGCCCATCGGCTTTCTGCCCAGCGAGGATACCGGTCAGCTCTTTTGCATGACCGAGGCCGAACAGGACATCGGCTTCGAGGCCATGGCCGAGCGGCAACGCCAGGTGGTGGAGATCATCGGTCAGGATCCTGGGGTATTGGTCACCATGTCCTTCATCGGCGGGGGCGCGGTGCAGTCCGCCCTCAACAATGGCCGCGTCTTCGTGCGCCTCAAGCCCATGGCCGAAAGGCCTCATGCCGATGAGATCGTCAAGCGCCTGCGGCCCAAGCTCGCCAAGATTCCTGGGATCAAGGCCTTCATTCAGAACCTGCCGGTGATTCGCATCGGCACCCAACTCACCAAGAGCCAGTATCAATACACCCTGCAAGGGACCGACACTACCGAGTTGTTCGCCTGGGCCGACAAGGTGGAGAAGGCATTGCGCGACCTGCCGGGTTTCCTGAACGTCACCAGCGACATGCAACTGGCCAAGACCCAGGCCCTGGTTTCCATCGACCGCGACAAGGCCGCCACCCTGGGCATCACCCCGGAACGGCTGGAAAAGAGCCTCTACGCCGCCTACGGGCCAAAGCAGATTTCCACCATCTACGCTGCCAGCAACCAGTTTGCCCTGCTGTTGGAACTGGATGACCCTTTCCGCACCGATCCTTCCGTGCTCTCGCTGCTGAAGGTGCGTGGGGCCAACGATGCCCTGGTCCCGCTGAGCGCCGTGGCGAGCATTTCCCGCGCCGTGGGGCCGGCCACCATCACCCATCGGGGCCAGATGCCCTCGGTCACACTCTCCTTTGACCTTGCGTCAGGCATGGCCCTCGGTCAGGCCATCGCATCCATCGACCAGGCCAGGGAGAAGATGGGCATGCCCCCCACCATCACCGCCAGCTATCAGGGCGCGGCGCAGGTGTTTCAGTCTTCCCTGGCCGGTCTGGGGTGGTTGTTGGGGCTGGCGGTCCTGGTGATTTATCTGGTGCTGGGCATGCTTTACGAAAGCTACATCCATCCCCTGACCATCCTCTCCGGCCTGCCCGCCGCCGGGCTGGGCGCGTTGATCACCTTGAAGATCTTCGGTCTCGATTTGAATCTGTACGGATTCGTGGGTCTGATCATGCTGATCGGCATCGTCAAGAAGAACGCCATCATGATGGTCGATTTCGCCATCGAGGCGCGCCGTGCCGGCGAAACCGATCCCCTGGTGGCCATCCGTCAGGCGTGCCTGGTCCGTTTTCGTCCCATCATGATGACCACGATGGCCGCCCTGATGGGCACGCTCCCCATCGCCCTGGGCCTGGGCGCCGGCGGCGAGGCCCGGCAACCCCTGGGGCTGGCCGTGGTAGGGGGGTTGCTCCTCTCCCAGTGGCTCACCCTTTATATCACCCCGGTGATCTATCTCTACCTGGAAAAGGTGCGTCTGCGTGTCGATCCGTCGGAATCGGGCGCACGCGTTGCTTGATGGCTGTTTTGTGCCGACATGGGCTTGACACGAAAAAAATCAGGCGCTAGCCTCGATTTTGTATGTATCAACTTCAACAAAGGCCATCACCATGAGTCTCGCGCCGCTGATCCAGGATTGGTGGGGTTCGAGTAGCGACCCGTTGAAATTTCTGGCCCGCAATTTTTTGTTGGATGTGGATGATCCAACGATAAGAAAGCGGCATCCCAGTCGCAGATCCCATGGCAAGCGATTGCAACCATCGGATGTGGCGGCTTTGAGCCATGAGGTGAACGCGCTCAGGAATGAAGCTTGGTATGCGGGTAAGCGCCTTTGGGAACCTAAAGCGATAGAAAGATGTTTTGATGTGCTAACTCTCTCATTTGATAATTATAATCATTCAAGAATGAGTGCGCGGTCCAGTAGCTTCCCACATGACACGGATCTGGTGCATGTGGCCCGTTATATCCCCTTGAGAAATTTTTGCATGTTTTGGTTGAGAAAGCCGATAATCCCCCATGATTTTCCAACCGCATGGCCAAAAATCAGCACAGAGTTAAACTTGTTCCCAGGAGGTGGAACCAATCTTGCAACAACCAGTCCGGATTTTTGGAATCCCCATGCGATGCTCGGCATTGGGACAGTTTGTTGGGTGACGCCACGGGATCCCGCCCACGGTTTTCCCCATCAGGACCCTGCCATTGCCGGCTTGTCCCCGTCTCAAAAGGCGGAAGCGGTGATACGGCGACTCGCTTTGCCCGGATTCGACACTCCGGAAAAACGGCTGGACGCGATGGGTTTGATTGTGGCCATTTATCCAATTTCCAAACAACTTTTGCGAACGCCGGATATCCTGGATGCCGGGAGTACCTGGTATTTTTTCCCCGGTGAGAGTGGCCAACCGAATGGTCGGACAGTACCACTGGATGGCTCCTGCAATCCGTCCTGGATCCATCAGTCTGGCGGATATATGGAATATGTTCATCCTGTTCTGGCGTTGAAGACGCTCGACATCCACCTGGAATTGGTGGGGCAATTTGACGAGGCACTGACCTGATGGCACGCAGACCGAGGTTCGCGCGGGATTCAAACAGCCCGGATGTGCTGAATAAAACCTTCATAGAGCGGGTCGCTTTTTTCCTTGAGACCGGGAAGCAGGCGGAACTGATCTCGGCGATGCAATTGCGTTGGGTGAGGGAGGATGGGCCTCCTTTAATTAGCGACTATTCGCTTAATGATATCTACGGACAGCTTGGGCCTGCCTTGCTGCCACGGCTTGCGGAACCGTTACTGAAGATACTGGACGCGATGCGCGCGAAATCGCCTCGCGACATGAACGAAAGGGAACGTCTCCATTGGCTGGGCGCCTTGGAACTGGCCATGAGGGTGGCATGGCAGGACAAAACGGTGATACAGGGCGGATTTGTTGATCTGCTGAATGAGTGGCTGCAACGCGCCATTCGTCCGGTGGGGTACGCCCAATTTGTCCCCCGCGATTTGACGGCAAGCAGAAAATATGGTCTGGTGGAATCGGATCCTCTGGTGGCCATTCTGCGGCTGGCAAGCCAGGTGATCCCCTTCGACGAGACTGGTATCGCTCTTTGGAAGCGGGTAAGCCGTGCGCCCGACAATCCGGAGGCAAGGCGATTGGCGGCATCACGATTGTGGGAAATCGCCCTGTGGAGTGCTGCTTCCGCTCCGGAGTGGCTGGGCAAGCAGCTTTGGACATTGCACCAATGGCTGGAGAGTGTCGATGAGGCAGTGGGCAACATTGCCAGATTCATCGCATTGCTGGATTGGAGTCTGTCCGGGGAGCAAGTTGCCAAAATCCTTTTGCATGCCGAACTGCCCCCTGATATCCCGGCCAACAACCGCGAACGTTTCTGCGACCGTGTGGACTACTATGGACGGAAACTTTCCAACGTATCGCGTCATCTGGATGGATTGCGATTGGAGAAGCAGGCCTGTAGATGGAGTGATTTATCCATCGCTTTACGCGAGGTGGAAAAACCGGCAGGGCAGTCTATTTGCAAAAAAATAATTTTACAAATGCTTCCAGACGGCCAATCAACCAGGTTGCCGATCTGTTGGCTTGCTGTAGATAGGGGGGGTACCGATGCGCACCATTGCATTTTTCAGCTTCAAAGGTGGGGTGGGCAGAACGAATCTGCTGCTCAACGTTGCCTATGCCCTGGCCAAGGCGAATAAATTCGTGGTGATTGCCGACTGGGACATTCATGCTCCGGGTTTGTCGTGCATGCCTGAATTGTCCGTGCCCTTGCGACATCCGGCGGGCGCTGCGGTTAGTGAGAAAACTCATATTATTCGGGCTGGGGTGGTGAATTATCTGCAAGATATGCTCTTGATCAGCAAAAGAGGGACCAAGCGTGTCATCATGCCGGAAAGCCTGGCCCGACCCACCCATCTGGGTCAGGATGCGCGCCGGAACGATTTTGGCTTTCGGGGGGACATCTGGTTCATCCCGGCTGGTCCCTTCGATCCGGCGCAACCGGGGGGGGAATACAACGACATTTTGCAGACCATTCAAAAAAAAGCGATGCCCATGTGGACCCCCGCCTCGCTCAAAAAATTGGGAGCCGAGGGACTGGGGCTGCCACACGTGGGCAGTTACTTCTGCAGCCGGTTGGAATTATTGAAACATCCCGGTTATGGAGAGGCACGGGACACGCTTCGTGACCGTGCTCCCGACTATCTGTTGCTGGATGCCCGCACCGGCATGACCGAAATCCAGGACATGATTCTGCACTCCTCGCGGGTGAATCGCATCGTCCTGGTGACCGGATTGAATGACCAGAACCTGGCCGGTCTGGAAATCACGATTCGCGCCTTGCAGGAAAGAGAGCGTGTCCGCATCGGGGAATTTCGCAGCAAGGTGATGATCGCGGTATCCCCCATGCCCGCCGGTGAGGAAGCCTTGAAAAAGCAGCGTCTCGATCGTCTTGACGCGCTGCTGCGCTCCCTGGCCAGACAGACGCCTGTCAGCCTGGAAGAAGAGCCGATGCCGGAAATATTCACCATCCCGTATCACCCCCACATCGCCTTGAGTGAAAGCCTGATGATACGCGAGTTCCCGGACAGCGATCCGGCCATCTCCATCCAGGCTATCGTCAACGCATTGCAACCAGGGGAGATCGTCGGAGAGGAAGAGCGGAAACGGCTGTTTCTGGAGAAACTGGTGCGGTCGGGCATGGACGACTTGCCCCTGGTGGAAAAGCAGTTGGAACCAGGCAATGCCAACAAGCCCATGTTCCCCTTGCATCCCTGGGCGCAACCGCCGGTCTGGAACTGGCCGGACCCTGCCGTTACCCCCCTGGAATTCGCGCCCCTGCTGCCCGCCGAACATCATAACCTGCTCAACGGTTTATCCCGTTCCCTCTTCTTGAGTCGTGAGGATCAGGAGAAATTATTAGACAAACTTGGCGACTATTCAGACTATCAGTTTACGGTGCTTGGCAACATTTTCCGTGATGAACTGATAAGGTTCAATGGATTGGATCAGGATTATTGGCAAAATCTGCTCGAATTGGGAGTGAATCAGTGGGCGATTTGGCTCGATCTGTGGTGTTCACGACGTGGTATTGAAAAAAAGGCCATTCTTCGGGCTGTAGTATCTGGCGAGCGGGATTTTTATCTGGCCAGTTGGGCGAAGATCGGTTATTTTTGGTTTGGACTGGCGACTCTTTTGAGCAATGAAAAAGAATGGGAGTTGGCCGCATCGGCCTATCGCCGCGCCATAGAGATTAATCAGAATGACGCATACCCATGGAATAATCTGGGCTTTCTTCTCCATGTGCATCTTGGACGATTTCAGGAAGCCGAAGCGGCCTATCGCCGCGCCATAGAGATCGATCAAAATTTCGCATTCCCATGGCACAATCTGGGCAATCTGTTCTTGCACCAACAGAGATTCGCCGATGCATCGGTAGCCTATGCCAAGGCGATGGAAGTGGATCAGGCAGAGCCTCATTACCCCCACTGCGCAGCAGGGGTAGCACTGTTAATTGAAGATTGGGATCAAGCGGCTGCCCTCCTGGAGCGGGCCGCTCCCCTGTGCGTGGACAAGACAGCATCACAGCAGAATCATGCCATGTTGATGCTGGCCTTTGGCTTGACCAAACCGGACCAGGAATTGACAAAAAAAGCAGTGCAAAAACTCTCGCAGTGGTATGATGCCAATCGACCGCCCTCCACCTGGAATTACGACGACATCATGCCCGCCATCAAGCGTGCCCCTCCGGAAGCTCAAGCCCTGTTCATGGCCTGGGTGGACAAAATCAAGCAGCGGGACGGGGCCGATGTCGTCGCAGCCTTTGAGATCTATTTTGCCAGTTTGACGCGGTAACCGGATACCCCGGCAATATTCCCCCGTTCCTTCGCAATCCGGCGATCGCGGCATGTGAAGGAGACTTTATTTGGCATTGGGTTCGTGTTAAAGTGTCTCTCGATCGGGGATCCTTCTTGCGTCGAATACGAGTCGCCCATGGACATGCAAGCCACCAGAGAATCGCTTCTAGCTTTCTTGAGCACTATCAAACGTCCGGATCTGCCCATGGAGCGCCTGCACGATAACGACGGACTGGTCAAGTCGGGTCTCATCGATTCGCTCTCCATGCTGGAGATCATCGCCTTCCTCGAATCCCGCTTCCGCATCGACTTCTCCGAAACCGGCGTCGATCCGACCGAACTGGAATCCGTACACAATATCCTGGAATTGATCGAGAAACGCGCCCAATGACCGTGCGATCCCTCTATCATTCCATTGACCAGTTCCACGAAAATCCACGGCTGATCGAATACACCACCACCCCACCAGGCAACCTGCTCCTTTGGCTGGCCGTGCAGGGCCTGCTCCTCTTCACCCACTATCAATTCCTCGTGCCGCTGATGATCCTGGTGCAACTGCTGCCCCGCTGGCGCATGTGGATCATGACACTGAGCCTGGGCGGCTGGTTCGTCTTCAACAAGCTCACCCAACTCGACCCGATCGTCCCGTTTTGGTATTTTTTCAATATTTTAATTATTATAGGTTCGCTCTATCTCTTTTATCGGCTCTCCCTGTCGTTCGCCAGTCTGCCCCGCACGGTACGCACTCATCCGCAACTCTTCCTGCATGCCCTGTTGTGGTTTTGCATCCTGATCCTCTCCCTGCTGCCGGCCTCCTACATCGACAGCCCGGAGTGGCCCATCGCCAACAACTTGACCACCTGCGTGATTTTTTTCGCCTTCCTGATCTGGCGGATCGGCTTCATGATCTATTCCGGCAAGCGGGGATCGATCAAACAGACCGGTTTCGTGGACCATCTGGTCTACTGCCTCCCCTTCCTAGGCTACTCGCAGGTCCCCTACGGCAAGGGGTTGGACTACCTCCTGCCGAAAATGGCCAAGGAGCGCCTCGAACTGGCCAAGGTGCAACTCGCGGGGGTCAAACTGCTGGTGCTGGCCACCTTGTGGGATCTCTTCCTGGAACTGCTCGATGTGGCGGTTATCGGTCCCCAGCAGACCGCTCCCTGGCATCTGGGACTGCATCACATCGACGAGCTGATCGCCATGAGCGCCACCGCCATGCCCTCCTTCGGCATCGTCTGGGGTTCCCTGTTCGTGGACATGGTCTACGAAACCACCCAGGTGGCCATCACCGGCCATCTGATCATAGGCTGCCTGCGCCTGTTCGGCTTCAACGTCTTCCGCAACACCTACAAGCCCCTTCTCTCCCAGACGCTGGTGGATTTCTGGAATAGATATTATTATTATTTCAAAGAATTGCTTGTCGATTTCTTTTTCTTTCCTACTTATCTCAGTTTCTTCAAGGGCCATCCCCGCCTGCGCATCTTCACTGCCACCATGGCGTCGGCCTTTCTTGGCAACTTTTATTATCATTTTCTTCAGCATTTCGATCTGCTGCTCATCAAGGGCACGTTGCCGCCCGTGACGAAATTCTCCTCGTATCTCTTCTATTGCTTTGTGTTGGCCATCGGGATCTTCGTCAGCATCCTCAGGGAGCAGAATCAGCGCGGCAGGCCCCACCCGGTGCGCGCGCCCTGGCTGGCCGCGTTGGTGCTGGTGCGGCGCATCGCCGGGGTGTGGCTCTTTTTCGCCATTTTGCGCATCTGGGATCACACCAACTCCTCCTTCCTTCCCGATACCCGGTTCTTCTTCGCCCTGTTCGGCATCCACGGATAGGCGAGATCATGTTCGGTGGCAGCGGCATCACCTCGCAACTGGAAAACGGCACGCTGACCATCCATCTGGGCCGGAAATTCGACAATGCGGCCAAGCGGGAGTTCCAGTCCGCCTATGTCGGGCGGGAGGAGGTACGTCGGTATGTCATCGATTTCCGGACCGTCACCATGGTGGACAGCGCCGCGTTGGGCATGCTGCTGATCCTGCGGGCCAAGGCGGGGGAGGAGCACGTGGAGGTCACCCTGCGTCATCTCAAGGATGCGATCCTGTCGATCTTCAAGGTCGCCCATTTCGACAAGCTGTTCCGGATCGAATGACCGATCCGCATCTGCGGAGGATCCCGGTGAACCTCGCACCCAGTTCGCAACCGCCACGCCCCGCGCCCTCCGGCCTGACGCGAGAGGTGACCGGAGTCATGGCGGCCCTCTTTTTGTATGCCTTCGCCAACGGCCTGTTCGGCACCCTGGTGGCCCTCTACGCCGTGGCCCTGAAGCTGCCCCACGCCATCAGCGGGGTGATCATCGCGGCTTTTTCGGTCGGTTTCCTGCTGGGGGCGCTGCTGGCCCCCTGGTGGATCGCCCGCCACGGCCAGCGTTTGGTGCTGGCGCTTTGCGCGGCGGGTCTGGCGTTGAGCGCCTTTCCCCATCCTTTCCTCGATTCCGCCCTGGTCTGGATCCCGATCCGGGTGGCCAGCGGCCTCTTTTCCGCCGGGATCATCGTGGCCACCGACAGTTGGATCAACCTGACCACCCCCAATGCCACCCGCGGACGCATGGTGGGGCTGGGGCTGGCCATCCAGTGGATCGCCACCGGCGGGGCGCAATTCCTGCTGCTGCCGGACCTCACCTGGAAGGAGGGGTTCTGGCTGGTGGCAGCGCTGCTGCTGCTGACGCCCGCAACACTGGTGGGCGCCCGTTCGCCGGGCGCGGTGGCGGGCAGCGTCACCCGGCCCGCCGTGGGGTTTCTCTGGCGCACGCTCCCCGCCAGCCTGACGGCGGCTTTTTTCAATGGCCTGATCGTGACCGCCTTTCTGGGCATGCTGCCGCTGTGGGGCGTGGAAATGGGACTGAGCCGCGCCGAGCTGGCCGTGGCCATCGCCGGTTCCCTGCTGCTGGGCGGGGCGCTGCAATGGCCCTTCGCCCGCCTCTCCGACCGGGTGTCGCGGCGTGCCTCCCTGCTGTTCTCCCTGACCCTCGCGGTCGTCAGTGGCGCGGTGTTGACCGGCATGGCGCCCGGCCAGGCGGGGCTGACGACCTTGACGGTCCTCTTCGCCGCCGCCACGTTGCAGATCTATCCGGTGGCCGTGGCGCTGGCCAACGATCACGTCACCGGCGAGCGGATGGTCGCGGTCAGCTCCGCCCTCACCCTGGCCAACGGCCTGGGGATGATCGTCGGCCCGCTGCTGGCCGGCGTGGTCCTCGGATCCCTCGGCCCCGCCGGCCTGGTGGGCGTCGTGACGGGCCTGCTGCTTTTGCTCGCCGGAGCCTACACACTTTTCGACCGTGCCTCCCTTCAGGATGGACAATCTCTTTCGGATCGTGCGAAAATGGTTGGAGTCACTCCTGGCGCCCAGTTCGAGGAGGGAGATCCCATGGCCGCGAGAAGATCATGATCAGGGAGATGCAAACAGGCGAGTACGACCTGAACGATCCGGAACTGCTGCGGCAGGGGATGCGGCTGACCCGTGCCGTGCATCTGCCGGGCACCTCGGCCATTCTCGCCCCCCAGTATTGCCCCATTACCGAAAAATTGCTCGATCAGCTCTACGATCGCGGCATCGAGACGGTGTTCGCCGAGCCGATCCGCGAGCAGAGCGTGGTGGCCTCCGTGGAACACATGGAAAAGATGTTCCGGGCCATCGACGAGGTGTTCCAGCAAGGCGCGAACAGCACCATCGAGGAGATGTCCATCGCCTTGCAGTTCCGGCGCGATCAGAAGGCCCTGGAGCGGCTGGTGCGGGAGAACCTCGACGAAATCGGCGACCTGTTCACCGCCGACCCCACGGAAAAACTCCTCGCCCTGACCCGCTATCACAGCGGAACCGGCCGCCACAGCATCGTCTCCAGCTTCCACATGATGGCCCTGGGCCGGGAACTGGGCTGGCCGGACGACAAGGTCGTGCGCGCGGCGGTGGCGGTCTTCAACCATGACGTGGGCAAGACCAAGATCAAACTCGAAACCCTGGATTGGCCGGGCCGCCTGGACGGCGAAAAATGGAAGGAGATCCAATCCCACACCCTGCTGGGCGGCCTGCTTCTCTATCGCCCCGACGAACCACCCAGCCTGCTCATGCTCACTGCCCTGCTGCACCACGAATGGTATGTCGCCCTGGAGGGCAAGGGGTATGGGGGGTTGACCATCTTCGCCGATTATTTCAAGCAGAATCTGCAACTGGACATCCCGCGCATCGTGGCCGCGCTCCACCCGGACGACCTGGAGATCATTCAGGCCAGCGCCCTGGTGGACATGGTCTCGGCCCTGGAGGAGCGCCGCTCCTACAAAAAGGAACAGGATGCCTTCAAGGTGCTGATCATCATGAATTCCGATGCCCGCCTGGGCCATTTCAATCCGGTCCATTTCGCGGCCTGGCATCGCATCTATCAGCGTCAGTATCCCAATCTGCTCCCCCTGGGCCGCCGGGCGGCTCTGCCTCGGGAAAAGGAAAAACGGCTCTTTCGCCAGTTGCCCGCCAAGGAGGTCAATGGTTTGCCTCTGTTGACCTACTATGAACTGGAACAACTGGGGTTTCTGACGGTCCTGCGCAACGTCGGCATGGACGTGGAGCGTATCCGTCGGCGTGGCGGGCTGCTGTTGAGCGTCCTGGAGCAGATGAAGCACGACAAGGGACTGACCTTCGACTGCTCGCGCACGGCCCTGGAGCGTGCCGGCATCCGGCTGCTCAAAAACCAGATCGTCCCGGAGGAGGAGGTGATCGAGCTGGATGGCTGGCGGGAGTGGCTGACCCTGGAAGAACTGGAGCGCAGCGAACTCCTCGCCTCGCTGCGGACCTTTCAGTTCGATTTGCCGAGCATCCGCCGGGAGAAGGGCATCTCTCCCGCCCGTCTGACCAGCCGGGGGGTGCGGATTTCGGAGCAGCGGCTGGCGAAGTTGGGCATCAATCCCGTCAAGCGTTGGCTCATCCGTCTGCCGGCCACGGAAAGCCGCCTGACGCAACAGGATCTGGTCAAGCTGGGGGTGAGCGATGCCCGCCTGCGGCAGGCAGGCTGCCTGGAGCGGGTGCGATCCGTCAAGAGCGGGGTCTCCATGCAATGGCTGGCCGAGTGCGGCCTTACTTTCGCGCCGGGGGAGTTTTCCCGGTGTGGCATCGATCCCATTCGCAAGGTGTTTTACGATATTCAGGTGACCGGGGAGATCAGCTCCACCCGCGCCAAGGTGATCTTCCTGCGCGAAGGCGACGACCTGCAACAGATCGAGGCGCTCAACGAGAAACGTGCCCTCGACCCGATCCAGCAACACCTGTTCCACCGCATCGGCGAGGTGGTGCTCGATTTTACCGATCTGGTGGCCGTGCCAGATTTAAGTCATGTGGCCATGGGCAGGCATTGGGGGCGCGGCGGGATCTCGGATTGACCACCGGGACAGCTCCGCCGCCACCCGGATCACCACTGCGGACCAATCCTCGTCGCGGCCCTGGCGGAACAGCCGCATCACTCCCGGATACCAGGGGGACTCCTCCCGATCCGGCATCCAGCGCCAGTCCGTGCCGTGCCAGGGCAGCAGGACCCAGCACCGTTTGCCCAGCGCCCCGGCCAGATGGGCCACCGAGGAGTCGATGGTGATGACCAGATCCAGCAGGGTGATGGCCGCTGCGGTGTCGGCGAAGTCCGTCAGCGCCTCTCCCAGGTGCGAAAGGGGCTGTCCTGGCGGGGGGTGACGGGCCTCTTCCTCGTCGGCCCCTTTTTGCAGACTGACGAAGGTCGTCCTCGCCACTTGCCACAGGGGGGCCAGCGTGGCCAGGCCGGGCAGGGAGCGGTTGGCGTCGTTGCGGTGTCCGGGACTCCCTTTCCAGACCAGCCCCACCCGCGTGTCCTGCGTATCGGGAAGCCGGTCGCGCCAGGCCGCGACCCGCTCCGGCGGCGCGGACAGATAGGGCAGCGTGGCCGGAATGGTTTCCGGCGTGATCCCCAGGCGCCAGGGGATGGAGAGGGGATGGATCCAGAAGTCGTGCCAGGCGAAGCTGGTTTGCGGCTCCGGGATCCGCACCGCGTCCACGCCGCGCAGGGTGGCCAGGAGCGCGGCCAGCGGCTGGGGTGCGACCAGGGTGATGCGTGACGCCCCCATGGTCTTCAGCGTGTCGGCGAAGCGGCAGAATTGGATTTGATCGCCAAAGCCCTGTTCGGTGACGATCAAAAACGACTTGCCGACCACCGCCTCGCCGCGCCAGACCGGAAAGGGTGCCTGGATGAGCGGGGAGTTTTGTTCCTGAAGCTGCGGATCGGTGCGCGCCTCGAACAGGGGCCACCCTTCCCGGAAATTGCCCAGGGTCAGACAGAGGAAGCTCAGATTCCAGCGGGCGTTGGCGTGGTCGGGTTGCAGGCGCAGCACCGCGCGGTAGGCGGCTTCGGCCTCCGTGAACCGTTTTTCCTCCCACAACTGGATGCCCAGATTGAACAGGGCGTCCACATGGCGCGGATTCCGGCGCAGGGCCTCCCGGTAGGCGGTTTCGGCCTCCGGATGGCGTTGCATGGCGTGCAGCAGGACCCCCAGATTGGCGATGGCGTCCACATGGCCGGGATCGTGGCGCAGGATTTCCCGATAGACGGTTTCGGCTTCCTGGTGGCGTTTTTGTTTGCGCAAAATGGCCCCCAGATTGACCAGGGCATCGCGCATGTCCGGTCGCAGCCGCAAGGCTTGCCGGCTGCTCGATTCGGCTTCGGCGAGGCGCTCCTGTTTTTGCAGCAGGATCCCCAGGTTGTTGTGGGCCTCGACGAGGTCGGGCTGTATGTCGATGGCCGCGCGCAGGGCGGTTTCGGCCTCGGCGGGTCGCTCCTGACTGGCCAGCAGCGTTCCCAGATTGTACCAGACGATCGCATGGGCCGGCTGGCGCGGGGTGATGTGCAGGATTTCCCGGTAGAGCGCTTCCGCCTCGCGCAGCCGTCCGGCGTCGTGCAGGGCGATCGCTTCTTGCAGGATGTCGCTCATGTGGCGCGGATTACAGGGTGACCCGCACCACGACTTCGTCGAGGTGCCGGACGTGAGCGCGCAGGGAGCGTTCCACGGCCAGGCCGATGGTGTCCGCCACGGCCATCGGCAGATTGGCATCCACGGCGATGGAGACATCGCTGTAGACCTTGTGGCCGATCCAGCGTGCCCGCACCGAACGCACCTCGCGCACGCCCGGAACATGGGCCGGAGCGTGGGCGATCTCGTCGAGGATTTCCGGTTCGATGCCGTCGATCAGGCGCAGCCATACCGCTCGCGCCGCGTCACGGACGATGAACAGGATGGCGATGGTGATGCCGACCCCCACGATGGGGTCCAGCAGGGGAAACCCCATCCAGGTCCCTGCTACGCCGATGAGCACCGACAAACTGGTAAAACCGTCCACCCGCGAGTGGTGGCCGTCGGCGATCAGGGCGGCGGAGCCGATCTCCTTGCCGATCCGGATCCGATAGACCGCCACTGCCTCGTTGCCGATGAAGCCGATCAGGGCGGCCATCGCCACCCATCCCAGGTGGGTCATGGGTTGCGGATGGATCAATTTCAAAAATGCCTCGTAGCCGGCCACGCAGGCGGAAAAGAAGATGACGCCGACGATGATCACCCCGGCCACGTCCTCGCTTTTGCCGTAGCCGTAGGTGAAGCGGCGGTTGGCCCCCCGTTTCGCCAGGGCGAAGGCCACCCACAGGGGGAGGCTGGTGGCGGCGTCCGCGAAGTTGTGGATGGTATCCGCCAGCAGGGCCACCGAGCCGGAATAGATCACCACCAGCACTTGCAGGATGGCGGTCATCCCCAGTCCCACCAGGGAGATCTTGAGCGCCTGGATCCCTTTTTCGCTGGACTCCATCACCGAGTCCACCTTGTCGGTCACGTCGTGGGAGTGGCCGAAGGTGTTTTTCAGCCATGCCATGATCCCGTGTCCATGATCATGATGATGGTCGTGATGGTCGTGCTCGTGTTGCTCCTCTTCCGCGTGGCCGTGGTCATGGCCTTCCTCGGTGAACAGGCAAAAGAGCCGTTGCCGACCCTGGTCCAGGGTCACGCGCAGCAGGAATTCGTGGGGTTCCGGGATGTCGGAGAGGGATTCCAGGTAGTCGTTCTCCCGGCGGAAGGAGAATGTCTGCCGTATCGTGTCCGGTCGTTCCGTCTCCAGGGCGAGGGCGTCGGCGGCGGGGGGTGGGAACGGTTGCCGCTCTTCGTCGAGAAAATAGAGCCGGAAGCGGGGTGGCACTCCGGTTTCGAAGACGCTGATTTCGACGAATCCATTGGCATGCCGGAGTAGTGGGCCGCCGTGCGTGCCGTGGGTGGGGATGGCTTGGTGCATGATGGCTCCGATTTTCAAAGATATTTCGCCATGGCTTTGATCTCTTGGACCGTGGCGAGGATGTCGCGCGTGGTCATGCCTTCCCGGACATCCAGGCAGTGCTCGATATGGTCGGCCACGAACTCGCGCTTGGCGGTGGCGATGGCGTTGGCCACTGCCTGTAGCTGTTGGGCCGCCTTGTCGCACGGTTCGTTCGTCTCGATCATGGCGATCACTTTTTGCAAATGACCGGAGGCCCGTTTCAGGCGCGTGACGATGGCTGGGTGGTGGGTGTGTTTGTCGTTCATGGGGGGATATCCTATCCTGGGGGATAGGATAGTGTCAAGGCATTTTCATGGATGAGGTTTTGCGACCCCATCCATGGTGGAGAGATTATTTGGGTGGTTTGCGCGCCTCGCGTCAACGCCTCGTCGGCCTTGCGTTGCATCTGGGCCAGATTGCTTTGGAACTCCTCGATCCAGGTTTGTGTTTCCTGCTGCACGCACACGAGGATATCGTTCTTGAACTTCGTGGCGATGCCGACGATCTCCCTGGCCTGCTGCAAGACAAAGTCGCGGTTGGTGGGGGATGGTTCTTGCAGGGTCTGGCATTCCAGCGAGACGCGGATTTGCATCCACTGCTCCTCATGGCGGGTGGCAATGGATTTCAGTTGATTCATGGTATTGATGCATCGCACCCATCCGGTGGAGTCGCCGAACATCTTGTCAAAATAGACCAGGGCGCCGGAGATGGCGAGAAAGATATAGCCAAAATTATCATAAGGTATGGTATTGTCAATATTTGCATAACTTTTATAGTATGTGATCAGTGGCGAAGCGATGGGGATGATGGCTCCGACCCCTCCAAAGATGAGTGATGATAATTTTAGAATTTTCGAGCGCAGGGAGAGTTTGTTTTTTCTTTTTGCATACCATGTATGCGCGGAATCGTAATAATTTTGTACATATATATAATAATCAATGGCCAAAGCAAGACATTTCGGCATGTTTTGCGGTATCGCCACGGGGGAAACAGGCGCGGTCAGATTCGGGTGCTCCGCCAGACCCGCGAGGGATTCGTTGGCACGCTTCGTCTCTGTGATTTCGGATATCGGACACGTTGGGAAATCCGAAGAATCCTTGCGGCATGCTAAGCAAGGCAGCATAAGAGGCGTGTCTGTTGTGGCGGTATCGGTCATGGCAATTCCTTTCTGTTGATATTGTATTATCATGATAATAATGGCAATCCCAGTTCGGCGAGAAACTGGTTGTGGAGCTGTTTGGCATCACCGAACCCGCCCCGGCAAGCAGAGGAAAGCCGTTGGCGGTGATGATTTGTCCCACGTTTTGCCGCCAGAAATCCATGCTGGTGATGGTTTGCCGCTTGGCACGCAGTTCGGCGGTTTCCAGAAAGATCACCACCAAGCGATTGAGGGTGTCGATTTCGTCTTCCGTCAGATAGTTTTTGGCGATCAGGATATCCTGCTTGCGCACCCGCGTCCCTTGCCAGTGGCGCAAGCCAAAATGGGTGTCACCGGGATTGGCGCGGGCGAGGACGATCTCGGCAGCGGTCTGCTGCGTGACGGCATACAGCAGCAGGTTTTGTACGGTGGCAAAAAATTGCTGGGTGGTCTGGTCGCTCTTGTCGTAGTCGGATGCCAGCGCAAACAAGTCGCGGACCTTTTGATAGAAGCGCTTTTCCGAGGCGCGGATGTCGCGGATGCGCGCCAGCATCTCGTCGAAATAGTCCGGGCGGCCATCCGGGTTCTTGAGTCGCTCGTCGTCCATGACGAAACCCTTGCGCAGGTATTCCGCCAACACCGTGCTGGCCCAGCGGCGAAACTGCACCCCGCGTGGCGAACGCACGCGGTAGCCCACCGCCAGAATGGCACCCAGGTTGTAGAGTGTGACGGTGCGGCGCACGTCGCGGGCGCCCTCGGTTTGAACTACCGAGGATTCCTCGGCAGTTGCATCGCGTTGCAGTTCGCCATCGTCGTAAATGTTCTTCAGATGCAGGCCAATGTTGTCTGGCGACACGGCAAACAGTTCCGCCATTTGCCGCTGCGTAATCCAGACCGTGCCCCGGTCGGCCCGTAGTTGCACCTGAGACTGGCCGTCTTCGCTGGTGTAGAGAATGAGCTGCGTCATGCCGACACCTCATCCATGACGGGAAAAAGCTGCTGCATCAGCCCCTTCTTGTGGCGTTTTGGCAGCTCGATTTTTTGCGCCTGGGCGGTGATGAGGTCATCGAGGGAGGAAAGGCAGTCGGCGATATTTTGTTGTTCTTCTCTGGAAGGTAGAAGCATCGAGTGTGTGCGAAGAATGCTCAAGTATAGTCTTGTTCTTGTGCCCCCATTTTTCTGTGCTTGAGCAAAATTTTTGAATCCACTTCCCTCATTCAAAAGAGAAAGCAAAAAATATGGATGCATCTCTACCGCTGAGAAAACTGGATATTCGGTGACGATCACCTTGTCGGCCAGGTCGTCCGAGAGGAGCCGGCTCACCAGGGTTGCGGTGTTGGTGTTGGCTTCGACGCATCTATCCTGGAAGCGGTTGAACTCCTCGCGGGTCTGGCGGTCGAGATCCTTGCGGTCCACCACGAACAGGCATTTGTCGATCTCCGGGTTGTCCTTGAGCAGCGTGGCAGCCTTGAACGAGGTAAGGGTCTTGCCACTGCCGGTGGTGTGCCAGATGTAGCCGTTGCCACAGCGCTGATGGATGCAATCCACGATGGCGCGCACGGCATAGATCTGATAGGGCCGCATCATCACCAGTTTCTGTTCGCTGGCCACCAGCACCATGTAGCGGCTGACCATTTCGCCCAGGGTGCATTTGGCCAGGAACTGCTCGGCAAAGGCATCGAGGTGGGTGATCTTCTTGTTGTCCGGGTCCGCGAACTGGTAAACGGGCAAAAAGCGCTCGTCGGCGTTGAAGCTGAAGTGCCGCGCGTTGTTGTTGGCGAAGTACCAGGTATCGGTGCGGTTGCTGACGATGAAGATCTGGATGAAGCACAGCAGCGTATTGCCATGGCCGTTGCCAGGGTCGTTTTTGTAATCGGCGATCTGCTGCATGGCGCGGCGCGGGCTGACCGAGAGGGTTTTCATCTCGATCTGCACCACCGGCACGCCGTTGATGAGCAGCATCACGTCGTAACGGTGATGGCTGCTGTGGTTGTTGATGCGCAGCTGGCTGACCACCTCGAAGTCGTTCTTGCACCAATCCTTGATGTTGACGAGCGTGTAATTGAGCGGGGTGCCGTCGTCCCGTTCGAAGGCGTTGATGTTGCGCAGCATCCGGGCGGCATGGAAGACGTCGGGCGTGGTGACGCTGCCCAGGAGACGCGCAAACTCGCTTTCCGTGAGTTTGACCCGGTTGAGGGCCTCGAACTTGACACGGAAGTTGGTCTCCAGCGCGGCGCGGTCGCGGATATCGGGGCGCGTGGTGTATTTGAGCGCGCCCAGCTTGCCGATGAGGTCTTGTTCGATTTGGTGTTCTGATATTTTCATTGATAACCAAATGAAATATTTAATGATATCATCCAGTGTAACAATTAAATCTTATTTCTATCACGAATCGTGGATGCTTGCAAGCGGCAAATCACTCTTTTTGTCCAAGGGCATCCGTTACCGGCTCGCCCCCGCCTCCGCGACGGCCCGCAGATATTGATACACCAAGGCCGGGGGATGGCGCGGCTCGATTTTTTCCCGGAAATGACGATCCCAGAAGGCGAGGGCCTCCTGGTGACGGTTCTGCGCCAAAAGCGCCAGCATGCCCACGCCGAACAGATAGGCGCCACGGGTTTTGGTCAGGGGCGCGCCCGCCTCGATCAGCCGGACCACCTCGGTTTCCATGGCCGCCGGATCACGCCGCCCGATGGCCGCAAACAGCCGCATCCAGCCCGCCTCGTGCCCCTGCAACCCCTGGCCGCACGGCAAGGCTTGCATGGCCGTCAAGAGCTGCTCCAACGCCACGGGATGCAGATAGGGCAGAGCGGGCACCGCCAGTTGATAGAGCAGATACACCTTGTCGCCGTGGGCGGGCAAAACCCGGCATTCGGCCAGCGCCCGGATCATTTTGTCCAGATGGGTTTGGATGTCGTTGGGATGGTCGGTGGAGCCACGCGATCGACCGGTCAGGCGGGCCAGCAATTCGCTGGCCACGAACGGCCCGACCGCGAATGGTGAAAGCGCCGTGGGGGTGACCCGTGTCCCGCCCGCCGATGACTCGCGTCCCGCCAGCAGCGGGCGCAGGGGCAACAGCTCGTTGACCGGAAAGAAGATCGCGTTGGCCGTCCCCCCCAGGAACCGCGCCCGCGCCGCGTGCTGATCCACGTAGGGGGCGTAGTCGGAGTTGGCCGGGGCCGGCGAAAATCGCAGAAACGGGGCGAAAAAGCGTTCGTCCCCCACCCAGCGCAAACGCAAATCCTGCGGGTGGTGTACCCCGACACGCGCCAGATCCGCCGCCATCTCCGCAACCGGCCAGCCGTCCTGGTCGGCGAGGTCGGGTATCGGCCTGCCGGAGGCCAGGATCAGCAGGTCGCCATGGTCCACCGCGTAAATGGTGAAATGGGGATATTCGGCGGCCACGGCCTTGAGGACCGATTGCAGCAGCCCCAGGTCGAATTCGTAGACCTGCAGCCATTGGGCCACCATCCCCCCCGGCGCCAGATGGCGTTTGATGTCGCGGTAGAACTCCCGCGTGAACAGCCCGGCCACGCCGCTGACCCACGGATTGGAGGGTTCGGAGATGATGATGTCGTAGCGTGCCCGGCGCGTGGAGAAAAAGGTCTTGGCGTCCTCGATGTGGATGGCCCCACGCGGGTCGGCGAACAGGCGGTCGTTGTAGGGGGAGAAGCGTCTGGCGGCCTCCACGATGGCCGGTTCGATCTCGATGGTGTCGAGCCGTTGCAGGCGCGGGTCGGCGAGCGCCACATGGCTGGTCATGCCGGAACCCAGCCCGATGTTGGCCACAAAGCGGGGCGCGGGGTGCAGCAGGAGCGGCAGCGCGCCGGTGAGGGTCATGGTCACCTCGTCGAGGGTGCGCTGCTCGGTGGGCGGCATGGAGATGCTGGCGTCGATCTTGCCGTTGGTGCGCAGGGAGTAGACATTGTCCTGGCTTGCGGTCAGCGAAACGGTGGCGGTCTTGCCGTCGGTGTGGCTCAGGACCCGTTGTTCGCCGCTCAGAAGCTTGCCGTCCCGGTAGACCCCGGAGGCCATCAGGTGGGGATTCAGCTCCACCAGCCGGGCGGTGGCGATCAATAACAAAACGGCAACCGGCCAGGCGACGCGACGCCATCCGGGCGGCACGAGCAGCAGGCCCAGTCCGATGTCCAGCGCCGCGCCGCTCATCAGGGCGCCCTTGACCCCCAACAGCGGCAGCGCCAGATGCACCGTGAAGAGAATCCCCAGGATCGCCCCCAGGGTATTGATCCCGTAGACCCTGCCGATCTCCTTTTCCCCACTCCCTTCGGCCATGAGAACGCGGGTGATCAGGGGCAGGGTCATGCCGGCGCAGAAGGCGGCGGGAAACATGATCGCCATGGCGATGCCGTGGCTGGCCAGGTTGAAGAGCAGATAGCCGGTCCGGTCGCGGGTCAGGACGGACAACAGCCACTCCATCAGGTGGAAGGCGTGGCCGTAGAGGGGGAGGGTGGCCAGGGCGGCCGCTCCCATGAGCAACTGAACCACGGCCAGAAAGTGGAGCGGACGGGTCAGGCGATCCGCGCGGCGGGCCAGCCACCAGCCGCCGCAGGCCAGGCCCAGGATGAAGGCGCTCAACATCAGCTCGAAGGCGTGGGTGGAGGCGCCCAGCACCAGACCAAGCATGCGCAGCCAGGTGATTTCGTAGACGAAGGAGGCGGCCCCGGTCAGGCAGGCGATGGCCAGCAGCAGGGCCGGGAGCCGGGACCGATCCGGCCGTGCCACGCGGGGAGGCGGCAGGGGGGGGGCTTTGTCCCGGAAGCGCCAGGCGATCAGCAGGGCCAGCAGCAGGTTCAGCATGCCCGCAGCGGCCAGGGTGCCATCGAGGCCGAGGCGGTCGATGGTGAAAAAGCCGCTGGCCAACACCCCCAGCGCTCCCCCCGCCGAATTGGTGAAATAGAGCCAGGAGAGCAGGCCGCCGGGCGTGTCCGGATAAAGGCGCAACACCCCTCCGGACATCAGGGGAAAGGTCATGCCCAGCAGAATGGTCTGCGGCAGGATCATCACCGCCGCCGTCCCCCACTTGTAGAGATGAATCGCCGCAGGGCCGGGCAGGGCGGGGATCGCCGTGTCGAAGGAGAAGCGCATCGACTCGACAAAAAGAGGATGAAAGAGCAGCGCGGCGATGCCGATCATCCCCTCGACCAGGGCGTAGGCCAGCAAGGGATTTTTCCAGCGCGGTGTCAGGCGGCTGGCCAGCCACGCCCCCAGCGCCATCCCCCCCATGAAGATCGCCAACACCAGGGTCTGGGCATAGGCCGCGTGGCCGAGAAAGAGTTTCAGGTAGTGGGTCCAGATCGATTCGTAGATCAGTCCCGCCACGCCAGAGAGAAAAAACAGCGCCAACAGCAGCCGGCGCGTGCGCACGGGATTCATGACAGGGCTTCCAGCACGTAACGGAGTTCGCGCCATTCGAGTCGCGTCAGGCAGTTGCTGATTTTGGTCCCGCCGCAACCATCGCGGCCACAGGGGACGCAGGGCCAGTTCTTCTGGATGACGAGGTGGGGACCGCACTGCTGAAAGCCGCGCTTTTTCGGGTAGGGGCTGGCCTCGTCCCCCCCTTGCCAGTCGTTGGGCCAGGGTCCCCACTCGGAGGCCATGGTGGGGCCGAAAATCGCCACCACCGGCACGTCCAGCGCGGCGGCGATGTGCATCATCGCGGTATCCACCCCCAGGAAGAGCCGGCAGCGCACGGCAAAGGCCGCCGCCTGCTTGAGGGTGAAACGACCCGACAGATCCAGCGGCCGGGTTTGGCACAAGGCAAGGATTGCCCGCACCTTGGCCATCTCCTCCGGGTCCGGGCTGGCGGTGATCCCGACGGCAAGGCCCCTTCCTTGCAGGTAATCGATGGCTTGCGCCATGCCGGCATCGGTCCAGCACTTGAACCGCCAGCGCGCCACCGGGTGGACATGGGCCAGGGGTTGTTCGCCATCCCATCCCAGGGAGGTCAGGGTTTGCGTGACGAACTGCGTGTCCTGGTCGTCGAAGGCGATGCGTACCCGTGTGTCCGGTCGCAGGGTCTCGTCATGCCAGCCCAGCAGGTCCAGATTGTGAACCACAGCGTGGCGCAAACCGGAGCGCCGCGCCACCGGCTCGGTGAGCAGCCGCTTGCGCCACCAGTGACTCTTGCCCGGTTTCAGCAGCCCGGTACGCCGTTTCGCCCCGCTCAGGAATCCGGCGATGATCCCCCGATCCCCCTCGGTGGTGTTGATCACCCAGTCGAAGCGGCGGCGGCGCAGCGCCAGCCACCAGCGCCACTGCCGGGCCAGAAAGGCGCTCCCGCTCTCTTGCGCCGCGCGTTGCTGGAAGTGGATCACCTCGTGTACGTCGGGATGGCCCTCCAGCATGGGGGCGGTCTCCTCCTTGACCAGCACCGAAATCCGGCAGTTCGGATACCACTTGCGCAAGGTGGAGAGCAACGGGCCAGTCAGCAACACATCGCCGATGTGGCGCGATTTGATGACCAGGATGCGGTTCGGGGCGTCGGTCATGGCGGTACCAAAAAAAAAGACCATGCACCCCGTTCTGCCGGGATGCATGGTCTTGCAAGGGTTACGTCATCAGCCGATGATGGCGTTCAGCGTGGCGCTGGGGCGCTGAGCCTTGGCCACCTTGGCCGGATCGGTGTGATAGTAGCCGCCCAGATTCATGGGCTGGCCGCGACCGACCTTGAGTTCCTCCCAGATCTTGGCCTCGTTCTGGCGAAGCTGCTGCGAGAGATTGGCAAAATGACTTTTGAGTTCCGCGTCGTCGTTCTGCTCGGCCAGGGCCTGCGCCCAGTTCAGGGCGATGTAGAAATGGCTGTCCCGGTTGTTGGTCTCGCCCACGGCCCGGCCCGGAGACATGTTGTTGTCCAGGAGCTTGCCGATGGCGCTGTCCAGTGCTTTGGCCAACACCAACGCCTTGGGATTCTTGCGGGTGTGGCCCAGGTGCTCCAGGGAGGCGCCCAGGGCGGAGAATTCACCCAGCGAGTCCCATCTGAGATGACCCTCCTCCACGAACTGCTCCACGTGCTTGGGCGCGGAACCGCCGGCCCCGGTCTCGAAGAGTCCGCCGCCCTGCATCAGCGGGACGATGGAGAGCATTTTGGCGCTGGTGCCCAGCTCCATGATCGGGAAGAGGTCGGTCAGGTAGTCGCGCAGGACGTTGCCGGTCACCGAGATGGTGTTCTCGCCGTTGCGCATGCGCTCCAGGGAGCGGCGGGTGGCCTCGCGGGGGGAGAGAATCCGCAGGTCCAGGCCGCTGGTGTCGTGGTTGGGCAGGTATTTTTCCACTTTGGCGATCAGTTGGGCATCGTGGGGACGGTTCTTGTCCAGCCAGAAGATGGCCGGCCAGCCGGAGAGGCGGGAGCGGGTCACCGCCAGCTTCACCCAGTCCTGGATCGCGGCGTCGGTGACCTGGCACATGCGCCAGACATCGCCGTTTTGCACCGGATGTTCGATCAGGGTGGCGCCGGCGGTGTTCACGATGCGCATCACACCGTTGCCGGGCACCTTGAACGTGGTGTTGTGGGAGCCGTACTCCTCGGCCTTCTGGGCCATCAGTCCCACGTTGGGGACGCTGCCCATGGTGGCGGGATTGAAGGCGCCATGCTCCTTGCAGAAGTTGATCACCTCGTCGTACACCACGGCGTAGCTGCTGTCCGGGATCGTTGCCTTGGCGTCGCAGAGTTTGCCGTCCGGACCCCACCCCTTGCCGCTGTTGCGGATCATGGCGGGCATGGAGGCATCGATGATGATGTCGCTGGGGACATGCAGGTTGGTGATCCCCTTGGCCGAGTCCACCATGTACAACGGCGGCTGCTTGGCGTAGCAGGCCTGGATATCGGCCTCGATCTCCTGGCGCTTGGCGTCGGGCAGCCTGGTGATCTTGGCGAGGACGTCGCCGAAGCCGTTGCTGACATCCACGCCGATCTCCTTGAAGGTGGCGCCATGCTTGTCGAAGAGATCCTTGAAGAAGACCTCCACCGCGTGGCCGAAGAGGATCGGGTCGGAGACCTTCATCATGGTGGCCTTCATGTGCAAGGAGAAGAGCACACCCTGGCGCTTGGCGTCTTCGAGCTGCTCGGCGATGAAGGCGCGCATGGCGGAGACGCTCATGAAGGTGCCGTCGATGATGTCGCCGGCCTTGGCGGGGACCTTGTCCTTCATCACCTTGACCGCGCCGGAGCCATCGGCGAACTCGATGCGCAGCGTCTCCGCCGCGTCCAGCGTGAGGGATTTCTCGTTGGCGAAGAAGTTCCCCGCGCTCATGGAGGAGACGTGGGTTTTGGACTCTTTGGTCCAGGCGCCCATTTTGTGGGGGTTCTTCTTGGCATATTCCTTGACCGACAGGGGCGCACGGCGATCCGAGTTGCCTTCGCGCAGCACCGGGTTGACCGCGCTGCCCTTCGCCTTGTCGTAGCGGGCCTTGTGGTCGCGCTCTTCATCGGTCTGGGGATTTTCCGGATAGGCGGGCAGGTTGTAGCCCTGGCTCTGCAACTCGGCGATGCACTCCTGGAGTTGCGGGATGGAGGCGCTGATGTTGGGCAGCTTGATGACGTTGGCTTCCGGGGTCTTGACCAGTTCGCCCAGTTCGGCCAAATCGTCTGACTGGCGTTGCGCCGGGGTGAGTCGTTCCGGAAAGCTGGCGATGATGCGGCCAGCCAGCGAGATGTTCCGCGTGCCCACGTTGATGCCAGCCGGACGGGCGAAGGCCTGGATGATCGGCAGAAAGGATCCGCTCGCCAGTTCCGGGGCTTCGTCAACAACGGTGTAGATGATGTCCGGCAGTCCTGCTTGATTGGTTTGTGACATCTTTCTTGTTCTCCTTGTGCAAAGAGATGGAGTTGCGTCCAGACCAGGCATGGGCGCCCGTCCGGATACTTGACGGGTCAGATTAATGGCGGCCAAGGCAAAAATCAATGGCTGGCGTCGCAACGCCCGTCCCCCCGGTCGGAATGGGTGGAAATTCATGAAGAATGGCGGACAATGGAATTGCATTGGCGGGCTGTTTTCCTGTACCCTGGCCCTCCATGCATCCACTAGCAGCCTGTCGGATTATGTGCATATAAAATAATTTTATATGCTTGCAAAAGCATTGTCGATACGGTATAATTTCTTATCATTCAATCATGTAACCAGGAAAGCATT
>PDZX01000083.1 GCA_002753185.1 Magnetococcales bacterium WMHbin3
CAAAAAAAATCCTGCCATTTCCACCTCCCGCATCCAACGTGATCAATGGCGGATAGTCTACCACATCATGCGGCGGTTGTCCTCATTCTGCGACAGGCTCTGCAGATGCCGGTCATGGATGGCTTCGAGACCGCGCGGCACCTGAAGATGCTGGAGCGGACCCGTGAGATTCCCATTCTTTTTCTGACTGCGGTGTTCCGGACCGATGAGTTCATCCGTCATGGTTACGAGCTGGGGGCGGTGGATTATCTGACCAAGCCCATCGACAATCATTTGCTGCTCAACCGCATCCGTCTCTATCTGCGGCTACTCGACCGGGAGCGGAAGCTGGCTGGCGCCTTGCGGGAACTGCAAGAAAAGGACGCCGTGCTCAGACAGATCAACAAGGATCTGGAGTCGCGGGTGGTCGAGCGCACCAGGGAGTTGGAAAACCGCAACGCGGAACTTCTGGAGGCCAAGGGCGAAGCGGAACGCTACAGTCAGGCCAAGACCAATTTCCTGGCCAGCATGAGCCATGAGATCCGCACCCCCATGAACGTGGTGCTGGGTCTGGCCGAGATGCTTCAGGAGACCGAACTGACCCCCCGGCAGCATGAGTTCGTGCGGATCATGCACACTTCCGGCAAGGCATTGCTGGGGGTGATCAACGACATCCTCGATTTCTCCCGGATCGAGGCGGGGAGGATCGTGCTGATCCCGGCTTTGTTCTCCATCGAGCGGGTCGTGACGGAAACCACGGACATGATGCGGGTCGCCGCCGGGCACAAAGGGTTGGCGGTGGTCTTGGAGGTGGCTGGCGAGATGCCTGCGACCCTCTTTTGCGACGAGAATCGCCTGCGGCAGGTTTTGCTCAATCTGATTGGCAATGCGCTCAAGTTCACCGAACGGGGCCGGATCGATGTGCGTCTGGGGTGGGATCCTCTGGAGGAGAGAATTTTGTTGTTATCGGTGCGGGATACCGGTATCGGCATCGCGCCGGAGCAGCAGGCGTTCATTTTCGATCAATTCATTCAGGCCGATGCCGGCATCACCCGGCAATTCGGCGGGACCGGGCTGGGTCTGGCCATCTCCCGGCGTCTGGTGGAATTGATGGGTGGTCGGATCTGGGTGGAGAGCCGTTTGGGGGAAGGGAGCGCGTTTCATTTCACCCTGCCGGTGCCGGGGGCGCCCGTTGCGTCGGCCCCGCCTCCCGCCAGGCCAGCCGCAACCGTGACGGTGCGCGAGGAGCGTCCCTTGCGGATCCTGCTGGCGGAGGATGTCGAGGAGAATCGCATGCTGATCGCCGCCTATCTCGCGAAATCCGGGCATGAACTGGTCATGGTTTCCAATGGCGCCCAGGCGGTGGAGCGGGTGGAGGAGGAACGGTTCGACGTGGTGCTCATGGACATCCAGATGCCGGTAGAAGACGGCTATTCGGCCACCCGCCGGATTCGCCAGTGGGAGTGCGACTCCGGCGTTGCGCCGCTGACGATCATCGCCCTGTCGGCCCATGCCATGGAGGGCGAGGAGGCGCGCAGCCGGGAGGCCGGCTGTGATCTCTACCTCTCCAAGCCCATTGGCAAGAAGGCCCTGTTGGCGGCGATCCAGAGGATTCCCGAATGGCGCGCGGCAGGGGGTTGAAGCCTCCTTTGCAAAGCGCCACGAGCCAGAGGAAGCTGGTTGGTCCGTCCGTTGGGCATTTTTTTCAATGTGTTGTGGTCCGGAAGAACAGCCAGCCGATCGGTTGGTAAAGGGAATTTGGCAGATGGTTTCTCAGCCACCTGGCGAGCAAGCGACCGAAAGAGCGTGGTGGGTTATGTTGATTGTAAAATCGATTCCGTAACGCGATATCCCAACGTTTTGGTCGATGAGGGTCTCAAGCAATATATAAGATGTTTTTTGTGGGTATGTATTTAAATTATATTGTTCTGTATCTGCAAGCAGAGCCTGGGGCCAATGCTGCAGGGTATGGAATGCGACGAAGGGAAATGGCGCGAATTGCTGCTCGGCTCCAGAGGCGTATGCTCCATGCTGGTTGGGTGGTAATGGCAAGTGAATGTCTCGGCAGTTTTTGAGAAAGCCGCGAAGTCGGGCAATTTGCTCTTTGAGGGGTTGCCGGGCGCCTTCATTATCTGTCAGTATGTTGCCAAGATGGGTTTTGGCCAAAGTTTGGATGGTTTGGAACCGGCATGCATAAAATGGTTTTCTCTCTGCAATTTCTTTCGTGAGCGGATAGCGCCCTGCATCAATCTTGAAATATCCCTGGTTGGCATTTATCCAGTTCAATCTTTTGGCCAGTACGCCCGCTTCTCCATGACGCAATCCACCAACTACCGCCCATACTTCGTGAAACAAAAATGCGCACCGATCTGGCGATATGAATGCGGAAGATCCTAATGTGTGAATTATTGATAATGATAAATCATTGCCAATATTAACGAGTCTGGAAAGATATCGGGCATCCATCTTTTTGAATTGCAGACGTTGATGACCGTTCTTGATGGCTGTTTCGCGCACCAAATTAGCTATCAAGCGCATATCGTTCTTTTTATTTTTACAAATAAATTCTTTTAGTCCTTTTGATGTCAAGAGCGCATGCCCCACCAGCAAGTAGGGAAGCATGACGCTTGTGTTGTCGTGTTTGTGTTGTATCGGGTTGGTGGCATTGATGCCATTGCATTCCTTGATCAGAGTAGTCAAGGAACCCATCTCCAAGCTGCGTATATGACTTAGTGTGGCAAATTCGATATGATTCATAAAAATAGATTTTTTATTGATTATAGATAATTAAAGAAAATTTTCGAGGAGAGTCAGTTTACTGGTATTTGGCGGATTTGACTGGCGTCGAGGAGTTCCTGATCCCAGTTGGTGTCGAGATCGTAGGTGGGTCCGCTGTCCTGCTCGGGTACGCCCATTTGAAACCGGTCAGCGAAATGAGTGCGCATGAAGATTTCGGGTTCGGACAGAAAACCGCCGCCGAATTCCCTTGCTGTTGCTTCGAGTTGTTCGTAATTGGCGATGCGTCTGAAAAAATTTTGATTTGTTTGCAGGTCTGTAAGGCTGTGTATCATGGCGCGCGACATCTCCACGGAGCGCACGCGGTGCTCGTCACGAATGGTGGTATATTCTGCATGTTTGCCCTCGAACACCACCAGGTCCTCGGTGATTCGGCAATGGAGGGCCAGCCGCTGCATGCCCATGAGGAAAAAGAGGTTCGCACCCTTGGCCAGGGCGCGGCCAAAGACGTGAAAAACCTGATCCAGGGTCGGGTTGCGCTTGGTGTAGGCGTCCACCATGATGCGCGGCGAACAGAAGATCAGGAGGGGACGCCCACTCAAAATGAATTGTTCGATGTCCTCGGCATAGCGGTTGCCTCGGCTGCCAAGGAGTGAGAGCGCCCCGGAACCGAGAACGCAAAATTGTCCGGCAAGGCTCAGTACGCTCCTGGAGTAGGGACCAAGGCGGCGGATGTTGCGGTTGGGGTAGTAGATCCAACGGTTCATGGGAATGACGTCACCGGCTGCCTTGACTTCCTCCTGGGTCAGGGGTTGCCTGGAGCCGGTTAAGTCCATGTATGCCTGAAAAAGATCTCCCCATTTGTATCGGTCGTCGTTCAGGCTGTAGGCGTTGATCGGCCCGAATCGTTCCGAATCGTAGAAGCGTTTGGGAGTCTGGGGTTTCTCGATACCGCCAAGCAGTTCCGTGATGGGGATTTCGGCATCCTTCCCGGTCCAGAGCCGCTTGAGAATCGTGATACCCATGTCTTTGCTCCCAGTACGCAACAAATTTTTCACATCATATTTCCGTATTCTAGGGTTTGGGTGAAACGCATCTTCACGGATTGCGTTGGCGCTGTCTTTCCCAAACTTTTTTAATCGATTTTTGGTCGATACTTATGACACTCCGACCGCAAACGTCCTACTCTGGCATGGAAAGATGGTTGTGTCAAACATGGAATCGGATTTATTTCACGAGATGGTCAAGGTGTAAGAACGATCCGGCTGGAGCAAATATCTCCTTGATCCCATCTTGTTATGAATGATACGTTACCAACATTTGGGTTGTAACCGATATTTTGCTGCCAGCGTTCCGGGGTTGACGCTCACAACGTCCTTTGCAACTGCGTCGCCAGCCTCTGGGGGGAGACGGGCAGGGAGGTTTTCAGCTCCTGGGCGAACTGGGAGACCCGGAACTCCTCCAACATCCAGCGCAAAAGCGTCAATTCCGGGTCGATCAGGCGCTCCTTGGCGTGACGTTGCGCCCTTTGCCGGTACTCCAGCAGAATCGGGCGCATTTCGGCGCTCTTGCGGGTGTCCTTGAGGGGGTCGCGGACGCAACGGTCCAGCCGCAGCCGGATCGCCTGCAGAAAGCGCGGCAAATGATCCAGCCAGGGGTCCGGGGTGGCCAGCAGAAAGTCCGGTGGGAGCAGATGGGAGAGCTGCTCGGTCACGTCCGGGAGCGCCCCCTGCAAGGTCGGCGGTTGCTGGGTCCGGATCAGGATGCGGTGGATCTCGCCATAGGTCTCCAGAATTTGCCGTGTCCGGACAAAGAGCGCTTCCGCCTCGGCCACCAGACCGCCGCGTCCGGCCTGCAGGCGATGCTGAAACGTGGCGTCGTCGCGCACCGGCTCCAACTCCGGGGGGAGGAAGCGGTTGGTCGTCGCCCGCTGCAACAGTTGCTCGGCCAGGGCGAGCGGGGGGTCCCCCTTGTTCAGGCACAAGGAGAGAAACAACAGATTCTCCTCCCGTGTAAAGACGCATTTGCGCTTGATCAACTGGATCATCCCCGGCAGTTGCAGCATGAACAGCCGGCTCACCCCCTTGCGATGGGTCTCCATGGCTCGTTCCGGGTCGTCCATCAGTCGCAGGGAGACCGACATGCCATCGTCTTGCAATACCGGGGTGGCGTACAGGGTGCGTCCGTCGGCATCCAGGGCGACCCGCTCCGGCAGGGAGCCGCACTCCCAACGCAGCATCCCCTTGCGCTCCCAGGCAGTGCTCGCCACCTTGCGGAATCGCTCCCTGGCATCCTGGCCCAGCTCGTTCTTCAACGCCTCCAGATCCCGGCCCCGCCCCAGCACCCGATCGGTCACCTCGTCGATCACCAGGAAATTCATGCGCAGATGGTCGTCCAGGGCCGACTCCGGCATGACGTCCAGAGGGAACTCCAGGCCGGTTTTGGTCTTGAGCAGCTTGATCAGGGCCAGCTTCAGCGACCCCTGCCGGAAGGTCAACTGGCCCTGACACCACGCCACGGTCTGGGGCAGGGGGACCAGGGGGCGGCGCAGGGTCTTGGGCAGGCTCTTGAGCATGGCCAGGATCCGGTCGCCCAGCATCCCCGGCACCAGCCACTCGAAGGGCTGGGAGGGCAGGCGATTCAAAAGCGGCATGGGGATGCGGGCGTTCACCCCGTCGTTGTGGCCCCCCGGATCGAAGGTGTACTCCAGCGCCAGCTCGTGACCGTCGATGAGCAGATGCCCCGGAAACTGCTCCCCGCTCACCCCGCCGTCCGCGTCGCGCATGACCTGTTCCCAGGTGAAATACAGAATGCGGGGATCCGGCTTGCGCGCCCTGGAGTACCACTCGTGAAAATGGCGCGCGGAGTGAATGTGCTCCGGAACCAGGGCATCGTAAAAGGCGAAGCGTACCCCGTCCTCGGTCAGCAGGTTGCGGCGTCGGGATTTGTGCTCCAACTCGCGCACCTCGGCGATCATGCCCTGATTGTGTACGAAAAAGAGCGCCGAGGAGTTGAACTCCCCCTCCACCAGGGCCGACTGGATGAAGATCCGCCGGGACTCCGCCGGGTGGATCGGGCCGTAATGGACCTTGCGGTCGAGGATCAGCGGCAGCCCGAACAGGGTGACGCGCTCCCTGGCCGTCACTTGGCCGGCCTGCCGGTCCCAGGCGGCGTGGGCGTAGCTCCGGCGGCACAAGGGACCGGCGGCGGCCTCCAGCCACTCCGGCTCGATGCGGGCGCACAGCCGGGCGTAGAGGCGCGAGGTCTCCACCAGTTCCCCGGCGATGATCCAGGCCGGGGGCTTGCGGTGCAGGGCCGAGCCGGGGTGGATGGCGAAACGGCTCTCCCGCGCGCCGAGAAACTCCTTCAATTCGCTCTTGCACCCGGCGTTGCCCAGCAGACCGGGCAGCAGCGCCCGATGGATCTCCTCGTAGGCCGCCGGGACCTCGTTGGGCCGCATCCCCATCTCTTGCGCCATTTCCAGCAGTTGTTCGTGAATCTCCAGCCACTCCCGCACCCGCGCCCTGGAGAGATAATTCTCCTTGAGAAAACGCCGGAAGCCGTTGCCGGTGGGATGGTCGATGCGCCCTTGCCGAATGAAGCCCCAGAGATTCAGCAGCCCCACGAAATCGGAGTGGGCATCCTTGAAGCGGGCATGGGCCTGACGGGCGGTCTCGCGTCGTTCCAGCGGCTCCTCGCGGGGGTCGGGGATGGTCATGGCCGCCACCAGGATCAGGATTTCGCTCAGGCGGCCCTGGGTGCCGCCCTCCAGCAAAATGCGTCCCAGCCGGGGCGGCAGGGGGAGGCGGGCCAGTCTTTTGCCCACGTCGGTGATTTTCCCCTCCAGGGTGATCGCCCCCAACTCCTCCAGAAAGCGGACGCCATGGCGAATCGCCTGCGGGGTCGGGGGGTCCACGAAGGGGAACTGGTCGATTTCGCCCAGCCGCATGGCCTTCATTTGCAGGATCACGGCATCCAGCGAGGTGCGCAGGATCTCCGGGTCGGTGAAGCGGGGGCGCGCCTGGTAATCCTCCTCGGAGTAGAGCCGGATGCAGATGCCGTCCGCCACCCGGCCGCAGCGTCCCTGGCGTTGATCCGCCGCAGCGCGGGAGCACTTTTCCACCGGCAAGCGCTGCACCCGCGTCCGGTCGCTGACCCGGCTGATGCGCACCAGCCCGGAGTCGATGACGTAATGCACGCGGGGCACGGTGATCGAGGTCTCGGCCACGTTGGTGGCCAGAATGATCCGCCGGGGCACGCCGGGCTGGAAGATGCGCTGCTGTTCGTTCCCGGAGAGCCGGGCGAAGAGGGGCAGGATCTCGGTTCCCGGACCCACCTCGTTGCGCAGGCGTTCGCCGATCTCCCGGATCAGGTGTTCGCTGGGGAGAAAAATCAGGATGTCGCCGTGCATCCCCGGCAGGGAGAGTTCGGCCACCGCTTCGAGGATGGCCGTTTCCAGGTTGGTCTCCTCGGCCTCTTCCCGATCACTCTCCTCGTCGGTTGCCATCAGGATGGGGCGATAGCGGGTCTGCACCGGATAGGTGCGGCCCGACACCTCGATGACCGGCGCGTTGCCGAAATGGCGGGAGAACTTCTCCGCGTCCAGGGTGGCGGAGCTGATGATGATCTTCAGGTCCCGGCGGCGCTCCCCGATGCGTCTGAGTGCGCCGAGGAGGAAATCGATGTTCAGGCTGCGTTCGTGGGCCTCGTCCACCAGGAGCGCGTCGTAGCGGGTCAGGAGCGGATCCCCTTGCAGTTCGGTGAGCAGGATGCCGTCGGTCATGACCTTGATCAGGGTTTCCGGGCTGGTGTGGTCATTGAAGCGGATCTTGTGGCCCACCAGGCGGTTTGCCTCGGTGCGCAGGTCGGCGCGCAGGAATTCGGCGATGGCGCGGGCGGCGATGCGGCGTGGCTGGGTCACGCCGATCATCCCGGCGGCGCCCAGGCCCAGATCCAGGCAGATCTTGGGCAACTGGGTGGTCTTGCCGGAGCCGGTCTCCCCGCAGACGATCACCACCGGGTGTGCGCGAATCGCCTTTTGAATCGTCTCGCGTTGTTCGGCAACTGGCAAGAAAACCGGATAGTCGCGGGCCGGAAACGAGGCTTCCCGTTGCGCGCGGGTGGCCAGCGAGCGGGCGACGGCCTCCTCCAGGGCGGGATCCGGGGGCTGATCCGGGTGGAGCCGACGCCAGGCCCGCCAGCGGGACAGCAGGGAGGCGCGATCGCGGGTCATGCAGCGGTCGATGCGCTGGGCGAGGCGTTTCATGGCGTGGGGAAGCACAAGAAGTCGTGATGTGTTTGCGGATACATTTTTGTGATTCCTTCAGCAACGTGCCCGCGCGTCGTGGGGGGTCTGCCGGAACGCGATGCCGTGCCGTGTCAGGGTGGCGGTGGTCAGCGCGGAGCGCTCCCCGTGAATGGTGATGGGGCCGGAAAAGTTCGGGTGGTGGCGGGCGAGGGTGGCGCGGATCCGGGTCAGGGTGGCGTGGGTGAGGACGTTGCCGCCGTTGACGCGCCGGTCGCCCAGGAGGCCGTTGTAGAGCAGGGCGATGGCGCGTCCGTCGTGGATGCCCAGCACCGGGTTGGCGTCGGTTGCGTGCCAGGGGATCCCGGTGGCGCGGAACCAGACATGGGCCGCCAGCATGGGAAAGGGGATATCCGGGCGGATCCGGCCCGTTGCCTCGCCCACGACCGGCCCCAGCCGATGGCAGCGAAACCCGCCTCCTCCCCGCCAGCCGACGGCGCTGGAGATGCCGCCCGGTTCCCCTTCGATGACTTTCCGCAAGCGTGGGGCGCAGTGGGTGAGGGCATGCGCTCCCATCTCGATGCCGATGTAGCGGCGGCCCATCTTGTGGGCCACGGCAGCGGTGGTACCGGAGCCGAGAAAGGGGTCGAGCACGAGATCGCCGGGGTTGGATGCCACTTCGGTGATCCTGCGCAGCAGGGTTTCCGGCTTTGGGGTCGCGAAAGGGGTCTCCTCCTCGAACAGGGCCAGGATCTCTTTCTTCGAATCTTCCGTCGTGCCGGCATCGCTGGCGTGCCAGAGGCTCATGGGCGTAAGTCCTTCGTCTTCCCATGGATATTTCTTGATGCGGGGCCTGCCCGTGCCGTTCTTGGGAAAATAGACCTTTCCTTCCGCCAATAGCCTGCAATATTCCGGCTCGGTCGCGCCCCAGCAACGTCCCCTGGGCGGATCATGCCTTGCCCCGCCGGGCGTCATGATCCGATACATCTGGTTCGTGCGGAACCCTTGGGCGGAAAAGGGGATGGAGCGCCACTCCCCCTTCGGATCGTGATCCGGGTTGGCGTATCCGGCATGATTCGCTGGCAACGGATTCCGGAATGGCTTCCATCTGGCGGCCTCCATCTTGGCGTAAACGAAGATCGTGTCGTGCGCGCTGCCAATCGCCGCCCGGTTTTCTCTTGAGGTTCTTTTGTGCCAGATGATTTCAGCAATGAAATTTTTTCTTCCAAAGATCTCATCCATGATTACTTTAAGATAATGACCTTCCGTTGCGTCGATATGCGCCCAGATACTGCCCGTGTCGGCCAGCAACTCCCGCAACAGCACCAGGCGCGGCCACATCATGGCGAGCCACTGGGCGTGATCCAGCCTGTCGTCGTAATGGTCGAACGCGGATCGGGTGTTGTAGGGCGGGTCGATGTAGATGCAGCGCACCTGCCCGGCATAGAACGGCAACAGCGCCGCGAGCGCCTCCAGGTTGTCCCCATGGATCAGCATGTTGGGGGTGACCCGGTCGCCATGGGAGTGTTCGGGAACGTACTCCAGCAGCCGGCAGGGGAGTTGCCCGGCCATGGCGATGGCGTCCTGCTTGTCGTGCCACTCCAGTGTTGGCATGGTTATTTCTCGTTCCCGGTGCTGCCTGGAAAATGAATATCATAACGCACGCGCTGCCCCATGACAACCCGTTGCGGCGGCGGTCCCAGGGGCGGAGCCAGGCGGGGACGCTTGATCACCACCCGCGTTCCGGCCCGCGTCAAGGCGGCGCGCGCCAGTTCCCCGGCGTCCGGGTCGTCGCCCACCACGGCCCGCAGCAGTCGCATCTCCTTTTTCACCAGGGCGCTCTTCTCCCGCTCCGGGTGCATGGGGTCCAGATAGATCACCCGGCAGGGGTGCCCGGCGGGCAGCCCCTCCAGAAACGCCACGGCATCCCCCCGTCTCAGGTGCAGACGGGCCGCCTCCGGCAGCATGGCCGCCCGGCGCAAGCCGTCCTCCAGCAACGCCGCCACCACCGGCGAGCGTTCCACCATCGTCACCTCGCACCCCAGAGCCGCAAGCACGAAGGCATCCCGTCCCAGGCCCGGCGTGAGGTCCAGAATGACCGGACGCACCCCGCCGCTCTTCAGGCCCGCCGCCCGCGCCAGGGTCTGGCGCAATCCCTCCTGGCGCCGCGCCGCCGCGATCTCCGGGGAGAATTCCACCGCCACCGGCTGGCCGCGACCCCGATGGCGGGCCAGCAACTCCAGGCGTTCTCCGGTCACCGCCAGCACCAGGCGTTCTTCGGTTTGCTCCCACGCCAGCATCGGCAGCCCCAATTCTTCGGCCATGCGGCGCGCCTCCGCAATCATGCCGGCCTCGGGCGTGGAGACCACCAGGTGATCGCTCATCCCCCCCGTGGCGGTTGCCACCCCCTGGGCAGCTTCCCGCCACGCACGGCGGCCGCCACCGCCGCCGTCAGGAAGGCCTCGAACTCCCGGACCATGCCCGCATCGACGAACAACGCCGCCCGTTTTTCCGCCAACTCCCGTTGGAACGCCCGCCGTCGTTGCCGATCCCGCGCGAACGATAGCGCCATCGGGGCGTATTCGGCCACCGTCCCGGCCACCGGGGGATCCGTCATCCCCATCTGCCGATACCCGCCGGCAACGATCCGGCAGCGCATGAAATCTCCGGGCCAGGTCACCACCGGCGTGCCGATCGCCATCGCTTCGTAGAAGGTGTTGCCGCTGCCGAAATGGATCGGATCCAGCAATACGTCCATGTTGGCCATCAGGCCGATGAACCGGGTCCGGGTCATCCGGGGCAGAAAGAGGATCCGTTCCGCCAGTCCGGGATGGTTCCGGTTCCAGCGCGTCCGCAACGCATCGTGCCAGGCCGGATTGTCCGCCGCCACCAGCACGATATGGCCCGTGGGGTCTTCCCGCGCGATTTGCGCCAGCACGGCGTCGAATTCCGGATGCAGTTTGTAGAGGGATTGCGGACAGCCATACAGATGTCCGGTGGGCGGCAGCCCAAACGCGGTGCGCTCCGGAATCGCGCCCGGCACCACCGGCCACAGGTAGCAGCACGGCAGGCGATGCAGACGGATCAGACGCTCGTTGTATCGATCGTCCGCTCCTTCCGGTTCGATCAGGGCGGAGGAGACGAAATAATCCATGGTCTCCACCCCGGTGGTGTCCGGATGGCCCCAACTCATGGCCTGCACCGGGGCCAGACGGGCGAACGTCAGCCAGTAACTGGTCATGGACATGCCGATATCCGGGTAGTAGAGGAGATCCAATTCGGCGGCGGCCACAACCCGTTGTTGCGCCATGATCCCATCGGGCAGGACGATGACCCGGTCGGCCCGTGCGTCCAGATGGTCGCGGAAGGCGTCCCGTTTGGCGTGCGGCGCATGGATCAGCACCAACTCGAAGCGGTCGCGATCCAGCAGTTGGATTAAACCCTCGTTGAGCCTGCCAATCGTATGGTGATAAAGAAATTGTGACAAAAAACCGATGCGCAGGCGTTGCCGACCGGCCTGCGGGCGGGTGGGGGGGTGGCTGGTGCGAAAGGTCAATTCGGGGACCTTGGCCCGGAACAGCCGGGCGAGGGCTTCGATGAGGGGCCGATCATCGATGTTGTGATAGGCCAGGTAGTAATAGAGGGAGCGGGCCGTGGCCAGCGTCGCGGGGGCCAGGCGGTCGAAGCGGGCGTGCAAATCCGCGATGCCCTCCTGGAAGCGGTTCCGCCATGTGGTGATCTCCTCCAGGGAGGCGGGAATGGCGGGCAGCATGGTGGCACCGTGCAGGGCGAACTCCGGGCAGAGCGTTCCGCGTGTCCGCGTCTGCCGGTACAGCTCCCACGCCTCTTCCATCCGGCCCTGGGATTCCAGCAGGGTGCATTGCCGGAAATCGGCGTCGGGGTGGGGAGGCGCGGTGGTCATGATGGCGTGGCGGCAAGAGACGGGTCGAAGGGTCGATGCACCCGCAAACGGTATGACAACGGCTTCGGGAAGGCAATGGTTGACCGTGGCTGGCATTTTTTTTCGCAATTGGGATGACTTTTGCAAGAATAGGTAGTATTCTTTCCGATTAGAATCAAACCGGCCCCCCCCTGGCGCGTTCTACTTGCGAGGCTCGCTGTGAAACCCGTCATTCTGATTGTTGACGACACACCGGCAAATATCACGTTGCTCATGGAGCAGTTGGCCGATCTGGATGCCGAGCGGGTGGCGGCCTTCGGCGGGGCGGAGGCCCTCTACCTGATGACCCGGCATGAGTGCGCCGTGGTGCTGCTCGACGCCGCCATGCCGGAGATGGACGGCTTCGAGGTGCTGCGCCGGATGGCCGCCCAGGAAACGCTCCGTCATACCCCGGTCATCATGCTGACCGCAGTCCATAACGACACGCGCCACATCACCGCCGGATACGGGCTGGGCGCCGTGGATTATCTCGTCAAGCCCTACTCCCCCTTCATCCTCAAGAGCAAGATCAAGGTTTTCCTGGATCTGGCCCGGCAGCGTGCCATGATCGCCAGCCAGGCTCGGGCACTCGAGGTGGCCATGCGCAAGGCCGAGGTGGCGGCCAAGGCCAAGGACCTCTTTCTGGCCAACATGAGCCATGAAATCCGCACCCCCATGCATGCCATCATCGGCTTGACCGATCAGGTGCTGGCCAGCGAACTGACCGCGCAACAGAAGCAGTTCCTGGAAATCGTGCTGCACTCCTCCGAGTCGTTGCTGAATATTCTCAATGACATCCTGGTCTTCTCCAAGCTCGACACCGATGCCTTCACCCTGGAGCACAAGCCGTTTTCCCCGCGTCTGGTCGTCGAGCAGGTCGGGGCCGCCATCGCCGGAGATGCCAGGGCCAAGGGACTGGCGCTTTTCTGTTGCGTGGACGAGGCGGTTCCGGATCGGTTGATGGGGGATCCCTTGCGTTTGCGGCAGGTGCTGTTTACCCTGCTGGGCAACGCGGTCAAATTCACGCCCGCCGGCGAGGTGGAGTTGCGGATGGTCTGCGGCGAGGGGGACACCCTGCGCATGCTGGTGCGGGATACGGGCATCGGCATCCCCGAGGAAAAGCAGGAGCTGATCTTCCAACTCTTCTCCCAGGCGGACGGCACTCCGACCCGTCCCTATGGCGGCGTCGGGTTGGGCCTGACCATCTGCCGGATGCTGGTCTGGCGCATGGGCGGGGAGATCACGCTGGAGAGCCAGGAGGGGCTGGGAAGCCGCTTCATCGTCACTCTCCCCCTGCTCCAGCCGGACATCTCCCCTGCTCGTCCCATGCCCCTGGAGACGGATCCCCCGGCGCGGATCCTCCTCGTGGAGGGGGACCGCGAGCAGCGCCTGTCGGCCGAACGGTCGCTGCAAGAGGCCGGATACCCCGTCACCACGGCGACCGATGCCGACGAGGCGTTTAAATGGCTGGGCGAGGGGTTCGATCTGGTGTTCATGGATTTTCTCATGCCCATGTTGAATGGCATCGAAATCACCCGCCGGATTCGCGCCGGTCGTGAAAAGGCGGACCCGGATCTGCCGATCGTCGGACTCGGCGAGCCGATAGCGCCGATGCTGCGTGATCATTGTTTGGAGGCCGGCATGGATGATGTGCTCGTCAAGCCCTATCGATCGGATCAACTCCTGACCCTGGCCGCCCGCGCCGGGGCGTTGCGCCGGGCGCGCATCGAACGGCGGCAGACCCTGTTGCGCCTCCCATCGACTGGTGACACCTGAATGGCCGGAGGTCGGCGGGCCGCCGGCCCGACCCGGAGAGCGCCGTCACGCGCGCAGGTGACTCCGGAAATCCTCTTCCCCCAGGCATTGCGTCATCACCAGGAAGGTCGGCTGACCGAAGCGGAGACGCTCTATCGCCGGATCCTCGCCCGGAATGCCAACCATGCGGACGCCATGCATCTGCTTGGTGTCCTTTCTCACCAGGGCGGCCGCCACGAGGCCGCGTTGGAATGGATCGACAAGGCGATCGCCTTGCGCCAGGATCCTCTCTATCTGCTCAATCTGGGGAATCTCCTCAAGGAGATGGGCCGGTTGGACGACGCCATTGCCTCTTTCCGGCAGGCGTTGGCCCTCGATCCCGATCGGGTCGAGGCCCATTTCGGCCTGGCGTGCGCCCTGCGGCACACGGATCCCGAAGCCTCTTCCCGCGCCTTGATGCGTGTCATCGCCTTGCAACCGGAGCATGCCGAGGCGTTGCATCTGCTCGGCATGGCGGTTTTTGCGGCCGGTCGTCTCGACGAGGCGGTGGAACTGGTGGAACGGGCAATCGCGAGCAACGATCGGGATGCTACCTATCATTGCAATCTCGGCGTCCTGTACAAGAAGCGGGACCAGCCGGACAAAACGGTGGAATGCTACCGCAGGGCGTTGGCGATCCAGCCGGACCTGTTCGAGACTGCCTACAAGATGGGGTTGTCGTTGCAAGGGATGGGGCGGCACGACGAGGCCGAGGCGGCCTTCCGGGAGGCGTTGCGCGTCAATCCCGATCTCGCCGACGTCCATAACAGCCTGGGGATTCTCCTGCATGGCATGAACCGCCTCGAAGAGGCCGAGGAGGCCTTGCGCCGGGCGATCCTGCTGGAGCCGGGGTTGGCCATGGCAACAAACAATCTGGGCAACCTCCTGAAGGATCAGGAGCGCTATCTGGAAGCGGAAGCGGCGTTCCGGGAGGCGGTGCGCATCGATGCCGGCAATGCCAAGGTCCGTCACAATCTGGCTCTCATGCTTTGGGAGCAGAGGCGCAACGAGGAGGCCGAGCATTTCTATCGGGAGGCGGTGCGGTTGGATCCTGGGCAGGTGGAGAGTCATTTCGCCCTGGGTTTGCTGCTGATGGAGCTGGATCGGCGGGAAGAGGCACGGGCCGCTTTCCAGAGGGCATTGGATGCCAGGCCGGATTTCGCGGAGGCCTGTGGTTTCATCGTGCGCATCCTGATGCTGGAATGTGACTGGCCGGTGCTGGCGGAATGGCATGACCGCTTGATGGCGTTGCTGCATGCCGGGCACAGGAGGATCGCGCCGATGTTGATGCAGTTTCTGCCCATCCCCCCTGTGGAGCAGCGTCGGATCGCGACGGCCTATGGCAACCATCTGATCCCGGCGGTGCGGGAGTGGTCACCGGGACCTCATTTCACCGCCGATCCGAAAAGGCTTGTGATTGGCTACTTTTCCGGTGATTTCAGAAATCATCCCGTGGCCCATCAGATGGCCGGACTGTTCGCCGGACACGATCGCGACCGCTTCGAGGTGATCGTCTACTCCCATGGCGAGGATGATGGCAGCGAAGTGCGTGACCGGATTCGGCGCGAATGCGATCGATTCGTGGATATGCGGCGTTTCTCCGATGTCGGGATGGCGCGGGCCATACGGGAGGATGGCGTGCATATCCTGGTGGATCTGCAAGGTTACACGAAGTGGAACCGCATCAAGGTGCTGGGGCTGCGTCCGGCGCCGTTGCAGGTTGGCTGGCTGGGGTATCCGGGAACCCTGGGGGTGGACCGTCTGGCCGACTATCTGATCGGGGACCCGGTCGCGACCCCGCCGGAGCATGCCGCGTATTTCGGCGAGACCCTGGCCCTGCTGCCCAACTGTTATCTTCCCAACGACCGGGAACGGCGGATGGGACCCACGCCGACACGGCGGGAGGCCGGTCTGCCGGACGAAGGATTCGTCTTTTGCAGCTTCAATCAGAGCGTCAAGTTCAACCCGGAGAGTTTCGACGTCTGGTGCCGTTTGTTCCTGGCGGTTCCTGACAGCGTGTTGTGGCTGCGGTGCGACGATGCGTCGGCTCGGGCCAATTTGCGCCAGGAGGCGCAAGCCAGGGGGATCGATCCGTCCCGGCTGGTGTTCTCGCCACGGATGCCCGGCATGGGCGGGCATTTGGCCAGGCTGTCGTTGGCGGATCTGGCGCTGGACACCTTTCCGTACAACTCCCACTCCACGGGGAGCGATGCCTTGTGGTGCGGGGTGCCGCTGCTCACCCGGATCGGCGAGGGATTCCAGTCGCGGGTGGGGGCGGGATTGTTGCGCGCGGTCGGTCTGCCGGAGTTGATCACCACCCATTGGGAGGAATATCTCGCCCTGGCCATCGCCCTGGCGAATGATCCCGGACGTTTGCGGGATCTGCGGCAGCGGTTGCTGGACAACCGCGCCACGTCTCCCCTGTTCGACACCGTGCGTTTCACGCGCAATCTGGAGCGGCTCTACGAGCGGATGTGGCGCGACTGGCGGGCGGGGAAACGGGAGATGATCGTTTTGGAAGAAGACGGGGTGTGATCTCCATGCATCCGGGGGTGGCATTGCGCAAGGCGGTGGCGTTGCACCAGGCGGGGCGGCTGTCGGAGGCGGAGAAGCACTACCGGGAGGTGTTGCGCGTGGCGCCGGGGCATCCGGACGCCAACCACAACCTGGGGCTGCTGGCCGTCGCCACCGGGCGGCCGGAGTTGGCGCTCAACCATCTGCGGGCGGCCAGGCTGGCCGTTCCGGGGGCGGAACTTTTCCGGCGTTCGTTGGTGGAGGCCCTGTTCGCCCATGCGTTGCGCCTGCATCAGGAGGGCAGGCCGGATGAGGCCGAGCCGCTCTATCGGGAGATCCTGACCCTGGATGCCGGTCATGCCGACGCGCTGCACCTGTTGGGCATGGTGGCCCACCAGCGGGGGCATTGGCAGGAAGCGGTCGAACGGATCGTCGGGGCCATTGCCGTCAATGACCGGGAAGCGCTCTATTTCGCCAACCTGGGGGTGGTGTACCGTGCCTGGGGCAAGCCGGAGGAGGCCGAGGCCTGCTTGCGCCGGGCGGTGGGCATGCAGCCGGACCATGCCGACTGGTGGTTCCAACTGGGCGTCGTCCTGCGGGAGCGCAACCGGCCGGAAGAGGCGGTGAATGGCTTCCGGACGGCATGCGATCTGAATCCGCAACATGCGGAGGCGGAGCGGTTCCTGCTGGCCACGCTCATGGACCAGGGCCGGATGCAAGAGGCCGAGGGGTACATGCGGCGGATCCTGCAACGCGATCCGGGGCGGATCGATCTCCAGAACGATCTGGGGCTGGCCTTGAGCGCCCAGGGCCGTTTTGCCGATGCCGTGGCCTGTTACCGGACGCTGCTGGCGATCCGTCCGGAGGATGCCACGGCCTGCAACAATCTTGGGGCCGCGTTGTGGGAGTGGGGGCGTCCGGAGGAGGCCATGGCGGCCTTCCGCAGGGCGATCGCCCTGCGTCCCGACCATGCGGAGCCTCGTGCCGGCCTGCTCGCGGTGTTGCAGACGCTGTGCGATTGGCGCGAACTGGCCGGGATCGAGGCGCATCTGACGGCGCATCCCGGCGAGGGGGGGATGGCCCCCTTCGTTTTGTTGTTCATGCCGGTATCGCCCCTGGCGATGCGTGAGCACGCGGCGCGTCATGTCCAGCGCGTTCTGCCGGTTCCGGCCCCCCCGGTCGTGGTCCGGTCCGGGGATCCGGAGCCGGGGCGGCTATTGATCGGCTATCTTTCCGGGGATTTCCGCAATCATCCGGTGGCCAGTCAGATCGCCGGGCTGCTGGAGGCGCATGATCGCGACCGCTTCGAGATCATTGCCTATTCCCACGGCCCGGATGACGGGCAACCCCTGCGCGGGCGCATCATGGCGGCCTGCGACCGTTTCGAGGATATCCGCTCCCTTTCCCATGCCGCCGCCGCGCAGCGCATCCGCGAGGACGGGGTGCATCTGCTGGTGGACCTGCAGGGATTGACCAGGGGCAACCGGCTGGAGATCCTGGCG
>PDZX01000084.1 GCA_002753185.1 Magnetococcales bacterium WMHbin3
CGGTTGCGGGGGCGGCGGGGATTGAGGCATGCCGCCGGATGCGTTTTTGTTGCAGTGGCATGTGACCGAACGGTGCGATTCGGCTTGCGCCCACTGTTACCAGGGGCCGGGGGGCGCCAGGGAGCTGGATTGGCCGGAGATGATGGAGGCCCTGGAACGGTTGCGGGCCTTGCTGACCGGCTGGCGCGTCCCGGCGCGCATCACCCTGACCGGCGGGGACCCTTGGGCGCGGGAGGATTTTGCCGGATTCCTGGATCGGTTGGCCGGGGAACGGGAGTGGTGCTCCCTGGCCGTGTTGTGCGCGAGCCGGGGCGTGGATCGGGCGGCGGTGCGGCAGTTGGCGCGCATTCGGCCCGCTTTCGCGCAGTTGAGCGTGGATGGCGCGCCCGATACCCACGATGCCCTGCGCGGGGCCGGGGATTTCGCGCGGGTGGAGCGGGCGGTCACGGCGCTCAAGGGCGCGGGGGTGACCGTGGTGGTCGCCTTCACCGCCCATCCCGGCAATGCGGGGGATTTTCCGCAGGTGGTGCGCTGGGCCTGGCGCAAGGGGGTGGACCGGCTCTGGACCGACCGGATGCTCCCTTTGGGCCGGGCGGCGGATGGGCTGGGTGAGGGGTTTACGGCCGATGGGACGCGCCGGTTTTTCGAGACGGTCCGGCGCGCCAGGGATGCCTGGTGGCGGGCGCTTTGGCCGCGTGGCCGGATTGCCATGCACCGTCCGTTGCAATTTCTGGCCGGGGGTGGCCGGCCCGCGCGGTGTGGCGCCGGGGAGCGGCTGCTGGCCCTGCTGCCCGACGGGACCCTGCTGCCCTGCCGACGCCTGCCCGTGCCCCTCGGCAACATTCTGGATCCGGGAGGCATCGCGCGGGTCTATGCCGAACACCCTTTGGTACTGGCGCTACGCCGTCCCGGCATCGTTCCGGACGGGTGCCGGGGCTGCCTGCATCTCCCCTGGTGCCGTGGCGGGGCGCGCTGTCAGGCCGCCGCGCGCACCGGCGATCCCTTGCGGCGCGATCCGGGTTGTTGGTTGGCGGGGGATGGCGAGGTGTTGTGAAAAATGAAGCGGTTCTTCAATTGTTTTTTGTCTGACACTGTGTTAATCTGAAATTGATCGACATCAATCCTCCTGCTTGGTGCACCTGGTCCATCCCATGAAATTAAAACAGAAAATGACCATGTTGTCCATGTTTCTCTCCGGGGCCATGGCCTGTGTGCTGATTGCCATCAGTCTGATTTCGTTTCGCCAGTTTTCCCTTGCGACGGCACGGGATCATGTGCGAACAGCGGCGGAGATCGTGCGGGTCAGCCTGACGGAGGCGATGATCAATGGCGTGATCGGTCAGCGCGAGTCCTTCCTGAAGCGTCTGGCCGAGGTGGAAGGGCTGCAGGTGGCGCGGGTGCTGCGCTCGGAGGTGGTGGCCCGGCAGTTCGGCGAGGGGCTGTCCGCCGAGCACGCCATCGACGAGGTGGAACGGCGGGTGATGGAGAGCGGACAACCCTTTTACGGGATCGTGGAAGAGGGGCTGGCGCCGATCTTCCGGGGGACCATTCCGTTCATCGCCACCTCCACGGGGCAGCCCAACTGCTTGCAGTGCCACAACACCTCCAACGGCGCGGTGTTGGGGGCGATCACCATTCAGGTTTCCATGGAGTCCCTGCAGCGCAAGGCACTTACGACAATTATCATAATGACTGGGATCGTCATGGCGTTCGCCGTGGTGTTGACCTTCATCTTCCGGCGGCAGCTCTCGCCGGTGGTGAGCACGGCGGTGGAGGTGCAGCAGGTGGTGGCCAAGGCCAAGGACGGCAATTTCGACGGGCGCATCCAATACAAGGGCAAGGACGAGATGGGGGACATCGCCCTGGACTTCAATCGCCTGATGGAGCATCTGCACGATTCGCTCGGGGCCATCACCAGGGATGTCTCGCAGTTGATGCATTATCAGGCGGATGGGAATACCAATCTGATCAACACCACCACCGAGATGGTGGAGACGTTGCTGGAGATCGCGCAGTTCAAGCAGGCGGTGGAGGAGGACCGCACCCGCGCGGAGGTTTACCTGCGCATCGGCCTGCTCCTCAAGGAGCAGTTCGGGATGAAGAGTTTCACGATCTACGAGGTTTCCAGCCAGGGGATGAACCACATGAAGCCGGTGATCGTGGATGGGGAGCCGGATTCCACCTGCCGGTGGTGTACGCCGGAAGTGTTGTTTCAGGCCGACTCGTGCCGGGCCAATCGGACCGGGCATGTGATCGACGGGGTGGAGAGCCGGTTCATCTGCAATCAGTTCAAGCCGCCGCCGCATCAGGGCGGCCTGGCGCACATCTGCATACCGATCCTGCATTCCGGTTCGGTGGGGAACGTGGTGCAGATCGTGATGGAGCGGGCGCACGGCCGTTTGTATCAGTTGCTGCTGCCGTTCATCACCGCCTATTTGCGCGAGGCGGCCCCGACGGTGGAGGCGAAACGGCTGTTGGACACGGTGCGGGAGTCGGCCTTGCGGGATGCCTTGACCGGTCTGCACAACCGGAGATTCCTGGAAGAGTACGTCGCCACCCTGGAGGCCACCACCAAGCGCAAGAAGGGGTGTCTTTCCGTGCTGTTGATGGACATCGATCACTTCAAGGAGGTCAACGACGTTTTCGGCCACGACGTGGGCGATACGGTGTTGCGGGTGGTGGCCAAGGCGCTGGCGGCGCAGGTGCGCACTTCGGACATGGTGATCCGTTATGGTGGCGAGGAGTTTCTGGTGGTCTTGCAGGAGAGCGACGACTATTCCGGGGAGAAGATGGCGGAGAAGTTGCGTCAGGCGGTGGCGGCGCAGAAGATCCCGGTATCTTCCGGGATCATGCGCAAGACGATTTCCATCGGGGTGGCCGGTTTTCCCTCGCACGGGGACGACATCTGGGAAGTGATCAAGTGCGCGGACCTGGCCCTGTATTCGGCCAAGCGCGGCGGTCGCAACCGGGTGGTCAATTACACGTTGGAGATGTCCAAGGAAGGTTCTTCCTGACCCCCCTTGACCACGAACCCGGTCCACTCGCGACCGGATTGGCGGATCTCCAGCAGGCGATGGCCATTGACCCGGCACCAGGCCGGCAGGTCGCGGCTGATGCCCGGATCCGTGGCCCGCACGGCGAGGGTGGCCCCGTCCGGCAGGTTCTGCATGGCCGCCTCCGCGCGCAGGATGGGCATGGGACAGAGAAGTCGGCGGGCGTCCACCACTTGGTCGGCGATTGTCATGGCAGTCACTCGCGCTGGGAGATCATGATTATTTTAATAATTTTTTAATAAAATTTTATATAATTGAATGCTGACAAACTTATCAAATCGTTTTTTATAGATTAGCACGCTTCGGCATCATTGAGATAGAGGATTTTATTGCACTGGAGCCGTTCGGGTGGAATTCCAGGCGATCCGAATTCATTTTGCGTCGTCAGAACTACGCCATTGACTTACTGTCCGCGTTTGTGATAGGATGGTTTCCAATGGTGCACCAGCGGTGCATGACATTACCCGCTCCAACAATGAACTGTGAGGTAAATATGAATCAAACGCAAGAGGTGCATGTTATTGAAAGTCGAATTTTCACCAGTGATGTGCAAAAATTGCTTTCTGAGACGGAGCGGATGGCATTGTGTGCATTGCTTGCAACCAACCCCTTTGCAGGTCAGGCATTGACGGAAGAGAAGGAAGGTTCTTATTTATTATCATGGAATGAGACTGTTGAAGTCATATATATCTTGTCGAGAGATTTGGATAAAATATATTTGATTTCAATTCAGTCAACAAAAGATATTGAATATGGCCAAGAAAAAGATAAAAAGCAGTTGGTAGCGATTTGGAGAAGATTGAGGGAGGCGGGAATTGGTTGGGCTATCAGAGAAATTTATGATTTTATTGTTGATAATTTAAGTAAGATGTAGTTCGCATATTTATTGGGTTGATTTTGTAGGTGTTATTAAAATGTAAGGGCACCTTGATTACACAGTTAACGATATGGGACACAAAGACCATGAACAGGATCCGAGAAGATAAATTTGCACAGGGGCTTGCCGAGATCGACGAGTACTTGCGAGGGAAGGAACAGAATTTGCGTGTCACGAAAATCCCCGGTGATATTGATGTAAAAATGATTCGTCACCGGGTCAATCTGACCCAGGAGGAGTTTTCCAGCAAATTCGGGTTTCCGGTCAGTACGTTGAGAAACTGGGAGCAGGGTCGGAGGAAACCGGAGGGTGCGGCGCGTATCTTGTTGAAGATTATCGCGACCAAGCCGGACATGGTCCATCAAATATTGAATGAAGCGCCGATATGATATAGAAAAAATGTTTGTGTTGGAAATGCGTAGTCTTCGGGTGCCGCGCGGAGGAGTGGGTGTCTCCGCGTGGCATTTTTGATCTGGCCAGGAATATCGCTTGACAGTCTCTGATGGGTGGTCTAGGCTCAAAAACAATTCGCGAATAGTTCACGAATTGTATTGGCCAGGAGATCACCATGAGCCATCCCCTTTCCCGCGATGAATCCCTGAATCTGCTCGAAAAAATCATTCCAGCCCTCAAAAGCGATTTCCGTGCCAAGGTGGAAATCTACAAAAATCGCCTGCGCAAACAAGACAACAGGGAGATCCCGTTGCAAGGGCTGTTGATGGAGCTTTATCCAGGGGTGGACACGGATGCGGCCCTGGCACGGTTTCGCAATAATTTCAAGAAAGGGATCAACCAGCATCTGGCCGCCCATCAAGCCATGCTTTTTTCCCAGACCGACAACCGGCCCATTGCCGAAAAAACGGTCCGGATCGACAGCACCGCGCCCCAGGTCTACGACCAGAAGATCATGGACCGGGTGGCCTCCGAGGCCAAACGCTTTCACCCGGACACTCCATCGGAACTCTATATCCCGCAAGCGGCTATTACCGCTGTTTTTCCATTTATTGCCTTTCCGGAACGGGTGCTCCAATTCCTGCAAGGGGAGGTTCCGGACCAGCATCCCGGCCTGCCCTTCGTCTCCAGGGTGGGGGCCAAGCTCGATGCCATCGTGCAGGCCAGCCCGACCGTATCTGGCCCTTACCCCCTGATCGGGTTCGAACTGCTGGGGCTGGGTCCGCATGGCGAGTCCTTCAACGATGTCATCCGTCATGCCGGGCTGGAGCCGGTACTGGTAAAATTCGCCCTGGCCGTGGCAGGGGTGGAGACGGCCCGTTTTCTGTTGGATAACGCCCGCTACGAGTCGGTACCGAATTTCGAACACACCCGCTTCACCCTCAACCTGGACCGGGAGATGTTTCTTTCGCCAGTCATGCCGCGTTTCGTGGAGAGGTACGGGGATCTGCTGAGGCACCATTTTCTGGTGGAGATCAACGAGGATCTCACGCTGGCCGAAGCAGGGGATGTCTTGCGGCTGGTGCAACGCGAAGGATGGCGGGTGGTGCTCGATGATCTGAACGACTGGGATACGGCGGCGCGCGCGTTGTTCGAGAAACAGTCCATTTGGACAAAAGTCTCCCACAAGGCATTTCAGAAATTGGCCCTCGACATCGACGTGGACAGGGCTATGCGGCAGTTGCAGGAGTACGTCCTGCCCGGCAAGCCCCTGGTGGTGGAAGGGGTGGAACGGGAGGATCATTTTCGTCTGCTGGTTAATCGCTGGCAGGGAGGAGAGAGCCAGCCCCTCTACATTCAGGGCCACGGGGTGAAACCCGGCCCGCCCTGGGAGCGCTGGCTGCTGCCTTTGCGGGAGTTCAACCGCGAGAAAAAGGGTGGCGGTTATATCGCAGTTTCCAGCAGGGTGTATGCCGAAACCATGAAAATCCTCAATGTCCGCCTTCCGGAATCGGCTTTGAAGCGGATGAGATGCCGCTTCGAGCAGGAGTGGGCCATGTGTGAGATCCCAAGGGAAAAGGCCACGCTCCGCCTGCTGCTGCCCACCCGGAATGACCTGGAAACAGGCAGGGTGCCGTTTGCGGACCAGCCGGGGAGCATACTGGTCACCAGCCAGTTGCGGGTGGGTTTCGACCAGTCCCGACAGGTTACCTTGGAGCGGCTTGCGGATGCCCTGGATGCGTGGTTGCACGGCGACCGGTTGAGTCGCCTGACCCTGGAGCAGGCTGCGGAAAGGCGGGAACTCTACAAGGGGGATCGCTATGTCGCCTCCGGGAGCCGGGAAGGGGAGGTGGAGAGCCTGGATGCCCGGCAGGTGCTGCTGCATTGGTTGAAGGAGAGCAACCGTCCCTATTGCGCCGTGCTGGGGGATTACGGAATCGGCAAGACATTCCTGTGCCGGGAGTTTACACGGGAGGTGCATCGGTTGCGGGAAGGGGGGGAGGAGAGCCTGCCTGCCCCCCTCTATCTGGACCTGCGGGATTTTCATTGCCCTTCCGGGAGCGTGCCCAAACTGGAAGAGATGATGCGGGACCTTCTGGTGCGGGCCAACATGCCGGATCTGTCGGTGGAAGGAGTGCTGGCCATGGTGCGGGCCGGTCATCTGTGCGTCATTTTCGATGGTTTCGACGAAAAATCGGCCTCCATGAGCGCCCAGGATGGCAATTTTTTGCTCAAGGAGATGCGGAGAACGGTTCCTGCGGGGTCGCCGGGCAAGGTGCTGATCGCCAGCCGCACCCACTATTTTCTGGACCGCAAGGACGAGGAGATGCGCATCGGCGGCGGGGTGCGGCAGGGGGTGACGCGCGACGGGTTTTCCAGAGGGGATTTTCGTTTGCTCTACTTGCTCCCCTTTGACGAGGCGCGCATCCTGGCCTATCTGGAGCGGGTGTTTCCCGGCGAGGGGCAGGGGATTCTGGCCACCTTCCGGGGGATTCACGACCTGATGGAGCTTTCCATCCGCCCCTTTTTATTGCAACTGATCGCCGGAAGCCTGGAGCGCATCCGGGCGCGGGTGCGGCCAGGGATCAAAGTGACCGCCGGTGATATTTACGCCAGCGTGGTCGAGGAGTGGTTGGCCAGGGACCAGGAAAAGATGGGAATCCTCCATTACACCATCCCACCGGCCATGGAGGCCATGGCCCGCTTCCTGTGGGGACGGGACGGCCAGGCCTGTCCCCATAAGATGCTGTTCCAGTGGCAAATGGAGCATGCCAGCAGTTTTTTCAGCAATGCTCCGGTGCAGGGTTTCACGGAGTTGCACGATAGGTTAAATACCCTGTTGCGTACCGCATCCTTCTTGTCGCGCGACGGGGAGGGGAACTATCGGTTCGCCCACACCTCGTTTTTGGAATTTTTTCTCGCCAGATTTTTGGTCGGGGAGCTTGTTGCCGGGCGCGGGGAGTGTCTGGATCTTCCTGCCCTGTCACAGGAGGCGATGCGATTTCTGCTCGATCTGCTTGCCACTGGTGAAAAAGAAAGGGCGGCCACCACCCTGGTGCAGGTGCTGGCAGGGAGGTATCAGGCACGGGTCAGCGAAAACAGTTTGCATCTCGCCCTGCTTTGGCAACGGGAGCAACCGGAGAGCGCCCCCCGACCGCAAGCCTGGAATTTTGCGGGAGCGAATCTGGAGGGGGTTGATCTGGCTGGCGCGCGGATGGAGGGAATGGACTTTGCCGGGGCAAGGCTGGTGGGAGCCGATCTGACCGGCGCCCGGCTCCGGGGGAGTTTGCGGGGGGCGGACCTGAGCCACGTCCGGGCGGCACGGGCCGATCTGACCGGCTGTGACCTGACCGGCTGCGACCTGAGCGGGGCCAATCTGGCCGGTGCCAATCTTTCCCACTGCCGCCTGGACGAGGCCCGGCTCTTTTCCACCTTTCTGCAACGGGCCGATCTGCGGGGCAGTTTCTTGGCCAGGGCGCGGTTTTCACTCACTCGGCTGGCATGGAGTCTTCATGATCCCTCGGCACTGACCGCCATCCCCCCGGAGCGATTTTCCTATGTGGCCTTGCCACCCGGCGACACTCTGCCATCATTTCTTCCCCATATTCGAGCCGGTTATCGAGCCGCGATCAATGCAGTCGCCTTCAGCCCGGATGGCTCGGCCATCGTGTCGGCTGGTGAAGACCATACCCTTAAACTCTGGGACGCAAGCGCGGGCGTTTGCATCAGGACTTTCAAGGGGCATGACGATAGGGTTACCTCCGTCGCCTTCCGCCCGGATGGCGCGGCCATCGTGTCGGCTGGCGATGATCATACCCTCAAACTCTGGGATGCAAGATCGGGCGTTTGCATCAGGACTCTTAAGGGGCATAGCGAGGTGGTCACCTCAGTCGCCTTCCGCCCGGACGGAGCGGTCATCGTGTCGGCTGCCGGTGATCATACCCTTAAACTCTGGGACCCAAGCATGGGCTCTTGCATCAGGACTTTCAAGGGGCATACCGCTAGGGTCCACTCCGTTGCCTTCAGTCCAGATGGCTCGGTCATCGTGTCGGCTGGTTTTGATAAAACCCTCAAACTCTGGGACGCAAGCACAGGCGATTGCATCAAGACTTTCAAGGGGCATACCGCTAGGGTCCACTCCGTTGCCTTCAGTCCAGATGGCTCGGCCATTGTGTCGGCTGGTTTTGATAAAACCGTCAAGCTGTGGGATGCAAGCACAGGTGCTTGCATCAGGACTTTCCATGGGCATCACGACTCGGTCACCTCCGTCGCCTTCAGCCCGGATGGTGTGGCTTTCGTGTCAGCTAGCAATGATATTACCTTAAAACTTTGGGACGCAGGCACGGGTGTATGCATCAGGACGCTCATGGGGCATGACGCTTGGGTCACTTCCGTCGCCTTCAGTCAGGATGGCGCGGCTATCGTGTCGGCTGGCGAGGACAAAACCGTTAAACTCTGGGGCGCAAGCACGGGCGCTTGCATCAGGACTTTCAAGGGGGATAGCACCACAGTCAACTCCGTCGGCTTCAGTCCTGATGGCGCGGCCATCGTGTCGGCTGGCGAGGATACAACCGTCAAACTCTGGGACGCAAACAGGGGCGCTTGCATCAGGAGTCTTAAGGGGCATGGCCGTTGGGTCAACTCCGTCGCCTGCCGCCCGGATGGCGCGGCCATCGTGTCGGCTGGCTTTGACAATATTCTTAAACTTTGGGATGCAAGCACAGGCACTTGCATCAGGTCTCTCAAGGGACATGAGTACGCGGTCAACTCAGTCGCTTTCAGTCCAGATGGTGCGGTCATCGTGTCGGCTGGCATTGATCAAACCCTTAAATTTTGGGATGCAAGCACTGGTGCTTGCATCAGGTCTCTCAAAGGGCATCACAACCGGGTCACCTCCGTCGCCTTCAGCCCGGATGGCGCGGCCATCGTGTCGGCTAGCAATGATCAGACCTTAAAGCTTTGGGATGTGAGTTCGGGCGGTTGCACCAGGACTCTCAAGGGGCATGACGATAGGGTCGCCTCCGTCGCCTTCCGTCAGGATGGCGCGGCCATCGTGTCGGCTGGCTGGGATAAAACCCTCAAACTATGGGACGTAAGCACGGGTGTTTGCATTAGGACTCTCAATGGGCATGACAACCTGGTTACCTCCGTTGCCTTCAGCCCGGATGGCGAGGCCATTGTGTCGGCAGGTGCTGATAAAACCCTCAAACTCTGGGACGTAAGCACGGGCATTTGCATCAGGACTTTCAAGGGGCATGACGAATTGGTCAGGTCTGTTGCCTTCAGTCTGGACGGGCGCCGGATCGTCAGCGCTGGGGAAAACATTCGGCTGTGGAATGCGCAAACAGGCGAGGAACTGGTGGCCTTGTGGGGTTGGGAGCAGGGGGAGTGGGTGGCGTTCTCCCCTGACGGGCGGGTTTTGGCCTGCAACTCGGGTGGGCTTGCCAAGGTGGGGTTTGTCCACAACAATTGCGTCTATCCAGGCGAGGAGTTCGCCGGTTGCTTTCCGGAGGCGCTACCGCATGGGCTCTGAGATGGCGTTCCACATGCGCCAATGCCAGCAACTCCCGCGCATGCTCACTGTCGCTCATACAACACCTTCCCCTCCCGCAGGGCGCGGGCGATCAGGTGGTTGAGGCTGGTTTGCCAGCGCGCCACCTCGTCCAGTGTCACCAGTAAAATATCGATCGGCACCGGAACCTTGGCCAGGGCGCGGGCCAGACGGGCCAGCGTTCCGCGACGGCTGTTGACGGCGTCGTAGCGGTCACGGGTGATCACCAGCAGATCCACATCCGCTTCGGCTCCGGCATCGCCGGGCATGGGAGCCGAACAACACGATCCGCTCCGGGGCCACCTCGGCCACGATGCGGGCGCGCATCTCCTCCCAGTGCTCCATCATACATACCACCCCTCATCAATCTCATGCGCTGGCAGCGGGACGATTTTTTTCATCTCCTGGTTCCCATCCCGCTCGATGACCATCGCCACCTCCGGCACCTCCTTCCCCTTGCCGAAGCGGGCGGCCAGGCGGCAGGCCAGGATCAGTTCCTCCTCGGTGGGCGTTCCCTCCACCAGGGTCAGCGGGCCGGGGAGGTCCTTGGCGCGGATCAGGATCCGGCCCTCGGTGAATCCGGACAAGAAATGATTCTCCGCCTCGTCGCGACCGATGATCAGCTTGAAGCCAGGGGCGGGACGCAGGTGCCGACCCGCCTTGAGCAATAAAATATCCTCCATGGCATAGGCACGGCTCCCCCGGTATTGCCACAGATCCTGCAACTTGCGGGAGTAGTTCTCGTCGGTGAGAAAACAGCAACCCCCGGCTGGGGAAGGGTAGTCGGTGACCCCCAGTTGGGCGGCCAACGCCATCTGCGGCTTGCGGTTGCGACCGGAAAAGCCGTGCAACCGCTCCCGGTCCACCCAGCCCCGCTTCTCCGGTTCGGTCAAAGGCATGCGCAGGGCGGTCAGGGGGCGCAACAGCCAGCCCGCCGCGCCGGACTCGCGATCGATGACCGGAAAGGTGTCCCGGCGTTGACTCATGGGCCGCTGCCCCAGCACCTCACCAGTGAAAATGAAGTGAAATCCCATGCGCTCCTTCATCTCCATGGCCTTTTGCACCATGAAGATCTTGCAGTCCAGACATGGATTCAAATTCTTTCCATAGCCGTGCTTGGGATCCGTGACAATGCGCACGTAATCCTCGGCGATGTCCACCATATGGAGCCGGATCCCCAGCTTGTCGGCGGCATGCAGGGCGTCGTGGCGGGGCGGGGGGGCGCCGGGCTTGGGGTTGCGCATCGCCCCGGTGTGGGACTGAATGCAAAACCCGGTGTGAAAATTGACGCAAGCAACCTCGATCCCCTGCTCCTGCAACACCCGCACCGCCAAGGTGCTGTCCAAACCCCCGGACAGCAACCCCAGCGCCCGAATCCTTTCCTCGCTCATTGTCCCGTCATCCAGCGCGCCGCATCCAACGCATGATAGGTGAGAATCAAATCGGCCCCCGCGCGCCGAAACCCGGTCAACGTCTCCATGACCACCCGCTCCTCGTCGATCCAGCCGTTGGCCGCCGCCGCCTTGACCATGGCGTACTCCCCGCTGACGTTGTACACCGCCACCGGCAGATCGAACCGCTCCCGCATGTCCCGCACGATGTCCATGTAGGCCAGCCCCGGCTTGACCATCAGCAGGTCCGCGCCCTGCTCCACGTCCAGTAACGCCTCCCGGAAGGCCTCCCGCCGGTTGGCCGGATCCATCTGATAGGCCCGCCGGTCGCCGAAGGCCGGGGTGTTCTCCGCCGCGTCCCGGAACGGACCATAATAGGCCGAGGCGTATTTCACCGCGTAGGACATGATGGGAATCCCCGCATGGCCGTCCCCGTCCAGGGCCGCCCGGATCGCCCCCACCATGCCGTCCATCATCCCGGAGGGGGCCACCATGTCCACCCCGGCGCGGGCGCAGGAGATCGCGACTTGGCCTAAAATTTGCAAAGTTTTATCGTTGTCCACCTCGCCACCGTCAATGACACCACAGTGGGCATGATCCGTGTACTCGCACAGGCAGGTGTCGGCGATGACGTAGAGTTCCGGAACCGCCTCCTTGATCGCGCGAATCGCCCGTTGCACGATTCCATTGGGGTCGCAGGCGTCGGAACCCACGGAATCCTTGCGTTCCGGGATCCCGAACAGGATAATGCCCCCAAGGCCGGACGCAAGCGCCTCGCGCGCCACCGGTATCGCCCGGTCGATGGACAACTGCGCCACTCCGGGCATCGAGATCACCGGCTTGACCACGTCGCGGCCAGGCACAAGGAACAGGGGCAGGATCAGATGCTCCGGACCAAGCCGGGTTTCCCGCGTCATCCGGCGGATCGCCGGGTTGCGGCGCAGGCGCCGGGGGCGGTGCAGCAGAAGGTCGGTCGTCATGGGGTGTCCTCGCGGAGGGGTTGACGGTCAAGGGAGGAGTCGCGCTCCTCCAAGAAAAATTAAGATATTCCTTGGCACCTTGGCAAGGTGTGAATTAAACTCGGTCACGTCAAGCTCGACCGCTTCGAAAATGGAATCAGCGCAGCCATGATGCATACAATCGGAAAACGACTCCTCGTCGCGGGCGCCACCAACGTGGGATGTGTGCGCACCCTCAACGAGGACTCCTACCTGATCGATGATACCATCGGTCTTCTGGTGGTCGCCGACGGCATGGGCGGACACGACGCCGGCGAGGTCGCCAGCAAACTGGTGGTGGAGTCGATCCGCGAGACCCTGCGCGGCTTCATGCGCCCGGTTCGCGAACCCCCCCGCCCGGCCACCCCCATCGCCCGCGCGGCGGAATGGGGCAAGAATTTGTTCCATGGCGGGGCGAAGCCGGCGGTCAACAACGACGAACCCACCGTGGACGAGGCGCCCAGCCCCATCCTGAGCGTGGTCCAGTCCGCCGTCAACCGCGCCAACGCCGCCGTCAACAACGCCAACGTGGAAAAGGGCTATCCGGAGGGGATGGGCATGGGCTCCACCCTGGTGGGCTTGTGGCTCCCGGAGTACAGCGAAAAACCCGTGGTCTTCCATGTCGGGGACAGCCGCCTCTATCTCTTCACCAATGGCCGGCTCACCCAGGTCACCCAGGACCACTCCATGTATCAGCAGTGGATCAATTTCGGCAAACGGGGGGAGCCGCCGGCCCAGAATATCCTCCTCCAGGCCATGGGACCCTCCAATTTCGTCACCCCGGACATCGCCTTCCAGGACGTGGCCGCCGGGGACCTCGTGCTGTTGTGCACCGACGGCCTCACCGGCATGGTCCCGGTCAACAAGCTCTCCGGCGTGCTGGCCGAGACCAACCGGAACAACCTCGATGACTCCTGCCAGCGCCTGATCGAACTGGCCAGAAAGGGCGGGGGCAAGGACAACATCACGGCCATTTTGGGATGTTTTCTTTAAGATTGTGATTGACGGATCGATTGGTGCAGGCTTAATCAGCTATTTTTGACCAGCAAGGGTGTTCCCCATGAGAGAAAACGCCAAATTATCCATCATGTTCGCCGACATCGCGGGCAGTACCAAGCTGTACGAGACCATCGGCGACGCCAAGGCCCGTGAAATCACCTCCCGTTGCATCGAACTGTTGTCCAGCATCACTGCGCGGCATGGCGGGCGCGTGGTCAAGACCATCGGCGATGAGGTGATGTGTACCTTTCCCACCGCCGATGCGGCGGCGCAGGCCTCGGTGAACATGCAGGAAGACGTGCAGTCCCAGGCCCCCCGTTGGGGATCGCCCCTCAAGATCCGGGTGGGCTTCCATTATGGCGACGTGATCAAGGAAAACGGCGATGTCTTCGGCGACGCGGTCAATCTGGCGGCGCGCATGGCCGCCCAGGCCAAGGGAGACCAGATCATCACCACCGGCGACACCCTGGAGTGCATGAGTCCCCATCTGCGCATGGACTCACGCATGCTGATCACCACCACGGTCAAGGGCAAGACCAAGCCGATTCAGATCGTGGAACTGACCTGGGGCGAGGAGGAGGAACTCACCGTCATGGGCGGTCTTTCGCCAGCCGTGGTGTCCGCCAAGGTGAGCGCCCCCATGGTGGTCTCCTTCGAGGGGCAGCAGATCTCCCTTGGCGAGAATCAGTCCGTGGTCAGTTTCGGTCGCGGCACCACCAACACCTTCGTGGTCCCGGACAGCATGTCCTCCCGCGTCCACTCCCGCATGGAGTATCGCCGCGGCAAGATCTATCTGGTGGACCAGAGCACCAACGGTACCTATGTAATCAGCTCCAAGGGCCAGCAGACCTTCGTCCACCGCGACGAGCACCTCATGGAAGGCTCTGGCGTCATCGGTCTGGGCCGTGTCGTCACCCCCAACGACCCGCTGGCGGTCCACTATTCACAATAGGCCAGCCACCACGCGCCTCCACTCCCCGCGCGCCGCGTTCAGGGAGTGGGGGATGGTATTCTCATCAGTGCGGCACAATTTCAGCAATTGTGCGGCGACCTCGCGGTGCGCCACATGTTTGCGATAGGCATGGCGGAAATCGTTTTTTTCGTCAATTTTGCCGATCTTGAAATAATTAAACCATGATTCAATATTCCGTTGCGGGATGAAAATGATGATGCTTTCGTCGTCTTCCCGCTCGAACAGGCGCAAGCGTTCCGCATGGGGATGACCGTCTCCGTCGATCATGACCAGCAAGATCAGGGCGAGATGATTGCGTTTGCCGCGGAATGCCCGTCGTTCGGTAGCGTATTGTTTGCGTACATACTCCTCGGCGGCTCCCCGACCTGCCGGGGAGAAGCGCGGCGGGAGATGGCGCAAACCCTGCGCATCCAGGAAACTCCGCAACAGACGGTAATGTGCCAAATCCTCGCACAGGATCATGATCTTGGGTTTCGGATCATTCATCGCTGATCCATCCCATTTCGACCAGCCTGGCTATCGGCAATCCCGTGGTTTCCCGCTGCTCCAGGGTGATCGGCTTGATGCGCGTCGGTCCGGTCTGTCCATCGCGTGCCAGCCACAAGCCCCCATCCTGGGCCAGGAAATTGATGATCCGTGGATGATGGGAAATCAGCAGGGCTTGCAACTCCCCGTCTTGCGCCTTTTGGTCGATCATGTCCAGCCAGACCTGAATTTCCGGCATGGCCAGAAAGTTTTCCGGTTCATCCACGCACAGGGTGGCATCCTCGCCGGACAGGCAGTACACCAGGGTATACAAGGCGATCAGGACACGCTGTCCATCCGATAATTGTTGCAATTGGAAAAATTCCACCTTGCCGGAAGGGACCGCAAACCCGACATAGAGAATCTTCGCTTCCCCAGCCTCGGCCAATTTGAATGCATGAAATCCCGGCAGTATCTGTCGCAATGCCATGGTCAACTCGATAATTTTTTCTTGTTGCTCTCCTGACAGATGCCAATACCACGAGGCGTAGTTGGATAGCTGGATATCGGGAAAGCGGGATTCCTTCCGGCACTCCTGGCCCATGGTCAGCGGATTCAAACGCACGACCAGAATTTTTTCCAGCCGTTGCTTGAACCAAGTCAGCCTGGTGTTGTCTGGACGCTCCACCAGCATTCCCACTCCGGAGCGTGACCAGTCGTGCGGAAAACGGGGACCTTGCGAGTGATTGTCGCGATACAGTTGTGCGTCATGACCATCGAATACAAATAAAGGTTCGCCATTGCAATATAATGATTCATACACCATTCTGGCAAGCGCCAGATTCGGGGCATGCTCGATCTCCAACCGATAGAGGTACTCCCCCCCATTGCCGGCCAGCGTCAATTCGAATGTTTGCCTGTCAGGTGAGGAAGAGAGGCGGGGGCGGGTTTGATCCGATGCGGAAAAATGATCGCCGAGGGGATCCTTGTCCACGACAAACCGGCGGATCTTGTCCAGCAGGTCGAAGATGGCCGATTTTCCCGCGCCATTGTTGCCCAACAACAGACGCACGGGCGCAGTCAGATCCACTTCCAAATTGACGAGCGATCTGAAATTATGAATATAGAGTTTTTTTAGCATCCCAATTGCACCCATTTCGAAAAAATGCTATCTTGATTTGTCAAAGCCATTTTCATCCTAGGTTCGACGGGATCGGATGTCAATATACCGCGCCATTCTCATACCTCTGTTCGTCCTGGTTTTGCTCTCCGGTTGCGCCGACAACCGGCGCAATCTGGCTTTCGAGGTGGCTTCCGGCGCGCGCATGTCCGGGGAGTGGATCGCCGCCGGCAAGACCCACCTGATGACCTGGCGCCGCATCGACCGGCCCGGCGCGGAACTCACCGTGTATGTCGAGGGGGACGGCTTCGCCTACGAGACCATCTACCGCGCCTCCGCCGATCCCACCCCGCGCACCCAGCTGGTATTGCGACTGGCCGCCATGCAGCAGCAGGGCAACGTGGCCTACCTGGCCAGGCCCTGCATGTACTTCGAACCGGAGCACCCGACCCCCGAATGCCGCGCGCCCTTGTGGTGGACCCTGGGCCGCTTCGCCGAGGAGGTGGTGGCCGCCATGAACCTGGTCATCGATGACCTCAAGAAAAAGGCGGGCGCCGAACAACTCCACCTGGTGGGCTACTCCGGCGGCGGGGCCATCGTCGCCCTGATCGCGGCGCGCCGCGCGGATGTCGCCTCCCTGCGCACCCTGGCGGGCAACCTCGATCACGAAGCCTTCACCTCCTTCCACAAGGTCACCCCCCTGGAAAAATCCCTCAATCCGCTGCAGGTCGCCCCAAAACTGGCGCGTCTGCCGCAGATTCATTTCGTCGGCCTCAAGGACGACATCGTGCCGGGTCAGGTGGTGCGAAGCTTCGTCAAGGCGGTGGGGGAGGGGAGGTGCGTCCGGGTGGTGGAGGAGCCGGGGGTGAGCCATTACGAGGGTTGGTTGGACCTCTGGGCGCGCTGGCGGACGACCATGCCCGCATGTCACGATTAAGTAAAGCCATTGCAATAAAAAATCAATTTATTGTCGTCTTATTTTTGCAAAAAACGTAAAAATTGCAAAAATAGCAAAAAAACGGTCGCAATTGCCAGACGTGCGAGGCATAATGTTCCTCACCAGCGCCCCACGCCCTGCTGCCCCCATTTTTTGTCCAACAAAAAAAGAGGAGACCGACATGAATGCCCAGACCACACGATTATCCGCAGAGACAATGCCTTGCGATCCTGGTGTCCAGGCCCGGCCACCGGTCATCATGATGGTGGGACCTTTCGGTTCCGGCATGGAGGAGTTGGCTTCCCAACTCGCCCGCCACCTGAATGTGCCCTATTACGATCCGCACAAACTGGATTCGCTGGCGCGCAACCGGGAAACGCACGACAGCGCCTGGCGGCACCTCCAGGAGTCGGTCGGCAGTTTCTTCGACTACTGGCTGAGTCACCTGCATGAGAAGATCGGCATGTCCAGAAGCGAACATCTGCTTTACCTCACGCGGACCATCCAGGAGATTGCCAGCCAGGGCGGGGTGATCGCCGGGGCCTGTCCGCACATGATCCTGTCCGACGACCGTCTGTTCCGCATTCGGGTCACCGCCGGCACGCGCTTCTGCGCCCGGCGGCTCGCATCGACCCATGAACTCGATCTGGAGCCTGTCGCAGAATGAGGACAACCGCCGCATGATGTGGTAGACTATCCGCCATTGATCACGTTGGATGCGGGAGGTGGAAATGGCAGGATTTTTTTTGGAACCGGACAGG
>PDZX01000085.1 GCA_002753185.1 Magnetococcales bacterium WMHbin3
CGAGGCAAACCTCCTGACACGTCTACTCCAATGCCGTTTTGGCTCGATTCCCGATTGGGCCTCGGCCAGAATCGCCGAGGCGGATCCATCCGTCCTGGAGCGATGGAGTCTGGCGATCTTTGATGCCGCATCGCTGGAGAAACTTTTCAATGATCAGGAATCGTAATGAGACAGTATAACGCAATGCTCGACTTCCGCTTATCATTGGCACAGAGGGCCCACGATAAACCCTCGTCGATTTCGTTTGCATCGCATCTCCTCCTGGTAAAGTTGAACCTGGGGAGAAGCATGCATTATCTGAAAAAACCTGTGAACCATATGAAGAAATGGACGCTTACTAATGATTGCGGCTACGCAATGAATCACTGGTTTGCGACAAGAAAATGATTGACATTTCAGTCACAATGGAGGAATCTTCATGCGCTTGGCGCATCGGCAAGGAAGTGCCATGCCGACGCACTGACCGACCGGAATTGCCTTGGCTGGACTCACCGAACCGATTAAGACGCAAGGCCATGCTTCTCGTCCATGATCATCTACCCACACCGTGACAGGCCTTCTACCCAGCATGAACCCCACATCTCTCCGCGACCTCCTCGTCATGCTGATTGCTGCGGGATCACTGCTCCTGCTGTTTGCGCCCTCGCTCCAGCAGGCCATGGTCGCGACGCTGGATCCCACGACCCTGGGCGACGACGCCCGGCAACAGATCCCCCCCATTTATCTCGACAATGACCTCGCCCGCTTCTCCAGGGCAATCGATGTTACCTATTACAAGGACATGCTCCCGATCGGATACAAGTGGCTATACAGGATGGCGCTTCACTTTTTGGATGTCGTGACCTTCAGCAAATGGTTGACATGGATACTTTTTGGAATTTTTTTATATTTTATCGCATTATGCTCCTACCGATTGGGAGGCGTCTGGGCCGCATGGGCGACGCTGGCCTTTATCCTCTCCTCCGGAATCCATCTGAGCGCCATGGCCGGTGGCCTTCCCAGAAGTTTTGCTCCCCCGGCAATCGCCGCCCTGGCCTGGATGCTCACCACCGACCGCGTCTTCCTCATGGCCCTGCTGACCATTGCCACGGCCGCGTTCTACCCGGTGGCAAGCGTCATCTGCGGCTTTTCTTTTGCCACTCGCCTGCTCCTGCTGCCCATTTTCGACAAAACGGTGGCGCCCCACCCTGCCGCGTGGAGCCTGCGGAAAAAATTCGCCCTGCTGGCCATGACCGCAATGGCCACCCTGCTCTTCATGCTGCCCCAGTTCTTCTCCGCAGAGGCAGGTCGCCACGGTTCGCTGTTGACCATCGAGGATTGCGCCACATTCCCGGAAATTGGCCCAGAGGGCCGCTATGGAGGGGATGGCATCTGCACACCCCGCGATTCCCTGCCACGCGCCCTGGTCTCCTTGTCCGCGCATGGCATCTCCGATTTCCGGCAGGGCCAACCATGGTCCGAGACGTTGCGCAGGCTGGGACATTTCAAGCTGATGATATGGAATTTTTCCCGTGACGAGGTGGTGATCGGAATGCTCTGGTTGACGATTCTGGCCGCTGCCCATCTCCTCCTGGCACGTCCGAAAATTCGCCGATTGTCCATCATCATTGTGGCTGGAGCGTTCTGTTTCCTGCTTGCTCAGGTGTATCTCCCCTATTTGTATCTTCCGCAACGTTATCTCGAACATACCGCTTCGATTTTTCTGGTTATCGTGCTGCCAGTCGCCGCATCCACCCTGGCTCTGGCCTGCCAGCGCCGTTTTTTCCAAGGCAACCACAATCCCGCCATGGTCGGCTTCCTGGCCATCCTGCTCCTGGTGACCACTTCCCTGCTCTTTCTGGGGGGCAAGGGCAATGCCACGGCGGGATTTTCCCTGACCACCAGGCATCAAAGCGCGCTCATCGACTTCATCTCCCGGCTTCCGGAGGACTCCTTGATTGCTGGCTGGCCGCGCGGGCCAACCAATCATCTCTCCCTCACCGCCAAACAGTCGGTCTTCCTGGCCAAGGAGACCCATCAGGCATTCCACCGTGACATCACCCTGACCATGCGCCAACGGATGTTCGACCTCATTGATGCCTTCCACGCCACCACGCCGGAACCTCTGCTGCGCCTGCGCGATCGCCATGGCGTCACCCATCTGATCTTCGATCGGAATGTATCGACTCAAAATAAGCCGATGAAATATTTTGCCCCCTTCCAAACTCACATAGCGTCACGCTTTGCCCAAAGTGGCAATCGAGCTGGCGTGGAACTGGAACGTCAGATTCCGTTCGCGGAAATTTTTCGGGATGCTACCCATTCCGTCCTCGACTTGACACGTATACATGACAAATAACGCAAAATGAAAAAAATTCTTATATTTATTGTGGCCTACAATGCGGAAAAAACCATTCAATCCGTGTTGCGCCGCATCCCCACCTCCCTGGACCCGCACGATACCGAAATCCTCATCATCGACGACGCATCCCATGACAATACCTTCAAAACGGCCATGGATTATGTGCGGAACGCCAAGCCCGCCCACAGGATCACCGTGCTCTACAATCCGGTCAATCTCGGGTACGGCGGCAATCAGAAAGTCGGTTTCCAGTACGCGATCCGCCATGGCTTCGACATCGTCGCCTTGATTCACGGCGATGGCCAGTATGCCCCGGAAGCGCTCCCCGAATTGTTGACCCCGCTGCTCTCCGACCGTGCGGACGTGGTATTCGGTTCCCGCATGATGACACGAGGAGCGGCCAGAAAAGGTGGGATGCCCCTCTACAAATTCGTGGGAAATAAAATTCTGACCCGCATGCAGAATATTTTACTCTCTTCCTCCCTGAGCGAATTCCACTCTGGATACAGGCTCTACACGACCCGCGCGCTATGCGCGATCCCTTTTGAACTCAATACCCAGAATTTTCATTTTGACACCGAGATCATCATTCAATTGATGCTGGCAAAGATGCGGATTGAGGAGATCCCCATCCCGACCTATTATGGCGATGAAATTTGTTATGTGAATGGGCTGCAATATGCGTGGAGCGTCTGCAAGAGCACCCTGCTCTCCCGCATTCAGCGGTACGACCTTCTTTATCAAAAAAAATTCGACATCCAGGCCGCCCATGGCGACAAAAATCGCTATCCTCCCAAGCTCGATTTCATAAGCTCCCACACTATGGCGCTCCAGGCGATTCCGCGCGCCGCCAAGGTGCTGGACGTGGGATGCGCCGGAGGACACATCGCCCGTGCGATCCGTGACGCGGGTGGCCACGTGGTGGGTATTGATCGCTGTCCCCCCGGCGATGCCAGCACTCTCGACGATTTCATCGAAGCGGACCTGAATGCCAAACTGTTCCCGGTCTCGCTGGAGTCCTTCGACCGCGTGCTGATGTTGGATGTCATCGAGCATCTGGTCAACCCGGAGGCTTTCGTCCAGCAACTCGCAACCGCCTCCACGCATGCGACCCGGTTGCGATTCATCATTACCACCGGCAATATCGCCTTTTTTGTTACCCGTTTCATGTTATTGATCGGCCAATTCAATTACGGCAAGCGCGGCATTCTTGATCTGGATCATAAACGTCTCTTCACCTTCAATAGCCTGCGCAACCTGCTTGAACAGCATGGTTTTACTGTCAACATAATAAAAGGCATTCCGGCTCCCTTTCCTCTCATTTTTGGAAACGGCAGGATCGGAAAATGGCTGCTGTCACTCAATCAACTCCTGATCCGACTCTCCAAAGGGTTGTTTTCCTACCAGATCTATATGGAAACAACCCCCATGCCCACACTGGATAGCTGTCTCAACAGGGCGATCGACGAAGGCAAAAGACGACAAACCGAGTAACATTGGCTGAGAGCCTGTGAAAAAATCAAAGCTCGGTGCGGGTTTCTGGCTTCTCGTCGTCAACGCAGACTATCATGACAATCAATCGCTCCATGGCATCCTCCTGGACTCCACTGAGTGCCGTTAATGGAATGCCAATATACACGGTATGTGCCAGGATCGAGAAGACAAATCACGATGTCCTGATTTTTCAACATTTACTGCTATCCCATCGGTTTGGCGCGCTAACCAAAAATTCACAGGCTCTGAGAGACCCGGAGCAAAACCACCCCTCCGGGTCTCCTCCGCATCACATCACTTTTTCGCCTGCAACTCCTCGTCGATGATCGCCTTGAACTTTTCAAAGGGCTGCGCGCCCACCAGACGGACGCCATTGATGAAGAAGGTCGGCGTGCCGGTAACGCCCAGCTTCTTGCCATCCCCCAGATCGGCGCTCACCCGGCCGGAGTGCGTGCCGCCATCCAGACACTTGTCGAATTTGGCCTGATCCAGGCCGACGGTCTTGGCATGGGCCTTCAGGTCGGCCACCTCCAGCTTGCTCTTCTCCTCGAACAACAGGTCGTGCATGGGCCAGAACTTGCCCTGGTCGGCGGCGCACTGGGCCGCTTCCGAGGCCTTGGGGGCCTTGGCGTGGAACGGCAGCGGATAGTGGCGGAACACCATCCGCACCTTGTCGCCATAGGCCTCCACCACCTTTTTCAGGGTCCCCTGGGCGCGACGGCAATAGGGACATTCGAAATCGGAGAACTCGACGATGGTGATCGGCGCCTTGGCATCGCCCCTGGCCAGATCCTCCGGCCCGGTGACCGTGAAACGCGGCGGTTTCAGAAGGAGTTGCGGCTCGTACTTCTTGAGCAGCTCGGTCAGGAACTTGCCTTCCGCGACCTTTTTCGCCTCCTCGCCCAGCATCTCCTTGACCTGGTCGGCGATCCCCTCGCCATTGTTGGGCAACTGATCGCGATTCTGCTGGATGAAGGCCTTCACCTCCTCGTCGGTGACGGCGGGGACCGGCCCCATGAGCTTCTCCACCACCTGCTCCGGCGGGATCTTCTCGGCTTTGCCCTTGAGGGTGAGAATGTGCTCCAGGATCATCTCGCGGACCTTGTTCTCCCGCAGCTCGTACATCTTGCCGGCCAGGGCGCGATCCACATCCTCAAGGGTGAGCGTCCAGGAACCCACCTTGGCGACAGGCTCCGCCAGAGCCGCCGTGGCGATACAGAACATCGCTACCGCCGCCACACCCAAGGCGGACCATCCGGGTTTGCTGAATTTCATTGTCGATAAATCTCCGTGGCTCGTTGTTTGAAGGCATCCACCATCCGTCTGGCGGCCTCCCCGAAGACGGGTCCCAGGGTGAGATCCAGCAAACGGTTCTTGAATGAAAACTGGATTTGAAAATCGATGCGGGCACCCTCCTCCACCGGGGTGAACCGCCACTCGCTCTCCAGGTTGCGAAACGGCCCGGAGACCAGGGTGATGGTGATCCGCTCGTTGGGAACGCAACGGTCCTCGGTGATGAAGGTCTCGCGTATCCCCTTGAAGGAAAAGGTCATCTCGGACTTGAAGCGATCTTCCTGCACGTCACTCTTGCAGGCCTTGACGATCCAGGGGATGAACTCCGGATAGCGATCCATATCCTCGACGAGGACATACATCTGCTCCGGGGTGAAAGGGACGGTGGTGCTGGAGGTGATCTGGGCCATGCTGGGGATTCCTAGCGGTAGATCTGGGCGGCGCGCCCCTTGAAGGCCGTCAGCATGCGCCGCGAGGCCTCGGAGAAGACCGGTCCCATGATCACTTCCTTCATCCGGCTCTGAAAGGTGAAATCGATGAAGAAATCGACCTGCGCGCCGTTGGCGACCGGGGCGAAAGTCCACAGACTCGCCAGATACTTGAACGGCCCATCCTTGAGATTGACCTCGATGCGCTTGTCCGGGACCAGGATGTCCATGGTGCGGAAGGTCTCGCGAATGCCCTTGAAGGAGACGGTCATCTCCGCCATGAATTGCGTGGGCGTGCGATCCCAGACCCTCGTGCTGGAACACCAGGGCAGAAAATCGGGATATCTTTCCACGTCCGCCACCAGCGTGTACATCTGATTGGGGGTGAACGGCACGGTTTCACTGATGCGAATGCGCGGCATGGATAATCGCCGGACTACCGGTACCCGAAGTTGTGATTGAGTGAAAATTCCAATATGCTCGCAACCCAAGCATCAAAGGACGACCAGGGCAGAGTATGACAATTCAGAGGCGCAAAGGAAAGGGTTTTCCCGTGGCAAACGATTTTCCACAAGAGCGGAAGGGCCGAGGACGATGACCAGACACGAAACGAAAGGGGCGACATGGCCGGAATCCACCGCCTTGCGGGCCAATCTGGCGGTGACGGCCGTGGAGCAGGTGGTGATCGATCCCCGGCATCAGCCGCTCCTGGAGGTGGTGAAAGGGTATGCAGGGGTGCTGCGGGATCTGGAGAGGCTTTTGCTGGAACTGCATCACCCCTTCCGCAACTGGCTGTTGATCCTGCCGGAACTGCGTGGCTTCGTGCTCAAGAACGCCAGCCGCTACCTTCTGCATCCGCGCGGCCCGGAGTGCTTTTCCCTGTTTTGCGACCTGTTCCTGGCGGCGGTCAACGATCTGTCCAAGCCGCAACCGTTGCGCATGGCGCTGGAGGGGCTGACGGCCTACCTGGACAAACAGACCAACCTGATCACCCCGGCGCGCCTGCCGGAATACGCCCCGGCACTCGACCGGGTATTCGCGGTCCTCGCCGACTTGCCGCCGGAACGGCTGCTTTTGCTGGCGCAAAGCCACCATCCCATCAAGCGAACTGTCTCACAACTGTTGCGGCAGGGAACCCGGCCGGGCCAGACCCTGCCCCTCGATCCGGGACCGATCTGCAGGCTGGCGCTGCGCTCGCTGGAGGCCACCTACCTGCTGTGGCTGGAACAGGCCGATCCGGAGTGGTACACGGTGCTGGGCCATCACGAATGCGACCCCATCTCCCACCGCGCGCTGCGCGCCTCGCTGGAGACCCTGCGCGCCATGGAGACGCAGCCCCACACCATCGAATTGTTGACCCACCTCACACAACTCCCCTCCTACCTGGACATCGTGCGGGGCTACCGCGAGGCGGCGGACGCCCTGGGCCGCATGCCGGCCAACGAGGCGCTCACCGCAGACGCGGTGCAACTGGTGGAAGGACGCAAGTTGCGGTTTCTGTTCCACATCATGGAGACCGATGGACTCTCCATGATCCACGAGGAGTGCCTGCGCGAGATCAACCGCGCCCTGGCCCACCTGGTGGAGCTGCAACAAAGTTACGAGGAGCTGCTGGACTCCTTTCTGCAGACCTTCTCGTTCCTGAAGGCCAATGTGGTCAAATACCCCCACACCGCGCTGCAATGCATCGAGGCCCTGGGGGTGGAGGTGTTCAAGCGCAACAACAACCTCCTGGTGGAGGCCTTTCTGGAACAGGCGGTGCGTTTCGGCTTCCAGTACCGCACGGTCACCGGTGTGGGCAGCGACTGGCAGCCGATCTGCAACCCGGCCCATCTGACCAACATCCGGGTCTGGCTCAACCTGATCAATCTCAATCCCAAGTGGTGCTCGACGCTGCTCTCCGCGCTGATCATCAATCTCAAGCTTTCGGGCACCCTGATCCGGGACACGGACCTGTTCCAGAAGGAGGTGACCCGCCTGCTGAACGGCGATGTGGCCCCGGTATTCAACCTGGTCAAGCAATTCTCCAGGCTGCTACCGGTCTACTACAACGAAATCGGCGCGGAAGGGGAGCTGCGGGACGTCTCCACGGAACTGGACGAAATCTCCAAGCGTCAGGACCGCCTGGTCCACTTCCTGCGCAAGGCCTGCCACGTGGAGAGCACCAACCTGATGGTCGATCTGGTGAAGGGGATCCTGGGCTACTGGCGCACCGGAAACAGACAGGAACTGGCGGGACTCGTCTCGGAGCCGACCTACGAGGCGATTCCCACCCATGGTCCCTGGTTCGACGGGGTGCATCAGGTCACCGACCACCTCTTCGACGCCCTGGCCATCGACGATCCGGGAGATCTGCTCACCCGCCCCCTGGAGGGGATCCGGGGGCTGATCATGGAGTGCCGGGAGGCCCCGCACGGCGAACGGCAACGGGTGTTTCTGCTGGTGCGGCTCTATCGCCTGCTGGATCACAAGTATCATCCCACCCGCCACGGGGTGTTGGCCATGGTGCGCAAGGCGGCGACGGATGGGATCGAGGGAATGGACCGCCTGGCCGAAATCCTGGAATCCGGCGACGCGCCGGACGACGTCCATCTCCAGGCCCTGCTGGACGCCATGGAGTCCCTGGTGCGGATCATCCAGTGCAAGGAGTGCTTCCCGGCCATGGAGGAGATCTACCAGAAACGCCACATCGCGGTGGACATCCCGTCGGTCTACGGCCGCTACCAGGAGAAAAAATTCGACGCCCTCTCACTGGTCTTCCGGCTGGAGGATCTGGCCAATGTCCATCTGGAACGGCTGGTGGAACGGATCCCGGAAGGGTTCATCACGCGCGCGGCCTTCTTCCGGATCGACAAATACCTGAAATTCTATCTGCGCGCCCTGGAGCTGGACGGGGTGGCCTCCCGGCGCATGGAAAACCTGCGCGCCGTGCTGAACCGCTTCCTGGAGCTGAACCAGTTCTCCTTCCACCAGTATCTGGACATCTTCCGCAACTTTTCCGACGGGGTGAAGGAGATCATCCACACCTATTACGCGGTCCATCACCGGGATAACCTGGCGGTGATCGTCCCCATGATCCCGGAGTCGGCCATGGCGGGCAAATACGCCGCCTTGAAGGACAACGACGCCACGGCCACCCTGGAACGGATCAGCGAGTCGTTCCTGCGGGATCTGATCGCCGAGACCTTCGGTCTGCAATCCCTGGACCGCTTCCTGTCGCGGATCCTGCGCATCCTGTTGCGGCAGGAGGGGAACCTCCCCCCGGAATTGATGGACCGGCTGATGACCTACGATCCGGCGAAACTCTTCTGCCCGATCCACGAACCGGAACCACGGGTGCGGGATCTGATCCATCTGGGCAACAAGGGGTTCAACCTGACGGAACTGGCGCGTGTCGGGCTGCCGGTCCCGGCGGGGGTGATCACCACCACGGAGTTCTTCCGCTGCCGGGAGGTGGTGCGGGCCTATCCTTTGGCGAGCCGGGATTTTCTGCAACGGCTGCGGGAACGGGTGACCGCCATCGAGGAGGAGACCGGCCTGCGCTTCGGATCCGAGCAGGCGCCGCTTTTGTTGTCGGTGCGCAGCGGGGCGCTGATCTCCATGCCGGGCATGATGCAGACCATCCACAACGTGGGGATCAACGAAGCGATCGTGCGCGGGCTGGCGGCCTGGTCCGGCAACCCCTTCTTCGCCTGGGACAATTACCGGCGGTTCGTGCAGTCGTGGAGCATGACCTTCGACGTCAACCGCGGGGTGTTCACCAACCTGATGCGACGCACCAAGCGGCGCTTCGGGGTGAAAAAAAAGCAGGAGTTCACCCCGACGCAAATGGCGGAACTGGCCCTGGATTATCGCAAGGCGGCACGCAAATTGAATATCCGCATCCCGGATGACCCCTGGGAACAACTGCTGGCGGCGATCAACCAGGTGATGGATTCGTGGAACCTGCCCAAGGCCAGGGAGTACCGGCGCATCATGAACATCGCGGACGACTGGGGCACCGCCGTGGTGTTGCAACGCATGGTCTACGGCAACCTGCACCGGCAATCCGGCTCCGGGGTATTGTTCACCGCCCATCCCCACCGCAAACTGGATCGGGTGGTGCTGTGGGGGGACTACGCCCCAGGGGATCAGGGGGAGGATATCGTCAGCGGCCTGGTCAAGACCGACGCCATCTCGGTGGAACAGTGCCGCTACGACCAGCGCGACCCGGAGATGTGTCTGGAACGGCGCTTCCCGGAGATCTATGAAGCGTTGCGGCTGGCGGCGCAAAAGCTGATCATGGAGCTGGGCTGGAACCATCAGGAGGTGGAGTTCACCTTCGATGGCCCGCAGGCGGAGAACCTGTTTTTGCTGCAAACCCGCGACATGCAGACCGCCAAGGGGAAAAACGCGGTGCGCGCCTCGTTCTATCCCACCCCGGAACTCCAGGCCAGCCGGCTGACCCAGGGGATCGGCGCCAGCGGCGGGGTGCTGTGCGGCGTGGCGGTGTTCAACATGGAGGAGATCGTGCGCATGCGGCGCGAGGATCCGGAGGTCCCGCTGATCCTGATCCGCTACGACACGGTCCCGGAGGATATCCGCGAGATCTCGCTGGCCGACGGATTGCTGACCGCGCGCGGCGGCCAGACCTCGCACGCGGCCATCGTGGCGGCGCGTCTGGAGAAGACCTGCGTGGTGGGCTGCGAGCTTTTGACCATCCGCGAAACCTCCAGCCGTTGCGAAATCGACGGAGAGGTTATTCAATATGGGGATCCCATCAGCATCGACGGCGACCGAGGATTGCTGTTCAAGGGATGGCACCCGGTGGCGAACACCCCGTGACCGGAGCGGTCGCCAATTTTTCTAGGAGAACGATTCAATGAAACTGGGCATCAACGGAATGGGCCGTATCGGCAAACTCTCCTTGTGGACGCATGTGGCACGGCGGAGTTTCGACGGCATCGTGGTCAACGTGGGCCGCGAAGTGGGCCAGAATCTGCACAACCTGGCGGAGACACTGGAAAAGGACAGCACCTATGGCCGGCTCTCCCAGTACCTGCACGGCGTGGGGGGCGGCCGGGTGATCGAGAATCTGGACGAAGCCGCCGGCACCATGACCATCGACGGCGTGCCGGTGCGATTTCTCCGCTCGGCGCGCAACCCCAAGGAGATCGCCTGGCGGGAAAACGGGGTACGCATGGTGGTGGACTGCACCGGGGTGTTCGTCGATCCCACCCACTCGGTGGATGCGCCGCACGGCTCGCTGCGGGGCCACCTGGAGGCAGGGGCGCAAAAGGTGCTGCTGTCGGCCCCCTTCAAGATCGGCAACCAGGGGCTGCAAACCCCGGACGACGCGGTCACCTGCGTGATGGGCATCAACGAGGAGATGTTCCTCCCGGCCCGGCACTCCCTGGTCTCGGCGGCCTCCTGCACCACCACCTGCCTGGCCTTCATGATGAAACCCCTGCTGGACCATTTCAGCGTGGAGCGGATCCTGTCGGCCTCCATGGTGACGGTGCATGCCGCCACGAGCAGCCAGACCGTGCTGGACGCGGTCCCCGCCAGCGGGGCCAAGGACCTGCGCAAGAGCCGCAGCATCATGAACAACATCATTCTGACCACCACCGGCGCGGCCAAGGCGCTGCGACTGGTCCTGCCGGAGATGGCCGAGGTGGGCTTCATGGCCGAATCGGTGCGGGTCCCCACCACCACGGGATCCCTCACCATCCTCACCCTGAACCTCCAGTCCGAAAGCAGCGAACGCCCCATCAACCGCACGGACATCAACGGCATCTATCGTGAGGCGGCCCTGGGGGCCTATCAGGGGTATCTGGAGTACTCGGAGGAGCAGAACGTCTCTGCGGACATCATCGGCCATCCCAAGGCCGCCACCGTCATCGAGGGGCGGGAGACCCATACCCGCACCGCCTTCATCCACCTCAACCTGGACCGGATTCCCGGCATGTCCCCGGAGATCCTGGCCACCCTGCAGGAGCATACCCTGAATGCCCCGGTGACCCAGGTGGTGGTCTACGGCTGGTACGACAACGAACTGGGCAGCTATGCCAACATGCTGGCGGACCTGACGGAATACGTGGCCAAGCAGATGGTCTAGTGATATTCTGTCGTTCCGGAACCCGACCCCCTTGCAATGGAGCGTTTCATGGATCCACTCGCCAGTGACCCGATCCCCAGCCCGTTGACCCCCATCCTGCGCCACGATGGCTCGCTGCGGTATGACCTGCTCACCCGCGTGCGGTTCGAACAGATCCTCACACCCCAGACCCTGGAGGATCCGGCCATCGCGATGATCATGAAACTGTGCGACCAGGGGGTGTTCCATCCGCTGATCGAGCTGTTCGGCAACATCGGACTCGACCGGTTTTCCCAATCACGACTGGCCATCGGCAAGGTGGTCGCCCATGCGGGGTTCGCCCGCAGCCCCTACGCGACCATTTTGAAGCGCGCCCTGCTCAAGACGGTCAAATCGCTCCAGGACCGTGAGCCGAAGGCCCGTTCCGCCGAGCACCTCATCGCCCAACCCGAGGCCATCGAACAACTGGCCAGGGAGGTCCTCTCCCTGGAGGCGCGGTGCGCCAACGCCGGCAATGCCCGCCGCCAGCACTCCTCCTGCCGGATGGACTACTGGCGGCTCTGGGAGATGGCCTGGGCGGTGCGCATCTTCGATCCGAACGAAAAGGTGATCGAGACCCTCGAAAAAATATACCAGCGCTTTACCTTCCTGGAGCTGCGCGAGGGGGAACGCCGGCGGCTGCAACTGCCGGGCGGGCTGCGGGACCCCCGCCTGCAAGAGGAGATCATCGAGCTTTGGTGAGCAGGCCGTGCTCCATGAAACCCAAGGTCTACCTGGAAACCAGCATCATCAGCTATCTGGCCGCCCGGCCCAATCGGGACTTGGTGGTCGCCGCCCACCAGCAGATTACCGCCGAATGGTGGGACAAGAGCCGCCGCCGTTTCGACCTGTACACGTCGGAACTGGTGATCCGGGAAGCGGGCGCTGGCGACCCCAAGGCCGCCGCCCGGCGGTTGGAATTTCTGGCGGGGCTGCATGGTCTGACTATTGATGAGGGGGCGTTGTCCCTGGCCAAGGTTCTGGTGGAGTCCGGCGCGGTTCCTTTGCAGGCAGCGGAAGATGCCCTGCACATCGCCATGGCCACCATGAACGGCATGGATTTTCTGCTGACCTGGAATTGCAAACATATCGCCAACGCCGCCATGTGGCCCCGGATCGACGCGGTTTGCCGCGCCCAGGGTTACGACCCGGCAGCCATCGCAACGCCGGAACAACTCGCCGAGGAATGACCATGTGGAAGGATCCCATCGTTGAGGAGGTCCGCAAAATCCGGGACGAACACGCCGCCCGGTTCAACTACGACCTGGATGCCATCTACAAGGACCTGAAGCGGCTGGAAAAGGCATCGGGGAGGGAAACCGTCACCCTCAAACCCAGACCGGCTCAGGAGGTCCGCAAGACCGGCTGATGGCACGCGCCCCCAACTGCCCCTTCCGCCCGCAACCCGGAGCGGAATCCCCATCTCCTGGAAAAGGGAATCATCGCGCTTTGGTGAGCGGCGCGCGCTCCGGCGCCGCCGCCATGGGCGGGACCACGGTCAGGCCCATGAGTTTCCACAACTGCATGCCGCCCCGATAGTAAAGCAGCTTTTCCGCCGGATAGTTCATCTCGCGCAATCCCTGGATTGCGGCATGGGATTGGCCGCACCAGGGACCGTTGCACCAGACCGCGAGTATCTTGGCCTGCGAGAAATCCCATTGCCCGTCCGCCTGCCTGACGGCCCCGCAACGGGTCAGCGACCGCTCCACGTCCAGGGGATTCGCCCCTTTCGAGGGGGTGATCTCGGTATACGGGATGTTGATCGAGCCGGGTATGACCCCCCTGGCGTGCCAGTCCGGGGTGCGGGCATCCACGAGCAGGCCAGTCCCCCCGTTGACCTCCCGCGTCATGAAATCGATCAGTTCCAGTTCCCCGATGGTCTTCACCCCAGGGGCCGCCTCCATGGGTTGAATGCAGAACGGCGGACAGTTGCGGGAGGTCTTGGCGAAGTCCGGATCGATGACGGCGCGGGGATTCTGGTCGCGCGTCACGGTCACGGTCCGATCGCCGTGCCGAATGGTGAAACTCCCCAGATCCGGCGTGATCCTCACGGCCTCGGCCAGCCCCGCAAGCGGGTAGAGCGCCAGGGCCACCAACAATCCCAGCCAACCATGTCCGTTCATCGTTTTTTCTCCAGTTCGTGCCCACCTGTGGATCCGACGGTTCTGAATGAATGTATATTATCGCAACACCCACGATCAGGCAATCAAAAAATTGGACCCATCCAAAAAAATTATTTATATTGATATGCATTACCGGCCATTGGCATACGGAAAAATTTTTCAAGGAAACCCCATGGATAGCACGGCGTTTGGATGAACGGCTTATGCTGCCCTTGCGCCGGGAGGATGGATATGGTATTCTTTCATAATCAATAACTTGTTTGAAGGATGACCGCATGGCAGGTTTGCCGAAATCGCCCGCTTCCCCGCAGCCTCCCGGCCTGCAACCGGCCTCCGAGGCCATCTGGGACAGCAAATACCGCCTGAAGAGCGTCGGCGGAGCACCCATCGACCTCACCGTGGACGATACCTACCGGCGGGTGGCCAGGACCCTGGCAACGGTGGAAGCCGACGGGAAACGGGAAGCGTGGGAAGAAAAATTCCTGCATGCGCTGCGCAACGGGGCGATCCCCGGCGGCCGGATCGTCTCCAACGCCGGGGCCGGGGAGCACAAGCCCTCCACGAGCACGATCAACTGCACGGTGTCGGGGATCGTGCGGGACTCCATGGTGGACATCCTGGACATGGTGCGGGAGGCGGGTCTGACGCTGAAGGCCGGGTGCGGCATCGGCTACGAGTTTTCCACGCTGCGGCCACGGGGCGCCTACGTGGCGGGGGCCGGATCGAGCACGTCGGGTCCCTTGTCGTTCATGGACATCTTCGACGCCATGTGCAAGACCATCTCGTCGGCCGGGGGGCGGCGGGGGGCGCAGATGGGGACGTTCGACATCGCGCACCCGGACATCACGGACTTCATCCGCGCCAAGCGCGAGGACGGGCGGTTGCGGCAGTTCAATCTCTCCTGTCTGATCACAGGGCCGTTCATCGAGGCGGTGAAGGAGGATCGGGATTGGGAGCTGTTTTTCCCGGCCAACCCGCAGGAGTTGAACGATCCCAACGTGGAACTGGTTTATCGTCCGTGGCCGATCACCGATCCCCCTTACCGTGTCAACGAGCGCGGCGAGGTGGCGTGCCGGATTTACCGGCGCATGCCGGCGCGGCGGTTGTGGGATTTGATCATGACCTCGACGTACGACTATGCGGAACCCGGTTTCATCCTCATCGACCGGGTGAACGAGATGAACAACAACTGGTTCTGCGAGGAGATCCGCTCGACCAATCCGTGCGGGGAGCAGCCGTTGCCGCCGCATGGGGCGTGTCTGTTGGGGTCGGTGGATCTGACCCGTTTCGTGAACAGTCCTTTCACGCCCAAGGCGACGTTCGCATGGCAGCGATTCACGGAGGTGGTGCGGATCTTCACGCGGATGCTGGACAACGTCGTGGAGCTGCACGGTCTGCCATTGGCCCCGCAGGCCGGGGAGATCGCGCACAAGCGGCGTCATGGCATGGGGTTCATGGGGCTGGGATCGGCCATCACCATGCTGAACATGACCTACGGGGACGAGGAGTCGGTCAAGTTCACGGAGCGGGTGGCGCGGGAAATGGCCATCGTCGGCTGGGAGACCGGGGTGGAGCTGGCCATGGAGAAAGGACCGGCCCCGATCATGAACGAGATGTTCACCATCGACGCAGCGCTGATGGCCCGGCGGCCGCGCATGGCGCAAGACGGGATCGAGCTGGGGGATCGGGTGCCCGGCAAGGTGCTGCTGGCGGTTTACAGCCGGTATCTGGCGCAGTTTCCCAGCGAGTTGCGCAAGAAGATCGCCCTGCACGGGAGCCGTTTCACGCATCACACCTCCATTGCGCCCACCGGGACCATTGCGTTGTCGCTGGGCAACAACTGCTCCAACGGGATCGAGCCGAGTTTTTCGCACAAGTATTCGCGCAACGTGATCGTGGCGGGCCGCAAGACCAAGGAGCAGGTGGAGGTGCTCTCCTACGAGCTGCTGGCCTATCGGACCCTGATCAACCCGGACGCGGACCCCTACGCCACGGATGACGCCTTGCGGCTGCCGGCCAATTTCGTGGACGCCAGCGCCATCGCCCCGGAGGACCACCTGGAGATCCAGGCGGCGGCACAAAAATGGGTGGACTCCTCCATTTCCAAGACCATCAACGTCCCCACGGATTTTCCCTACGACCGCTTCAAGGAGATTTATCTGAAGGCGTACGAAAAGGGGCTGAAGGGGTGCACCACGTTCCGCTTCAATCCGGAGGCGTTTCAGGGGGTCCTGGTGAAAAAGCAGGATCTGGCCGCGACCGTTTACCGGTTCACCCTGGAGAACGGGGAGGTGGTGGAGGCGCGCGGTGACGAGGAGGTGGAATACGACGGCGAGATCCATACCGCCGCCAATCTGTACGATGCCCTCAAGGAAGGGTATTACGGCAAACTGTAGAGAGAGGCGGAAGTGATCATGGTCAAGATTCAGAAAAAAATCGTCGGGTACGAGGTGGTTTCCGGCAAGAAGGGGGAGGAGGCGACGCGCGCCCTGGAGAGCGTGCCGCCGCCGCGTTTGCCGGAGATTCAGCCGGTGTTGCGGCGTCCAGAGGATCTGGAGGGGACCACCTACAAGATCAAGACGCCGCTGTCGGAGCATGCCTTGTACGTGACCATCAACGACGTGGTGGTCAACGGCAAGCACCGGCCCTTCGAGATTTTCATCAATTCGAAGAACATGGACAACTTCGCCTGGATCGTGGCGTTGACCCGCGTGTTGTCGGCGGTGTTCCGGCATGGGGGGGATGCGACCTTTCTGGTGGAAGAGATGCGTTCGGTCTTCGATCCGCGCGGCGGCTATTTCAAGCCCGGCGGGAAATACATGCCGAGCCTGGTGGCCGAGATCGGCGAATGCATCGAGCGTCACCTGATCAAGATCGGGATGCTCAACCCGGTCGAGGTCTCGGAAGAGCTGGCGGCCAAGCGGCAGGCGGTTCTGGAAAAGGGGGGCCTTGGCAACTCCCAGTGTCCCAAGTGCGGACAGATGGCCGTAGCCCGGCTGGAGGGATGCGATACCTGTCTGGAGTGTGGTTATTCGAAGTGTGGTTGAGTGAAAAGCAGGCGCACCGGGGATTCCTTCCCACAAGCGGATGCAGGCAGAAAGACTTTCTTTAAGGTGGCGCTAAGGGCGAGAAAATATCGTTAGTGGCGATTCTCCCTCACGTTGAGCAAACAGTAATCAGATAACACAGTGCAATCATTGGAGCGTTCTATTATATGATTTAGCAAAAGTTGTTTGCTGGAGTGCTTCCACATATAAAAGTATCTTGATGAAATGAAAAATATCGTTGTCGATGCAAGGAGGGATATTATTGATGGATAGCAACAGAACAAAATTTTGCAATATGATCAGAAACCGATCCAAGGAAAACCGTCTGGCAATGGATTGTTTTTCTGATATCCATCAAGTGTTGAGTCCAGCTTTTTCAATTCTTCGTCAAGAATTAGATTCGATGATAAGAATAATTTATATTCTAAAATTAGACGATATTAATAATCGAGAAAGATTGATAAAATTGACGCTTGATGGAAAAAAATGGACGTAACTATTCAGCACCCCGCTTAAAAAAGATCCTTGACAGGGTTTCTCGCTATTTTTTGGAAATCCAAGTGCAGGTCTGGAGATCGCCAGATTTTGCTGTTCCTTGACCGCCCGCAGTGCTTTCCTCCGCAGATGATTTGATCCATCACCCCCACCACATGGCA
>PDZX01000086.1 GCA_002753185.1 Magnetococcales bacterium WMHbin3
CAAGTGGGACGCGGAGTCCAGGGAGGCGCGCAACAGGGTGGCGCACAGGCCGACCGTGCGGCGTTCAGGTCCTGGAAGTGATGCGAGACAAGGAATTCTTTTTATCTATTTTTGTGTGCGAAAACACGCTTAAATTCAATAAATATGACAGAAACCCGAAACGGACCAGAGTTTGCCATTGAACTCGCTTTTGAGGCGAACCAACTGCACTCTCGAACTGGTCGAATATTAGAAAATCATTTAATTCTTTGAAATTGCGTACAAAAAGCCTGGTCCGAAACCTGTGGACCAGGGGGGGCCTGGTCCACAGGTTTCGGAGAATTCTGGCGAGGAGAGAGAAAAAAGGGGAAATTCCGATTCCCGAAGGTCTGCACCCCACCAAGGCCGTTTGCGAACTGTTTTTTGCTAACTATTGAAAAATTTGGAATTTTTTGAGACAAAAAAACCGCCAGAGGTGGCGGCTTGGAAATGGAGAAAAAACTCTGAAGTTTAATTGGCGTACCAAGTGGCAATTTCCAAACTGAATTCTCCGCTTTTTTGTTGCAGTGCAGCAAGAGATGGTTCGATTCCCGCCCGGCAGGCAAACGCAACGGGCACTGACTGTATCAGATTGAAATGCATCGCATTTCTGACACAGGCAAATTTTCTCCGCGCGGTGTCAGCAGGCCGATGGAGAGTGCGTTCGTCGGCCATGCGTCTTGGTCACCAAGTGCAGTCACGAACCAATCTGCCGTCACATCCTGTCCGCGAAGACATCTTCCAGTGACTGGGCATCTACGAAACGGAGACTCCACTCCTCCAAAGATTGGGAGGTGGCCTTGGAGATCTTTTCACTGGCCCAGTCAGGGACGGCACCAAAACGACGTTGCAATTGGCGCGTCAGCGTTTCGGCTCTGCCTTTCTGCTCGCCATCCTGCAGCCAAGTATGTTTGTGCTGCTCAACAATTTCACGTGCAAAGACTGACATCATTTTAATGGCCTCCTGTGGACAAACTCGGACAACGATACCTTCTACGGCATCCTGGTCCAGGTGTTGAAAGGTTGCGAAAAGATAAGTTAAAATAGGAATCAGAAGATCCGGTGCTTCCATCAAGGCAGAAATGATGGTTTCCATAGCGGCCATCTGTTCCCTGGGATCGCGGGTGCCGTACTTCAACGCCATTAAGACCGCTTTCAAACGGGCATGTCGCGCCAGTCGGTCATCAGGGATTGGGCCGAGGTCTGAAACGATGAACGGGAAATTGACAAGCCAGGGACGCAGGGCATCATCCGCATCGAGTAATTCAGAAAAATTTTTTGAGATTGTCCACGTTTGCGCGCCATGATATAAGACAAAAGGAACGATGGCCGGAAGCAGGGTCCATTCCGGGTTTTTCCGTTCATATTGATCCATGAAACGGCTGCATCCCCGGAAAAGCTGCCAACCGACTTTGCGATCTGGATAGCTTTTGTGCTCCATCAAGGTGTAAAAGAAAAGACTCCTTCCGCTCAGGGTTTTCGAACAGAACAGCATGTCGGAGTAGTAAGGCTGCAACTCCTGGCTGACAAACGTTCCAGGCACCGGTTCGGGATTGCCCGGCGCAAGCAGGGCGACGATTTCCTTGGGAAGGTATTCACGCAGCAGGGCACCGGCGGTTTCCGGGTGGGAAACCAGAGCCTTGAACAGTCGGTCATGTGGCTGGGCCAAATCTGTCACGTTATATCCCCAATTCGCATGGATTGCAGATTATTCCATGGCATCAGTTGATCCTCACCAAACGGAATCCCAGCCGAGATCTGCGAACGCCAGGGGCGAGGTTGCCGCGCAGGGTGGAACGCAGGAATACCGGGTCGTTGCTCCAACTGCCGCCGCGATCCACCCGGCTGGATCCCTTGCCTGGCCCCTGCGGATTCTCTTTGGGGGCGTTGGTGTAATACCTCTCTCAATGCCAATCCGCCACCCATTCGTATACGTTGCCGCTCATGTCATGGATTCCCAGACTGTTCGCCGCTTTTTCGCCCACCGAATGGGTTTGCTTGTCGGCGTTTTCGCTATGCCAAGCCAGGCTATCCAGATTATTGCCACCGCAGAATTTTTCCGGCTTGCCGCCACTGCGACACGCATACTCCCATTCGGCCTCGGTTGGCAAACGGTAGCGTTCATGGCCATTTTCATTCAATTTTTTGATGAATTCCCGAACATCATACCAGGAAACCCGCTCAATGGGGCAATTGATTCCACAGGATGAAAATCCGTCACTCGCTCAAAAGTCCTTCCAGCACTTCGAAGTTGGCCTTGCTGCGCAATAGCCGTTTCAATGCCCAGTCGAAGGTGATCAGTCGGCGTTTTTTCATGGGCGCATCTCCTCGTGTTCTTTGTGACTTTTCCTGATATTTCACCAATCAGCCTCGTTTGGCAAGGGAAAGGTGCGGTGGGGGGGAATTCAAAATCCGCTTTCCCGCAGCAGCAGCACCCAGGCCTGTCGCGCCCAGCGGAGCAACCGGGAGGTTGGCGGTGCCTGAACGACCGCAACACCCGTGGTGACCTGACCGGGCGCCGGCAGGTCGTCGTCCACGGTCAGGGTGATCGGCCAGACCGGTTGTTCGGGGAGGATCTCGCCGCGCGTTCCGGCGCGCACCGCGATGGGACCGCCGTTTTCCATGGCAAAATAGGGCAGGAAAAGCTGTTTCTGGTCCCAGGTCATGACCCCGGCGAGATGCACACCAAAGCCGGGACGCGTCGGGTCGTCGGGCAGAAAGCGCCCCGCGCGTCCGGGTTCCAACCGGTGACGGTGCTCCTGCCCCACCACCCCCACCACCTCGCTGGCGCGGGAGCGCAGTCGGCCCAGGGTGAGGTGCGGGGTGACCCGGCGTCCCGGTTCCAGGGTGTCGTCCCATTCGGCCACGATTCCCGGCCATGGCGCGGTCAGGGTCAGCAGTTGCTGGCGCTGACGGTGCGACTCCAGGGCCGTGAGCGCGCTTTTGTGTGTCTGACGCAATACCGCCACCTGCTCCCGACCGCCCTTGCCGCCCAGTTCCCCCTGTTCCAGCCGGATGCTGGCGATGGTGACCGCGAGTTGCAATTCATGTTCCTCCTGGTCCCACGCCGGGGAGGCGAGTTGCAGCAATGGCGCACCGGCTTCCACCGCCGCACCCGTCCGCGTCTCCACCTTGACCACCCGGGCCGCCACCGGGGCATGCACCTCCCACTGTCGATGGCTGCGATGCAGGGCCGGCAGGGTGATTTCGTCCTCCCAGGGCACGATCATCCAGGCCAGACCGGCCAGTACCACCAGCAGGGTGCGTGACAAGGCCGCATTGAAACGGATCGGCAAGCCGCGCCACGCCCGCAGTTCATGCAGCAGCGGACGGGCGACGAACCAGCCGATCTCCACGGCAAATAATAAAACCCCAAGGATCTTGAAGAAAAAATGATAGACCAGAACGGCGATGCCGATAAACAATAAAAAACGATAAAGCCAGGTGGTCCATGCCAGCAGGATCAGGCCGTTTCGCAGGCGCGGGCGCATGGCCTCCGGAGGGGGGGCGCCGATGCCGAACAACATCTCGCGCAGCCGCCAGCGTCCCAGGGCAAAGGCGCGTTCGTGGAGATTGGGAATCCCCAGCCAGTCGGAGAGCAGATAATAACCGTCGAAGCGCATGAACGGGCTGATGTTGATCGTCAAGGTGCCCAGCATGGCGGCGGTGGCCAGAAAAAAGGCCAGCCCGCGCGCCGGACCCGGGGAGAGGAAACTCCAGGCCAGCAGGGCGATCCCGCCAATGGCCAGTTCCACCACCATCCCCGCGCATCCGATCACCAGGCGCTTGCGACGCTCGGTCAGCCGCCAGGTTTGCGTCACGTCGGTATACATCATCGGCCACATCACCAGAAAAGCCACCCCCATGGTCGGCACCGTCACGCCATGGCGATGGGCGGCGCAGGCATGGCCCAGTTCGTGGGCGCTTTTCAGCAGCAGCAGCGCCACGGCCAGACCCGCCATTCCCTCGCCAAAGCTGAAATAGGGAAATGTGGCCAGAAACATCTCCCATTGCCGCGCCACCAACCCCCCCCCGGTCAGCCAGACCAGGGCAATCAGCAGCGGGATTGCCGAATGAAACCAGGACGTCACCCAGGGGGCGAGCCAGGTCAGAAAACGTTCGGGACTTACGAGCGGGATGCGAAAGAACAGATAATGGTGCAACAACCAGGTCAACCAGTAGCCGGGGCGCTGCCGTTGCCGCCAGCGCGCCGACAGGTGCGGGGGCGGATCCGGCGTGGCGCGCACGATGAGTTCATTGGTGACCAGAAATTTCAGCAAATTGACAAAATCCGCAGCCACGGGGCGCAGGGCCGAGGTGCGGGCAATCTGGGCGGCGATGGCCTCCGGGTGGCCCAGATCCCACAGGCGCAGGATCTCCATGGCCACTCTTCCCAGATGGAAATGGCGGTTGCGCAGCGGGTCCACCAGAATCCAGGTGGGGGCGCCCGCATGATCCGGCGTGCCGGGAATCAGTTCCAGGTCCAGACGCAAGGCGGGCCAGGCGGCAGGCGTCATCTCACCACCCCAGATACTGACGCAGGGCGGTCAGGGGACGGCGCAACAACTGGAAGGCCAGCGCCACCCGTTGCCCGTGCAGCTTGGCCGTACCGGACCAGCCCAGTTGCAGGGTGGCCCCATTGGGGAGATCGGCCACCACCCGGAAGACGAGATGGCCTTGCGGACTCTTTTCGGCCTCGTAGTTGATTTGACGGATGCGCGCTTGCACCGGATCCAACGGGGCCGCGTCCAGAAACAGCGTGACCTCGCCCCCCGTGGTCAGGACGATGGCATCGGCCACTGGCAGCAGGATGCGCGCCTCCACCTGTTCGGGATCGGCGATTTCCATGATTTTTTCGCCGGTTTTCATCGGCTTGCCGATCAGGCCATCCACATCGTCGAGCACCACCACCCCGGCCCGGCGCGCCGTCACCTCCACCTGTTCCAGCCGCTGTTTGGCATATTCGGCCCGGATGCGTTGCAACTGTTCCTTGGCGGACAACAGGGCCAGGCGGGCGCTGCTTTCCGGGTCACGCACCGATTTTTGCGCGTCCTGGTCGTATTCCGCCCTGGCCACCCGCCACTCCTCCATGGCCACCTGGTGCTGCCCGCGCAATTCGGTTTCGTCCAGGGTGAACAGGAGCGTGCCGGGTTGTACCTGCAAGCCCGGTTGCACCCGTACCGCGCGGATCACCCCGTCGATGGGCGCGGTCACCACCTCCGGTTGCCGGGCCACGATGCGCACCGGGGCCAGGGCGCTCTGTGTGACCGGCAGCGCCAACGACGCCACCAGCAATCCGACGATGATGGCTACATGCCGCCAGCCCGGCCCGATTGGCCGCTTGCGGCATGGCCATCCGCGCCACGCTTCGGCGGCCACTTCGGCATGCAGGGCCAGGATCGCCAGATCCCGCGCACTCCAGGGGGCCGCAAGACGCATCAGGAACATCCCGCCCTGCCAGCCGCCTTCCGGAAGCGGCAAGGAAACCCATAAAAGCGGCGGTGTTTCCAGTTCCCGCCAGAGTTTTTCCACTTCTTTCGGCAGGGTTGCAGAGGACAAATCGAGCGGTTGCGCGTCCAGACCCGCGCCAAGCAGCGCGGTGGCCAGCCGCTCCAACAGGATCACTTGCGGCGCCTTGCGATCCGGCGCGGCGATGTTGGAGGCGGCCACCATGCGCGCCTTGCCGCGCCGCCACTCAAGCAACACGGCCTGATCGTGGGGAACCAGGGGATGAATGGCGTGCAACACGCGATAATGCAGGGCTGGCAGGGTCTCGGAACGGCGCAGCGAGGCATGGATTTCCGTCAGCGCCAGGGCCTCTTCCGGCAAGACGATCACGGAGAGAAGCGGGCCATGCCGCTCATGCCCGCCACCAGCTCGCCCGTCTCGCCATCGGCAGGTCCCGCCACCTTGATGGTGTGGCTCACCGGGTCGATGCGGGCGTTGAGGGACTCCACGCGCGCCGGCAGGGTCTTGCCGGTTTCGTCCACGGTGATGGTGAACGGGGTTCCGCTCTTGAGCCAGGCGAGCCAAGCCGAGGGGATGACCATTTCGATCTCCAGTTGACCGTCGTTGAGGATGGTCAACAACGGTTCGCCCGGCTTGATGGTCTCGTGGGGCCGGGCGCGCAGTTCCACCACCCGGCCATCGAAGGGGGCGTTGATCTGGCAGCGGGCGATCTCCACGTTGGCCCCCTCGACCAGGGCCTCGCCGCGTTGTACCTGGACTGCGGCCTGGGACAGCTCCATTTGTCCGGCGGAATTGAGCTTGGCCAGGGCGCGTTTGGTCTCCAGGGTGACGCGCGCGGCGGCCAGTTCGGCCTGCGTTTCCTTCAAACGCGCCCGTTGCGCGGCGCAGTCGAAGACCACCAGGGGCGCGCCCTTGCGAAAGCGGGTGCCCAGCCGGGTGGGCATCTCGACGATGCGCTGCTGGGTCTGGCCGGACAGGGTGGCGGTGTGGGGCGAGTCCAGCAGGAAACGGACCTGATGACCGCCCGCCTCCTCCCCGGTCAGCGCCAGGGAGGGCGTCAACAGCCCGATCAGGACGGCCAGCCAGGGGTTATTTCGCCGGTTTTGGTTCTTCCGCATCCGGATCGTCCCCCACCGCGTTGAGCAGCCGTCCATAGGAGGATTGCAGCCGGGCATAGGCCATGTCCCGTTGCAGGTCGGCCACCCCGGCCTCGATTTGGGTTTTGATCACCTGCACCTGGCCGCCCTCCTCGGTGGGGGCCAGGACCCGCGTCTTGTCCACAATTTCCGCCATGATGGCGCTGCGTTCTTGCGCCGAATGCCAGGAGTTGGTTTCGGCCTCCAGTTCCTTGTAGGCGCCATGAATCTGGGAGAGCACCAGCGCGGTGATGGCGAGCCGGCGCATCTCCACGACCTTGTCCTTGGTCTCGGCGGCGTTGATCATGGAGGAGCCGGAGAAGAGATTGACCACGTTCCAGGTCAGGCGGATATTGCTTTCCACCCAGTTCTGGTTGGTCAGGTAGGGGTTGCTGTCCCAACTGAAACCGCTGCTCAGCTCGATGCCGGGGAAGAGGCGCACCCAGCTTTTGTGGATGTCGTCCGTGCTGATCCGTTTTTGATAGCCCAACTCCCGCAACTCCGGGCGCAGGACCATGGCGAAACTCTCCAGGGTGGTCATGGAACGCAGTTCCCTGGGGATTTCCAGGTTTTCCACCGCCGGGAGTACCACCTGGAAATCGGCTCCGGGGGGCAGATGGATCAGATAGGCCAGCCGGATGCGCGCGGCGGTGATCTGGGTGCGGATCTGGTTGATCTGATCCGAGGCATCCACCAGCAGCAGGCGAAAGCGCAAGGCGTCCAGGGGTTTTTGCACCCCGGTTTGCTGGGCGGTCATGGCCGACTTGCGCGCCTGATCCAGTTGTCCCTGCAACGGGTCGATGCGCAGCCGGGTGCGTTCGGCGGCCACGGCCTGCCAATAGGCCTCGCGCACGTCGCGCATGAGGTTTTGCACCGCCTTGCGGCGGCGCTCCTCGGCGACGAAGCGCTGGTTCCCGGATTGCCGGGCGTTCAGATAGGAGATGCCGAAATCGAGCAGGTTGTAGAGCATGCGGAATTCGCCGAACACGCTTTCGCGGGGGGCGCTGTAGGTGGGATCCTCACCGTTGGTGCCGGCCTTTTCCGAGTGGTTGACGGAGCTGTTCTGATTGTTCCGGATGCGGGCGCTCTGGCTCAGGTTGGCCTGGGGGGCCAGGCTCCACAGATCGGCCTTGAACTGACCGGTCGCCGCCGCCTGTTCCGCCAGGGCCACCCGCGTTTCCAGGTTGTAGCGCAAGGCGCGGCGCAGGGCGGTGGGCAGGTCCACCGGGCCGGTCAGCGGTTCGATCTCGCCGAAGAGCTGCTTGCGATCCTGGTCGCCGCGCTGCTGATTCTCCTCCGGGGAAAACGGGCGGGGCTTGACGGCGCAGCCGGTCAGCGCCAAAAGCAGAAGTACGGTCGATGCGACCTTGGGAAACGGTTTCATGGGGATGGACTCGATAGGTCAGTTGGAGTGAAATGATCAGGGCTTCAATGGCCGGGCGGACGGCTTGCGGGCATTACGCGCCCACACGGCGGCAGCGCCCATGAGGGTGAAGGTGGCGGCGTCCCAGCCGTCCAGGGCGCTATTATAGGAGGAGTTAGACTTATAGTTAGAATTAATTTGCAGAGTACTGCCAATAGAGAGTTGTCTGTTTGCAACCTGAATATTATTGGGATTGGATTGCGCGAGATTAGTTTTGATTGCGGCAATTAAATCTTTCTCGTTCTGTTGCAGTGCAGGGGCAGCCTTTGTGGTTATGGTTGTGCTAAGGGCCACGGATTTACTCGCATTCAGTTCAGTCATACTTGGAACAAGTAAATCCATTGGTACAAACACCAAACTTGAGCCATCGTCCACGGAAAATACCGCCCGCGCAGATCTTTGGTTAACTGCTTTCTTTAATCCTACCTGAAGATAAACATTCACAACATTTGGGTTTATTGTAGAGTCCAATGTAGACCAATCACCATTAACTCCTCCTATTAGCGTAATGTCTAGCTTAAGTTTGTCAGGCGTAGTGTCCTGAGGGGTTACATCTATGCGTATTTCATATCCATATAAAGATTCATCTTTATATAATCTACCAATAAACGAACCTTTAATATTTACCAATGGTGGCGTTTCGACTTTATCGGTGATGCGGATTACGATTGTTTGGTAGGCAACGGCGCCACTGCTATCCGTGACTTTGACCTCAGCTACGTAACGGTTCTCTTTGTCTTTATCCCATGGATTTTCATAGTCCGGTCTGTTCTTGAATGAAAGTTTTCCGCTGCTGGCGTCGATGGTGAAGAGATCGGCATGTACGCCTCCGTCGATGGCATAGACGCGGGTTGCCCCCTCGGAGTCGGAACTGGTGACGGTGGTCACATCGGTGATAGTCTCCTGCATATTGATATACGTGATCCTCCTGCCGCCGTTGGAGGTGATGGAGAGAGTCGATTCCTTGACGTTGGTGACGGTAACGGTGACGGCCTGCGTGGTGCTGGCGCCGTTGCTGTCGGTGGCCTTGACCACCAGTTCGTACTTGTTGTCCGTGTTGGCGTCCAGGGGGCTTTCATAGTTTGGAGCACTTTTGAAACTCAACACGCCGGTGCTGGCGTCCAGGGCGAAGAGGCCGACATCGTCCCCGGCGGTCAAGGTGTAGGTGCGGGAGTCGCTTTCCGGATCGGTGGAGGTGAGCGTGGTGATAGCGGTGGTGTTTTCGGCGACGCTGAAACTGGCGCTGGAGGTGAGCGACGGGGTTTCGTTGACGTTGGTCACGCTGACGGTGATGGTCTGGGTGGCGCTGTTGGCACTGCTGTCCACGGCCTTGACCACCACGATGTATTGATTGTCGCCGTTGGCGTCCGTCGGGCTTTCGTAGTTCGGTGAACTCTTGAAGGTCAGGATGCCGCTGGAGGCGTCGATGGAAAACAGCGCGGCATCCGCGCCACTGTCGATGGAAAAGGTCTGGGTGGTGGCGCTGGTGGTGACCGTGGTGACGCTGGTCCCGTTTTCCGCCACGGAGACGCTGGCGGTGCTGCTGCCGCCATCGGAGGTGACGCGGTAGTTGGCCATGGTGTAGGTGGCGTTGTTGGTGCCGGTCGGGGTGGTGTTGGCCAGGGCGTTGTTGGCGGCATCGACGATATCCTGGGCGCCGGAAATGGCGAGGGTCGCCGTGCCGTTCAAATTGGCCAGATCCCCGCCGGAGACCGTGACGTCGTAGGCGTTACCTCCCGCCGAGGAGACATTGGTCACCGTGGCGGTGGTTCCGGAGACGCTGAAATCGCCGGTGGTGACTTTGTAGACCGTCTCGTCGAAGGTCACCCGCCACTTCAGTGAATCAGCATCCGTAGTAGCGGTGGCCGGGTCTTGCCGCACGATGGAGGTGATGCGCGGCGCGGTGGTGTCCGCCGCGTTGAAAGTGGTCACCAGGGTATCGATGGCCACGGCGAAATTCTGGTCGCCGGTGATTTCGAATTTGGTCAGATTGCTCCAGCTCGGCGTCAGGGTGGTGCCATGCCAGTAGGTGAGGACACCCGACGAGATGGTCGTCTCCGCGCCGCCAGCGGTATAGGGCGTGATCGTGAACGTCCTGTTGTCGCTGGCGTCCTGTGCAGCCGCCGTCATGTTGGCAATGCCGATGGAGGATACATTGAAAGTGACCCCCGCCCCTACCGGCGTGACCGTGACTTTGCTTTCGTTGTTGTTGGCTGCGGCAAAGCCGAATTTGGGATACCAGCCCGTCATCGGAATGTTGGCATCCGTGATGCCGTCACCGGCGGAGGTGTCTTTGAAAATATTGGAGGCCGTCCCGGCCAGGGTCACTTGGGAAGTGGTGTCATCCCCCGTAAAAGTGTAACTTCCGAAATTATCAAAATTGGTACCGCCATTTTCGAAATCGAACGTGACGTTCGGCAGCAGATGGTCATAAACATCGGAGCGCACCAGCAACGGCGCCGACTCGATGGGACCACTGGTGCGCTCCAGACTCCAGTTGCCGCCCAATCTGGTGGCGCCGGTCGGGTCGATGGAGGCCGCCACGTCCGCGCCGGTCAGGCGGGCCAGGTTGTCCACCAGGATGCGACCGGCTTCACCTCGCCCCACGTCACAGCCGTAAAGGAGCAGATCGCCTTCTTTGGTCAATGCCCGTCCGATGGTGGCCAGATCTTCGGCGTGGGTTTCCAAAGCATCCGCATCGAGGGTGGCGTTGCCCATGGTCATCCGGCCTGCGGCCCCATGACCCACCACATGGATGGCGGTCAACCCGGAGCGGCCTTGCAGATCCGCAGCCATGGCATGCCAGCCGTCCCGTTCCCCCGCGACACGCACCACCTCGACCCCTGGACGGATCAGGGATTCCAATTTCGCCAGTTCCGCCACATGATCCGCATCCACATAAACCACCTCCAGCGTGGCCGCACCCGCGCCATCGAACATCAAACGCGGCTCCAGGGGCCAGGCGAGCGGGCCGGAGGTCTTGCCACCCAAATCGAACAAAGGCGCGGAGTGAATTTGTGATGAAGTTTTCACATAAATATTACCTTTCATTCATAATTGTTTTTCGATCTATTTCAGCAGTCAATATTACCAAACTGGCAACGCAATAAAATTGATTCAGGTCAAGAAAGCCTCACTTTTTCACATTCGCGAAAGCGCCCGACAGCACAAGGCAAAAAAAGAGGTGACAGTCACGCAGCATCGTGATATCAAATGCGATATGATCCATGCTCGATCACATCGGCATGCCTTTACCAGAGGCTTCAAAGTTACGGTTACAGAGAGTCCACGGGATGAGCCAATATGCCTTACGATTGCCCGATTCGTTGTTGGAGGCGGCTCGGCGTCTCGCCAGGGATGAAAACGCCTCCATGAACCAGCTGTTCGTGACCGCCATCGCGGAGAAGGTGTCGGCCCTGGACACCGAAAGGCTGCTGCGTGACCGGGCCATGCGTGGGGATCTGGCCCTGTTCCATCAAGCCCTCTCCCGGGTTCCCGACGTGCCACCCATACACGATCAGGACAGAGTGGATTGATCGGGCGCTGTTTGCTTTTCCACAATCGTGGTGTCGCCCAACAGATGCAGCAGTCGCCAATGGCCCTTGTGCCGCAGCCAGGCCTCCAGCGCCAGCCAGGCCACGCCGGTGGCCAGACCCACCCCGTGCGCCCACCAGGCGGTGGTGAATTCCGCGTCGTGATACCACTCGTGCCCCGCGAGGATCCGCCCGACATAAACCGGGAAAAACAGCAGAAAGATCTTCCGTCCGGTCGCCCGGTACCAGTCGAAGAAGACCAGCGCCGCCAGGGCGTAACTGGGGCCGGAAAGACCGGTATAGCGCCCGATCTCCGGATGGCCCCACCACAATGCCGCAGTGATCGACAGTGCGGAGAGCGCCAGGACATTCACGATCCGCAACATGCGTGCCAGACCGCCTCCTGATTCGTAGACCAGACCCACCACCAGGAACGGCCACACCACGTGCGCGAAATGCTCGAAGCTCAGGTGGACGAAATGACAGGTCGCCAGCCGATACCACTCCCCGTCCAACACGGCCCGACGGTCGAATTGCAGGTTTTGCCGCAAGGAATCCGGAGCGAAATGGATCCAGGAAATCATCGCCAGGATGGCGATGCAACCCCAGGCGGTGGTCACCTCCCGATGGGTGGGAAACAGGAAGTTGTGCATCCAGCGCACGGAGTTGAGCGGATTTTTCATGCCGCCCTCAGGCAACGGCGCCGATCAGCAGCACGGCGTTGATGCCGCCGAAGGCGATGCTGTTCTTGAGGGCATGGCGAACCGGACGCGACACCGCCCGGTCAGGCGTCACGTTCAGATCGCACTCCGGATCCGGGCCGAGATGGTGGATGGTGGGGGCGAGGATGCCAGTGGCCAGCGCCATGATGGCGGGAATCAGTTCCAGCGCACCGCTTGCCCCCAGGGTGTGACCGAGCAATGATTTGGCGGCGGAAACGGCGATCTTTTGCGTCAGTTCGCCAAACAGGCCGTGAATCGCCAGACTCTCCTGGCGGTCGTTCCACACCGTGCCGGTGCCGTGGGCCTGGATCAGGTCGATGGCCTCTTTCCGGAGTTCCGCATCCCCCAACGCTGCGGCCATGGCGTGGGCGATGCCCTCCGGATCGGGTTGCAACAGATCGGCGTCGCGATCCGTGGTACAGCCGAACCCCTCGATTTCGCACCAGAGCGGGGCGCCGCGCGCCCTGGCCCGATCCAGTCGTTCCAGCACGAACATTGCCGCCCCTTCGCCCAGCACCATCCCCTGGCGGCCCGTGCTGAACGGACGACACCAGTCGGGGGAGGTGACCCGCAACGCCTCCCATCCCTTCAGCTCCCAGTAGGTCAGCGATGCCTCGGCGCCACCGGCCACGGCACTTTCCAGCATCCCGGCGCGGATCATCCCGGTGGCCACTCCCAGGGCATGGGTGGCCGAGGCACAGGCGCTGTTGACCACGAACGAGACCCCGCCCGCCCCCAGTGCCGCGGCGACATGGCTGGCGACGGCGCTGGGCATGCCGCGCGGGATCGTGAGGGGATGAATCGTGGCGCGTCCTTCGAGCAACAGCCGTTGCAGGGCAGTGGCCTGGGTATGCGCCCCGCCGGCGCTGGTTCCCAGGATCACCCCGCAATGGTGCGATCGCTCCAGGGGGGCGCTCAAGCCGGCGTTGCGCCATGCCTCCCTTGCGGCGACCACGGCCATGCGGGTGACCGGATCCCGTTGCCGCAGTTCGGCCTCCGTGAAATGTTGCGCCCAATCGATGGCCGACAAGGGGGCCAGACTGCCGATCTGCAGCGAAGCGTTCGGAGGGAGACAAAGAGTGGTCGGATCGATCGTCTCCAGAAGGCGGATTCCGCAGCGACCGGCCTGCATCGCCTCCCAGTTTTCCATGGCGGTCGTCCCCAGGGAGGAGAGCGCGCCCATGCCGGTGATCACCACCCGCTGTGCGTCCGGTCGGCTGCTCATGGGGCGGCGGGATGGCGCAAGGAAGCAAGCAGCGGAATCAGGGCGTTCAGTCTGGGCTGCTGGCCATCGGTGCTGCGCAATAGTGCATCCATCGCATCGCTGGGAATCATGATATCGAAGGCATCTGTCAGTTCGAAGACGATGGCGAGCAGATCGACCGAATCGAAATCGTTTTCGGCGAAGGTGCGTTCCATGTCGATCGTTTCGGGCGGGCGCGAGCAGCCGCGCGCCAGGGCTTGGCGTACTGCCTCGTGGGTGATGTCGGTTGCGGTCATGTCATAGCGATTTCCGATAGATGTGGAAGCGGCGCGAGGGGGGCAGCCCTGCCCGGCGCAGCAGGGCCATGAACGGGCGGTTGCTTTCCAGAATCCAGCCCAACTCCAGGGAACGGTATCCCGATGCGCCGATGGTATGCAATTCGTGCAGCATCCGCAACAAGGCGGCGGGGGCCAGGGTGGTGCCGTGATGCCGCCGGACGATCCCACTCAACAAAAACCGGGCGCGGGTCAATCCCCGCACCCGCGCCCGCCACAAAAAACGCAGCCATCCCCAGGGCCACAAACGGCCTCCCAATCCCTCCATGGCCTCGTTCAGGTCCGGAATGACGACCACAAAACCGACATCCTCGCCAGCGACCGTGGCCACCAGAACCTGCATGCGATCCCAGAACAGGAGGGTATCCGTCAACATCCCCCGCTGCTCCCGCGCGGTGACCGGCACAAAGCCCCAGTTGCCCGACCAGGCATCGTTGAACATCCGCCGCATTCTTTCCCCATTGGCGAGCATGGCCGAGGCGGGAATCCGCTCCACCACGATTTCCGGAAGGTCGGTCGTCCGCGCGGCAAGCGACAGGATGCCCGTGGGCAAGGGCCTTGTCAGATCCAGCCGGCAGGAAACCAGGGCATGGGCGACCCGATAGCCGCACGCCTCCAATTGGCCCGCCATGCCGGGTCGGCCATGGGGCATCAGCAGGCAATCCGGCAGGTCGAACCCCTCCACCGGCACGCCCAGTTCTTCGTTGATGGAAAGATTGAACGGGCCGGCCAATTGTCGCATGCCCCGCTCCCTGGCCCAATCCTCCACGGTGGTCAGCAAAGCCGCTACCGCTGCCGGGTCGTCCCCGGCGTCCAGATGGCCGAAGTGACCGCAACCATCGTCGTGGGTGGCCAGATGCAGCCGGTTGATCTGGCCGCTGATGCGACCGATTGTTTTGCCATTGCGCCGGGCGATCCAGAACTCCGCCTCACCGTGGTCGTAAAAGGGATGGCGCTTGCGATCCAAACGCCGGGCGACCAGGGCGCGCATTGGAGAGATCCAACCCGCATCCCCGGCGTAGAGTTGATCAGGCAGGTCGAGAAACTCCCGTGTCAACGCACGGCCTCGCACCGGCTCAATGCGGATGTCGGGATGTGCCATGGATTTTTTTCAATGTTGTTGCAGGATTCCGAAAACCCCCTCCAGACTGGCTTCACGATAGCGGTTTTTTTCGTCGATTGTCAACCGGCAGGTGGCGAAGCCTTGCCCGCAACGCGCCGCCAATGCCGCCACCTGCCGGAAATGGGCATCCAACGGCAGCCCGGCGGTTGCAAGGATGCTGGCGGCCAGGCTCCAAACTTCCGCTTTTCCCTCGCGGTGCGTGACAGCCGATGGCGTGCTCCAAATCAGGAAAAAGGTGTCGGTTGGCGTCCGGTTCAGCTCCCGGTAAAGGGGCAGCAAAGGCGGTGGATGGTCGCCGTAAAAGACCAATACCGCCGGACGTCCGCGCTCCCGGAGAAAGGAGGTCAACTCTCCGAGCATCCCATCGGCTTGATCGGCATGACCGAGATAATGGGCGAAAACGGCCCCGGTTGCCTCGCTCAGACGCCCCGGCCAGGCGTTGTCGAAGCGGTGTTCCTGCTCCGGTGCGTGATGGTGGTTCTCCATGGTGGTCACGAACAAAAATAGCGGCTCCTCGGCCTGGCCAAGAATGGTGACAATACGCTCGGTCAACTGCCGATCCGAGGGATACCCCGCCACCCGTCCGGATTCGGGAAATTCCTCCGCGCCGATGATGGTGGAAAAACCCATGTTACGCCATGCCGGATCGGTATTTAAAAACGTGGCCGGGGCCGCCGTGATGCCGATGGCGCGGTACCCCAGTCCGACAAGCGCCCTGGCCAGGGAGTGGACCGGTTGGCGGGTCAGGGTGGCGTAAGGGTGGTAGCCGGAGGGATGGACAAAGGCCATGGGCAGCCCGGTCAGAAAGGAGAACTCGGTGCGATAGGTGTTGGCCCCCCAGGCGGGCACGCCGAGGGGGCCATGCCAGGCGGACTCCTGACGTATTTTTTTAATATTTTTAAAAGTTTCTTGTGGTATCTCAAGAGGCATGGTTTCGATATCAAAAAGAGATTCGCTCTGGATGACGAGAATGTCCGGACGCGGGCCATGCCATGCCGGGGGAGATGCGCTTATCAGATGGCGCGCGGGCCAGTTCAGACCGGGCAGCATGCGCGTGAAAAAACCGAATACCCCCTGGGAGCGCACAGCGGCGGGCAGGTCGTCGGGATCGATGGGCGACCAGGAGTCCGACTGGAGAACAAGCAATCCGCACCCGAGCAGAACGCCCACCCCCACGCCGCGCAACAGCATGGCCAGTGGGCCTGCCGGCAACCTTTCCGGTTCGCGGCGCGCCACGGCCATGCCGAAACCAAGGATGACGAAAAAACCCGCCACCATCCAGCCGAAGCCGTGTACGGTGCGCCAGTAAATGTCGAAATGGCGGAACAGATCCCCCACCACCAGCAGATACTCCGGCATCAGCGGGGTATGGACCAAGGTGAGAAGAACCTCGTTGGCGACCACCATCGCCCCGGCGATCAGCAGGGTCAGGAGGGTGGCGCAACGCGGCCTGCCGCAGGTCAAAAAGACCAGGAGGAAAAAAAACGCCAACGGCATCAAATTGGTGAACAGAAAATCGGTCACCGCAACCACCCGGCCTGCCGATACCATGCCAGGGTCGCGCAGGTCCCATTCGCCAGGCTCGCCTCCGGTCGCCAGCCGCTGGCCTCGGCAAAGGGCGCGGCATCGCAACACCAGCCCGGTTGCAAAAAATCCGGCAGCCGTTCCGGGGTCAGGAAGGGGGTCGCGCCGGTCAGGCGCGCTCCCTGGCCGATCACCTGGGCGAGCGCCCCGGCCAAGGCGGGGGGCACCCGGATGTCGCGCAAGGCGCTGCGTCCCACGGCAGCGGCCAATGCCTCCCGCAATTGGGTCATGGAGACCGGTTGCGACGGCGCGACGAACCAGGGGCCTGGATCAAGGGGCATGGAACAAGCCGTCAATACCGCTTGCGCCGCGCTGCCCGCGTCCAACAGTTGCAGCCATTGTTCTTCCCGTCCCAGCCGGAAGAAAAAACCTTGCAACGCGGCCTGGAACATCGGCAAAAACCCCCGGTCGCGCGGGCCATACAGGGCGCAGAAACGCAGGATGACGGACTCCCCCCATCGTTCCATCTCCTGCTCGGCGGCCAGCTTGGAGCGTCCGTAACAACTGACCGGGGCAGGCGTTTCCCCCATCTTTCTGGGGGCATCGATCCGGCCCGGTCCCGCCGCCGCCTGGGAGCCGATCAGGATCACCCTCTGGCCGGGTCGGAGGGATTGCAGAATCCGACGGGTCAGCCGTTCATTCCCCTCCCGATAGCGCTCTTCTCCCGGCCCGTGGGTGACGCCGGCGCAATGCACCACGATCTCCGCTTCCGTCAGCGCGTCCATCCAGCGCTCCGGCGTCATCCCGGAAGCCAAACACAGCGCTGCGCCGCGTGCCTGTTGTTCCAGCAGCGAGGGGGTGGGCCGGCGCGCCCATAAAACGGGCTGCCAACCGCCATCCAAAAATCGGTCGGCCAGATGGCTGCCGAGAAAGCCGCCGGCTCCGGTCACCAGAATGGTCTGCATCGCTTGACGCCATGGGGGTTGC
>PDZX01000087.1 GCA_002753185.1 Magnetococcales bacterium WMHbin3
TCTTTCGAGCCAGATGCTGGATCATCTCCCGTTCCGGCCAGCCCAGCCTGGGATCGTTCGCGGCCACCACCAGGATGCCGTGGTCGAGCCAGCCATCACGTTTTTTCTGCTCCACGTCCATCCGGTCCGGGATGAATCGTGCCAAGCAGGAGCGCGGGGGGTGTGGTGCGCCGATCATTTCACCACCTCCTCGTCGATGGCCCAGTGGAGTATGGCCAGGGCGTCTGCGGCGTTGTCGTCGACCGGGGCATGACCTTTCCGGCGCATCGCCTCAATCACTTCCGCCTTGGATGCGTTGCCCTTGCCCGTGGCAGCCCTCTTGACGGTGCCAACCGGCACACCGCAGTACGGGATGGCATGGAATTCCGCCCAGGCCGTGAGGTGCGCAAGGAACCCGCCGTACATCTGGGCAGCCGTCACCCCGGCATGAGCCCGTACCTCCTCCACGAAGATGCCACCGATGGGATGAGCAAAGCTGCGCACCTCATCGAGCCACTGTTTGAACCGAAGGTAGCGCATGCCGCCTCCCTCGAAACGGCCCGGCTTGAACTCCACCGTGCCGCTGGTGATGGTGCCGTCCGCCTGCCGCAGGGCCCAGCCGGTTTTGGTTCCGAGGTCCAGGGCAAGGATGGCGGTTGCGCCGGAATGTTCCGGCTTGGGTTGATGGGGTGCGCACTGCGGCGCGGTTCGGGAAACGGTCATCGTCCTCACTCCTCTGGGTGAAATTTGGTGAGGGCGATGGAGAGGGGGGGCGATCCCTGATCCGTCGCTCTGCGGATATTTGGTGCGTGCAATCCGTCAAACCAGCCGGGATGACGTTTTCTGGTCATATATCTATTTGAAACAAGAAAAGAAACAACTATCCGTCAATGTGTCAGCCTCTGGTAAAAAAGCCCTTTATATATATAGTATAGATATAGATAGTTACTTCTTTCTTTTTTTCTCCTACGGTTGACGCCTGCCGAATTTGGATGTTTTTATTTATTTTCATGATGTTATGCCGGCAAATCCGTCCGCTGGATGGGTGTGACGGATTTGCCGGATATTTTTTTGGGGTCATGGAACCCGATAGACCAGCGATGGCTGGGTCCGACTGGGGCGCGACTCGCCCACGATCTGCCCTCCATCCAGGAGGGACTGGATCACTTCCTGCCGCTGGCGCCGATCCATGAACTGGGTGCGCCGGGAGAGATCGCGCTGGGTGATGCCTTTGCTGCCCGTGCCCTGGATGATGCCCAACACGCGCTTGTGATTTTGCTCGGTCTGGTTGTCGGCGACGAACCGTTCCACATCGGCGATGAAGGTGTTGATGCTGTACCGCACCAGAGCGATGGCCCAAAGGGCGTCCGCGTCCCGGATCACCGGATGTACGGGATCGGCGGAAACTGCCCGGATCAGGGCCACCTTGGCGGCGTTCTCCCAGGCTCGCGCCAGGATGGGCGAGAACTGGCTGCCCCGCGTGCGGCGCAGCAGAGCGGTGACCTGTCGGTTCAGGGCAGAGAACCGCTCCCACGCATCCGGCAGCATGGGCACCACCTGCGGATCGACGGCAGTCTCCGGACCGGTAGTCGTACCTTGCACATTGCCTTCTCCTGAACTGCCGTTTTGGGCGATGATGGCCAATGCGGCGACAAGTTCTTCGGACGGTTCGCGCAACGCTCCTGCACCATTGGTTTCCGGGTAATCATCTTGAGTTTTCATAATCAGAAAACGAGCCAAGGATCCATCGGTGACGTTTGCACTTTTCAGGGCCGACCAGAAGAGCGTTGGCGTGGTGGTGCCGTAGATGCACAGGCAGGGCTGGTTGATGTCCTGACGACCCTTTTTGTCCGGCATGGCATATTCCGGACCCAGGAAAACGGTTGATGACGAAGAGTATAATTCCGTCATCAGGTCCAGGATGTCGGTGATATGCTTGGGGCTGCGTTTGCGGTCGGCGGCGGCCTGGAGGAACATGCCGAATTCGTCCTGCTGGAACAGGATGGCCGGGTGGTCGTGAATGGCCCGCAGCAGACCCGCGCCAGAGGCGATGCGGTTGCCACCCAGGAATTTCTTCAGTCCGGCGCGGAACAGCAGGTCGATGACCACCTCCCGGCTGTGGTTCTTGCCGGACCCGCTGTCGGCGACACCCACCACGTAGAGATTGCTGCGAACGTCGGTCTCGGTGCGGTAGCGACGCCCCATCAATGCTCCCAACGCGCACAAAGCGTTGCCCACGGCGAGGATGGGTTGCGGACGAGTGGCTGTCGTCACCATGTAATCCACCAGGAGGCCCAGCACCCCATCCAGATCGGTGACGTGCCACTCCGGCCCGTCCAGAAACGGCGGGGCATCTTCCGCAGGTACGGACACCGGCGACCGCGGCATCTTCTGCAGCAGTAATGCTGCCGGGTGCTGGCCAGGATGCTTGTTCGCCGGGTTCAGGATGATGGCCGTATCCGGTCGCCAGCCATGTTTCTGTGCCAAGTGGTAGATGGTTCCGGCACCGATCACCATCGGGTGAAAACTCGCCCAGGCGCGCTCCGTGGCCGCAGGGACGTTCTTGACGGACGAGGCAGACCAGTCGAAAAACAGATTGGCACCGGCCTCGCCCAGGGCGCCCTTGATCGCCATGCCGACGCGCACCCAGTCGTCATAGGGCAGGTCGGCGTTGACGATGTAGCGCAGCGCGTCCTGGATCGCCTCCGGCGTGCCGATCAGGTCGCTGACCGATTGAAAGGGAGCAGGTTGCAACGCCTGCTCCGTGATGACATGCTGGCCCTGATCCAGCCTGGCTGGCCGCATCCCTTCCGGCAGCATGGCCAGCGTCTGTTCGATGAAGGCGTGGGCCTGCGCTTCGGTGATGGTCGGCAGTTCTGCCAGGGTCAGGTCGGCCAGGGAGCGCATTGGCCATTCGTAGGGTCTGCCCGTGCCAGGATGAATGGCATAGGCAACGAACTGTTGTCCTTGACTGAGTATTTCCAAAGGGTGAGCCTTGATGCCCTTGAATGGCATGGCCGTGCGATAGACCAGCATCCGTTTGGGATACTGACCGATGCGGATGGCCGGGGTCTCGCCCAGCATCCCGAAGGCCAGGGCCTGGAGGCGGTCGGCCAGGGAGGCATCGTCGACGATGTCGATATCCACCCCGGCCACCATGCCGCAGGGGATGCCGATTCCGGCGTCGGACCACTGCTTCCAGATCGCCAATTCATGCACGGTGGTGGCACGGGTGGCGTGTTTCGTCCAGCCCCGATAGGGCATCCATTATACCCGCTCGAACCGTCCGGGGAACTTCTCCCCGGGCACGATGGGCAGGAAGGGAAAGCCACCGGCCAGCAACCGGTCGCCGTAGTGGGTCATGAAATTCTCGCTCATGCTCGTCTCCTCAAAACGGGACATCATCCCAGGTGTCGTTGTGGTCAAATTTGACCTTGGCCGTGAGATACGCTCCGACGATCACCTGGATCAGGGTGAGGAACTCATCCACGCTGAAGAGGGTCAAGTCGGTCTTGCCCAGGCTCTCGATGTATTCTCCGGCGTAAGGGGCGGCGGCCTTCATGGCCGCCAGTTCGCGTTCGGTCGGATCAACCATGACTCACCTCCTGCTCAAAACGCGCACCCACCACCTCGACGAAGCGATCCCCCTGACGAATGGCGATCTCGGTCGGGATGCGCAGGTGATCCAACAAGGTCATGGCTTCCTCCACGGTATCCGGCACCCGCATGCCTTCCTGCGCCCGGCGCATCCACCAGGAAACCGCTTTCTGGCGAGCATAACCGGTGTGTTCGAGACAGACCCATTCCCTGTGCCAATTGAAGCCGCAAAGATATTCCACGCGCATGGAGGTCGGCTTGCCTTCCTTCTGGTGGCGCTGGTAGGCGATGTCGTAGACCTTGACCCACTCCACCTTGCCACTGGTCAGGATCTCCTTGGTGGTGGCCGTGGCCTCCAGCTTGTCGTTCTCCGGCGGCGGGAACTCATGGCCGCACTGGGTGCAGTGACGCACCGCCGCATGGTTGATGGTCCGGCACTCCTGGCAGGTCTTGACCGGAGCCTCTCCATCGCCGGTGCCGGGTTGTTTGGGCTTCACCATGTCGATGGGGCCATGTCGCTGCACATTGCCCGCGAAGTCCAACACCAGGCAGTCGGTCTTGCCTGGAGCCAGCCTCATTCCGCGACCGGCGATCTGGACGTAAAGGCCGGTGGACTTGGTGGGCCGCAACATGGCGATCAGATCTACCGCCGGGGCGTTGAAGCCGGTGGTGAGCACCCCCATGGAGGCCAGGGAGCGGATCTCGCCGCGCTTGAAGGCGGTGATGATTCCATCCTGTTCCGCCTTGGGGGTGTCGCCGAAGATGGTCTCGCAGGAGATGCCGTGCGCCTGCACCGCCTCCTGCACATGGCGGGCGTGGGCCACGCCGGAGCAGAAAATCAGCCAGGAACGGCGATTTCTGCCATGGAAGATGATTTCCTCCACCGCCGCACGGGTGATGGGATCCTTGTCCACTGCCGCCTCCAGTTGGCCGGGGATGAACTCGCCACCCCGGGTGCCGACTCCGGAGACATCCAACTGCGTATCTGTACATTTGCTGATCAGAGGCGAGAGATACCCCTGGTCCACCAGATCCCGCACCGACACCTCGCAGGCGATGTCGTCGAACAGTGCGCCTGCCCCCTGATGCAGCAGGCCGCTGTCGAGTCGATAGGGCGTGGCGGTCAGCCCGATGATCTTCATGTACGGGTTGATGCGCTTCAGATCATCCAGGAAGCGCTGGTACATGGTGTCCGAAGTGCGGGGAATCAAATGCGCTTCATCGACCAGCACCAGATCCGCCCGCTGGATGTCGTAGGCCCGCTTGTGAACCGACTGGATGCCGCAGAAGAGTACCTGCGCTTCGGTATCACGGCTGTTCAGCCCGGCGCTGTGAATGCCCGCCGGAGCCTCCGGCCAGAGATTCACCAGTTCGGAGAAATTCTGACTGATCAACTCCCTGACGTGGGTCACCATCAGGATGCGGGTGTCGGGATAGAGTTGGAGAGCTTCCTGGATGAAGGTGGCCATCACGAGCGATTTGCCGCCAGCGGTCGGGATGATAATTAAACAATTTCCAGTCTTCTGCTCGAAATAGCGGTAGATGGCATCGATGGCCTCGCGCTGATAGGCTCTCAGGGTCAGCATGGCGCACCTCCATCCCGCCACAGCGTCCCGTTCGGCAGACGGTATTCTACCCAGGCACCCGCCGGGTCTGCGTCGACCTGCTCGCCCGCCATCAGATCCGGCACGAACAGGTGGCCGAAGCACCCGGACTGCTGTTCCTTGAAGATCATCCCCCGGCCATCGATTCCGCACTGCCACAGCCCGGCATCCACCGGGCTGACGTGCAAACAGGTACGGCAACTGCGTCTGGCCAGAACACCCTCATGGCAGAGGGGGTGGTGATGGCACATCCGGCATTGATACCAACTCGGATCCGTGCTGATGCGCGTCGGCGGCCGCTCGGCGCGGATGATCCGTTCGGCCTTGGCGATGAGTCTCAACCCCTCGGCCCCGTCGGCGTGGATGCGTTCGGCATGGAGGTCGTCGTTGTCCTTGTTGACCGCCAGATAAAGCGCCCGGGTCATGCCGGACAGGTGCATGTAGACCTGCATCTGGGCATGGTGCTGCGGCTTGGCCTTTTGCACGCCGTGCTTGCGCAGATCGGCGAACGAGGAGGCGTTGTGGGTCTTGAACTCGCAGACGTGCCAGGTTTTCGGCGCTTCCGGGATGCCCAGGGCCATGGCATCCAGCGAACCGCCGAAATGGCCGTGACACGCATCCACCCGCCACTGACGTCCGGTCTGGGGATCCACGTCCAGGACCGTGGCGCCGATACGCCGCAGATTGCGGATGAAGCGGGTCTCCTCCAACTGGCCGGTCTCGAACAGCCGCAACATGCGACCGGCAAACGGCGCGCTGGTAGCCCACCGGAAATCCAGCCACAGGGAGCGCTCGCACTCCCTGCCGATGATCGAGGCTCCCAGGTGAGGCCGGAGGCCGTCTCCGGCATCCGCCTCGTAAGCGGCCAGGATCGCCTCGACCGTCGGCGGGTTTGGTTTGGGAAGAGGTGCCATCACGCACCTCCGTTGCTTTTGAGCAGATGAATGGCCTGGTCCATGACCGTGCGCCATTCATCATCGGAAAAATGATCACGCACGACGCGGATGATGCACTCCTTGAGCTTGGCCTTGGTCTGCTCCGGACCACCGGGCATGCTCTGGAGCAGCTCTTTCATGTAGGCAAGCTCATCACGCTTGTGACGCAAGGCCGAACGGGCCCGAGCGAACCATGCCGGGTCCATGGGATGGCCGCTGGCCTGGCGTTTCAGATCCGCCACGGCGATCTGGTCGCGAATGGCGGCGATATCGGATTGCAACTGGATGATGCAGTTGCGGCATTCCTGTCGGGTGGCAGGCAAAGGGGTCTTGCCCCGCCGCTCTTGGTGCTGCAAGATGGCAGTGTCCATGGGTCTTCTCCCAAAAAGTGGTCTCGTGGATGGGGCGACGCCGTCACCGTTGCTTGCCGGCTGGGTGACGACGTGCGCCCCTCGCTTTCAGCCCATCCGCCTCCATGGGCCGACCCCGTTGCCGGTCGGTGCCTGGACAGGCGGTTGCGCCGGTGGAGCCTGCTCCGGCTGTAGCGCTGGAGTTGCCTGCGGTGGTGCCGGTTGCTGGTAGACCGGCGCTGGTGCCGCCTGCGGTTGCTGATAAACCTGGGGCTGCACCGCCTGCTGCGGCTGGTAGACCGGCGATGATGCCGCCTGCGATGGTTGAATCCTTGGTGCGGCGGCGTACCCCTGACCGGGGCGCTGGAACTGGGCAGTCGAGGTGGTCGCGGGTTTGTAACCCTTGACCTCGTTGTAGCCGTCCTTGCCCACCGTCACCTTCACCATCAGCGGCTTGAAATGCAGTTCCTCCGAATCGCTCACCTGCATCCGGCCAACGGCGTGGCAGATGGCCGACAAGGTGCGCTGGGCGATCTCTTCCGCCTGACGGTTGGGGTTGATCAGATTCAGCCGGTCGAACAGCTTGCGGCCAGACATGGGACCGTCCAGCACGTCCATCTCCATCCAGAGGTATTGGCCGCTGCCGGCCTTGGTCACCCGCATCTCGCTGTTGATGATCTGCACCCGGTAGTCGCCGGGAGGCAGGGTCTCCTGCGGCTGCGAAGGATCCACCTGTGAGGCGTCGAAAGTTCCTCCGAGTTGTGCCATGGTATTTCTCCTATCATTGAGGTTGAATTTGGCCCGTGAGATGCGCCTGGAGGGTGACCCAATCCATGGACATCTCCGGGGGAAGGCCGTAGCGGTTTTTGGCCAGGAAGGCGGGTCGCTCCTGGGTGAAGAGGACCCGTTCTCCGGTGCCGACTGCGCGGTTGACACGCTGGCCGAAGCCGACTTCCGCCTTGGTGGTGGCGATCCGGTAGTTGGCGAACAGCACGCAGTCGCTGTGTTCCTGCACCAGGGCCGCCGCCTTTTGATGGAGTTTCACGTCGTAGCGGTCGAACGGTTCGTGCTCTGGAGAGTCGAACCGGCGGATCGTGGCATGGGCGATCTGGATCACCACCATGTTCTTCTCGGCGCGCAGCCGATTGAGCCGGTCCAGATAAAGCCGCCAGAGATCCAGGGCAGCGACGTAGCCTTTGCCATAACCCATGTCTTCGATGCTGTTGACCCGGTTGAGCCGGCACACCTCGGCCCAGATCAGGGGTTCCAGCCAGTCCACCGAGTCCATGACCACAGACTCGAAGTCGTGCTGCTCGCCGAGCAGGCTGTCCAGGGCCTCCAGTACCGCGCCAAAGGTGCGGACGAGCGGAAAACTGGTGACCTGCAACAGGCCCAGGCCATCCTCGGTCAGGATGAAGACCGGTTTGGGCGAACAGGCCGCGAGCGTGCTTTTGCCGACACCGGCCACGCCATAGACCAGAATGCGAGGCGGCAGAAGCACCTGCTGCCGGTTGAGGGATGCGAGAGAGATGGCCATCAGCGACCTCCCCGGCCTGCAGGCCGTTCGATCTTGAAGGTGGGTTTGCCCACTTTCAGGGTGCGGGCCGATTCAAAGAACTTCCGGATGGTAGTCGGCCAAGCGTTGTAGCGGCTCTCCAGCACCCGGTAGGAGACCTCGACGTAATCATCCGGGTTTTCTCCAGACTCCCGGACTTTCCCGACGAGTTCGGCCAGCTTCTCCTGATCCCATTCCGGCTTCTTGGGCAGGTCGGTGATGACGACGAAGGGACCGTCGTCGAAGCGGATGATGCCGGTGGGCTTGTTGTTTTCGTTCCGGACCAGGGCGGCACGGTCGCCGTAGCGGTGGGCAATGGCCTCGTCCAGGCTCGCCTTGATCGTCTTGGCGCGATTCAGGTGGGCCTCGGCCTGCTCCAGCAGTGATGCGAGGAGTGCCACATCAAATTCTGCCAATTGCGCGGTTGGCAGTTCCGGCAGGGTATGGATGGGAATGGCGCTATTCATTTTTTTCTCCTGTTGTTGAATGTTATTAAACGTAAAAAGTTGTTGATCTCATCCAGCCTGACAATCAGCCTGAATGAGACAGGTTTGAGTTGTTGGGGGTAAAAATCGAAGGTAACGGGCGTGGATGTTCCGCAAAGCTTGTTCTGGATTGATGTCCAGCAGTTCGCAGATAAAGCCGAACCCACCGACCCGCATGGATTTGTTGTGAAAATATTTCTTGAGATGAATCGCCTCGGCGCGGAAATTGGGATCATCCCAAAGCTGGGGATTTTTGCTACCTTTCCTTGCCAGGCGTGCAGCATCCTTGATCGCAAGGATGAGCACTGCAACCCACAGATCTACTTCAGGGTTGATCCTATTTACTAAAGTTATTTGTTGTTGCAATAAAGCTATATTGGATGAAGTATCCATTGCCAATTCCTCAATCCGCTATTGATGATAACATTGCTTCAACGACAGCTCGTCGAAGACTCCCTTCTGGATATTTCGTGACCGGCTTGTTTGTCTGCCAGCCTTGGACAGGATTTCCAGCGGGTGCGAGCTTGCAGCGATTTACTCTCCCACCTGCTTGTTGATCCTGTTGTAGACCTATAGCGCAACCTGAGTGCCAGTTTTTGAATTATTTATTTTGATGATTGATATCAATGCATTCCAAGGAGACGCATCGGGCTTGGCGACATGCCTGGGACTGTCTGGAGGGGTGCCAGGCCCAGGTAATGCGCCTTTGAATGCCGTGCCGAGGAATCTGAACGCCATGCCGTGCCTTTTGAACGGCTCCCTGGGGAATTGGAATGCTCTTTCGGGGAATTTGAACGGATGGGAAGGGAAAAGTTGAACGGCCTGACCTGCATGAGGTGGGGGTATGATCGGCGCGCTGACAAGGGTCTGATGAGCATTTGAACGGTGCCGGGGAATTTGAACGGGGTGGTCTCAGATGGCGACCTCCCGTTGCACTTGAGCAATTCTGAAAAATTTGAATAGCGCCATGGAGATAGCCGCTCGATCAACCCGCAGAGAGGAAACCACGGCGGGAACCCTGAAGCGGAGAGAGGAAACCACGGCGGGAACCATGGCGTCTCCGAGGGAGGAGAGAGGAAACCACGGCGGGAACCATGGCGTCTCCGAGGGAGGAGAGAGGAAACCACGGCGGGACCATCCGCCGTGCTCGCCTCAGTTCCCGCCTTGGTTCCGCCGAAGCACGACATCTGGGGCAGGTTGTATTCTTGAACGCAATCTCAGCGCTCAGGAGGAAATCATGACCAGTCCCAGTTTCACCATCATCGGCAGCAGCAAGATCATGCGGGAGACCCTGGCGAAAGCCGAACGGGTGGCGCGCACCTCGCTGCCTGTCATGGTCACCGGCGAAACCGGAACCGGCAAGGAGTTGTTCGCCCGCTTCTTGCACGACCACAGCCCATGGGCAGAACGCCCCTATGTGGCGATCAACTGTGCCGCCATCCCGAGCGAATTGCTGGAATCGGAACTCTTCGGACACAAGAAAGGAGCCTTCAGTGGCGCTCAGGCTGATCGGGATGGTCTGTTCGTCCAGGCCGATGGCGGAACCCTCTTCCTGGATGAAATCGGTGACATGCCTTTGCCCCTCCAAGCCAAAATCCTGCGGGTGCTTCAGGAAGGAGAAGTCCGTCCTCTGGGCGACAATCGGGTGCGCAAGGTGAACGTCCGCATTGTGGCCGCGACCCATCGTGATCTGAACGAACTCGTTGCCCAGGGGAAATTCCGGGAGGATCTGATGTTTCGCCTGCGCGGCTATGCGCTGCACCTGCCGCCGCTCAGGGAAAGGGAGCGGGATGTCATCAGTCTGGCCCGTGCCATTTTGAGGTCATATCCCGAGTTCGCCGGCAAGCAAATGAGCCGGGATCTCCAGGAATTGTTGCTGGCGTATTCCTGGCCGGGCAATGTCCGTGAACTGCGCAACGTGATACTGGCGGCTGCGGTGGATGCCTCCCGAACCATGGAGGCGCAACACCTGCTGCCGCATTTGTCAGGCACGGATGCGCCCTCGACCGTGGCCCCGGTACGTCCGTTGAAGGAGCGACTCTGGTCTGTCCTGCAGCAGGTCGGAGAGGTGACGCTTGCACACCTTCACAACCTCATGCGGATTCCGAAGCCGACGTTGCACTATCATATCAAAAACATGATCCAGCAAGGAAAGTTGCGTCGACTGACGGATGGGGGTGGGGTACGCTTCGTCCCTGCCAATGATGATGCGGAACAGCCAACGCCTGAGCCGTCGACTGCTGCGGTACAGGTGGTGGAGAAGGCTGTTCGCATCACCTGCCAACAGGTGGCCAGCACCGTGGGCATTCCGATCCGCACGGCTGGCCGGGTTTTGGCCATGCTGGTGAACCAAGGGATCATGGCTCCTGATGGTGTGGGCTTCAGACCCTGCAGATGCTGAACGGCATCTACAAAAAACGCCAGAGCGGACATCCTTGGCTATTTGACCATGGGATGCCGCTCTGGGGGGATGACCATACACATCCTAAGAATACGGGCATGGCTGGATCTATTGAAAACTTTTTATTTGTGTTGAGAGATTTCGGATTCTGACGTCGGAATGTCGCTCCAGGAGTTCATGGCCGATGGTTCCGATCTTGATGCTGCGGTTGATGCGGTAGCTCCCCTTCTTGTCGTTGTCATAAAAGAGCATCTCATGCGGCAAAAAAGGAGAGATTGAGGTGTTCAGCAGGGAGATAAGCTTGAAACCCTCTTCATCTTTTGCGCCCAGATCATTTTTGTGGACCCAGCCTCGCTCATTCTGCAACCTGCCCACCACCAACCGCATCAGAAGCATTAATTGGACGTCCGGCAGAGAACAGGGTTTGCCATTGACGACAATCCCCGTGCGCTTCCCTTGTGCCTCGCCGGTGATCGACAAGTGGATTGCCGGGTAGACGTTTTTCTGAGTGGCTTGGGTGGGCGTGTCAGAGGACGCACATGCCGCCGCCATCACCGTCTTGCATGATCCATGGTTGATCCGATGACTTTTGCGCAGACAACTCATAATTTTATCAGATACGCTGGGAATATTGGAGGCTAACGGCTTCAGCAGGAAGTCGTCCGCACCGTTTTGCAGGCATTCGACGATATCCTGGCTCTCCTTGGCTTGGCCGCTCATGACCAGAATCTGCAGATGATGATGATCCTGCTGATTCCTGGCCGGGAATCGCTCCCGGAGTATACGCAGCAAAGTCTTGCCTACCTCCACCCGGGGGCGGATGGATTCAGGGGTGATCTTGATCTGCAGGTCCAGGAATACGAAACAGAACTCTCTGCTCTCCAGCAACGCCTGTGCCTCTTCCTGGGATGGGACGTTCACCATGTCGTGCCCCAGAGAACGGAGCAGTTCGTGCAATTCCTTGGCGATCTCAGGGTCATCTTCGACCACCAGGGCAACATGTTGGTTGTTCGACTCGTTTACCATTCTCGCACCTCCTGCTCCTTGGGCAGCGTGATGACCACCTTGGTGCCTTGCCCCCTGGTGCTTTCCAGGTAGACGGCGCCACCGTGATCCGACTCGATGATCTTCTGGGCAATGGCCAACCCGAACCCGGTGCCGTGGGGCTTGCTGGTGGCAAACAACATAAAGGCGTCGCCGACCGCCTCCTCGGACATGCCGCAGCCATTATCCATGATCGTCATGCGCACGCGGGAGCCGTTGTGCGCGGTGGCCTCCACCAGGATTTCCGGCGGTCGTTGCGTCCCGGCGTAGGCCTCCATGCTGTTCTGGATGATGTTGGTCAATGCCTGCAACAACATATGGCGGTTGCTTTCGACGGTGATCTGTGGAGCGATCCGAATTTCCGCATGCAGACCGGCATTCTCCGGCTTGCGGTCCCTCACGAGCTGAACGGCCTCTTCCATCAAGGAGAGCAGACTCTCCGTCTGATATTCCAGATCCCTCTCCTTGGTCAGCATGTACAACGAGTCCAGTATGGCAAGCAGAAATTTCACCCGATCTTTCGCCCTGCGCGCATAGCGCAACAGCGTTTCCCGGTTGATCCGCTTCCCACCCTGCAGTGCAGCATTGAGACTTTCCAGCGAACCATCCAAAGGTGAGATCACCTTGATCAGTTCATGATTCAACTCGGTGACAAACTGCGCCTGCAACTTCTCGGCAACCCTGCGCGTCGCATTGCGCGCCGGAAGCCCGTGCCGTTCTTCGAGATCCTGCAACCATTTCAACATCAGATCTCCGTGCTGCTCCTTGAGCCTGTCCGACTTGGACAGCTCCGACCTCCTGGACAGGGTGCGCCGGGCGGCATTGCGTACCAGATCATGGGTGTCTTTACTGAGTTTGGCCAGGATCGGGTCGAAGGTCTCATGCCGCAGGTACAGGGCGGCATGGGCCAGCGCCTTGCGCACCTCCCATTTGTGATGATCCACCAGTTTGATCATGCCTCGCCCGATTCGGGCATGCGTGGCAGGGTCCAGTTCCAATTGGCGCAGTATGTTGCCGGTCTGCTCCACGGCCTCACGGGCCATGGTCCAGTGCTCGGATTCAAACGCCTCCAGCAGTCCATTCAGTCCGGTTTCCGGTTTGATTTCCATGGTCAGTGTCCATACCTCACTTTACGTTGCAGAAAGGCTTCCCGGCCACCCTCCAGGATAGTTTCGATCCGCTCCTTGACGTCGTCCACCGTGCCATGCTGCACGATGGTCCCGCGCCGACCGTCCGAGGAAAGCACGAACACCCGGTCGGCCTCACCCAGGACGGGAATGTTGGGATTGTGGGTCACGAAGATGAGTTGGCGATGCACCTTGGCCGCCTTGACACTCTTGACGATGGTCTCGAAAATGAAGGCGTTGTCCAGATTGTCCTCGGGCTGGTCGATGAGCAGGGGACGTTCGCTCTCCAGCAGTAAAATGGGCAGGATGGTCGTGCAACGCTGGCCGGTGGAAAGCGCGCCGGCCTCTTTGTAATCCCGCCCGTCCAGCAATTCGATGCGTGGCAGGTCATCCATCTCGACGGTTTCCAGTTTGCTAATCGTCTGCGGCACTCCCAACCGCTCGATCACCGTGCCGGCACGAGAGATCTCCATGCCTGCCAGCTCGGCCAGACGATTGGCGTCCTTGCGCTGGACACAAATGGCCAACTCCTCCGGCGACAGATTCTGCACGATCTTGTCCACCAGGCTGGCATACTTGAGACCGGATCCCTTCAGTCCATCGGCCAGCAGTTCGGCAAAGGCCTGCCGGTTGCCCGCCTGGGTCACCGTCACACGAATGGTCGGATGCAACGCCTGGGTCAGGTGGTCGGCAATGGCCTTGCGCAGTCGGAAGCGATCATCCCTCAAGCCGGAAAGACGGAACGTCATCTCCTGATGCATGCGATACTTATCGACATATTTCTGCTTCATCTCTTCCAGGTTGCGCCAAGCGTCACAGACGACGAGATACCGCTTCTGCAAGGCAACCCGTTCGCTGATCCGGCTCTGCTCCTCCTGGGACTTGGTCATCAGCTCCCGATAGATCTGCTCCTGACCGGCATGACGCAGTTCCAGATCCTGTGCCAACGCGGACAGGGCACCCAGGGTCTTCTGGCAATGCTCATGCACCCAGGGAATCGCCTTGCCGAACTCCTCCTGAAACTCCCGAACCTTGTCGCCGACTCCCTGGAAAAGCTCGTGGTTCGGACCGGCCGCAATGTCCGCTCCCAGATATCCAGACAAGCGGTGGAGCATTGCCTCCATATGGTTCTGGAACTTGCCGCCCAGAGAGTTGAATTCCGCCACCAAGCCGGCCACGGCCCTCTGCTCACGATCCCGCAGGGCCTTGTGTCCGTGGGCCTGCTCGATGAGCTTTGCATCCGGACCAGAGTTTTGCTGCTGAAACCCTTTCAGCTTCTCCTCAATGGCCGGTCCCTCGGACGCCGTTTCCGCCAGATCTTCCATCTGTCGGGTCATTTCGGCCAATTCTCCGGCACTGTGCTGGATGTCACGCAGAATTCGGCCAATCTCTCCATTGACCGCCCGAATCCGTTCTTCCTCGAACTGGTCGATCAGCTTCATCTGAAACCCGGTGTCGGTGGCGATCTGCTCGATCTCATTCTGGCTGTAGACGTCAGCCCGGAAAATCCGGTCCCGATCCAGGGAGATGGCCGTGGCCGCGCCATGCTCGTCCAGAACCTGACAGTCGTCGTTCCATGGGCGTTCCGCCGTGTAGCACATGCCGTGGCTGGTGCGGAAACGCAGGCGCACCCGACCGTTGGCCAGATTGCTCTGCACCACGGCATGCGCACGGGATTTGCCGCCGCGCCTGGGATCCGGCATCAGCCCCAGGACGTACCGCACGAATTCCAGAATGGTGGTCTTGCCGGTGCCTCGTCCGCCGATGATGCAGTTGAGCCCCTGGGTGAACTCCAACCGCGCTCCCTCCATGAATCCGCCTGTGATCTCGGCACCCAGAATGGTATGCGTGCCTCTGTTTGCTACGATTTCTGCTCCTGTCGTCATGCCCATGTGAACCTCCCCCAATCGCCTTGTTTGAGTGTCGTCCATTCTCATCAAGCAAAAATGCCGATTTTTCAAACAGACCACCCATGAAGCACGGCAGTCTCATCGACTTTTTTTCCTCAGGAATGGATCAAGATGGGAGGATTGTACGGGAGGTAGTGGCTCACCAGGTGATACACCAAACAAATTATTTGTAGCGGAGGAGGGTTTCGTGCATTTTTTTTTGGATCGCCTCACGCAGTTCAGGTGGTGCCAGAACCTCGGCGTCCGGTCCATGGCGCAGAATATCCATCAACAACTCGGCGTCATGGGAATACGGAAGAGAGAGGATCCAACAGCCCTCGGCGTCGAATGCTCCTTGCTGGCGTGAGTGCCAGGACTCATGCGCCACCCATCGGGATCGCTCTTGGGAAAAACGAATGACAGCGGTCTTGGTCTCCGCGCCACTGAAGATCCCATACCCGGCGGCCAGATACTGGTCCAGTTGCTGATCGGATACCTCCTTGGCCTGCCGGTTGGTGATGAACACCGCCTGTATGGCGTCCAGGGCAAAGCTCCGGATGTCGTCGCGCAGGTGGCACCAGGCATCCAGATACCAGTTGTCCCGATAGAAAACGAGCCGTTGCGGCGACACCTCTCGTTCCAGAACCTCGCCCCGCCAACGGTTGCTGTGCTGAAGACGCAGCACCCTCCTGGCCAGCAGGGCGTTGGCGATCTTCTCGAACAACGGCTGCTCCACCTTGCGGCTGCCTTGAGGGAGAACGCGAATCCGGGAGACCACCTCGTCGGCGCTGTGGTCGTCACTGGTCAAAAGCATCCTCAACCGGGTACGCAAGGGATCGACGTGCGCGGCCAACAAGCCTGGTTGCAGATTGGTCAGCAGATGTTCCATGGTCAGCATGGCGTGGATCTCGGAAGCGTTGAACCACAACCCCGGCAGTTCAAAACGCGGCCCGGTGCCATCGCCGCTCTTCTCGTAGCAATAGCCACGATGCTCCCTGTCCCAGACGATGGGTGCGTTCATGCGATCCCGCAGATAGGTGATGTCCCGCTTGAAGGTGGCCAACGATACCTCCAGCTCCTTCAGGAAGATGCCGACTGGGACGGACTGTCTCTCCTGCAACAGCTGGTCGATGCGGTAAAAGCGTTCGGTGCGGTCCATGGTGCTGCTCCTGTCTTCAGATCCCAAGGAGCTCATGCGGGATGGGTGAGCATCTTTGAGAACCCCGTCGTTCCAGTTGCCACCTCCGCAGAACGACACCGGGCAAAAAAGATGTTTAAACACCATGTTTAAACACTTTTAGTTTTTTGTCCATTTCACCTTCTACCGTATCATAGGCCATCCGCGAAATGCCAGCAAAGGAGAAGCCCATGCCACAGACAACCCACCCCGACCACATGACCGCCGAAGAGCGCCTGGACGAGGCCGCCGCCATTCTCACCACCGCCATCCGACGCCTCAAAGAAAAACGAAAAACAGAGAAAATTCCTGTTGATAAGTCGCCAGACCAATGCCCTTATGGTCAAAAAACAACCAGAGGAGGACGGGCATGAACAATATCAGCGTGATCAAACAGGTGGCGGCCCTGCCGGGCATGCCCACGGGGGAGTTGAAGAAGATGTGGGCGGATCTGCACAAGGCCGAACCGCCGCCTTTCAACCGGATGTTCCTGGTGCGGAGGCTGGCGCATCGCATTCAGGAGTTGTCCATGGGCGGAATGGATGCGCAGTTGGAAAAACGACTGGAGCGGATCGACGCCGGGGATGAGAGTGCCCTGCAGGAACGCAAACCGCCTGGGGAGCGACTTCTGCCGGGCACCCGGCTGGTCCGGGAGTGGAAAGGGGTGGAGCACTGCTGCATGGTGATGGAGGACGGTTTCGAATACCAGGGGCGGAAATTCGGGAGCCTGTCGGCGGTGGCAACCGCTATTACTGGCACCAAGTGGAACGGATTGACCTTTTTTGGCCTCAAGAAGCAGGAGGTGAAAAAATGACCATCAAGAGACCAATGATACCAAAAGTGCGATGTGCTGTCTACACCCGCAAATCCACCGAAGAGGGATTGGATATGGAGTTCAACACCCTCGACGCGCAGCGTGAATCGTGCGAGGCCTACATCGCCAGTCAGAAGGCCGAGGGGTGGTTTCTGGTGCCAGACCGCTACGACGACGGCGGTTTTTCCGGTGGCAACCTGGACCGGCCAGCGCTGAAGCGACTCCTGGCCGACATCGAAGCCGGACGCGTGAACGTGGTGGTGGTCTACAAGATCGACCGGCTGACCCGCTCCCTGCTGGACTTCGCCAAGCTGGTGGAGGCGTTCGACAAACGGCAGGTGACGTTCGCCAGCGTCACCCAATCCTTCAACACCACCACCTCCATGGGGCGG
>PDZX01000088.1 GCA_002753185.1 Magnetococcales bacterium WMHbin3
AATTTTTCAGTGGAAAGCAGATGGAAGATTGCAGACTTTTTCCTGACAAAAACCGATCAGGACAGAGAAATCAATCGATTTTGAGTCTGCGATATGGCGTATACTCCCTGCATGATACAAACTTCGACCATAAAAATCAAGAATAAATTATTGTTCTGTAAGATTTTTTACCATTTTTTGCCAGGCACTATTTTAGAAGCGTGCGCCGCAATGCCTTCTGGACCTCCCGTTCACCGGCACTGGTGGATTGCCAACCTGGAAAGCGGACCAGGCGGACGATCTCGTCGATGTCGGCCACGATGCGTTCCACCATTTTGGGGGTGTCGCCGTTCTTTACCTCGGAGAACAATTCGGTCAGGGCGGCCTTGGCTTTGTCCTGCTCCTCTTCCGGGTCCACCTGCTTTTCGGATTCCACCACCTCGCGGGCCAATTCCAGCAGCTCTTTCAGGAAGTCGATGCTGTGGATCAACCCTTGCTCGTGGCGTTCCCGCAGTTTTTCCAGGCGTTCTCCCAGGGCCACGAAGCAGGGAGTGTCCTTGTGCTTGCGCAGCCGGGCCACCAGTTTGATCTCAAGCTCCCTGGCCTTCTTCGGATCCTTGGCGGCAAGCAGATCCTCCAGTACCTCTGCGTCCATCACCAGGGTATCCAGGTCGTCGCGCACGGTATCGATGTGGACATTTTCGTGGACCAACTCGATGGTCTTGGCCCCCAGGGCGTGCCAAAGCAGTTTGCCGTTGCCACTGGGTGGTTTGACCGACTCGTAGACCTGGGTCAACCATTTGTAGTCGGTTTCGTGGGCTTTCAGGCAGGGATCCGGGGAAAGGGCTTCCCACAGACGGGAGAGCACCGAATATTCCGCCGCGAAGCGGTCGCGGGTTTCGTTGTCTGGCAGACATTCCTGGGCGGCGATCAGCCCTTCGTAGCCGCCCACGGTGCGGTCCACTTCCGGGAAAAAGGCCAGGCAGCGCGCCACCACCACGGACAGTTCTGCTTTCAGCTCGTCCAGGTTGGTGATGACCTGCTGGACCGTCTTTTCGTCGAAATCCAACGCCCGCGCCACATCATCGAAAATGCCCAGGTAATCCACCACCAAGCCATGGATCTTGCCAGGGTAGACGCGATTGGTGCGACAGATGGCCTGGAGCAGATTGTGATCCTTGATGGGCTTGTCCAGGTACATGACCTGGAGGATGGGGGCATCGAAACCGGTCAGCAGTTTGGACGTGACGATAAGAAACTTGAGCGGGTCGGCGGGATCACGGAAGCGGTCCAGGAGCTTTTCTTCGGCGTCCTTCTCCAGACGATGGCCGGCATAAGGGTCATCCTTGCCGCCTTTGGTGTGCATGACCACGGCACTGGCCTCTTTTCCCACCAGGGCGTCCATACCTTGTTTGTAGAGAACGCAGCATTCCCGGTCGAAGGTGACTACCTGGGCCTTGAATCCGTTGGGTTCCACTTTGTCCCGAAAGTGGCGCACGATGTGGGCGACGATGGCCTCCACCCGACTGGGGGATTTGATCAGCACCGCCATCTTGGCGGCCCGTTTGGCCAGGTCATCCCGGTCCTGTTCGCTCAACTGATCGGTGATGGCGTTGTAGGCCTCGTCCACGGCGGTCTGGTCGATGCGCAGCTTGATATCCACCGCTTCGAAGTGGAGCGGCAAGGTGGCTTTATCCCGGATGGAGTCCTGAAAAGAGTAGCGGCTGAGGTAGCCTTGGGCGTCCTCCTCCGCGCCGAAGGCCCAGAAGGTGTTGCGGTCAGCCCGGTTGATGGGAGTGCCGGTGAGGCCGAAAAGAAAGGCGTTGGGCAACGCCTCCCGCATGCGGCGACCCAGGTCGCCTTCCTGGGTGCGGTGGGCCTCGTCCACCATGACGATGATGTTGGCGCGGCGATTGACCACCCCGTCCGCCTCGCCAAATTTGTGGATGGTGGTGATGATCACCTTGCGCACGTCCCCTGCCAGCAGGGTTTGCAACTCGCCGCGATTGGCCGCGCCGATCATGTTGGGTACGTCGGCGGCGTTGAAAGTGGCGGTGATTTGGCTGTCCAGGTCGATGCGATCCACCACGATCATCACCGTGGGGTTGCCCAAAGCGGGGTGCAAGCGCATTTTCTGGGCGGCAAAAACCATGAGCAGGGATTTGCCACTGCCCTGGAAATGCCAGATCAGTCCCTTCTTGACCCGTCCCTGGACGACCCGCGCCACCATCAGGTTGGCGGCCTCGTATTGCTGATAGCGGCAGATGATTTTGATGCGGCGGTGTTTCTTGTCGGTGGCAAAGACGGTGAAGTTTTGGAGGATATCCAGGATGATGGCCGGAGTGAGCATTTGCGCCACCGTCCGTCGCACGTCGATGAGCGATCCTTCGTCCGGGTTGGCCGGATCGCGCCATGGACCCCAGATTTCCACAGGCATGCGTACCGAACCATAGCGGAACGCCTTGCCTTCCGTGGAGAAGGAGAAGACGTTGGCCGCGAACATGCCCGGAACGGTTTGTTCGTAGCCGTTGTGGATATCGGAGGCCCCATCCACCCAAGTCACCGCCGGGCGTACCGGGGTTTTGGCCTCGCCGATCACCAGGGGAAAGCCGTTGATCAGCAGCACCACGTCGAAACGGCGGCCCCCTTCCAGTTTGGGATAGACCCATTGGTTGGTGACTACGCAATCGTTCTTTTGCGGGTGGGCGAAGTCGATGAACTGGATGGAGACATGCTCGCCGTTGGGGCCAAAGGGCATGCTCTTTTCGCCCCGCAACCACTCGGCGAAGTGCTCGTTGGCGCGGACCAGTCCATCGGAGTTGACGGAGAGCGGAATGGCCCGCAGACGGTAGAGTACCTCGTCGGCCCGGTCGGGCTGGGCGGCGATATCGGGATTGAGGCGGATCAGGCTCTCCCGGACTTGGGATTCGACGAAAACATCCTGATGAGAGCGGCCCAGGGCATCATGGGCAACAAATCGCCAACCCTTGCTGGAGAGGGTGTCCAGAACCATCCGTTCGACGGTGTTTTCTTCGTTGAACATCCTGTTTTCTCCCTTGGGCAAATCACCACAACGAATTCCTTATTGTGATATATCGGCACGAAATCACAATAAGGAATTCCATATTCATTTTTCGGCCTGGAAAATATCCAGGTAGGGCCGGAAGCGGAAGAAGCGGTTCCGCTGGTAGCCGGTCACCTCTTCCAGAAATTTCAGCTCGCACAGTGCCGCCACCGGATGTAGCGGTCCACATCCGGCACGATCAGCGTAAAGGCGTTCAACTCGCCCATGGCACGGGACGCCCGCTCCAGCAAAGTGCTGATGCGTTGGTCGTCCCAGGACCACTCCTGGTTGATGGGCGCGGGTTGGAAGCTTTTGTACTGGTACTGCTGGCGGAAGGTGCCGGAGTGGAACTCCTCGAATTTCATGGCACCTCCGGGACCAGGGATGCGAGGGAGACGACGTGGTGCGCCCGGTACTGGCTGGAGAGGGTGTCCAGGAGCATTTTTTCACCGGTATTTTCTTTGCAAAGCATGGTATCAACCCTATCCGATAAAAATTCCACGAGTCATTGACTTTGTCCGACAAATAAGACTTTTAACATCAAGCAATTGTTTTTGAACTCTGTTTACTTGTGCCACGATTTTTCGTTGAACCGCTAACGGTGGAACAGGAACCTCCAGTGGTCGAAGGGCCTGAAGATTAATATTCTTCTGTGCAGTTTGAGTTGCCACAACATTCTCCAGGTAATGCCTTTTCGTTCTAAGATAGAATTCTAGAAAATAAACATTGATGTCACCCTTTGGCACAATTCCAACCACACTATCCGTCGCCCAAGTTTCAGTCTTGGTGATTGCAGTCGCTCCAATTACAGCAGCAATCGTTATCAGTACAGATCCAGGAGGAAAACTCTTACTGAAAGATTTCCCCTCATTGGTCAATGTGTACTCAAACTCTGTAATATATCCGTTTGATCGATGAATATCTCCAGTCTGTGCAAATGGATATGGTCCACCATAGAACTGCGGAAGATTGCGAGGTCGATGAGAAAATTTACCCCTTTCAACCAGGGCGATTTCATCAAGTTTCTTGGTTGGCCATCCTTTTTCAGATGCTGTATTGGCAGTATCTAAAATCAAAGACTCAACTACAGATTCAAGAGAGTCGATGCAACTACCCCACCCGCATACCACCTCATCCGCCGCCCAGAGGATTTCGGCGATGCGGTGCTGCTCCTCGATGGGCGGGAGGGGGAATTCCTGCACAGCCATCGTTTTCCAGTTGATGGTTGGTGACAGGGATCCCACCGAAATCTCGACAGCCCGCTCCATGAACATGTCCGACTGCATAAAAAATGGCAAAAACTCCGGCAGCACCACCTTGGGCTTGGCCCGTACTACCATGGCATGGGCGGAACAGATGCCATCGAACTCCGCTACCGCCAGCTTGCGCTGATAGGCCCGGCGACGCCCAAAGATGATATCCCCCTTCTGGAACTTCAACTTGTCCCCGATCACATCGGACGGTTGCCCCCATCGCCGCAGGTGGAGTGACTCCGGGTCGAGGTGTTCCAAGCCAACGTAGATAGTGGTCTCGGCTTCCGCTGGATCCACGCGCACATTGATATTGTCGGCAATCTCCCCGAATTTCACTATGCGCCAGCCGGGTTTCAAAGTGGATACACTCATGCCACGTCTACACTATTAAAATAATAAAACACTTTGAGTTTGTTGCCTGTTTGCGGTTCCAATAAGGCGTCATGCTGTAAACGCCCCACCACGATGCCTGGCGCAATGCCAATTTCGCCAGCGAAACGGATTATGGGATCCAAAGAGTGTCTATCCCATTGTTGCAGGAAACGGTGCAATGCAGATGGAGGAATCAACCAGTTCTGGGCAAAGGTGTTTGCCTCCTCCTCCTTTTCTCCATCCAAACCATTACTCTCAATAAAGATCTCCTTGCCATGCTTCACAATATGACCAGCCTCGTGGAAAAAGGTAAACCAGAAATGATCGTTACTTTTATACCGCAGACTCAACTGGATTACCGCTCTTTTTCCCAACCAACGGGTCGCGCCAGAGACCCCGGTTTTTGGCAACTCCGGCACCAACACCACCGCTACCCCAGCAGCCGCGCACTGCTCGATCAGTTTGGGTTGAAACTCCTCGATGGTCATGGTGGTAAGAGAACGGATATTTGATAAAGTCTGATGAAATACCTTTTTGTCAAAACTGGCACAATCCAATTGCTGCGCTGCAATCTCCCCCTGGCGCAACCAAGCAGAGACTGCTTCTGGATTGGTTGCAAACCGCTGGCTTTGACGATAAGCCACCTGGTAGTTTTCCCAAACAGCACTCCATTGATCGGGTGAGGCAATGCCAAAAAAACGCAATACCGCTTCGAGTTGACTGGTCTTGTCCTCATGTGCGGACAGCCAGCCAAACTCGATCATCTTCTTGACAGGTACCCGCTGGAGCCATGCCAACGCTGCCTGTAGACGCTCCCGTTCGGCCAGGCGCAACCGGTCCTCCTGATACTGACTTTCCAGGTTGTTCCAGAAGTGCGCCGGACGGCCCAAAATCCGCTCGAACCTGATCGCTGTCTCGTGGGTGATCGGTGCGATTCCCTTGATGATTTCGTTGATCGTCTTTGGGGTCAAACCCGCCCGCATGGCCAGTTGCGTCTGAGTCATCGAGTGAGCTTGCAAATACTCACCCAAGACCTCACCGGGCGTAACCAGATAGTCAGGGACGTACCGGTTCTTCGTTGAATCATTCATGGGTATTCTCCACCCCGATGATGGTGATGGCTGTTACTTGCGACCAGTCCAAACCACCACCCTCTTCACGCTTTGGAACAGGCTCATGGTTTGGTTTAAAAATCAACCGATAAGGATCATCCAGATCAACAGACATGCGGATAAAGTGATAACCTTGAGAAATTTCGTGACATCGGGCAGGGCCGCTTTTGGGCGGCCAAAAATCTTGCAAGCTTTTTGCTGCTCGTAACTCCTTCAAGCGCACCCGGATCTTTTTGGCACGCAAACTGCCGTGCAACTTCTCAAGCCGCACACCCTCGCTGAGGGTTTTTTCCAGCTTAGTCGTTTGAAAGTTTATATCCATGGCGGCACAATGTCTAACAAATTATTAACCTGACAGGTTAATTGAGGTAACGATTCTCAAGATGCCTGATCAGTTCCTCCATCGAAGCGCGCAGCTCCACCGAGACCTTTTTCCACTCCATTACGGCGTGTTGCAACTCCACCTTTTCATCGTGAATACTGTATACAGCCTTATGGCTAACTGAAACCTGTGTACGCATGTAAAGTGGAATACTTAGGTTAAATTTTTGAGCACGAATGGCGATCATATCCGCCACTGTGGCCAATCCATCCACATCCCGAAAACCCCGATAGGCAGCAACGATCCGCTCGATATGCTCGTCGGTCAAAAAACTCTGCGCCCGCTCGCGGGTCACTTCCCCTACCGCATTGATGAACAAAACCTTTCCCTTGCGGACTTTGGGCTTGTTCATGCGGCAAATGACGACACAGGCTTCCATGGGGGAATTGTAGAAAAGGTTAGGCCCCAGACCCAGGACACACTCCACCACATCGGATTCCACCAATTTGGCCCGCATGGCTTTTTCTTCGTTGCGGAACAGCACCCCATGGGGAAACAGGATGGCGCATCGGCCTGTTTCGGGATGCATACTGGCGATGATGTGCTGCCAAAAGGCGTAATCGGCCCGGCCTTGTGGCGGCGTGCCATGCAGATTACGGCCCCAGGGATCCGCCGCGAACTTGTCACGGTCCCACTGCTTGATGGAATAGGGCGGATTGGCCAACACCACGTCGAAACGCTGCAACCGTCCGTTTTCGATAAACTTGGGATCCTCCAGGGTATCCCCCCGCATGACATGGAAATCCTCGATGCCGTGCAGGAACAGGTTCATGCGCCCGATGGAGGAGGTCATCAGGTTGCGTTCCTGCCCATACAGACGCAGGGTGCGCCACTCCTTTTTGCAACGCTGAAGATGCGCCACCGCCGACAACAACATGCCCGCCGAACCACAGGTGGGATCGTAGATGGACTCCCCGGGCTGGGGTTCCAGCATTTCCGTCATCAGATGGACCACGGTGCGGTTGGTATAGAATTCCGCCGCCGTATGTCCAGAGTCGTCGGCAAATTTTTTGATCAAAAATTCGTAGCCTATCCCCAGTTCATCTTCGGGGCAGTTGGCCAGGGAGAGGGTATGTTTGCTGAAATGCTCGATCAACTCCTTCAGCATCCGGTCGGGCAGACGCTCCTTGTTGGTCCATTGGGCATCGCCAAACACGCCGTACAGACTGTCAGGATTGGCCTTTTCAATCGCCCGCAAGGCATCCTGGATCGCTTTTCCCACCTGGGTGGCGGTATTGCGGACTTCCCTCCAATGGGCCTGGGCCGGAATGCGGAACCGGTGGTTCTCCTCAAAGGCGGCGAACGCCTTGTCCCCTCCGGATTCCTCCAGGGCCAGGGTGAACTCCTCGTCATGGACGTCGCACAAACGCTTGAAAAAAAGCAGGGGAAAGATGAACTGTTTGTAATCACCAGCATCGATGTATCCCCGCAGAAGCGTGGCCGCGCCCCAGAGATAGGATTCCAACTCGGACTGGGTGAGGCTTTGCCCGTTCATGACATCAATCCCGCTTGACGCAAAAGGTGCTCCAGACGGTCCTCGGCGGCATAAGCCGCCTCCAGGCTGGACTTCAGGTTGATCAAGGCATCCTCGACGGTGATGGTCTCCTCCTCGATCACCGGTTCAACATAGCGAGGGATGTTGAGGTTGTGGTCGTTTTCGGTGATCTCCTTCAGGTTCACCATTCGGGCAACGCCCGCCACATCCCGACCATCGGTATACCATTGGTAAATACGCTCCACATGTTCGGGCAGCAATTCGTTCTGGGCGCGGCCCCTCTTGAACTGCCGGGAGGCGTCGATAATGAGAACCTTCCCCTTGCGTTCCTTTGGTTTCCGAACCCGGAACACCAGGACACATGCAGCAAGCCCTGTTCCATAAAACAGGTTTGGCCCCAATCCGATCAATGCCTCCAGAATATCCATTTCCAAAATCCGTTTCCGGATGGCACCTTCCTTGGCCATCCGGAACAGCACACCGTGGGGGAGCACGACCGCCATGCGGCCCGTCTTGGGAGCCATGGATTTGACCATGTGCTGCACCCAGGCAAAGTCACCACTGCTGGCGGGTGGAAGACCGGTAAAATTCCTGCCAAAAGGATCGCTCCCCCAGATCTCATCTCCCCACTTTTCCAGTGAAAACGGTGGATTGGCAATGACGCAATCGAAGGTGGCGAGGTTGTCTCCCGCATAGAAGGCGGGAGAGCGCAGGGTGTCTCCACGTTCGATTCGAAAGTCCTCTGCACCGTGCAGAAACAGATTCATGCGGGCGATAGCGGAAGTGGTAAGGTTTTTTTCCTGGCCGAACAGACGCCCCAGCAACATCCGAACATTGCCGCCGCTGCGCCGCACGTGATGAATCGCCTCCAGCAGCATGCCCCCCGTGCCGCAAGCGGGATCATAGATGGTCTCGCCTGCCTGGGGAGAGAGGATCCGCGTCATCAACGCCACCACCGAACGCGGCGTATAGAACTCCCCCGCTTTTTTGTTGGTGGCGTCTGCAAACTTTTTGATCAGGTATTCGTAGGATTGCCCCAAAATATCCGACTCGGTGGTGCGGTTACCCAGAGAGAGCTTGGAAAAATGCTCGATCAGATCCTTGAGCAGATTGTCCGAAAGCCGCTCCTTGTTGCTCCACTGGGCATCACCAAAAATACCGTGCAGCGTATCCGGATTGGCCTGTTCGATCCCCCGCATGGCACTCTGCAAGGCATGGCCGATATTGCTGGTTCTGGCACGAACATCCTGCCAGTGGCACCCTTCAGAAATCTGGAAACGGTGGTTCTCGGGGAAGTCGGCGTATTCCGCATCACCATCGGATTCCGCAAGAGCGATTGAGGTTTCTTCGTCATATACGTCGGAGATGCGCTTGAAAAACAGCAAAGGGAAAATATACGTCTTGAAATCAGCCGCATCCACAGGGCCACGCAAGATATTGGCCGACTCCCACAAATGGTTTGAAAGCGTGGACAGGTCCACTCCAGACACTCCCTCACTAACGATTCACCGGCTCATTATCCTTCCGCTTCAGGTACTCTCAGACAGTGTGTTCCCTCGATATCCCTGAATTCGACACTGTAACATGATGTAAATTTGACAAGCGAGTCTTGATGTCCCGATGTTGATCGATTTTGGTGAAAACGATACTGCAAGGCGAACTGGATGCCCATTTAATCAACCCCGATGCCGACAAAAGGCCACTTCTTCAACAAAGCCGCCTGCAACTGACCCGGCAACAACGCCCGGCCAAACTCACCACTGGGGTTTGGCGCATTTCGCAACTCTCGTTAATCAGATACACCGCGCCAAATCTGTCAAAAAAAATTTCACCTTCCGACAAAGTGTCATATTTTTTTACGTGATCCCCATCCCTAACCAAGTAACTATTTAATTTAACTGGATCATTTCGCCTTCCACCCTGGCGCGGGGTTTGCTAAAATATTCCCAACAGAACCTCAATATTCTTCCGCCTGGGAGGCGCCGCGCAATGAAAATCCCGCCATGGCTCGCCAATCTGTTCAAACACGACGAACCCAGCCCCCCCCCGCCGCCACCGGTGACACGGGCCAACCTGGCCTTGCGACTGGAAAAAAGGCTGATGTTCGACGCATCGGGCGTATTGACCGCCATCGCGGCGCTCCATCACGACTCGCAAGGGGATGGCGGCGATCACGGCGCGGACCATGACGGCGACCACTCCGCCTTCCCATCCCCCCAACCCGACGACGCCTCCCCCTCCCCCAAGGAGATGATCTTCGTCGATCCCACGGTGGAAAACCATGAAACCCTGCTCAAGGACCTCCCGCAAAACGCCGAAGTGGTGATGCTCGACCCCCACAAAAACGGCGTGGAACAGATCCAGGCCGCCTTGAAAGGCCATTCCGGCATCCAAACCCTCCACATCGTCTCCCACGGCAGCGCCGGCTACCTGGAACTGGGCGGCTCGGAACTCGACGTGGTCAACCTGGAATCCCATGCCCAGGCGCTGCAGGATTGGGGCACGGCACTGGCGGAAAACGCCGACATCCTCATCTACGGCTGCGACGTCGGCGACGGCCTGGAGGGCGGAGCCTTCGTCACCCGCATGGCGGAACTCACCGGAGCCGACGTGGCCGCCTCCAGCAACCTCACCGGCGCCTCGGCGCGCGGCGGCGACTGGATCCTGGAAATCCACTCCGGCACCATCGAATCCGACATCTTTCTCTCCGGCCAGGCGCGCATCGAATACACCGGAATCCTCCCCTCGGCCAACCCCATCCTGACCAACGTGCATGGCGACTCCCTGGCCTACGCGGAAGGAAGCGGAGCCGTGGTGATCGATCAGGGCGGCAACGCCACGGTGACCGATGCCGACAACGTGAACTTCTCCGGCGGCGCACTGACAGTCGCCATCACCGCCAACCGGGATGCCAGCGAGGATGTGCTGGCCATCCGCAACCAGGGAACCGGCGCGGGCCAGATCGGCGTCGCCGGCGCCAACGTCACCTATCAGGGCACCGTGATCGGCACCTTCGCCGGCGGAACCGGCACCAACGACCTGAACGTCTCCTTCAACGCCAACGCCACCCCGACAGCGGTGTCGGCCCTGCTGCGCAACATCACCTACACCAATACCGACACCACCACGCCCACGGTCGCCACCCGCAACATCTCCTTCGCCATGACCGATGGCAGCGGCGGGACCTCCGGCACATCCATCGCCGGAGTGACGGTATCCGGAGTCGATGACACCCCCACCATCACCGCCGGAGCCACCCTGAACTACACGGAAAACAACGCGGCCACGACCATCGACGCCACCATCACCGTGGCCGATGTGGACAGCGCCAACCTGCAAGGCGCCACCATCAGCATCTCCGGCAACTACCAGAGCGCCGAGGATACGCTGGTCTTCACCAATACCGCCAATATCACCGGCACCTGGAACGCCGCCACCGGCACCATGACCCTGACCGGAACCGACTCCAAGGCCAATTATCAAACCGCGCTGCGCTCGGTGAAATACGCCAACTCCAGCGACGCCCCCACCACCACCGCGCGCACGGTCTCGTTCCAGGTCAACGACGGCGCATCCTCCAGCACCGCCGCCACCGCCACCATCAATATCGCCACGCTCAACGACGCCCCAACCCTGACCGGCACCCAATGGTTCACCCCGGCTGTGGAGCGCACCGATACCACCAATGCCGGCGCGGTGGTCTCCAGCCTGTTTTCTGCGGGCGACATCACCGATCCCGACGCCGCTCCCCAGTCGGGCATCGCCATCTACTCCCGCAGCAACAACGGCCTCGGCTCCTGGCAATACCGCATCGACGGCGGCGCCTGGCAAAACCTGCCAGGCGGCCTCAACGTCAACCATGCCCTGTTATTGAAATCCACCGACGAAATCCGCTTCCGGCCCAACGGATCGGGCGGCGGTCAGCCCACCCTCTCCTTCTACGCCTGGGATCGCAGCGACGGCGGCATCCCCGGCGACCAGGTGGACGCCGCCACGCGCGGCGGCACCACCGCCTTCGGCCTGACCTCCGGCACCATCAACGGCACGGTCAACGCCGCCCCGGTCCTGAACACCGCCACCAGCGTCGCCCTGCCCACCATCACCGAGGACGCCCTGACCAACACCGGACAAGTGGTCAGCACCCTGGTGAGCGGCCTGATCAGCGATATCGATACCGCCTCCCAGACCGGCATCGCCATCCAAAGCGCCTCCACCAGCAACGGCGCATGGCAGTACTCCACCGACGGGGGGACCACCTGGTCGAGCGTCGGCGCCGTCTCCACCGCGCAATCGCTCCTGTTGCGCGCCACCGACCGGGTCCGTTTCCTGCCCGATGGCATGAACCCCCCCAACAATACCGCTCCCGGCAACCTCAACTTCACCTTCGTGGCCTGGGACCGCACCGGGACATCCTCCACCTGGAACGCCGGCAGCAAGGTCTCCACCGCCTCCCGCGGCCTGGCCACCCCCTTCTCGACCAACGTGGAAACCGCCGACATCGCCGTCACCGACCTCAACGACGCCCCGGTCATGACCGCCATCGCCCCGGTCATGCCGACCATCCAGTATACCGACACCAACAACGCGGGGGTCACGGTTTCCACCCTGGTGGGCGCCTCCATCGCCGACGTGGATGCCGTCACCGTTCCCCAGGAAGGAATCGCGATCCACTCGCTCAACAACGGCACCGGCGCCGGCTACTGGGAGTTCTCCACGGACAACGGCGCCACCTGGACCGCCACCGGCGCGGTCAACTCCACCTCCGCCCTGCTGCTGCGCGCCCAGGACAAAATCCGCTTCCAGCCCAACACCCTCACCTCCAACGACGCCGCCAGCTTCAGCTATTACGCCTGGGATCAGACGCAAATCGCCGGCGGACAAGGCAGCAAAACCGATGTCTCGACCCGCGGCGGAACCACGGCCTTCTCCAGCGGATCGGACACGGCCAATATCAACATCAACGTCGCACCCACCATGGACCCATCGGGCAACCCCACCCTGCCCACCATCACCGAGGATATGACCACCAATGCCGGCGCCCTGGTTTCCACCCTGCTGGGCGGGGCCGGCGACATCGACGTGGGGGCGTCCAGGGGCCTGGCCATCTACGGCCTGACCAGCGGCAACGGCACCTGGCAGTACAATACCGGTTCCGGTTGGGTCAACATCGGCGCGGTCAACGCCACCTCCGCGCTGCTGTTGCGGGATACCGATTCGGTGCGCTTCATCCCCAACGCCATCAAGGCCACCACCGGCAGCCTCTCCTTCTATGTCTGGGACCGCACGTCCGGGACATTCGGCACCAAGGTGGACGTCTCCACGCGCGGCGGCACCACCGCCTTCAGCACCACCGGCGAAACCGCCAGCGTCACCACCACCGAAATCAACGATACCCCCACCCTGACCGTCGGCGGGAGCTTCACCTTCACCGAAGGGGGGGCCGCCACCCCCGTCAGAAGCACTCTCACCCTGTCGGACATCGATGACCTCAACATCGCCGGGGCCACGGTGCGAATCACCGCCAATTACGCCTCCGGGGAGGATGTTCTGGGTTTCGTCAATCAATCCGGCATCACCGGCTCCTGGGATGCCGGCACCGGCACCCTGACCCTGACCGGCACGGCCACCAAGGCGCAATACCAGACCGCCCTGCGCTCGATCACCTACCAGAACACGAATACCGCCCATCCCAGCGTGGCCAGCCGAACCGTCACCTTCACCATCACCGACGGCAACTCCGATGGTACCGGGGCCGGCGCCCTGACCGCCACATCCAACCGCACCATCGCCATCGCCGCCGTCAACGACGCCCCGACCCTGAGCACCACCGCCAGCGCCTTGAGCGTCACCGAGGGGGATGCCGCTGCGGTGGTCGATTCCGGGCTGACGATGGCCGACGTGGACGACGCCAACATCTCCGGCGCCACGGTGCGGATTACCGGCAATTATCTCTCCAGCGAGGATATTCTCACCTTTACCAATCAATTGGGCATCACCGGTTCCTGGAATGCCGGCACCGGCCAGTTGACCCTCACCGGGACCGCCAGCAAGGCCGACTACCAGACCGCGCTGCGCTCCATCACCTATCAGAACACCAATCTCAACAACCCCAGCGTGCTCTCCCGCACCGTCACCTTCACCATCACGGACGCCAACTCGACGGGTGAAGGGGCCGGCGCCCTGACCGCCTCCGCCACCCGCAACATCACGGTCGCGGCGATCAACGACGCCCCCACTTCCTCAGCCACCGTCGCCGCCCTCTCCTACGCCGAAGACAGCGGCGCGCTCGCCGTGGACAACGGGTTTTCCCTGGCCGACGTGGACGATGCCAACATCGCCGGAGCCACGGTGCAGATTACCGCGAATTATTTTTCCAGTGAGGATGTTCTCTCTTTCACCAATCAGGCCGGCATCACCGGCTCCTGGAACGCCGCCACCGGAACGCTCACCCTGACCGGCACGGCCACCAAGGCGCAATACCAAACCGCCCTGCGCTCCATCGGCTACACGAACACCAACAGCGAAAGCCCCACCCAGGCCACGCGGACCGTCACTTTCATCGTCACCGACACCAACTCCAACGGTCAGGGCAGCGGCGCCCTTTCGGTCACCTCCAGCCGGGATATCGTGGTGACCGCCGTCAACGACGCCCCAGGCGTTGCCACCACCGCCGCTCCCCTGGCCGTCGCGGAGTCGGATGCCGCCACGATCCTGGATGGTGGCATCAGCCTGACGGACGTGGACGACGCCAACATCGCCGGGGCCACGGTTCAGATTACCGGTAATTTTATCACTAGTGAAGATATACTATCTTTCACCGATCAGGCCGGTATTACCGGAAGCTGGAACGCCGCCACCGGCACCTTGACCCTCTCCGGCACCGCCAGCAAAGCCGCCTATCAGGCCGCATTGCGTTCCATCACCTATCAGAACACCAACAGCGACAATCCGAGTGTCGCCACCCGCACCGTGACTTTCTCGGTCACCGATACCAACTCCAATGGCGAAGGGTCCGGCGCGCTCACCACCAGCGCCACCCGTGCTATCACCATCGCCGCGATCAACGATATTCCGGGTGTGACCGCCACGGTAGCCCCCCTGGCCGTGACCGAGGGGAATGCCGCCACGATCCTGGATGGTGGCATCAGCCTGGCCGACGTGGACGACGCCAACATCGCCGGAGCCACCATCCAAATCACCGGTAATTTTCTCACTAGTGAGGATATTTTGAGCTTCACCGATCAGGCCGGTATTACCGGAACCTGGAATGCCGCCACCGGCACGTTGACCCTCTCCGGCACCGCCAGCAAGGCCGCCTATCAGACCGCCTTGCGCTCGATCACCTACACCAACACCAACGGCAATGCGCCGAGTCTGGCCACCCGCACCGTTACTTTCTCGGTTACCGATACCAACTCCAATGGCGAAGGCACTGGCGCCCTCACCACCACCGCCACCCGTGATATCACGATTGCCGCCGTCAACGACGCCCCAGGTGTCACCGCCACTGCCGCGCCTCTGACCGTCACCGAAGGGGCTGCCGCTGCCGCCGTGGACAGTGGCATCAGCCTGGCCGACGTGGACGACGCCAACATCGCCGGTGCCACGGTGCAAATCACCGGGAATTATCTCTCCAGTGAAGATATTTTGGGCTTCACCGATCAGGCTGGCATTACCGGAAGTTGGAACGCCGCCACCGGAACGCTCACCCTCTCCGGCACCGCCAGCAAGGCCGCCTATCAGGCCGCATTGCGCTCCATCACCTATCAGAACACCAACAGCGACAACCCGAGTGTCACCACCCGCACCGTCACTTTCTCGGTTACCGATACCAACTCCAATGGCGAAGGCACAGGTGCCCTCACCACCACCGCCACCCGTGATATCGCGATTGCCGCCGTCAACGACGCCACCGGCGTGACCGCCACGGCAACCCCCTTGAGCGTCACCGAGGGGGATGCCGCCATGATTCTGGACAGTGGCATCAGCCTGGCCGACGTGGACGACGCCAACATCGCCGGGGCCACCATCCAAATCACCGGTAATTTTATCACTAGTGAAGATGTGCTCTCTTTCACCGATCAGGCTGGCATTACCGGAAGCTGGAACGCCGCCACCGGCACCTTGACCCTCTCCGGCACCGCCAGCAAGGCCGCCTATCAGGCCGCATTGCGCTCCATCACCTATCAGAACACCAACAGCGACAATCCGAGTGTCGCCACCCGCACCGTTACTTTCTCGGTTACCGATACCAACTCCAATGGCGAAGGCACTGGCGCCCTCACCACCACCGCCACCCGTGATATCGCAATTGCCGCCATCAACGACGCCCCCGGCGTGACCGCCACGGTTGCCCCCTTGAGCATCACCGAGGGGGCTGCCGCCACCCCGGTTGATGGTGCCATCAGCCTGGCCGACGTAGACGACGCCAACATCGCCGGAGCCACCATCCAAATCACCGGTAATTTTATCACTAGTGAGGATATTCTCTCTTTCACCGATCAGGCTGGCATTACCGGAAGCTGGAACGCCGCCACCGGAACGCTCACCCTCTCCGGTACCGCCAGCAAAGCCGCCTATCAGGCCGCGTTACGCTCCATCACCTATCAGAACACCAACAGCGACAATCCGAGCATCGCCACCCGCACCGTGACTTTCTCGGTCACCGATACCAACTCCAATGGCGAAGGAACCGGCGCCCTCACCACCACCGCCACCCGCGATATCACCATCGCCGCCGTCAACGACGCCACCGGCGTGACCTCCACGGTTACCCCCCTGGCCGTTACCGAGGGGGATGCCGCCACGATCCTGGATGGTGGCATCAGCCTGGCCGACGTGGACGACGCCAACATCGCCGGAGCCACCATTCAAATCACCGGTAATTTTATCACTAGTGAAGATGTGCTCTCTTTCACCGATCAGGCTGGCATTACCGGAAGCTGGAACGCCGCCACCGGCGCCTTGACCCTCTCCGGCACCGCCAGCAAGGCCGCCTATCAGGCCGCATTGCGCTCCATCACCTATCAGAACACCAACAGCGACAATCCGAGTGTCGCCACCCGCACCGTCACTTTCTCGGTCACCGATACCAACTCCAATGGCGAAGGCACTGGCGCCCTCACCACCACCGCCACCCGTGATATCACGATTGCCGCCTGA
>PDZX01000089.1 GCA_002753185.1 Magnetococcales bacterium WMHbin3
ATGAGTTTGCTAATATTCAGTTGACTCGGGACAGTTTTCATGGCGAATGGAACTATGTGATCTCGCCATACGACGCATCAAAGAAGTCCATGTAATTTTTTAACGGCTCCTTTGTTGGACCCCCGTGATCGTTCCTCCAGCCCTGTCAGGGACGATGCCAGTCGCCTGAACCCTGCTCATCGCTTTCTGGACTGCATCGGTCGAGAGGATTGGTTGCAGCGACTCGAGGCCTGGCTCGACGATCCAAAACTCTTGAGTGTACGCGCCATCATTGGCGGCGGCGGGCGGGGCAAGACCCGTCTGGCCGTGGAGCTGTGTCGCAGGGTGAGGTCGGGCGGGAAATGGCATGCCGGTTTCGTGCCGGATGATGCCTTGAGGCGGCTGTATGAGCAGCATGCTCCTGCCACCTGGCGTTGGTCCGGTCCCACCCTGGTGGTTGTGGATTATGCCGCCGGCAAGGCCGATCTGTTGCGCCGCTGGCTGCTGGCTGCTGGCCCTCAATGCAGCGACCGGCAGCAGGGCAACCCCGGCCCTGCGCATCCTTCTTTTGGAGCGCCATGGACAGACGGGCGACAGTTGGTGGCGCACCCTGTTTCATCAGGGCGGGTGGGACGATGAGACCTTGCTCAATCTGTTGCCGGTCACGGAACCGGAGGAGCTGCCACCCCTGACGTTGCAGCATCGCCTGGAATTGTTTACCCATGCCCTAGGCAAATATGGCACAGCGGACGTTTCCGTGCGATCAAACGCCTTGCTGCAACAACGGCTGGAAACAACCGGCTGGGCGGGGGATCCCCTCTACCTGGCCATGGCTGCCCAGATAGCCGTTGAGCACGGTTCTGCAAGCGCGCTGTCGTTGAGCAAGGCGGAACTGGCCTTGCGGATTGCTGAGCGGGAAAGGATGCAGGTATTAAGAAACATCCAGAACGGCAATGCGGATCAGCGGCGCTTACTGCCTCATCTCGTGGCCATGGTGACCATTTGTCAGGGATTGGATCGAACGCGGTTGATGCGCGTGATTGAAGGTGAAAAGGCTGCGCTCGGGTATGACGGGGCCGGTAGCCCGGGCATGCTGGCCGATCTTTTGTCCCAGACGCTGCCATCGGATACCGCAGGAGGGGTGTGGCCGATTCAACCCGACATGATTGGTGAAGCGTTTATTCTCAATGAATGGCAGCAAGGGAGTGATGCGGTTCTGCGGGCCTTTCAGGTGGCGGGAACTGCTGTGGCGGCCTTTGTCATTCATTGCGTTGAGGATTTCGCTCGCGCAAAAAGGGCGCAACCGGTCGCATGGTTGACTGTTTTGCTTGCCCAACCGGATCTCTCCACGCAAGATCTGTTTACAATCGCTGACAGATTTCCCCAATCCAGCGTGGCGCTCATGGAACATGCCGTGCAGATCCAAGCCGACCTTGTATCACGGTTGCAAGCGACCCTTTCCCTCCAAGACAGTGCGGACGCCAGGTCCCTTTTTGCCAATGCTTTAAATAATTACGCCGTTTCTTTAGGCAATTTTAGTCGGCGAGAGGAGGCGCTGCAACAAGCGCAGTTGGCCGTTGAGATCTATCGGGAGCTTGCGGCGGCGCGCCCGGAGGCCTTCAAGCCCGATTTGGCCATGAGCCTCAACAACCTGGCCATCAGACTGAGCGATCTGGGTCGGCGAGAGGAGGCGCTGCAACAAGCGCAGTTGGCCGTGGAGTTGCTGGGGCCGTATTTTCAAAAGTATCCCATGGGGTTCAGGGATTGGATGGCGAAGATGATTCGTCAATATCTTGCGCTGTGCGACAGAAATCACAGCAAACCCAACCACAATCTTCTGATGCCCTTGGTGGCCGTTTTTGCGCAATTGTCTGACGAAGATTGATTTAATAAGTTGTTTCAATGATATAAAATTAATTTTTTAAATATTAATTAAAAATTATCAAAATATAACTCAAGATAAGGAGGAACAGTCGATGACAGACCGTACCGTGGATGATGATGGCGATATGCTTCCCAGCACACAGGATGAAGACGTATCCGATGCGGGGAATGGCATGGCACTGGCGCGCCGGGTGGTGGAGAGTCTGGTCGGCGGTTTGGAGGCGCGGGCAGGCAAGCTGATCTGGAAATTCGCCAAGCCGTATGGGGAACGGTTGTGGAATTTATTGGAAAACCGGCTGACTGTCAAAACCGGACTTGGCGAGAGCCAGCCATCGCCGGCACTGGAAACTTTCAGGAACAACCTCAATACGCCGGAATTTCACGCTATTCTCACGGTTGCCCTGAGTGAGGCGCTCAAGCGGGAGGAGTTTCGTAAGGAAGTCCAGCGGCTGTTGCATGAGGAAAAGGGAGGCCCTGCCGCCGCAGGCGTCGTACAACAGGTCAACGCGGGCGATCACAACAAGATCACACAAATTGTCGGTCATTTCCAGGGCGATCTCAACCTGCCGACATAAGCCATGGCCTATCGGCGAGAAATGCATGCCGGGGGATTGCCGGGACGCCCGACGATGCTTATTTGTGCAATCGAGGCCATACGGGATGCACGTCAACCGCGAGCAAGGAGCCGCCACCATGCAACAGGACCGCCTGACCACCAAATCCCAGGAAGCGCTGCAACAGGCCGTCGGCCTGGCGGCCAGCCGCCGCCACCAGCGCCTGGAACCGGAACACCTCCTGGCCGCGCTGCTGGACCAACCCGACGGCATGATCCGGCCCATCCTGGAAAAGATCGGCGCCGCGCCGGACCGGCTGGCCCAGGAGATCACCCGCCTGCTGGACCGCCTGCCCCGCGTGGAAGGGGCCGGAGCCGACCAGGTGCTCTTCTCCCGCCGCATGCAGGCGGTGTGGGCCGACGCCGATACCCTGGCCCGCAATCGCCAGGACGCCTACGTCTCCACGGAACACTTCCTGATGGCCATGGCTGCGGAACGGGACGGGGAGTACACCCCGCTGCTCAAACGGCAGGGCATCACCCCGGAGACGATCCAACGCACGCTGCAAGAGATCACCGGAGGCCGCCGCGTCACCTCCCAGGAGCCGGAAAACAGTTTCCAGGCATTGGAAAAATACGGCCGCGACCTCACGCAACTGGCCCGGCAAGGCAAACTGGATCCGGTGATCGGTCGCGACGACGAAATCCGCCGCACGATCCAGGTGCTCTCGCGGCGCACCAAGAACAATCCGGTCCTGATCGGCGAGGCGGGGGTCGGCAAGACCGCCATCGTGGAAGGACTCGCCCTGCGGGTGGTGCGGGGCGATGTCCCGGAGTCGCTGGCCAACGTCCGTTTCGTGGCCCTGGACATGGGCGCGCTCATCGCCGGGGCCAAGTACCGGGGCGAGTTCGAGGAGCGCCTCAAGGCGGTGCTCAACGAGGTGCGCGAGGCCGATGGCCGGGTGGTGCTCTTCATCGACGAAATGCATACCCTGGTGGGCGCGGGCCGCACCGAAGGGGCCATGGACGCCTCGAACCTGCTCAAGCCGGCCCTGGCGCGCGGGGATCTCCACTGCGTGGGGGCCACCACCCTGGACGAATACCGCAAACACGTGGAAAAGGATCCCGCCCTGGCCCGTCGCTTCCAGCCGGTGATGGTGGGCGAACCCGGAATCGAGGACGCCATCTCCATCCTGCGGGGCATCAAGGAGAAATACGAACTCCACCACGGCGTGCGCATCACCGACGGCGCCATCGTGGCGGCCGTGACCCTCTCGGACCGCTACATCACCGACCGCTTCCTCCCGGACAAGGCCATCGACCTGGTGGACGAGGCCGCCGCCCGCATCCGCATGGAGATCACCTCCAAACCCCAGGCCATCGACGAACTGGATCGCCGCATCCTCCAGATGGAGATCGAACAGGCGGCCCTCTCCAAGGAGAACGACCCCATCTCCAGGGAACGGCTCGCCACGCTCAAACGGGAACTGGCCTGCGAAAAGGAGAAGTCCGCCGCCCTCACCCTGCGCTGGCAACAGGAAAAGAGCGCCATCGAGGCGGCAGGCAAACTCAAGGAGTCCCTGGACAAGGCGCGCCAGGAACTGGACGAGGCGGAACAACGCGGCAATCTCTCCCTGGCCGGGGAACTCAAATACGGCATCATCCCCGATCTGCTGCGCCGCCTGGACGCCTCCGGCGCGGACGCCCGACCGGATCGCCTGCTGCGGGAAGAGGCCGGCGAGGAAGAGGTGGCCGCCGTGGTCTCCCGCTGGACCGGCATCCCGGTGGCCCGCATGCTGGAAGGGGAACGGGGCAAGCTGCTCGCCATGGAGTCCCGTCTGGCCGAACGGGTGGCCGGTCAACGGGAGGCGATCTCGGCCATCTCCCGCGCCGTGCGCCGGGGCCGGGCCGGCCTGGGGGATCCCAATCGTCCCATGGGTTCCTTCCTGTTCCTCGGTCCCACCGGGGTGGGCAAGACCGAACTCACCAAGGTGCTGGCCGGCTTCCTGTTCGACGACGACCGGGCCATGACCCGCCTCGACATGTCCGAATACATGGAAAAACACGCCGTCTCCCGGCTGCTGGGCGCCCCCCCCGGCTATGTGGGTCACGAGGAGGGAGGAGAACTCACCGAGGCGGTGCGCCGCCGCCCCTACGGTGTGATCCTCCTGGACGAAATCGAAAAGGCCCATCCGGACATTTTCAATATTCTTTTGCAGGTGATGGATGACGGACGCCTCACCGATGCCCAGGGCCGGGTGGTCAATTTCAAGAACTCCGTGATCATCATGACCTCCAATCTCGATCCCGCCATGCTCTCCAGGGCCTTTCGACCGGAATTCCTCAACCGGATCGACGATATCGTCCATTTTCATCCCCTGGGACCCGAACACATGGAGCAGATCGTCGCAATCCAGATCCAGCGGATCCGCCAACTGCTGGCCAGCCACCAGATCACCCTCGACCTCACCCACGAGGCGCGCGCCTGGCTGGCGCAAGAAGGGTTCGACCCCCAGTACGGCGCCCGACCCCTCAAGCGGCTCATGCAACGGGTGATTCAGGATCCACTCGCCGAGGCCATGCTGGCCGGGGAGTGCAAGCAGAAGGACCGGATCGACGCCCGGTTCGTGGAAGGGGTATTGAAATTGCAAGTCACGCGCTGACTCCTTGTTCCTGGACGGCGGGCGTTGTATTGTTGACGTCCGCCGCCCAACCCCTTGGTCTTTGACGGATCCGCCGCATGCTAATCGAATTCAGCGTCACCAATTATCTCTCCTTCTGCGAGCGCCAGACGTTGAGCATGGCCGCCAGCTCCAACTATCGCGAGCTGCCGGAAAACGCGTTTGCCACCGGCGTGGCGCGCATGCCCAAGCTGTTGAAATCCACCGTCATCTATGGCGCGAACGCCTCCGGCAAGAGCAATCTGATCCGCGCCGCCCTCTTCATGTGGGACTTCGTCCTCAATTCGGCCAAGGGCCAGGAGGGCGACATCATCGATGTCTACCCGTTCCTGCTCAACAACAAGAACGCCCAGGCCCCCAGCACCTTCGAAATGATCTTCCTGGAGGATGGGATCCGCTATCAGTACGGTTTTTCCGTCACCCGCGAACGGGTGATGCACGAATGGCTGATCGTCTATCCCAGCGGTCGCCCGCAACGCTGGTTCGAACGCTATTACGACAGCGAGACCGGCAAGGAGGTCTGGACCCTGCACAAGAAGTTCCTCCCCGGCAACCGGGAGGTGTGGCGGGACGCCACGCGCAAGAACGCCCTCTATCTTTCGACCGCCATCCAGCTCAACAGCGCCCCGCTGCGGCCGGTGTTCGACTGGTTCGACAAACGGCTGCGGGTCTTCCGCCCCCACATGGAGATCAGCAAGGAGTTTTCCGCCTCGTTGTGCAAGGACGCCGATGGCCGCCTGCGCGTGCTGAAATTCCTCAACCAGGCCGACATGGACATCGAGGGGATCCGCCTGGAGACCAAGACCGTCGGCGACCTGGGCATGGAAGACCTGCCGCCGGAAGTGCGCATCGCCTTGCAAAAGGAGATGTCCGGGACCGTGGTGACCGAAATCCGTTTCGAGCGCTCCACCGGCGATACGGGCAAACCGATCCTGCTCCCCTGGGACGCGGAATCCCGCGGCACCCAGAAGCTCTTCGCCCTGGCCTGGCCGTGGATGAATATCCTCAGCCAGGGCCGCATCCTGTTCATGGACGAAATGGACACCAGCCTGCATCACCACCTGGTCAAATTCCTCTTCGGCCTGATGCACGACGCCACGAGCAATCAGTACCGGGCGCAACTGATCAGCACCACCCACGACACCGCCCTGCTGGACCAGTCCATCTTCCGGCGCGACCAGTTCTGGATGGTGGAAAAGAGCGGCGACCGCTGCTCCGAACTCTATCCGATATCCGACTTCGACATCGAACAGGGAGAACCGCTGCAAAGACGCTACCTGGAAGGCCATTTCGGGGCCATTCCGATCTTGAAGCGGTTCAAGGATTTGTGAGCGGCCCGCCCCCCAGGCACGCGCGGGAACGAACCCCGCTCTCCCTGGAACGACGCCCGCCCCGGCGTCTGTCCGGCAAGCGCCTGTTGTTGATGGCCACTGAGCCGGCTTTGAGCTACCTTGGGGAATACATCGCCCATCTGGGCCTGGCATCGAATACTCTGCTCGTCCCCCTGGCCCCCGCAACCGCACTGGCGGATTGCCGGGAACGCCTGCAAACCGCCGGGCCGTTCTGGCGGGCCTGTCTGATCATGGATTGGGATGGCGACCCCGCAGCGCCCATCCACCAGGCATGGCAGGCAATCCGCACGGATCTGGAGACCGACGGCGTGCGCATGTTGTGCTGCCGCCCGTCGTTTTTGCTCTGGATCCTGCTCCACTTCGAGGATCCGGGACCGGAGGCCGCCCGGCCCGCCTGGCTCGAACAACGGGTGGCGCGCCTGCTCGCCGACCGGGAAGGTTCGTTTTTCGCCCGTACCCGCCACCTGCTGGACGAGGCCCTGCAACGCAGTCTGCGCCTGACCCGTGAGCGTCTGGCGCGTCAACCCCGTGGTACCCTGCTGCCCGCCGAACCGGGCAGCGAGCTGCACGAACTCATCGTCTTGTTGCGCAAATCCGCGCGATGACCACCGACCCACCAGCGCAAGCCATGCGTATCTGCGCCCTGCACGACCTGCCCGCCCAGGGGGGCAGGGAGTTTGTTCTTGCCGGGCGGAACGGCCCGTTGCGCCTGATCCTGTTGCGTCACGCGGATCGGGTGGTGGCGTATGTCAATGGCTGCAAGCATTTTACCGGGACGCCCCTGAATCCCAATGGCATCGGCAATTTTCTTCACCCGCGCGATCCGTCGTTGATCCGTTGCGGCGTGCATGGGGCGTTGTATCATGTGGAGACCGGCGCCTGCGCTCACGGGGAGTGTGCCGGTCAGGGACTGGACCCGGTGGCGGTGATGGTGCGCGATGGCGCGGTCTTTTTGGCCTGAATCGCGCATGGTTGGGGGGAGTGACGCATGGGCGGACGGGGTTGGATGGCGCTGGCTTTGTGGCTGACCGTCGTGGGACAGGGGCTGGCCGCCAGCCGGGACGACCTGGGGATGTACGAAAAATATCGCTCGGATGCGGTGCGCGGTAATCCAACTGCGCAATTTCGCTTCGGATTGATGTATTATATGGGCGTCGGCATCCCAAGGGATTATGTGGAGGCCGCGCGATGGTACCGGCAGGCCGCCGAACGCGGACTGCCGGAGGCGCAGTTCCAACTGGGGCTGATGCACGAAGAGGGGATGGGGGTCACGCAGAGCGACCAGGAGGCCATGCAGTGGTATCTCAGGGCCGCCAACGGGAAGGATATGGATGCCATGATCTTTTTGGGCGTGATGTATCAAAATGGTCGTGGCGTTGCCGAGGATAAGAGGGTGGCATACGTTTGGTACGATCTGGCGATACGGGCCGGGGACCGGCATGCCGGCGTGGCCGTGGCGTTTCGGGATGCGTTGGCGAAACGAATGACGCCGTTGGAGGTCATCATGGCGCAACGGCAGGCGGATGAGCTTTGGTCGGGTCTTGTCTCCGGCAAAGGCCGGTAATGCGCATTGTGGTTAGTGGAGGCATATATGTCATTGAAAGTCAAAGAAATGGCGCTGCTCGGGGCGGTGATGGTCCTGATGTATGTTTTCCTGGTCGTGATGTGGTTTGGCGGGGTGGATCGCGGGTCCGGGTTGTTGGGTGGACTCGTGGTGGTATTTGGGTTGGGTGGGATGGTGGCCGGGGGGGTCATGGTCTGGCTCATGCTGCGGGCCGGCAGGGAGCTGGAGAAAGTCCTCGATGTCATGGGGCGGGTGGCGGATGGCGATTTGACCGTGCGGGTGCGGGCGTTGGGCGGGCGTTCCGAGTGCGGGCGGTTGGGAATTGCGTTGGATGGGATCATCGGCATGATGGAGCGGTTGATGCGGGTGATCGGCATGCACGCCGGCAACGTGACGGCCTCGGCCACGGAGTTGGTGCGGATTCGGGAGCAGATCGAGGCGGATGCCGGGAGCACGTTTCAGGTGGTGACGGACGTCTCGCGCGCCAATGACGAGTTGGGCCAGGCCGTGACCACGGTGAAGGGTTCGATCGATCGGATGTCGGAGAATGTGCGGGCGATTTCGGACGCGGCGACGGAAGTGTCCAACGACGTGGTGGCGATTGCCGCGAGTGTGGAACAGGCGAGCGCGAACATCACGACGATGGCGTCGGCGGCGGAGGAGATCACGGCCAACATCGGGGGGATCAACGGGAATTTGAATCAGGTGGACGAGGCGGTGCAGGGGGTGGCCAATTCGTTGCAGGGGATGACCGACGCCCTGGGCGGGGTGCGCACGCGCTGCCAGGAGGCGAATGTATTGTCGGAGCAGGCGAACGAGAAGGCGCAGGGCGCGCGGGTGGTGATGGAGAATCTCGGCGTGGCCGCGCGTGAGATTGGCCAGGTGGTGGAGCTGATCAACAACATCGCCGATCAGACGAACATGTTGGCATTGAACGCGAGCATCGAGGCGGCCGGGGCAGGGGAGGCCGGCAAGGGATTCGCCGTGGTGGCCAACGAGGTGAAGGAGTTGGCGCGTCAGACCGCGCAGGCCACGCGCCTGATCGCGGACCGGATCGACGAGATTCAGTCGGTGGTGAATGATGCCGTGGAGACCAACCGGGAGATCGGGCGGGCCATCGAGCGGATCAACACCGCGAATCAGGAGATCACGGCATCGGTGGACGAGCAGAACAGCACGATCCGGGTGATATCCGGGAACATGAATGCCGTTGCCGATGCTGCCGGCGAGGTGACCAACAGCGCCAAGGAGCTGAATTACGCCGCTGCGGAGGTGGCGCGGGCGGCGGCCGAGGCGGCGCAGGGGACGCAGGAGGTGGCCAATTCCGCGGGCCGGGTGGCCAATCTGGCGCGTCAGGTGGCGGAGGAGAGTCATCGCGCGATGGAGTTTGCGGGGAATGTGGCCCATTCCGCGCAGGTTTCGCAGGAAGTATCGTTGACGGTGCAGGGCAAGATGGAGGAGGCGTCGCGGACGACGCACCTGATGCAGGGGTCGGCGCGTCATTTTCAGCGTTTGGGTCAGGTGATGCAGAACATGAGCAACAGCCTGTATGCCAGTCAGACGGAGCTGGACATTGCCGCTCCGCCGTTCAACATCATGCGGGTCAAGGAGGAGTTGCTCTCTTTGCAGGGTCATATGGAGCAGTTGGTATCGGGTCGCATCGGCAAGGAGCAGGCCATGGCCGTGGCGGTGGCCGGCGCCGCGTTGCGGGAGTGGCTGCGGGGCAAGGAGGGGTTGAGTGCCGTGCATCGGGAGGCCAACGGTGAGTTTGTGGAATTGATGAAGCTGATGGAGGTGGTGGAGCGGCAGGTTGGCGCGGGAGAGGAAGCGCTCGAGACGCTCGGCGAGTTTCACGAGCGGCGTGAGAGTTTGTTTCGCCTATTGAACAAGTTGTATCAGGAAGAGGGCGAGGGGACACTGGTAAAACCGTTCTTCCCGTGGGGCGAGCGTTTGATGACCGGGATCGAATTCGTGGATCGGGAGCACAAGGTATTGGTGGACATGATCAACGCGTTGCAGTTGGCCATGAAGGAGGGCCGTGGCACGGATGTGATCGGCAAGATTTTGGATGGACTGGTGGACTACACGCGGACCCATTTTGCCCACGAGGAGGAGGCCATGGCGCGAACCGACTATCCGGCGATTGTCGAGCACAAGGCGAAGCATGTACGTCTGGTTGCGACCTTGCAGGATTTGGTGCGGCAATTCAGGGAGGGTCGTTTTTCGGTTGGCATCGATCTGCTTGGCATTGCCAAGGTTTGGCTGGTGGAGCACATTCTCGGCACGGACCTGACGTATGTGCCGTACATGAGGGCCAAGAACATCCATTGAAGCCAGCCTGCTTTTCACTATTGAAAAAAAAGAAGGGGTCTGGGGGATTCTTCCCCCAGGGTTTTGTTTTTTGCCTTTGATTTTGTCTTATTCTGGGATGCCATGGCGTGGTTGTTCGTATAATTATTATTTATATTATTAAAAATTAATCTAAATCTATTATGGATCTGGATATAATGATATCATATTATATAATGTCGAGCTGCATGATAACAAGAAGAATCTATGTGCCAGCAAAATCGATTTTAAGGATTTGCTTGGATATGCGTTGCAGGGTGGCATGGACGTGCATCTCACGCGGGAGTAGTTTTTCAATCTGGATGGGAAATACATCAAATTGAACACCAAGATGACCGTAACTTCCTGTTCGTTCCTGGTGTTGGGAAACGAACGGGGAGTGGCATGATGTGGCATGAGTCGCCTAATCGTACCGGTTATTTTTTTTTAATTATACCAACGACATTTTAGAAAAATTTTTAAAAATATTGATGTGTTAGATGGCAATTTTCAGAATGTCGGAAGGAATTGTTAGGATTATGATAACTAAAATCTAAAAAAATTCAATCAAGTAAAAATTTAACCTTGTAGAAAAGCAAGCTAGCATGATATGGTTAAACTGCAAGATGGTTAAGATATGTAGATTGGAGAAATGCCTTGTTAGCACGAGTATGTTCAATCAGGAGGTTTTAATGTCATTTCCTTGTTATGTATATAAAATTCTTATATCTAGCGATGACCTTGATGAAGTGAAGGCGATTGAAAGAGCTGTTTATGAATTTAATGGTGAAAATTTTGATTCGAAAATTCTTTATCTTCCAATTATTCATGATGATAATTATAATTTAATGACGCCAATTGATATAAAAATTTATATTTTTTGCAAAGACATGAAAATAATTGATGGTAAAGGAATTGCTCGTCGTATTTCTGAAATTGAGATCATGATTTCTCAAAAAAGTATTTGTGCAGTTTATATCCATAACAATTTTATGCAGAACAAAAATAATAAAGAGTTTAATATTTTGTATGAAAAGTTCAATGAATGGGGAAGTTCTAATAATTGCATGGTGGCAGGATATGAGGTTAGATTTGAGTTGCTTCAAAAGACTAAAAATTTTTTATCGCATCATCATAGCGAAATTAAATTATTTTTAGCCAATCAATTGTCTGCTCTTGCAAACAGATTGAAATTTTCTGCATCGGAATATTGTTTATTTGCGGCGGAAGTGCCTGATTGTGCCAATCGGCTTTACAAGCAAGAGTTTGAAAAAAAACAATTACCCATTATAAATGATCTTAAAAATGGTATCTATAGTTATTTAAAATCTGCCGAAAAACTCGACTATGTCAATCGTAAGGAGACAGTTATGAATCTCATGGGTATATTTGACCTGCTTAACAAAAATTGGAGCCATCATCCTTTGTTGATTGAGATCGCAGGGGATGAGTCTGCTGAACTCGTGGCGCGCTTGAATGGCATGGATAAATCCACTGGTTATCATATCACAGAACAATCTGAAATTATAAAATTAATAGAAAAATTATTTAGAAACACTCTGAAAGAATTGATTGCAACGAGCATTCAATCCAGCCATCCTGAACTGTTACAATATAGAAAATATTGGGACAACAGCAAAGTAGCGCAAACATTTAAAGTGCTTAATAAAAAATTTGTTGATAGAGGGGGAGAGTTGACAAGAATTTATTTTGTTGATTCATTTAGATTGTGTGTGAACGAATTATGGTTCAAAGATATGGTCAGCATGATTTCAGAGGGAGAATATCCTAGTATATATATTGATGAAATTGATCGTACACTTATAGATCATTATAAAGATTATGGGGTATACACCCATGAACACGTTCCTGGAGAAACTGCTGATTATGTATTGGACGCCCCAAGAGGAAACAATGATAACAAAGATTTGTTTGTCACATTAATTGCTACTTCAGAACAATGTCTTGATCGTAAAAGGGATTTTGCACGTTCTATTGCGAACAAATTACCATTGAGGCGTCTTGCTCGTTATCATGCTAATAATAAATCATGTAGAAATTATTATGGTGAAGGCAACATCAATGCTTTATTTGAGCGTCACGTCCTGTTGCGTAACCTGCAACCATTGGACAATCCAGACAAACCCCTCTATTCTGGAGTGAGACGCTTTATCAGAAAATATGACAGAGAATACTCGTGGAATATTATATCATATATTGACCTAAACCATACTGGATGTGATAGAATTATCTATGTTGGAGATACTTATGATAATGACGGCGGCATTATTCGTAACCTTCAAAGAAAATATAGCGTTAAAGGATTCATTTGCAATCCAAAGCTAGGGCTTGATAATATTCTGTTCAATGACGTACTGTTTGCGGTAGATTGGCAAGAGTTAACGACATTTCACAATCAAATTGCCAATCAGATCACATCAAGCACATTGGCAATTTTTGATATCGATCAAACCCTTTGGGCGGCACGTGGTATTAATGAGATCCCAATTGATCAAAGTAGAAGAGATGCTATTACCAAAATTTTGGAATGTTATGCAGGATCTTCGCCACGGTTCGCGACGATCTATAAGGCCTCTGATTTGATCTATTCGGAAATTAAGGACGTTCACTACAATTTGCTTACGCTTGATAATGAAGATTTTAAAGCTGCGATAACAGTGTTCTTGGCAATAAACGCTTTTACCCTTTCTCCCGTACCTAATAAACGGTTTGATTCATTTGCATTAGCGCCTGTCAATTGCGAAGCATCAATTATGCTTTTCATGAAGCAATACGTTCCAACTATACCAACCATTGAAAATGGTAAAGATGGAATGCTGAAATTCTTGCATGATGCAAAAGATGCCATGGATAGAGAGGCATTTGATAAGTTTGTAAATGAAAGTAACATAGATGCAAAGGGTCTGATCCGATTAGCAGATGATATTATGCGTTCAATTACGCGTGATCATGCAGTATGTTTTCGAGAATTTCGTAATAAAGAACTTGAAGCGACATTAAAATTGGCTGTACCTCCAAAAGAAATCGATGAAAGTACACCTAAAAAGGCGTTGATGCTGAATAAGGCTGCCTGGGATTATGCGATGATGTTGAAGAGAAGAAGAGTACCTTTGCTTGCTTTATCAGATCGACCCGATGAAAGCACCTATCAGGGTAGTGCTTCGCTTTTGGATACTCCAATGATGATCTATGGAGATGATATTTCTGCGTTGCTTGAGGGGCAGTGACACTGTTGTGCATTATGCAAAGCTCATTTCCTTCACAATATTCGCGAAGGAAATGAGCTTTGCGAAGACGGAGCGCGGCGCTTTTTTGCACAAAAAAAGTCAACTGCAAAAAATCAAAACCCTGGGGGAGGAATCCCCCAGACCCCTTCTTTTTTTTCAATAGTTTAAAAAATCATTTCGAGGAGATGGCGACCTGCACGGGCTTGACACCCTCCTCCAACGCGGATTTGGCGGCGTTCTCGCCAGCGGCCATCACACGCTCCTCGGTCATGTCGTCCTGATAGGCAACAACACCATACCCTAACCGTATCGATACCAACGCGTCCGATAACTCGAAACGCACATTGCGCAACTCGGACTCCAGCGTCGTCGCCAAAACCACGCCAGCAGCCTGCTCGGTCGCGGGACACAAAATGGCGAATTGCTCCTCGCTCCATCTGGCCAAATAATCCTCCGGCCTCGGCAATACCGAAAAACGACTCGCCAACGCCGCCATGGCGCGATTCACACGCTCACGACCCAACTCCTCCACCGTCTCGGCATATTCGGCGACACGCGCCACAATCACCACAAATGGCTCCTCTACCTGCTTCTTGCCCTCCGGCGGCTCCATCGCACGCGCCAAACGCGCCAAAAAGGCAAATCGATTCGGCAAACCCGTGTGGATGTCAATCAACGTCTCGTCACGCGCTCCCATCAACGCACGCTCCGAATGCCTCAACAACCCCTGAAATTTCGCTACTGCCTCGCGACTCTTCTCCAAAGCCGCCTCTACCTCCCGCTCCCGCGCCAAATAGGCACGCTCTTCCTCCACCAGGGCCGCGAAAACCTCATCCGGATGCTCCAAGACCTTGTCGGCCAACTCCCGCGCCCAGGTCTCGCCGGCACCATCCTTGCGACCTATGATCAATCCGCTCTCCACCAAATGCCCGGCATACGAGGCCACCGCATCCCGCATCCCTTTGCGCTCACGCGCCATGCTCATCCGCGCGCGCCGCTCACGCACGATCAGACGACCCAAGTGCCGATATACCTCATGCCACCTCTCCGCCTCGCTCCCGGACGGTCGATCACCACCCTCCAATCCGTCGATCTCCAATACCGACAACGCCTCCAACACCAACTCCGCGCCAAACGGTGGTGGCACCTCGCCACGTTTGCCCTCCTTGGCCATCGCCTCGATCCCAGGCGCAATCTCCTCCACCTGCGTCAGGATCATCTCAATCACCCACGGCTTGCGCAACGCACGCACCAACTGCCCAACCCGCGCCTGTTGATGCCGGTCGCCACTCACCACCCCGTGCGTCAACCGCTCCATGATCATCAATCCAGCTTCGCGAATCGCCCCCTGTTCGCGACCGCATGGCCCCTGCAGCAATAAATCGCGTATCAGATGCAACGCCTGCACGATGTCGGTCGGCTTGCCGCCCAACAATTCACGAATCCGTTTCAGCGTGTTGATCGTCTCTTCCCGTTTCACGTCACTCACCCTTTTTCAACAAACGCACGTCCGTACATCCGTCACCACCGGCTCGCGACCTCGTGACTCCGACCTGGCGACCGCCGCCACCCGCTCCGTCATCTCCAACATTTCCCGCCCGGACATCTCCGGACCCAACGCCACGCTCCCACAATATGCCTCCAAGTGAATCACCCGATCCTCCAGCGCGAATTGCGTGCGCGTCAACATTCGCTCCAGTTCGCGCGCCGTGATTTCCGCGCGGTTTTCGTCGGAGCGGGGGAACAGAATCACGAACCGTTCCACGCTCAAACGCGCCAGATACTCCTCTTCCCGCAAATGACGCCGAATTTCCCCCACCAACCCATCCACCAGGCGCGCCTCGCCTTCGCGACCCAACTCGCCCACCAGCACGGTCAAATGGCGCACATGCACCAACGCCAAGGCGAACGGTTCCCGCAAATGCACCGATCGCTCCAAATGCCGCCGCAGTTGTGCCGAAAAGGCGAAGCGATCCGGCAGCCCGGTCACCGGATCCAAAAATCCGTCACTGCGTGCTCGCGTCAATGCCTCTTCCAACTGACGCAACCGTGTCCGCAGTCGTTCGGCGGTGTCACGGCTTTCGTCGATGCGCGCTGCCAGTCTGCGTGCCCGTTGCCGCAACTCCTTGCCGCGCTGTCGCAGCATTTTCACCCATTCCCCTTCGTCGGCATCCCGTGATTCCGCCAGCAGGCTTTCCAATCCCTCCCGCAATGCGGATCGCAGACCTTCGTCCTCCTCCTCGCGTCGATGATGGCCCTTGCCTCCCGGACCGTCCACGACGCGATGCAACAGTGCCTCGATCTCTGGCCACGGGTTGGCGTGTCGTTCTTGTCCCAACAAGCGATTCGCCTCTTCCACGACCGGCGGGTCGGCATCTCCGTGCATGCGCAGCACCGTCAACAGTCGCCGCGACAACAATGCTGGCAAGCCCTCTTCGCCCCCCTCGCGCGCTGGTGTGTTGGCCAACCACTGTGCTGCTTTTTCCAGTGGCACGCGTGCGCCGCTCAACGTTCCGGCTTCCCGGATTCTCGACTGCAACTCTTCCCCGACGATCCGCATTTCCGGATCGTTTGCCAGTACCGGCAGTACCAAGCGTTCCAGCATTACCACTACTGTTTTGCGTGCCACGTCCGTTTCTGCGAGACAGGGTGGTTTTTGCAGCAGATCGTCCAGTTGTTTCAAGGCCGTGGCCAGATGTGGCGGTTTGGTCGTCAGCAATACCAGCATCCGTTCCAGTACTTGTTGCGTCTCTTCGCGCATGGCAAAATGACCTTTTTTTCCTGAATCGCAGCCAGCTTGGAATTTACGGTTCCAAACTATTAGGGGTCCAGGGGGATTATCCCCCTGGTGGGATCCAAGGGCGAAGCCCTTGGTGGGATCCAAGGGCGAAGCCCTTGGTGGGGTCCAGGGGCGAAGCCCCTGGTATCTAGCGCGCTTTATCAAAAGCTTTTTTTCGCGCGCCTTTTGCGCGAAAAAAAGCGCAGCGCGCCTCAAATCACTCGGTTTTTACGAGTGCGCCTTGGC
>PDZX01000090.1 GCA_002753185.1 Magnetococcales bacterium WMHbin3
TGCTCTGTCTTGCGCTGTGCCATGCCCACCTCGAACACTCCCATGAGATCATCTCCTCCCCGCCATCTACTCTAATTGATTATGGGGTCAGTGTCTCGCTTATCATTGGCACAGAGGGCAATGGAGGCAATGTGCTCGCGGGTTCGGGGACTGGCCTTGTGAAAGTCGTGGAGGCGTCCGATACGGCGGGCCAGGACATCGTCGCGAATAGGCCCCTCGACGAGTATGCACCTTTCAATGAGCATGGCCAACATCGGCTCATAGTCAGCATCGAAGAAGCGGTCAGGATTGAAGTGCAGGCCAATGTCGTCATAGGTCGCTTCCCTGAAAATCCCGAGTTCGCCCTTGACTATCGTCCCGTCGACCGGAAAGGACAGGGTGCCGGAGCGTGTCGTTGGTGTCGCCTTGGACGCAGGGTTCGGATTTGGTTTGGTCGGCATGTGGGGGGGGGATGGCATCTCTCTCCTCATCCTCAGGTGTTCCGATCGGAGAGGAGATGTCTTCGACCTCCGGCTCGGTCTACTGGGAACGCACAAATGCCTCGTGCTTGGCCAACTCGTCGGCGTGGCGGGCCAGGCGGTCACGCAAGTTCTGCTCGATGAAATCCACCATCTTGGCCAACTCGCGGTTCTGGTCGCGGAACCAGTCGGTTGACCAGACGCGGTAGATGGTCCAGCCGAGGCTTTCCAGAATCTGCTGACGCAGTCGGTCACGATCACGAGCAGATAAGCCCGAATGGTAAGCCGCGCCGTCGCACTCTATGCCAAGCAGGAAACCGAAAGGCCATTCGGGGTGACGGACGCCGAGATCAATGCGGAACCCGGCCACGCCTACCTGGGCAACAACCTCGTAGCCCTTGGCCTCCAACCGCTCTTTGATGAAGCGTTCGAAGTCCGAATCGCAATCGTGGCAGGTACGGGTACCGGTATCGAGTTGACCAGTGGCTGCGAAGGTCAGATAGTCCTTCAAAAGACGTGTTCCTCGGGGGGTGTTGGCGCCGACACGGATTTGGTCCGGACGCATGGAAGAAAAAACGAAAACCCCATACTTGGCACGTGAGAACAACACGTTGAGACGGCGGTCCCCGGCGGCACCATTGATGGGACCGAAGCGCTGCATGAGGTTGCCAGCCTCGTCGGGCCCGTAGACTGTCGAAATAAAGATGACGTCACGCTCATCGCCTTGGACGTTCTCCAGGTTTTTGACGAAGAAGGGGTCCAGAGTAATCGCCCAGCGTGCCCGGTAGCGTTCGGCTACCGCGTTTCGCACGAAGAGACGGTCCATTTCGGCCAGAATCATGTCGCGATGAGGTTGGTTAAGTGCGACGATTCCAAGGCTTTTGTCGGGGTTCTTGGTCATGAAATCGACAGCAGCCAGAGCCACGGCGTTGGCTTCAGGCACATTGACGCTGGCACGGTATTGACCGTCGACCGGGAGGAGCTTGACACCGTAGTCGGGATGCCCCTCCTGAGGAGAGGGAAACACGACGAGTCGGTCATCGTAAAAGTGACGGTTCGAGAAGGCAATGAGCGAGCCGTGCCTGGAGCGGTAGTGCCATAGGAGTTCACGGCACGGCTGGAAGGCCGTGCGGGCGACATCGAGGATGCTGTCGACAACGACCTTCTCGAACTCCTCGTCATCTTCGGCCAAAGCGTTACCCTCTTGGCGTTCGAAGAAAGTCGACGGAGGTAGCTGCCGAGGGTCACCGACAATCACGGCTTGCTTGGCGCGAGCCAACGCCGATATGGACTCCTCGGGCCGCATCTGCGATGCCTCGTCGATGATCACCAGATCGAATCGCTGATCGGGTTTGAGGAACTGAGCCACCGACGAGGGGGACATCATGGTGCAGGGTTTCATGACTCGGATGGCATTTGAAGCCCGTTCCATGAGGTCGCGCAATGGAATGTGCCTCTTTTTCTTGGCGAGCTCATTGCGCACCAACGTCGCCTCGGTGCATTCGCCTTTTTTGGGCGACTGGATTCCTTGAGGAATGGATGTGGATGCCAAGGTGACAATGAGTTCCAAGCGGCGCATGTCCATGATTCGCTTGTCGAGGTTTTGGAAGCGACGACGAATGTCGTCAAACGACAGGGCATGATTATCACCAATCTCAGGATGTTGCTCCATGGCCCGACGGGCCAAGGAACGGTCAAGCACCCGATCATAGGCCTCAATGAGGCCCAGATAGGGTTCGCCAACCTCATCGTAGGCGTTCAGCAGTGGTTCAAGACCGTCTGATCTGGCGTCGACGATCCCACGACGCAAACGGGTCCAGTGCATGAGTTCATCCCGTTTTTCGACAGCCCGGACGAACTGGTTGGCAAGGTCGGTAATGGGTCTTGATCCAAGTCGCTTGGCCTCGCGCTCGACCTGGTGGTCATCGACCACGCGCCGCAAGAGCGAGAGGAGCTGGTCCAGGGCGCTCGTGACCCGTATCTTCATCTGCTCGCCTTGACTACGCAACTGCCGTACTGCCTCGGTCATATCAGTCTCTGCCCACGATATGGCTTCGCACACACCTCCTGCGGGCGCATGGACGCGCAAGGCGTTGGCGGAGCATAGGGCTGCTCGAAGGGGTGCTGGATCGGTATCGTGGCCACACCAGTCGTCGCTCAGGAGAGATGGACCCAGGGAGGAAAGGTGCCTCTCCAGTTGCTCGATACGTACAAAAATCGGCGCAATTTCCTCGGCATGGGCAGGAGTTGCATCAGCACGCAGCCCGTTTTGGCCAGGAGGGTCTCGCGGAGGGCATCAGCCTCACGCGCAAAGCGTTCGAGGCCCATGCAACGTTCGGCAAGGTCCATATCTTGATCCGTGGCCTCGTTGATGGCGACTTGCAGGTCGTTGAGGCGTTTGTCGCTGGCAAGGGCCATCAAACCATCCAGGCTTTCGATCTCGGCGTGCAGAAGGAAGCTCCGGACAGACGACTCGACATCATCCAGGCCAGCAAAGGTCGTGCGCACCTCGGCAGAGAAACGGTTGGCGGCCAGGAGTGCTTCGATGTCAGTATCCAGGCCCATGAAACGATGCTGGCAGACAGCACGAAGAGGCTGGTCGTTCTCGAACGCCTGGAGTGCTGCCAGGTGTTCGGCCAGTTCGATGAGCATCCCGGCCATCTTTACTGTTGTATAGGTCTCTGAACTTTTGATGATTACCAAGGCCGTCTTCTTGGCTGTCCTGAACTCGCGGCCAAACCACTTGCCGAATATGCCGGTGGTCTTCAACACACCGGCATGATGGCGAAGGTCAACGACGGCGACGCTTGCGTCGAAGACAAGGCACTCGCGCAGTTCGGCATCCTTGGTGCGCAGGCGAGCTATCCGCGTCTGGGCGCGTTCGAGAACCCCGCAGGCGGTTTCCTCGACGACTGATGGCAGGCGCCACAAGATGGCGACCCTTTTGGTTTGGACCAACATATCGGCGGCCTGTTTGACCAAGCGCAGAACACGCGGCGTGGGCGGACTGCGGATACCGAAGACGTCCAGGAGACGCTTGGCCAGCTCGATGATCTTGTTCCATCGCCCAAGCTCGCTGCGAGCCTGGACGGTCTTCATGGCCAGATGGTCCAGAGGCATGTCGGCGACACCGAGTTCCTTGGCTTGGCCCACCAGTGTTGCGGCCATTTCGGCAGTCAGCGTTGTCGAGCCGGAGACAAGGCGGCGGTCACGTTGACCCAAGGCCTGGATACGGGCTTCGAGGCCGCTGACGAGGGCCGATACGGCTTTCTCGCGACTTGGGTCGTTCAGGACAAGGCGCAGTACGCTTTCATCGGCATTAACATCGGGGACAGGAAGCGATGCGATGGTCTGGGAGAACTCCTTGATGCTCAGCAGATCATCGGGGACGCGCACGCCCAACATTGCGAGGGATGCCACGGCTTTATTCAGAAGGTCAATGGACTCTTTTGCCCGGCGAGAGAGATCTACGATCTCAGGAACATCGAGGATCTGGATAGTGGGGCGGGTGACGAAGGACCAGGGATGAGCATCAACGCCACCGAACTGCTCGATTGTTTCGACGACGATTCGCTCTATCGTGGACAGACGGTCGCGTCGGCGATCGAAGTCAAAGCGGGTGGTCTCCATGGCGTTGGGAAGCACGATGCGGTCAAGGCCGGAGAAACGCGGAACGGTCGCACGGGTACGCTGCTCCGCCCACAGGATGTCGTGAATGGTCGCCTTGCGCCACGTCCCCCGATCGTTGACCTCCAAAGCGCTGAAAGGGAGATTCATGGTCAGGGCGTGTTTGGTGAGGCGGTCGCGCAGGGAGCGCAGTTCACCGAACGCGGCTTCGACGGAACCGCTCGATTTCTCCGGCGAGATGTTGAGGCGCCGCTCCAGACTGGCCAAGACTTCGGTCTTTTTGGTTTTGGTTGAATGTAGTTCGAAGCAGAACTCTCCAAGTCCAGCGTTGTCAAGGCGCTTCTTCACCACATCCAGGGCGGCTGCCTTTTCGGCGACAAAAAGTATATTAAGCTTTTTTGTCAGGGCTGATGCGATGATATTTGCAATAGTCTGAGATTTGCCCGTCCCTGGGGGACCTTTGATCACCAAATTATTGCCGCGCATGACGTCGATAATGGCTCGGTGTTGTGAGGAATCCGCATCGAGGATCAGCAGAGGCACCTCGGACTCTACGGCAGGATCCTCAAGCTCATATGCCTCAGCGGTGGGGTTGCCGGCCTCTCTGCGACCGAACAGTTCGCCCAGTACGCCGGTATTGGCCAAGCCGCCCACATTACTCCAGCGGGACCTCCAGCGGGACGGGTCAAGGTCGTTGTACATCACCAGACGAGAGAAAGAGAACAGGCCAAGAGTTGCGAAGCGGCGGATTTTCCAGCGAGTCTTCCCTTCGATGATCTTTCCCACCTTGCTCATGTAGGATTCGGCAGTTTCGTCATCATCAAGATCGGGGATTATGATGTTATCCTGAGCAAGACGCTGGCGCAGGGTGATGTTGATGATGGGAACAGACTCGCCGCACAGGAGGTACCGGTATTGTCCCTTGGCCTTTATCGGCTTGCGGTCGATCTCCACGGGGTAGAGCAAGAGCGGCGCAATCATCGTTTCGGCCTGGGACGTACTTTCTACCCATTCGAGGAAGCCGATAGCCATGTGCAGGAGATTGACGCCCATCTCCTGCTGAGCGGTCCTGGCGTGGTCCATGACACCGGCGAGTTTGCCTTGCATGTCGTCAGGCAGGAGGAGCGTTTGGATGTCTCTGTCAGGATGCTTATCCTCTTCTTCGTCGGCCACAGTTGGCAGGGGCAGATCGTAGCTCGGCGCGATACCGTTGATGCGAGCCCAGTCAGCGATGGAGACCAAACGTCCGCCTTTGGTCGGTGGCAGGCCGAGCTTGGTACGCACGCGGTCGCGGATGGCACGATCCAGTCTCAACGACTTGTCAGAAGTGATGTCCTCTTCGACGAGGCTGGCCCAGTCCTTATCAAGCCGACGCGCCTCTTCAAGTTCCATCAGAAAATTGTCGGTCTTCTCATCGGGAAGTTCATTTTCAAGCTCCGGGAGAGAACGAAAGAATAGAGTTTTATCTGATGTCAGGAAGTTGTGGAGGAAATCGGGCTGCTCGTCAACGACGCGTATCTGTGTTTTGGAACGATCAGTATGTTTATAGTTGAGGAGCTTGTTGCTGTTGCGCAAGTCCAGGAGCCGAATTCGCAGATCTGCGATTAGTTGTTCAGTTATATTATTAAATGACATATCTCGAATATTCCCAATTTCACAGACAGACTGTCTTGCATCCAAGGTCAAGGTCTAATGAAGATCGCGGTCTGAATTGGAAAGTGGTCTGTTCACGCCGTTAGCCGGGGGCCGTTGTTGCACTGCAAGCCCAATGGCAGCCCTGAGACCGTTCTTGTTACAAGTCCATGACCAAGCCACCCGCATCATCCCTAAGAAAGATGGAAAGTCCCACAGTCCGGGAATGGACCAGTGGATGGAAGTCAATCTTGCCATAAATCATCGCAAAATGCACGCATATTTTTCATCAGTTCTCGATATTGCCTGAATCAAGATTGTCGGTGTACGTTTGCTATATCATCATAATTCATCCAACCGTTGCCGAAACGGCGGTTGGTTTGGCACCGCGTCCGATTTTTCCCCAAATAGCCTCCCGCCACCCTGGTAAACGCCACCGAAATCTGCCAAACCACCCACCACGCAGAGGATTCCCTCTCCAAGGTCGAGTCCGACGTATTTGAACCGGCACAATGATGCGTGGGACTCCCGGAATCGGACGCATGGATATGATCCATGGGAGGAACGGAAACGGCGACGAATGCGCCCGAGACCGTTGGTGCTGAAAGAGAGCGAACAGCAGTCGGAAGGGCAGAGCGTAACATGATCAGATTAGAGCGATTGTAGATAAACTTGAAATTATTTAAAAAAGCCAATGTTGAAGTAAATACCTTGGATTTTTTGGAGATAAAAAAACCGCCTGGTCTGGCGGTCTGGGAAAGGAGAAAAAAGTCAGTATTTTCAATGGCGTCCCGTACGGGAATCGAACCCGTGTTACCGGCGTGAAAGGCCGGTGTCCTAGGCCACTAGACGAACAGGACGAATGATCGCGTGCATCGCTTAATTTGCCCATCATAATGCAAGCGGAGATGCTTGGCAATCCTTTTTTTTCCGGGCAGGTTTTTTTTCTTTCGCTCTGCCGACGGAAGCGTACCTGAGGGGGGACTTCAATCCCCATCACCCAGGAGCGATGGCGGCTACACTCGCTCCCCAGGGTGGCCTTCCAAAAGCATTTTCAGACGCATCAGACTCTCCTGGTGAAACCCCAGGCGGCCGAACTGGCGCAACTGCGCGGTGAAGGGGCGCTTGCCATGGGTTTCCTCGCGCGTCAGTTCCGGGGGCGGTTCCGAGGAGGCGGCATCCCCGGTTTCGCCGTCCGCAGGGACCGCCTGACCCTTGCCGACGGCCTTGACGCCCGGCCGGGCCTGTTCCCCGTCGGTCGGCCACTCTTCCACCTCGCCGGAGGCGACATGGAGGTTCATGGTCCGGTCGCCGAAGCCTTCCACCTCCGGCAGACCGCTCCTTTGCGCGCCCTGGTCGCCGAATCCCTCCACGACGATGGGTGCGTTGGCGTCGATCCGACCCGCGAACCCTTCCACGCTCACCCCCCGTTCGCTGGCCCCGGAATCGGCGAATCCTTCCACCTTGACCGGCTGATCGGCCTCGACATGACCCGCGCCGAAACCTTCCACCGCCGCCGGGATATCGATCGCGCCAACGGATCCGGCGTTCGACCGGGCGAAAAGATCCGTGGATTCCCTGGCGACAACCAACTCCCCGGCACGGCTTTCCATGGAGTCCGTGGCGACGCCCGTCTCGCCGAGAGGCGGTGTCGCCGGAGAGGCGGACGTGGTTGCAGGAGTCTCGACCGCATTGCTCGCCGCAGGGCCTGCGGTCGGCGCGTCGGCGACCATGGCAAAGGTCGCGGCGCCGACAACCGGAGAAAAAGAGGCAAAACCCGACGCAATGCTTGTGGAAACGGTGCTGACGCCAACGGCGGGCGCGGTCGTGACCCCGGAAGTGGAGGAGGTCGCGCCGCCGCCATCCGTCACCATGGCAGTGGAGGAAACCGTGGGCAGGGCTTCGACCCGGATGATGAACGACACGCTGACCTGAGCACCGGAGGTGTCGGTGGCGGTTACCCGCAGCGTGTGGTTGCCGGCGGCGTTGGGGGTGCCGGCAAAGGTCAGGCTCTGGGCATCGAAGCTCAGCCAGCCGGGCAGGGCACTCCCATCGGCCAGGGTGGCCGACCGGGTCAGGGTGTCCCCGCTATCCGGATCGGTGAACAGACCGGAAGAGAGGGCATGCGTGAACGGTTGCGCCTCCCGGACGGTGATGTCCGCCGGGGTGGCGGTGGCCGTCGGGGCATCGTTGACATTGGCGACGGTGATGGTGAAGATCGCTTGCGCCGTCCCCCCTTCGCTGTCGCTGGCCGTGACCGTGACCTGGGCGCTGCCTACGTCCCCATTGGCCGGGGTGCCGGTCAAGGTGCGGGTCGTGGCATCCAGGGTCAGCCAGCCCGGCCCGGAGACCGACCAGGTCAAGGTCGTGTCATTGTCCGGGTCGCTGAAGGTGGCGGACGGAATTTGATAGCCGAAGGACACGCCCTGGGTGGCGTTCTGGGCTGCCAGGGCGGTGACCAGGGTGGGGGCGTCGTTGGCGCCGTTGATGGTGATGGTCAGTTGGGCGTTCGTCGTGGCGCTGCCCCCGGAGACCGTGAAATCGAAGGTTTCGGTCAGCGTCTGACCCGCCCGCAGGGCGTTGACCGTGGCATTGGCATTGTCGAGGGCATAGGCATATTCGCCGTTGGCGTTGACGGTCAGGGTGCCGTAATTGCCGGCCAGTCCGGAGCCGATCACCCCGTTGACGGCGCCGAAACGAATGGCGCTGACGGTATTGCCGAATCCGGCCTCGCTGGTGACGCCGGTCAGCAGATTGCCGCTGGCGTTGGCCCCGTCCTCCGTGACGCTGCCGGCGACATTGCCAATGGAGAGGGTTTCGTTGGCATTGGTGACGGTGATGGTCAGCGCCTGGGAGACGGTCAGCGTGCCGGCTCCGTTGTCCGTGGCCGTGATGGTCACGTTGTAGACGTTGTCTCCTCCCGCATCGGCGGGGGATTCGTAGTCCGGGGCGGTCGCGAAGGAGAGCGCCCCGGTGGACGCGTTGATGCTGAAGCGGGCGGCATCGGCCCCGGAGAGGCTCCAGGAGAGGGTATCGCTTTCCGGGTCGCTGGCGGTGGCGGTCTGGATGGTCCCGGTGGTGTTCTCGGCCACCGCAAGGGTGGCGGACGAGGTGATCGTGGGGGCGTCGTTGGCGCCGTTGATGGTGATGCTCAGAACCGCGTAGTCGTAAACCGTGCCGTCCGTGACCTTGCCGTTGAAGGAGTCCGTCAGGGACTGCCCGGACTTGAGGGCCTGAACCGAGGTATTGGCGTTGTTCACCGTGTAGGTATACGCCCCGCTGGCGGCCATGGTGAGCGAACCGTAACTGCCCGCCAGGGCCGTGCCGAGGGCGCCAAGGGTGCCGCTGCCCTCGGTGGAGCCGGTGCGGATTTCGCTGACCGCGAAGCTGTAGTTGGCATCCACATTGGTATCGTTGGTCAGGACATTGCCGGTGGCATCGGAACCGGCGGTGGCGTTGGCCGTCCCGCCCGCCTCGGTGGCGCTGCCGGTATCGTTGGCGGCAAAGGTCATGGGGCCGTAAAGATCGGGATAGGCCCCGCCGGTATTGCCGGAAAAGGTGTTGCCGCTGCCGCTCAGGATCGACGACGATCCGGCGTTGTAAATCGCGCCTCCATTGCCGCTCGGGGCAGTGTTGTTGTTGAAGGCGGTGTCCGTGATGGTGGCGCCGCAACCCGATGCGCCGGCCAGCAGCACGCCACCCCCGCCACCGACGCCGGAATTGCCGGAAATGGTCGAGTCGCTGATGGTCAAGGTCCCGGCATTGTCGTAGATCCCACCTCCGGAACCCGGTGACGCGGTATTGTTTTGAATGGTGCTGTCGCTGATGCTCAAGGTGCCGGCGCTCTCGAAGATCCCCCCGCCGTAACGCGCGCTGTTGCCCGTGATGGTCGTGGCGTTGCTGATGGTCAACGTCCCGGCCTCCAGATAAATGCCTCCCCCAATATAATCGCTGCTGTTGCCGGAAACGGTACTGTTGTCCAGCGTGGTGCTGCCCGAAAAATTGGCGATTGCGCCCCCATATCCCGACGATGAGGAACCGGGCGAGGCGTTGCCGGACAAGGTTACGCGGGTCAATTCCACCGTGCCGCCGGCATTGGCGATCGCGCCGCCCTTGTTGGCGCTGTTGCCGGAAAAGGTGCTGTCGGTGGCGATCAGATGACCGCTCGATGCGACGTAGACGGCGGCGCCCCAGCCGCTGTTGGCCAGGTTGCTGTTGGAAACGGTGACGTGATCCAGATTCACGATCCCCGACACGTCGCAGATCGCCCCGCCTCCGGTGCCAGACGAGGTGGGATCGAAGTTGGTGATGGTCAGGTTCTTCACAGAGAAGGTATCCGTGGCGGTCTGGTTGACATAAAAGCCGCGCATGTTCCCGCCGTTGCCACTGATCGTGATATTGTGGGCACCGCCATCGATCATCAGGCTGTTCGCGGTGCTCAGGCTGTCTGTGATGGTCAACGCGCCGATCAGGGTGATGGTCGCGTTGCCTGAAAAAACGATGGTGTCCGCGCCGCTGCCGGTCATGCCATCCCATGTGACATCGTTGCAGGCCACGTAGATTGCCTCCCGCAGGGTGACCTGGCCATCGGCGACAAACGTCATGCTGTCATTCTGGGAGTTGACGGTGATAATGTTCAACAGCCCGTCGTACTCCCGTTGCGCCTGGAGGGTGATCGGCGCGTCGGCCTCGATGGCGCCAAAGGTCCGTTCCAGGATCCAGTCCCCCCCCCGGTTGGCGGCGCCGGTCGGGTCGTCGGAGGCGGCCACGTCCGCGCCGGTGATCCCGGCCACCCGGCTGACGAACGCTGCGCCCGCTTCTCCCTGGCCCACGTCGCAACCATGGAATAGAATGTCCCCTTGGGGGGCGAGGGCGTTCTTCCACGCATTCAGTGCCGCCGCATGGTCCGCCAGGGTGTCGGCGTCGAGGGAGGTGGCGCCGAGTCGCACCTGACCGGGGCTGCCGTGGGAGAGGATGTGAATGGCGTCGAAGCGTTCGCCCAGGGAGGTCAGGATCGCGGCGATGCGCGCCACCCCGTCCCCTCCCGGCTCCAGCAGCACCACCTGACGGTTGGGGGCGGCCCCGGCCAGCAGGGTTTGCCGATCCGGCACGGCGGCATCGATGAAGAGGATCTCCCGGCGTGGCGTCGTTTCCGGCAGACGGGGGAGTTCCACCGCGCGGGTCGGCGCCACGACGATCTCCGGGGTGGCGTGTTGGCCGTCGTCGTCGGCAGTGGCCAGGATCCCCACGCCATCGAACATCATGCGGGGTTCGAGGGGCAGAAACAGCGCGGTGGATGCGGTGCGGTACCTGGCCATGGCCTGCTCCTAGGCGTTTACGAAATGTACCCTATTGGACGATTCTATCGTGCCATCACTTGCTCTTCAATTGCAAGCGATAAAGCAATCTGTTACAATTTGTTCATCTGGTCTCCACTTTGACGAAGGCGCGACGGAAAGCATGCGGGCAGGATCGAAAATGGATGTACTTGTCAACCGCTTGGCCATGGGAGCGCTCGTGGCGTTGCCATGCCTGCTGCCGGGCTGCACCCTTCATCCCGTCCCCCTGACCATGCGGGAGGTCGGCCAGACCGTGATCGAGGACCGTGCGGCGCTCTTCGCCGGGCAGGAGGCCCCTTCCGGTCCCATCGGCCTGCATGAGGCCATGGCCAGGGCCTTGCGCTACAACCTGGAAGCCCGCGTGCAAATGCTGGAAAAGGTGGTGGCCATCGCCGACGCCGATCTGAGCGACCTGAACCTGCTCCCCCGGCTGGCGGCCAACGCCGGTTTCACCTCCCGCAACCTGCCCGAGGCCACCAGCGGCTATTCGCTCACCAGCGACACCCCCACCACCAGTTACACCACCTCCCAGGACCTGCGCAAAAGCGTGGCCGATCTGGGGGTGACCTGGAGCATCCTCGATTTCGGGCTGGGCTATTTCCAGGCCAGGCAGACCGCCGATCGGGTGCTGATCGCCGGGGAGAACCGCCGCAAACTGGCCCATACCCAGATCCAGGAGGTGCAGGCCGCCTATTGGCGGGCCGTGGGGGCGCAGGAGTTGCGGGAAGAGATCGAACTGATCCTGCGGGATGCCAAAAAGAGCCTGGAAGATGCCTATCAGGTGGAACAGGAACGTCTGCGGCCCCAGTTGGAGATCATGCGTTATCAGCGTTCCCTGCTGGACATCGTCAGGCAACTGGAGGCGTTGCGGGAGGAGATGAATCAGGCCAGGAACCATCTGGCCAAACTGATCAATCTCCCCCCCGGCGCCCCCTTCACCCTTCAGGAACCCGCCGAGGGGGATGCGCGGGTCCCCACGGTCGGCATGAGCGTCGAGGAGATGGAATACCTGGCGCTGCTCAACCGTCCGGAGATTCGCCTGGAGATGTACAACGCCCGCATCGGAGTCAACGAGACCCGCAAGGCCATCCTGAAACTGGTGCCGAATCTCGAATTCAAGGTCGGACGCCATTACGACAGCAACTCCTATGCGATGCATTCGGTCTGGGACGCGGTGGGCATGCAGGTGACCGGCAATCTGATGCGTCTGGTCGCCGCGCCAGGGGAACTGCGGCTGGCGGACCAACAGGAAAAACTGGCCCGCATGCGCCGCCTGGCCGCCAACATGGCGATTTTCACCCAGGTGCATCTGGCCTGGCGGCAATACCTGGACACCGCGCAAAAGTTCGAAAACGCGGACAAGATCAGCCGCATCGACCAGCGCATCTCCCGCAACGTCGCCCTGGAGACCGGCAACGAGGCGCAAAACCGGCTGGAACGGATTCGCGCGGCCAGCCAGGCGGTCATCTCCCGCTTGCAGCGCAACAAGGCCCTCGCCGAGGCGCAGAACGCCCTGGGGATGTTGCATGTCTCCCTGGGGGTGGATCTGTTGCCCGACGTTGCCCCGGACGCGGACCTGGCCACCCTGACACGGGCGGTGCGCGCGGCCATGGACGCCTGGCGGGAGGGACTCTCCCTGCCGCCTCCCAGCGCCAAACGGGCCGAGTCGCCTCCTCCCGCCGACGGTCTGGTCCCGCTCGACGTGGACCCGACCTTCGCGCGCGAATCCATGACCCTGGCGACGGTCAAGGCCGGTTCCGCGACCCCGAGGACGGTGCCATTCGAAAAAAGGTCCCCTCCTGCGGAAAAACAACCACTGCCTCCCGCCCCGGAGGTCATTCCTCCCGCCGAGACCGTTTCCGACGAGACGATTCGTCAGCGGGCGCGGGAGTGGAGCGCGGCCTGGGCAAAACACGATGCCAGAGAGTTTTTCCGTTTCTATTCCGATGCCTTCGTGCCGGATGGCAACTGGAGCCGCCAGCAGTGGCAGGATGCCTATCACCTGTTGTTCGACACTTCCCGCGCGGTGCGAACCGAACTGGCCGACCTCGCCGTGGAGGTGGAGAATGCCACGCGGGCCAGGGCCTTCGTCACGCTGCGCCTCGACCAGGGAGGCACGCGCAACGAGGTGCGCAAGACACTGATCTTCAAGCAGGAAGCCAAGGAGTGGCGGATCATCGGGGAGCTGGCCGGCTTTGTCTTCGCCACCCCCGACAAGACCGTCGCCCCACGGGCCGCCGCGCCGGCCAAGGCCCCCGCCAACATGGACCAGGGGGAGATCTGGGAGATCGTCCAGTCCTGGGCCGAGGCATGGTCCGCACAGGATCTGGAAAAATATCTCGATTTTTATTCCCGCCGCTTCAAGCCCCCCCCCTATCTTTCCCAGGAGGAGTGGCACTCCCGCCGGATCGCCAATTTCAAGTGGCGGCGCAAAATGCGCATCCAGGTGGAGGCCATCCGCGTGGTGCGTCCCGGCGAGGCGCGCGAACCCTTGCGGGTCGAGTTCACCCAGCACTACTACTACGACCGCTTCCACACGGTGACCGGAAAAACCCTGCTGCTGACGCGGGAAGAGGGCGAGTGGCGGATCGTGGGCGAGGAGATCCGGCCAGTGGCCCGGTGAGATCGATTTCGGGCTGTACATTGGCATCACGGTTAATGTACCATCGCAATTGGGTTACCTTTTCGTGACATCCGGCCGGAGAGTAGATTGATGGGGTTTACCAACATACGCGCCTGGCCGCTGCTGACGCTCCTCGTCATTCCGTTCACCTTGTTGATTTTCCTGGCTGGAGGCGTTTCCGGATACCTCTCCTACGTCACCGGTCAGCAGGCGGTGCAGGAACTCACCCAGCGCCTGCTGACCGAAACCAGCGGCCGGATCGAGTCCCACATCCAGTCCTTTTTCCGGTTGCCCCCCTCCCTGGTCACCCTGGACGCCGACATGTGGTATCACCACATGGAGGGCCACAGGGATTTCCAGGAAATCGAGCGGCTCTTCTTCCATCAGGTCCGCGAATTTTCCATTCGCAGCATCTATTTCGGCGAGGAACAGGGCCGGGGCGTGGCGGTCTTCCGGGAGAACGACGGCTCGTTCCAGGCCAGGGTGATCACCGAACCGCCGCAACGGGTCTTCTACCCCCTGGATGGCCAGGGCAACCGCATGACCCCGGTCAAGGAAACCGCATGGGACCCGAGGAACCGACCCTGGTATGCCGGTGCCATGCGCGCCGACCATCCGGTATGGAGTCCGGTCTATACCTTCACCGACGGGGTGTTGGGCATCACCGTCTCCCGCCGCTTCCAGCAACCCGGCAAGCCGACTTCCGGCGTGATCGGGGCGGATCTGGATCTCAAGTTCATCAGCGATTTCCTGCGCTCGCTCACCATCAGTCCCACCGGACAGGCCTTCATCCTGGAACCCGACGGGGCGTTGTTGGCGGTGTCGTCCAACGATCCGCTCTCCATCCCGATCCCGGACAAGGAAGAGTTGAAACGGGTCACCTGGGAGACCACCCGCAACACGATCATCCACGAAACCATCCGGGAGGCGCGCCAGAAGTTCGGCGACTTCATCCGGCTCGATGCCCCCCAATCCTTCGCCATCATGCATGCGGGTGAAAAGATCGACGTGCGTCTCACCCCGTTCCGTGACCAGCATGGTCTCGACCTGCTGCTCGCCGTGACCATCCCGGAAAAGGATTTCATGGGACGCATCTCCGACAATGCCAGGCACTCGTTTCAACTGACCCTGAGCATGTTGATCCTCTCCCTGATCCTGGGGGTCCTCTTCTCGCGCGGGATCGCCCGCCCCATCCGCGAGCTTGCCGATGCCGCTCGGAAAATCGCCGGCGGGGATTACCGGCAATCCGTGGAGGTCAAATGGAGCCGGGAGTTGATCATCCTCTCCGGGGCCTTCACCCTCATGGCCCGGCAGGTGTGGCAGACCATCAAGGCGCTGGAGACCCTCAACCTGGAACTGGAGGCACGCGTGACCCAGCGCACCGCCGCCCTGGCGGACGCCAAGATCAGGGCCGAGGAGGCCACCCTCTCCAAGAGCCGTTTCCTGGCCAACATGAGCCACGAAATCCGCAGCCCCATGAACGCCATCATCGGCATGACCGATCTGGTCCTGCAAGGCGAACTCCCCGCCGAACACCGGGAGTACCTGCGGATCATCCAGACCTCCGGGGAGTCGCTGCTTTCGCTGATCAACAGCATCCTGGACTTCTCCAAGATCGAGGCCGGCAAACTGGAGATCGATCCGGTGCCTTTCCATCTGCCGACCCTCCTGGAGGAGTCCACCGACGCCCTGGCGGTGTCGGCGGCGAAAAAGGGGCTGGAACTCCTGTGCGACATCGGCCCGGACATCCCGGAAGAGGTGACCGGGGATGCGTTGCGTCTGCGGCAGATTCTGATCAATCTGGTCAACAACGCCATCAAGTTCACCGCGTCCGGTCAGATCGTCATCCGGGTCCAGATCGCCGCGCCCGGGGAGGAGGGGAGCGCCTCGTTGCATTTTCTGGTCGCCGATTCCGGGATCGGCATTCCGGCGGACAAACGGATCGCCATCTTCGAGGATTTTTCCCAGGCCGATCCATCCACCAGCCGCAAATACGGCGGCACCGGCCTGGGCCTGACCATCAGCAAGCGCCTGGTCGAACTCATGGGCGGCCGCATCTGGGTGGAAAGCGAGCCGGGGCACGGCAGCCAGTTCCACTTTCAGCTCACCCTGCCGGTGCATCAGGAGGCAGCGACAGCGGCCCAGCGGACCAGCCTGCCGCCGGGGGAGCATCGCGTGCTCCTGGCCGAACCCAACGCGACGGTTCGCCGCGCCCTGGCCGATATGCTGACGCGCATGGGGGCCTCGGTCACCACCACGGAAAGCGGCCTGGAGACGATTCAGGCTTCCCAGCGCGCCTGCCGCAACCATCACCCCTTTGCCGTGGCGTTGATCAACAGCCAGCTTCCGGATCTGGGCGGGGCAGAACTGGTGAAACGGGCCGCGACCGACCCGGAATGGAGCGGTCGCTTCATCATCATGCTCTCCGCCATGCACCGGATGGACGACAAGCAGGCCTTTCTGCAACTGGGGGTGGGCGAGGTCCTGCGCAAGCCCGTCAAGCGGCGGCCTTTGCTGCATGCGGTGCTGCGCGCCATGGGACGGGGGGACCTGGCCCCGAACGACGAAGCCAGGTCGCAACCTAACCACCGCAACCACGTTCGTCCCCTGCGCATTCTGGTGGCCGACGATCAGCGGGTCAACCAGAAGCTGGCGGTGGATTCCCTGCAAAGGGTCGGCCATCAGACCGCAACCGCTGGCGACGGCAAGGAGGTTTTGGAAAAACTGGCCGCCGAGCGGTTCGATCTGATCCTCATGGATGTGCAGATGCCGGAGATGGATGGCTATGCCGCCACCCGCGAGATCCGTTCCGGCAGGCTGACGAACGTGGACGCCACCATCCCGATCGTGGCCG
>PDZX01000091.1 GCA_002753185.1 Magnetococcales bacterium WMHbin3
GAGGTGGCGGCGGCGGTGGGGGCGGCGGCGGCGGTGGGGGCACGGCGCCGATGATCTGATTCACCGGAGGGGGTTTCATGACATTGATGGGCGGCGGGGGCAACGGCTCCGGCAGACCGACTTTCTGATCGAAAGTCCGCATGACATCGGGCTTAAAATTCAGACCGATCTTGTCGCCAGGGGGCAGCGTTCCGGTGCCCAACTTGGACGCATCGACCGGCTTGGCCTCCTGAGGCTTGTCACCAGGCTGCGGGGCATCGCCAGGAGGCTTGTCACCCGGTTGCGGAACATCACCTGGGGGCTTGTCGCCTGGCTGATTGGCATCCTGTCCCTCCTTTTTCTCCCCTTCCTTGACCTCGCCCTCTTTCTTCTCCCCTTCCTTGGCCTCGCCCTCTTTCTTCTCCCCTTCCTTGGCCTCGCCCTCTTTCTTCTCCCCTTCCTTGGCCTCGCCCTCTTTCTTCTCCCCTTCCTTGGCCTCGCCCTCCTTTTTCTCCCCTTCCTTTTTCTCCCCTTCCTTGTGCTGTTCCGCCGGTTTCGTCACCTGGGGAATGACCTGCGGAGGGGGCATGGCCTGCATGGCCGAACCGTATCGCTGCGCCACCTGGGCGGCGGAGAGGATCACCGGCGGGGCCGGAGGGGCGGTGAAACTGGAGATGGAGGTGCTCTGGTTGGGCTGGGTGAGCAACTGGGTCCCGGCGGAGTTGGTGACCGAAATCTGCCCCACGCCCCCGTCCGCGTCCTGCATCAGGGTGATGGTGTTCTCCTTGCCTTCCGATGCGGCCTGACCAGCCACGGTGGTGCCCCGGATGCCGATCTCGGCCACCGGGGTCTTGAAGACCATGTTGGCAGGACCCAGCTTGGCCACCGCGCCGCTGGTGAATGAAAACACCCCCTGCACCACGTTGGTGGAGGATGTCCCGGTGCCTGCCGCCGGATCGAACTCCATCTTCTCGATCACCAGCCGCCCGTTGTCGCCCAGGGCCACCGTGGACTTGTCGGCATAGATCAGACCGACGCTCCCCTTGACCCCGGTCTGCACGATATCCCCTTCCAGGAGGCTCATGCCCTGGGTGACCGGAATCGTCACCCCGGCGCGCACGATGGTGGCCTCGCCGGAGACCGAATCCACGTTGCCGATCCCGGTCTGGCCGGTGGTGGCCTCCGCTTCGGCATACACACCCGGCGCCAGAGGCCCGGCGAGCCGCACCGCCAGATCCCCGGTGATGCGGGCGCCAAAAGTGGTGAACAAATCCGGGGGCGTGGCGTGACGGAAATAACCGGGCACCTGGAACGTCTGGCCCGCATGCTCCCCGGTGCCCAGCAGGACGAGATCGTTCCCTTGCCGCTGGAACATCGCCCGCAGCAGCATCTCCTCGCCGGGAACCACGATCCGGTCGTCCGTCTCCAGCACCCGTGTCAAGGCTACCTGGGGACGCCCTGCGGCAAAATCGATCCGTTTGGCCATCGCGATATCTCCCTCGACTCAGGCAATTATTTCCCAACCAGCATGAAAGCCGACCAGATATAGGGATACCCCCACTCCTTGGAATCCATCAGCTCCTGACGCGCCTCCCGCAAGGCGTCATGCGGCGTCTTGCCCGCCATCAGCCCCTTGTAGAGTCCGGTCATCAGGGCTTGTGTCCCGGCGTCGCTCACCTCCCACAAGGAGGCGATCACCGACTCGGAACCCGCTTCCTGGAAGGAGCGCCGCAAACCATACACCCCCTCGCCCTCGTGAATCTCCCCCAACCCGGTCTCGCAGGCGGAAAGCACCGTCAACCGGGTCCCGGTCAGATCGAGGGCCAACACCTCCAGGGCGGTCAGCACGCCATCGTTGTTGGTATCGATTTCGCCCAGGAATCCGGCGTTGCCATTGATCCCTGCAAAAGCAAGGCCAGAGCGCAACAAGGGATTGTCCCCCGGCGGCGGCAATTGCAGATCGCCACCACGCTGCAATTTCATGAGCCGCTTTCTGAGGGTGTCATCGGCTTTGAGGAAAAAGCCATGCGTGGCGATATGCAACACCTCCGGCGGCTGAGCGATGGATTGCACCACCTTCTCCTGGGCATCCAACTTGAGGTAGATCCGGTTGGCCTTCTTGCGTTCCTCCACCTGCCCGACGATCAGTTTCCCCTCCTTCTCGGCCCCCGGCAGAGGATCGAAACGCAGCCCCCGCATCCCCTGGGAGAAGGCCCGCAACCCGTCCCGCACCTCCGAGGAGGAGGCGGAACGCTTTCCTTCGATATCCTTGAGCACCTGCTTGTCCACCACCTTGTCGGAGTCGTAATCCGGTCCGGCCAGGATCAGCACCCCGCCCATGGCCTGCGGGATCTCCGACGGCAGCAGGTCGCGGCTGGAGGTCAGGATGTGGATGTCCATGCTCTTGGCCAGATAAGCGCTCTCCTCGTCGATCAGGGCCGAGAATGGCAAGATGTTGAGCATCCCGTCCGGGACCACGTAGACCTTCTTGCGCCCGTCCAACGCCCGCTTGAGGGGCAGCCAGACCACGTCATGGGTCTCCTGCCCCATCTTGATCAACTCGTCCTCATCGACATTCTCTTCCTGGATCTTGGTCCGGTAATCGACGATGACCTTCTGGATCTCATCCATGTCGGTGCGGAACGGCACCATGGTGAAAACCCCCTTGCCGTTCTCCTTGCGCAGCACCCCGGCCAGCAGGCGGTTGCGCCCCCGCTCGGCATAGACCAGGAAATCCACCAACGCGGCATCCTCCGGCAGATTCTCGACCAGCTGATCGACCCCGACCTTGGCCACCGAGCGGCGAAACCGTTGGCTGCTGCGCCCCAGATCGAGCTGCAATTTGTCCACGCTCTCCTGCAACTCGTTGAGCACCTTCAAATGGTTGTCCCTGGTTTCCGACGTGGGTCCGGAAAGGGTGAGGGCCGCCAACTGCTTGCGGGTCGCGGTCAGACGCCGGCTGATGACCTCCAATTGCGGGTTCTTGGCCATGCGCACCACCTGACGCATCTCGGCGGTGATCTTCAGCAGCAACCCCTTGCGCGCCAATGCCACTTCCAGGGCCTCGTGGCCTGCGGTATCCGGATCCTGACGCGACACCATGGAAAGATAGTTGTTCAACTCATCCCGATGCAGCCGCACATACCCTTCCCTGGCGTTGTCCCCGGTGGCCCAGAGCATGCGGTTGAGGAATTCGGTGCGCCGCTCGAAGATCTGTTTGCGGATCTCGAATGCCTCGCGCAGGGATTTCTTGTCCTTGAGGACCTCCAGGGCGTCGGCCAGCGAATCCATGGTCTCGAAGGTGTAGGGATGCTGCGGCCCCAACACCTGTTCGTCCAGTTCCAGCGCCTTCCGGAGCAGTTCCTCGGCATCCTTGGGACGACCGGTATCCACGTACAGGGCGCCCAGATCGCGCATGGTGCGCAGCACGTCCATGTGACGCTCGCCCAGCACCGACTTGCGCAAGGCCAGGGTCTTCTTGAAGAGTTTCTCCGCGACCTCCTTCTCGCCAAGCTTGTGGCGCACCCTGGCGAGGTTGTTCATGGCCTTGAGGGTCTTCTGGTGGGCCTCGCCATAGGTTTCGGTCCACTGCCCCATCACCTTCTCGAAGAGGGGCGCGGACTCCTTGTAGTTCTGCTGCAACATTTGCAGGTAGGCGAGATTGTTGACGAAGGCCACCGCGTCCGGGTGTTTTTCGCCCATGCGCTTGCCGGCGATGGTGATGGCGCTGCGATAGAGCGGCTCGGCCTTGTCGAAGTTGCCCTGGCTTTCGTGCAGCAGGGCGAGGTTGTTCAACATGGCCAGGGTTTCCGGGTTCTCCTCGCCCACCAGTTTCTGGGAACTCTTCAAGGCGGCGCGCAGCAACGGCTCGGCCTGGTCGTACAGCCCTTCGTTCTCGAACACCAACCCCAGATTGTTCATGACGTTGATGGATGCCTGATGTTCCGGCCCCAACAGGCGGCGATACTCGTCCAGGATCGTGGCGTAGAGCGTTTCCGCGTCGTGCAGCCGCCCCTGGCGGCGGTACACCCCGGCCAGTCGGCTTTGGGTGGACAACAGATTGGGATGTTCCGCGCCGAGGAGCTGTTTCTCCCCCTCCAACACCTCGTTGAGCAGAGGCTCGGCCTTATCGTACTCCCCGGAATCCTCGAAGACCTGAGCCATGGCCCCCTTGGCCTCCAGCAGGGTCTGACGCGCGGTCGGCTCCTTGGCGGCCAGGGCGATGACCTCGTCGAGTTCCTTGCGGGCCTCGTTGAAGCGGGCGTCGCGCCGCAGGAGTTCTGCGGCCTCGATGCGCGCGGTCAGGGCCACCGGATCGCCGGGGGGCGAGGCCGCCTTGTGGATCCGGATCGCCTGGCGATAGAGCTTCAACGCCCCGTCCGCGTCCCCCTTGCGGCCACGCGCCGTGGCTTGCAGGGTCAGGCATTCCGCCCCCTGGGGATGAAACGGCCCCAATAGCTTTTCGAACTTGCCGCAAGCCGCTTCCAGCCATTGAAACGCCTGTTCGATATCCCCGCCGTTCAACATGGAACGGGCATGCACCAGACCCGCAGCCATGGTGGCGGGGTGATCCGCGCCCACTGCCGTCGTCCAGCCGTCCCGCATCGCCTTGCGGATGCCGGCGGCCTTGGGCAGATCCCCGCCCGCCTCCGCCAGATCGGCCTGCAATGCCTGGACCTGCAACAGCTCCGGGTGATCCGCGCCCAGCAGCGTGGTCCCCAGCGCCGCTGCCTTTTCCAGCCCCGCGCCGGCCTCAGCGACCGCCCCGGACTGGAATTGCCGCACCGCCAGATCCCGCAGGCTGACGAAGACCGCGTAATGCCCCTCACCGAAATTGGCCCGTGCGAACTCCAACGCCCGCGCCGCCCCCTTGGCCGACCCGGCCACGTCCCCCTTGGCCAGCAGCATGGCGGACTCCTGGGCGATTCTGGACCACTCTGCGGCGGCCCGTCCCTTTTCCGGTGGAAACGCGGAGGCCTCGGCCACCTTGGCCATGTATTTTTCCGGCAGCGCGCCCCGCAACTCGGCGATGGCGTCGTTGTATTGGGCCACGTCCGCCTGTTTGCCCGCCTCGCCCGCCAGACGCACCACCGCGAGCAACGCCTCCAGGGCCTGCTCGTTCTTGCCCAGCTTGCGGCTCAACATGGCGATGGAGTGGAGATAATCCGCGTTCTCCGGGGCCAGCTTGCCGGCCTTGACGAAATGGCTCAAGGCGCTCTCCAGGTCGTTCCCTGCCACCGCCTCCTTGGCCAGCCTGGCCTCTTCCGCCGCCGGATTCCCTGGCGCCGGAATGCTCTTTTCCGCAGACCAGGCGGGCGAGGACCAGGCCAAGACCGCCCCAAGCAAACACACCGGCCAGATCCTGGCACGGACCACCCCCTCGCCAGCAACGCCCATAGCGCCCTCTCTATATGAATTATTTATTGTTCTTGATTTTTTCGATCTCTTCGCGCACCAGGCGTTCCGCCGCCACCGGCAGGGCATCCCTTGCCATGTCACGAATCATTTCCCTGGCGATATGCTCCACACGGGGAGTGAATGCCTCCCGGATCAGCCGGGAGAGTTCCTCCCCCTGGGGAAGCGCCATCTCCTCCGCGCGAATGCGCTGAATCTCTTCGTCGATGACCTTGCGGGCGATTTCGGGAAGCAGGGTACGCATCCATTCCCGCAATGCCTCTTTTGCGGACGAGGAAAGATTCGAAGTCAGGCTCTCTTGCATGCGTGTCGTGCTCCCTTGGTCGATGCGATTCGGATCAAGGGCATCATAACACCTTCCTGGCGGCAAGTGATATCGATTTTTTGCCCGCCGCTCGAAATCGCCCGACACAAAGGGAACACGCTACGGAAGAGGTTGGATCAACCCAGCAGGTTCTTCAGGGCGGGGAGGACAGTGACGACGATGATCAGCGCCAACATCCATTTGATGACGGCCAGATCCATGCGGATGGGAGCGAGTTCCTTTTCCAGCTTGGCTTCGAGTTCGCGCAAATCCCCCTTGGTCGCCAGTTCTTTCAACTGGGCGTCCTGGGCTTCCTTGAACACCTCGGAGAACGCCTCCGCCTGCTTCTCTTCGACCCCGGCATCGCGGAGCCTGCGGACGAATTTCAGGGTGTCGAATGTCGCTGTCATGGCGGTCATGGCAGTGTCCTCGCAATGGGGTGGATGACATGCGCAGGATAGCACGATTTCTTCAAAAATCCAAAATTTTGTTTGACACGCCAGCGCCCGCCGCCGAATCGATGGCGCTGCAACGAGCGACCGGAGGACGATTCCTCCGGTCGCGAAAATCTCACGGCGATCGGTTCGACAATCAGAAGGTTTCGAACTCCTCATCCGAATGGCCGCCGCCCATTTTCAGATCCACCCCCTCCCCGGCTTTGCGGGCTGGGGCGGGCAGGGCCTTGGGCGCGTGGTGAGACTTGACGGCGTGCGCGGTCGCGGTGGGCTTGACGCCCTTTTTGGCCGGAGAAGCGGCCCTGACGGGGGTCGAGGCAGATTTGCCGATCTTGAAGAAGGCGATGGCCTGGTGCATGAGATCGGCCTGGGCGTTCAACTCCTCGGCGGTGGCTGCCATCTCCTCGGAGGCCCCGGCGTTCTGCTGGATCACCTGATCGAGCTGCTGGATCGCCGTGTTGATCTGCCCGGCGCCTTGATTCTGCTCCTGGCTGCCGGCAGCGATCTCCTGAATGAGTTCCGCCGTCTTTTGGATATCCGGCACCAGCTTGTTGATGATCGCGCCGGCCTTCTCCGAGACGTCCACGCTGGTGGCGGAGAGGTGACTGATCTCCCCGGCGGCCACCTGACTGCGTTCCGCCAGTTTTCTCACCTCGGCGGCCACCACGGCAAAGCCCTTGCCGTGCTCTCCGGCCCGCGCCGCCTCGATGGCCGCGTTCAGGGCCAAAAGATTGGTCTGACGGGCGATCTCCTCGATGATGCCGATCTTGGAGGCGATCTCCTTCATCGCCGCCACCGACTGATTGACCGCCGCACCGCCCTCCGCCGCGTCCCTGGCGGCCTTCTGGGCGATGGTCTGGGTGGTGTTGGCGTTGTCGGTGTTCTGTTGGATGTTGCTGGTCATCTCCTCCATGGCCGAGGAGGTCTCCTCGATGGAGGCGGCCTGTTCGGTGGCGCCCTGGGAGAGGTTCTGCGCGGAGTTGGAGATCTCGTTGCTGCCGGTCGCCACTTGCGCCGCCGCGTTGGAGACATCGCCGATCACCTCCCGCAACTTGCCCATCATCTCCTGCAATGCGCCAGCCAGCATGCCCACCTCATCCCGCTGGTTGACGTCGATGGCGGCCGTCAGATCCCCGTTCGCCACGGTTCGCGCCAGTTCCACCCCCTTGGCCAGCGGCGTGGCGATACTGCCCGCGACATACAGGGCCAGCAGCACCACCAGAAGCGCCATGACCACACCCATCGTCGTAACGGCGGTAATCAGGCCCACGATGGGTTCCCGCACTTCCGCCAGATCGATCTCCGCGATCACCGCCCAGGCGCCATCCCCCACCTTCAGGGGAGAAAAGCTGGAGAGCACCGGGTTGCCGTTGTAGTCGGTGATCACCTTCTCTTCGTCCTTGCCGGCGAAGGCGCCCCGCGACGCCTCGGTGTCCACGCCGTTCTTCTCGATGGTTCCGGCGAACGAGGCCTTCACCGAATGGCCCTGCTTGTCCAGAAAGGAGTCCGAACGCATCCGCTTGTCGGGTCCCACCAGATAGGTCTCCCCGGTCCTGCCCATGCCATCCCGCTGTTGCATGACGGCATTGATGGCCTCCAGCGAGAGCTGCAACCCCACCGCGCCAACCGCCTTGCCCCCCTTCTTGATCGGCGCGACGATGAAACCGGCCGGCTCGTTGTTGGAGGGGGCGTAGGGCGCGAAATCCCCCAGCGTGACGGCCCCGCTCTTCATCGCCTGATCATAGGCCTTGCCCAGACCGCTGTTCTTGAGATCGCCGGTCACCAGATTCTGGCCCAGATCCTTCTCCTTGCCGTAGGTGTAGACGATATCCCCATCCTCGGCGATCAGGAAAAGATCATAATAGCCGTACTCCTTGGTGAAGTGATTCAGCCACTGGGTATAGGTCTCGGCGGTCTTGTTCCAGCCCGGGCCGCCGGTTTTCTTCCCTTCCGCCTCGAATGCCTTCTCCATGGCGTCGATGGCCCGTTCCACGTCTCCCGACGCGGCCAGGACGTTGATGTCGCCGAGCCGTTCCCCGAAGAATTTCTGGATCTGCGCCTTCTTGATCGCCTGCACCCCCGCCAGTTGCCCGAAGGCGCTCCTCATGAGGGCATCCTGGGCCTCGTGCGCGGCATACCATCCGGCGGCGATCAATGGCACGAGGCCGGCCAGCAGAAACAGCCCGATCAGTTTCGGGCGCATCTTGATATCAACGAGTCGCATGATTTCCCCCATTCTCAAATAAACGTGTGAATAGCAATTGTTCCTGATCAAATCATAATCTACCCCATCATCCGACAAATTTCAAGATCTTTTTGTAACAAATAATTCTTTATATTTACATACTATCCCCTTCTTGATTATGAAAAAAATATTTCATCGCAATTAACATAACCGTGTCACCAATTTGGAGACAGACAGGCATAACTCACTGAATGAACAAAGACTGGCGCACGACAACCGAATCGTCTATGATACCCCATCGCCCCGCATCCTCAGCCCAAGGAGCCGCCATGCCTTTCGCGCCACGCACCTTGCGATCCCGTATTCTGCCGCTGCTGATCGGCATCGGGCTGCTGCCCCTGCTCGTGCTCGGCGGCTGGACCTGGGAACAGACCACAACCATCATCCTGACGAGCCGCATCGCGGGATTGGCCGAAATCCGGGATGCCAAAAAGAGAGAAATCGAACTCTATTTCCAGGAACGCCTGGGCGACCTGATGCTGCTCGGCAAGGACGAACGGGTCATGCGGATCCTGGCATCGATGCCGGAAATCCCGAACACGTCGGGCAACCCGGCATTCCTCTGGCTGGAACAGTACAAGGCGACCTATCGATATCACGACATCATCCTGACCGCCGCCAGTGGCAAGGTGCTGTTCAGCATGATCGACCGGGGGATCACCGGCGGCAATATCACGCAAGACACCCTGGCGCACAGCGCCCCTGGCCGGATCTTCACGGCAGCCGGACAGAAGGCCGCCGTCCTGGATGCCCTGGCCGAAACAAGAACCGGCCCATGGCAGGGAATCTATCTCGGCATGCCCATGCACATCGACAAGAGCTTGCTGGGCGTGACCATTTTGCAGATTCAACCCAAAATTATCGAAGAACTCATCACAACGACTCAGACTCTCGGTACGCGGGGAGAAATCTTCATCGCGGGAAAAGCCGACGGGGCCGTCACCTTGCGCACCAACCGCCAACCCGGTCAGGGCCAGGCCGGCGATCCATTCCTCTTCGCCGGATTCGAGGATGCCTTGTCAGGCGCCCATGGCATCAAACGGCATCTGGACCGCAACGGCGTACCGGTGCTGACCGCCTACGCCCCGCTGACCATCCCCGGCCTGGATTGGATCCTGGTGGTCCAGACCACCATGGAAGAGATCGAAGCCCCGGTACGGCAATGGGCAACGCTGTTCGCCGCCTTCGCCTGCGCGCTGCTGCTCGTTTCGGCCTGGCTGGCGTGGCTGCTGGCGCGCAATCTGGCCGCCCCGGTCGCCGCCCTGGCCCATGCTGCGGGGGAGATTGCCAAGGGCCAACGCTCCGCGCGGGTCGATCTGGAACGCGTGGACGAAATCGGCCAACTGGGCGAAGCATTCAACCGCATGGCCGAGGCCATCGAAAACGAAAACTGGCTGAAGGGAACCAGCGCCGAAATCCGCGATCTGACGAACACGCGGACAAGCGAAGAGGAGATCAGCCAGGCCGTGATCACCGCGCTGGCCCGCGCGGTGGATGCCGGACAGGGGATCCTGTTCCTGCAAAACGACGAGGACGGACGCTACCATCCGGCAGGCCGTTTCGCCTGCCCGGCAACACCGGACATCTCCTTGGCGCCAGGCGAACTGCTGGTGGGACAGTGCGCCCTGGAAAAACGCACCATCCGGCATCGGGGCATCCCCTCCGACTATCCGCGCATCGGCTCCGGGCTGGGAGAAACCGGACAAACCGACCTGATCCTGGTCCCGATCCTGGCGGGAGGCAAGACGGCCTCTGGCGTTCTGGAACTGATCTCCTTCCACCCCTTCACGGCCTCCCACGCCGCGCTGCTGGAAGGGATCGCCCCGGCCCTCGGCCTCACCCTGGAACGCGCGCGCCAGGCCCGGCGCACCACCGCCCTGCTGGAAGAGGTGCAAAGACAGGCCATGGAACTGGCCGTGCGGGAAGAAGAACTGCGCACCCAAAGCCACGAACTGGCCGCCTCGGAAGAGGAACTGCGCTCCCAGAACGACGTGCTGCGCGAAACCAGCCGCACCCTCAAGGAGACCAACGCAGAACTGGAGGCGGTCAGCCGCTACAAGTCCGAATTCCTCGCCAACATGTCCCACGAGTTGCGCACGCCCCTGAACAGTATTCTCATCATTGCCGCCAACTGGCTGGAAAATGGCCCGCGCAACCTCACCGACGGCCAGCTCACCTCGGCACGCATCCTCCAGGAGAGCGGGCAGGAGCTGTTGGGGCTTATCGATGGCATCCTGGATCTGGCCAAGATCGAGGCAGGCAAAATGGATTTTTCCCCCCAGCCCGTCGATCCGGCGGAATTGCTGGAAGAGGCGCGGCGCGGTTTTCTGCCGGTGGCCGGGAAAAAGGGGCTGGAGTTCGTGGTGGAGCGGGATCCTGCGCTGCCCGCCAGCGTGCGATTGGATCGGCCCAGGGTGTTGCAAATCCTGCGCAATCTGTTGTCCAACGCCTTCAAGTTCACCGAACAGGGCCAAGTGACCTTGCGCCTCGGCCAGGACGACAAACTGCCCGAAGGGTGCCTGCATGCGCCCGCAACAGCCCACGCGCCGGGCTATCTGCTCTTTTCGGTGAGCGATACCGGCATCGGCATCGCGCCGGAGCAACGCTCCCTGATCTTCGACGCCTTCCGGCAAATCGACTCCGGCAGCGACCGCAAACACGGCGGCACCGGTCTGGGACTCTCCATTTCCAAATCGCTGGCGGAGTTGATGCGCGGAACCTTGTGCCTGACCAGCATCCAGGGATCGGGCAGTCGCTTCACCCTGGCCCTGCCGCTGGAGGTGGTCGCAATGCGCACGGGGGAACAACGACGGGTTCTGGTGCTGGATGGCGATGCCGGTTTCCGGGCGCGGTTGATCGCGCAAACCCGCGACCTGCCGGTGGAACTGGAATTCGTGGAGCACCTGGAGCAGGCCCGGCAACGCCTGAACCAGAACCCCAGGGATTGCGTGATCCTGGACCCGGAACGGTTGGACGAGGATGCCGAGGAGACGTTGCGGCAACTGCGCCCCAAAAGCGCCCAACTGATCCTGCGCGCCTGTGCCCCGCTGGACCGGGAACGGTGGTCGCATCTCGACCCGTTCGTGGACCGCATCGTGATGCGGGAGGAACCGGAAGAACAACGGATGATGGAAGAGATCCTGCTGCTGTTGCGCCATCCGGAATCGGAAGCACCCGCCCCGCCACCGCCCATCCCGCGCCTGACCGACAGTGGACGCTTGGCCAACCGGCGCGTCCTGCTGGTGGATGACGACATGCGCAACACCTTTGCCCTGACCCAGACGCTGGAAGCGCGCGGCATGCGCGTGGCCATGGCCCCGGACGGAACCACGGCCCTGCGTCTGCTCGACGGGCACCCGGAGACCGAGATCGTGCTCATGGACGTGATGATGCCCGGCATGGACGGCCTGGAAACCATCCGGCGCATCCGGGCCAAGGAGCGGTTCGCCAGGCTGCCGATCCTGGTGCTGACCGCCAAGGCGATGCCCGGCGACCGGGAGAATGCCATAACGGCGGGGGCCAACGACTATCTGGCCAAACCGGTGCGCACGGAGCAACTGTTCGCCATGCTGGATCGCTGGCTGCCACCACGCGAAGAGGAATCATGACGACCGAAACAACGCCATGCGTGCTGCTGGTGGATGACCATCCCAACACGCTCCATCTGATGCGCGAGGCGCTGGGCAAGACCGGAGCGGTCATTCTGACGGCCACGTCGGGCATGGATGCGCTTCGGCTGACGTTGCTCAACGAATGCGCCCTGATCCTCCTGGACGTGCGCATGCCGGGGATGGACGGCTACGAGACCGCACGACTGTTGCGCGGCGCGGAACGGACGCGCCACACCCCCATTCTGTTCGTCACCGGAGCGGCGGAAGACGAAGAGGCACTGCTCAAGGGCTACGAGGCCGGCGGGGTGGACTTCCTGCGCAAGCCGGTGGCCATGGATCTGCTGTTGGCCAAGGTGACCGCCTTCCTGGAACTGCACCGCCGGCAACGCGAGGAGCGACGCAGCCACCAGTTGACGCTGGAGCTGGAACGACAACAGGAGAACGCCGCCCGGCTGCGGGAACTGGCGGTTCTGCTCCAGAACGAACGGGAAGAAGAACGCAAAAGGATCGCCCACGAACTGCACGACGAACTGGGCAGCCGTCTGGCCAGGATCCGGCTCGATTTGCGCCAGGAGGGGAGCGGGGTGGATCGGGCGTGGTTGACGCGCATCCTCGCCCAGGTGGACGAAGTGATCGGGTGCGTGCGCGGGGTGGCCGTCTCCCTGCGCCCCCCGGTGCTCGATCAGATGGGTCTGTACGCCTGTCTGGAGTGGCTGGCGCAAAGTTTTTCCGCCTCTGGCCCCCTGCAAGTAACCCTCGGCGACCACTCCCGCAACGTGGCGATGGAGGAGCCTGTAAAGACCGCCCTGTTCCGCATTGCCCAGGAGGCCCTGACCAACGCGGTGCGGCACGGCCGGGCCAGCCGGGTGGAGTTCACCTTGACGCGCGCCGCAAGACGGATCCACCTGACCATCGCCGATGATGGAGCGGGATGGAACGGACAGGCGCACCAGCAAACAAGCGGCATGGGATTCCGGGGCATGGAGGAGCGACTGCGTCCCCTCGGCGGGGCCATCCGGCTGGAGCGCTCCCCAATCGGTGGGCTGCAACTGGTGGCCACGGTTCCGGAACCGGAGAGCCGGCCATGACCCGCATCCTGATCACCGATGACCATACCCTGTTTCGCGAGGGGATCCGGACTTTCTTGCGCCAGTTTCCGGAGTTCACCGCCATCGGGACCGCCGTGGACGGGGACGATGTTTTTCACCAACTGAAAAAAGATCCCTGGGACGTCATGTTGCTGGATGTCTCCATGCCGGGACCCGACACGTTGGACATCCTGCATCGGATACGCACGGCGCGGCTGGCGGTACGGGTGATCATTCTGACGATGCACAAGGATACGGCCATGGCGCTGCGTTATCTCAAGGCGGGGGCGCACGGCTTTTTGAACAAGGACAGCGATCCGGAATTGCTGATGGAAGCGATCCGGCGCGTGGCGGGGGGCAAGCGCTTTTTGTCGCAGGATCTGGCCGACCGGATGCTGGATGTCTGGGACGCCGAACCCGGCGCCTATCCCCACGCCGCGTTGTCGGATCGGGAGATGACGGTCCTGTGCGCCCTCTCCTCCGGCTACAACCTGAGCGAAATCGCCCGCAAGATGGGGGTGAGTCCACGCACGGTGAGCACCTATCGCAGCCGGGTGTTGCACAAGATGAACATGACCAGCAACACGGAGTTGACCCGCTATGCCATTGCCCACGGACTGGTCGTCTGAGCTGGCGACCCTGCTTGGCGCCGGGCGGGCGGAGGAGGCCCGCCGCCTGCTGGCGATGGCGCGCCAGTCGGGCTGGAGCGGCGCCATTCCGGATCGCCTGGAGGAGGAGTCGCGGCGGTTGGGAGAAGACCAGGCGCGCCTGATCCGGCTGTTCGAGGCGGGCCGGTGGGGAGAACTGGAAGCTGCGGCCATGGGCCTGCTCGCCCGACGCCCCGGCGACGGCTTCGTCCGCAAGGCCCTGGGCACGGCGCTGCTCCAGCAGGGCCGCCTGGCCGAGGCGGATGCCCGTCTGTTGGAGGCCGCGACCCTCCTGCCGGAGGACGTGGAACTCCTGATCACCCTTGGGGTGACGCGCTGGCGGCGCGGCAGCCAAGACGATGCCGAAACGCTCCTGCGCCACGCCCTCGCCCGGCATCCCGGCCATGTCACGGCCCTGTTCAACCTGGCCAACCTCCGGAACGCGCGCGGCGACGCAGACGACGCCATCGCCACCTGGCGGGAGGTGATCCGCCTGGACCCGGGCCACGGCCATGCTTATTGCAACAGTTTCACACGCATGCTCGATTTGGGCCGCACCCGCGAGGCGGCGGAAACCTATCGGTTAGCGCTCCTGTCGGTGAGTCTGCCGTTCGGCGCGCGGCTGTTGGGCGAATTGATGCTCCCCCGCATCCCGGCCTCCCAGGAGGAGATCGACCATTGGCGGGAGCGCTTCCGGGAGGGGATCGCCCGACTGGAGGCGCAACCAGGGACACCGGGTTGGGAGGCGCTGCCACGGGAGGCGTCGCTCTCCTTCTATCTGGCCTATCACGACCGCTGCGACCGGGAGTTGATCGTGGCCATGAACCGGATGCTGCGGGTCAAAGCGCCGGTTCTGGTCCACCAGGATCTGTCCGCATGGACCCCGCCGCGTTCCGGCGAGCGGCGCATCCGTGTCGGTTTCGTCTCCCAGTACCTGAGCGACCACACCATCGGCCGGTTGAACGAGGGGTGGCTGCGGCATCTGGACCGCGCCCGCTTCGAGGTGACGTTGTTCCACGCCCCGCGCGCCCGGCGCGACCCCTTTGGCGCGCTCCTGGACGCACTGGCCGATGCGACATACGCCTTGCCAGAGGATCCAGAGGGGCAGCGGCGCATAATCGCCGCCACCGCAATGGACATCCTCTTCTATCCGGAGGTGGGGATGGCCCCGGCGATTCATTACCTGGCCCATGCGCGACTGGCGCCGGTTCAGGTGGTCGGCTGGGGCCATCCGGACACCACCGGGCTGCCAACCATGGATTATTTCCTCTCTTCCGCCCTGATCGAGCCGGAGGGAGCGAAGGCCCACTACAGCGAACGCCTGATCCGTCTGCGCCGTCTGCCGTGTTGTTATCCGATGCCGGAACCACCCGCAAAATTGCCGACACGCGCGGAACTGGGACTGCCGGAGCAAGGGCGGATCTACGCCTGCCCGCAGACCCAGTTCAAGCTCCATCCGGCGTTCGACCAGGTGCTCGCCGACATCGCGGCCGGGGATCCCGACGGCTGGATCGTTTTGTTGGAATGGCGCGAACCATCCTGGACCGATCTGCTCGAGGCGCGCTGGGCCGCACACCACCCTCACCTGCCGGAACGGGTCCGTTTTCTGCCCCTGATGCCCAGGGAGCGCTATCTCGCCCTGCTCGCCCAGGTGGACGTGCTGCTGGATCCCCTCCATTTCGGCAGCGGCAACACCTTCTACGAGGCCATGGCGGTGGGAACCCCGGTGATCACCTGGCCGGGACGGTTCATGCGGGGCCGGATCGTGGCCGGGGGGTATCGGCAGATGGGCATCGCCGATCCCCCGGTGGCGGAAACGATCGAGGCATACGCCCCCCTGGCGCTGGCCTTCGCCAGGGACGAGGCAAGGCGGCTGGCCTTCACCCAGGAGGTCGCCAGCAAGCGGACCAACCTGTTCGACGACCGGAGCGTCGTGCAAGAATTCGCCGCCTTTCTGCTGGCCGCGCTGGACGATCCATGCCCATGAGGGCCGTCAGCGCACGAACTCCCGTTCGATGAGGAACTGTCTGGCTGTCGGCGGAGGGAGCGGATGCCGAGGCGCGCCGCCGGACTTCTAAATAGTGCCTGGCAAAAAATGGTAAAAAATCTTACAGAACAATAATTTATTCTTGATTTTTATGGTCGAAGTTTGTATCATGCAGGGAGTATACGCCATATCGCAGACTCAAA
>PDZX01000092.1 GCA_002753185.1 Magnetococcales bacterium WMHbin3
CTGACCGGTCGAATGCCACTGAAATTAGCGTGATGAAAAAGATAATTAAAATAATATCATAGTAATTTCTGTGGACGTATTCAAATTCCGGCGACACCATACAAAACACTCTCTGTCTCTTGAATTTAGTATGGTATCACCGGAATTCCTCAATTCTCGCACGAATCAAAAAAATATAAATGTACGTTTCACACTGAACCAGAACACTTTCCTTGCAAATCAGCGCAACACGTCGTTCAAAGAATGGGCATCCAGCACTTGGTCGATCCATGATTCCAAGGTGTCCATTTCGGCTGCATTGACCTTCGCATGAACCTCTGCGGGTAAGTCGCCGAAACGCCGGGTCAGGAGGCGCAACAGGGTGTTGCGTTCGCCGATCTGAATACCATCCTGACGGCCTTCCTGGCGACCAATCTGAATGCCCTCCAGCATACCCGCACCCCAGGTAGATTCCACCATGCTGGCCTGGAAATGCAAGTCTTCCTGGTAGCGTTCGTAGGCGCGACGCTCCGCTTCCGGGAGTTTCAGGATATCCAGCACCTCTTTGGCCTTGTCCAGGCCACGCGCGGTAAATCCCTCGCGGATGTCGCCAGTCTTCAAAAAATAGATCCACTCATCCAGCGTATTGCGAGCGACTTCATCAAAACGATTGACTTTGATCAGATATAATTCCGGAAAGATATCTTGAACGGTGTTGTGGCGAAACAAGCCCTTCTGCCCTTCACTGAGCAGCAGTTCATCGTTGGTGTGTAGTCCTTTGAATGACGTCGTGCCATGGTAAATATAATCGTTACCTTGGCCAAGATCAAAATACAATATGCTGATTGAGATGACTTTAGGAACTTTTGAATAAGCATCACCTTCTTTCAGATGTTCAGTGATCGTCTTGGATATGGCATAGACGAGACGCTGGAGATAATCATATTCCCGCTCATATTGCAGTTCAATGAGGATCAGTTCTCCCTGGCTGTCTTTGACCTTCATATCGACTCGGTTGTACTTGTCGAGCGGATCCTCCTTGTTGCTCTCGCTTTCCAGGATCTCGACAATTTTTACATCGGTCATGAGCAGTTCGCTCAACAGGCCTTCCAGAACCTCGAAGTTGACCTTGCTGCGCAACAGCCGTTTCAGGGCATAGTCAAAAGTGATGAGGCGACGTGATTTTGGCATATGCAAGACTCCTTGATGGAATCGCTGACTCTGATTCCTTGGGGTGCTCCCATTGATTTCACTCTGTTGCAAATTTTATCGCACTGACCGGTCGAATGCCACTGAAATTAGCGTGATGAAAAAGATAATTAAAATAATATCATAGTAATTTCTGTGGACGTATTCAAATTCCGGCGACACCATACAAAACACTCTCTGGCTCTTGAATTTAGTATGGTGTCACCGGAATTCCTATGAATTTAGTATGGTGTCACCGGAATTCCTACAAAGTCCGGCGACACCATACAAAACACTCTCTGGCTCTTGAATTTAGTATGGTGTCACCGGAATTCCCTAGTATGGTGTCACCGGAATTCCCACCAGAATTCCGCGGAATTCCCGGGAATTCCCGTGACCGGAATTCTACCGGTGCTGAATTTAGTATGGTGTCACCGGAATTCCCGCCGCCAGTGCTGAATTTAGTATGGTGTCACCGGAATTCCTGCCGGAATTCCCGCCGCCAGTGCTGAATTTAGTATGGTGTCACCGGAATTCCTGAATTTAGTATGGTGTCACCGGAATTCGTAACAAGCCTCCGGAAGATGTTCTGTTAGAATTCAAAACGACACTAATAAAAATCGGGGGATATCATACACATTCCCCTTATGGCTATAAATTTAATCGGTATGGTGTCCCCCGATTTTTGCGATTTAGGGATAGTTACTGTTATATCGCTTGATCCGTGGAGTGACTCGGAACCACTTTCCAGCCTGATTCTCTATTCCAATAGAACCAGTCTGTATCCCACAAGAATATATTGTCGAAAGGACCTTGAGCCAATTCAATCGGCATCATCGAAAGATTTTGAATTTTCATGACAAAAATGGATTCCGACATAACCACACCGCCAGTAACAACCAGCCAGAACTCATCATATCCGGTTGGCCTTTCCGTCGATAGCTTCCTATTAATTGTCTTGATCAACTCACGATTTTCATGTGGCATGGAAAATGATCCGACGTTGCGGTTCCAATCCCAATCCATATAACATACAGCACGCCACAACGAAATCTTTTCTAAAGCATAATACAAAATTTCGTCTTCGTTTGTGATCTTAAAGTATTGCATTTCATCTGATAGATCGTCGATCTTTCGATCAATAAACGAAATGATGGCATTAACAAAATCAGCGTGTTTCCTCATTTTAGGTAATCTTCCATCACGAAAATACAGCACGACAGCAATGTCCATCTGTTTGTTTTCTAAACTTCTTTTATTGTAAGCAATATTCTTTATATTACTCCAAGCAGCCGTATCATTTGCGGGCTGCCCCCCGTAGTGAAATTCCGTAACTTCCACCGCAATGATTTTCCCGTCCAGCATGGTGATGACACAATCGGGAGAGGTATTTGAATCGGGTCCCCCCGTCACTTTTCCATTTAGCGCGAGAGATGAAAGGAGGTGTTTGACTCTATTGATCTCACTCAGTTTCTGCTCGGGACGGGTCATGAACGTTTCCATTGAAGGTGTTTAACTACAAAATTTGGTTATTTTGTAGTTAAACTAAACGCAAGTCAACCGGCTCCAAAAATCCAGGGACAGTATATCTATTAAGCCGTGCGAATTCTTCTCTATCAAAATAATGGTGGTGGAAACGGCAGTCGAACCCGCATCCGACACACCTCATCACATCCTGGAAACGATCAGACTCGAAATCAATGTAACCTCAGAACACTCAAGCCAAAAACCGAGTCATAGTAAATCATACACAAAAAAGAAATGCAAGAAAATTTTTTCATGTTCTTGTGGCGACAAACCGCACAGAAAGATAACCAACACATAGACAACACGCTATAAATAATTATGATTTCAAAAAATTCCTCGTAAAATGATGATATGCAAGAAATAATTAAAATATAAAATAAATAAAATCCACACACTGAAACGCCCGCATGTTCAAAACCTCCAGAAACTGGCAAGTGGCGAGGACCGGTTCCGACCAGAATCGGCATCGCCGAATATCGGCTGATCGAGTCCCTGCCCGCCGAGTTGCGAACCAGCCTGCCGAGGAGACCAAGAACGACTCCCCATGAACGCCATGCCCGCGTGAATCCTTTCAGCCCCCTCCGGCAAGCCCGGTCAGATCCACCCGCATCCGCTCCACCACCTCGGCCCATCCCCCCGGCGTCTCCTGCCGATACTGCCGCATCACCCCTGGATACCAGGGGACCTCGCCACTCGCCTCCGGCCAGCGCCAGTCCAACCCCAGACAGGGCAACATCACCCAGCAGCGCCTGCCCAACGCCCCGCACAGATGCGCCACCGCCGTATCCACGCAAATCACCAGATCCAGTTGCGCCACAATCGCGGCGGTGTCCGCGCAATCCCCGATCCGGTCGCCCAGATGCATCACGGGCTGACCATCGGGGGGATCCCGCGCCTCCTCCTCCCCCTATCCCTTCTGCAAAGAGAAAAACCAGACACCGGGCACCGACCACAAAGGGGACAATACCGTCAACGACGGCAAGGATCGATTGCGGTCGTTGTGGTGCGACACGGAACCCTTCCACACCAACCCCACCCGGAAACCACCCTCCGGCAACCGGCCCCGCCACAACGCCGTCCGCTCCGGCAAGGCCCCCAGATAAGGCAGACTTTCCGGCACAGGGCCATGCCGATCCCCCAGACGATGCGGGATGCTCAACAACAGAATCCAGAAATCATGGGCTGGAATCCGCTCCCAATCGTCATGCACCGCATCCACCCCGGCCAGCGTGGTCATCAACCCTTTCAAGGGGGAACGGGTCGCATAGGAGAGCCGCACCACCCCCATGCGCTTCAACCGGGGCAGATAATGAACAAATTGAATCTCGTCCCCCAGACCCTGTTCCCCCAACACCAGCAGGGAACAGCCCCGCAAATCCTCGCCCCGCCACATGGGATACGGCAACTCAGGAGGCACGACGATCGGCTCCGCCATGTCGGGATGATAACGGGCTTCGTACCACCGCCACCCCTCCTCCCAGCGCTGCCACCGCAACATGAGCAGGCTCATGTTCCATTGTCCGTCGGCAGAGTCCGGATCGCGCCGCAACACCTCGCCAAACGCCGCCTCCGCCTCGTCGCAACGGTTCCAGTAGGTCAGAAACACCCCCAGATTGCTGTAGGCCCGGATATGCCCCGGATCCAGACGCAACGCATCCCGAAAGGCCACCTCCGCCTCCCTGGCCCGTTCCCGCTCGTGCAACAGCACGCCAAGATTGCTCAACGCATCCCCGTCCTCGGGGTCGATCCGCGCCGCCTCCCGCAAGGCATCCTCGGCCTCCGGATAGCGTTTCTGACGCGCCAACAGCCGCCCCAGATTGCCGTGCGCCCCGGCATGCCCCGGATCCAAACGCAACGCCTGGCGCAAAACCCCTTCCGCCTCGCCGAAACGGTCACTTTCGTGCAACAGAATGCCAAGATTGTTGCATGCCTCGACGAGATCGGGCCGGATCCGCAGCGCCTCCCGCAAGGCCGCCTCGGCCTCCGGGTAACGCTTGACACGGTGCAACAACCTCCCCAGGTTGCCGTGGGTCAAGGCATTCCCCGGATCCAGGCGCAACGCCTCCCGCAGGAGCGTCTCGGCCTCGTCGAATTGGCCCTTCTCGTACAGCATGGCGCCCAGATTGGCATGGGCATCCACATACCCCGGATCGAGACGCAACGCCTCACGATAGGCGGCTTCCGCCTCCGGCATCCTTTTGCGCTCCCGGAAGGAATTGCCAAGGTTGTAATGAACGATGGCGCACTCCGGCCGCAACCGCAGCGCCTCCCGATAGGCCGCCTCGGCCTGCTCGTGACGCCCCCGATCCACCAGCAGGCTGCCCAGATTGATCCACGCCTCGACATACCCCGCATCCAGGGCGATGGCCTCCCGGAAACAGGCCTCGGCCTCCGCGAAACGCTTCAGGCGCGAGAGGAGATTGCCCAGATTGTTGCGCGCCGCCAACCCGTCCGGGGCGTGACGCAACGCCTCGCGATAGGCCGCCTCGGCGGCTTCGAACCGCTCCAGCCGCTCGTACAGCAAGGCCAGATTGTAATGGAGATCCGCATCATCCTCGCGCGCGCGCAATCCCTCCAGATAGACGGCCAACGCGGCCTGGCACTCCCCCCGCGACTGCAACAGATTGCCGAGATTATTGAACGCCGCCGCATGATCCGGCCGAATCCGCACCGCCTGCCGAAAGGCGGCCTCGGCCTCATCCAAGGCGCCGCGTCCCTGCGTCACCAGCCCCAGATCGAACCATGCGGCGGCATGTTCCGGCTGCAATCGCACCACCTCCCGCAACACCGCCTCGGCCTCCGCGATCACGTCCCGCGCGCGCAGCACCTCCGCCAACCCGTACCAGCCATTCACAAAGCCCGGATCCACCGCCACCGCGCGCCGCAACATCCCCTCGGCCTCCGCCGGTTGCCCCCGCTTGTGCAGGAGAATCCCCAAATTGGCCAACCCCTCCGCATCCTCCGGCAGCAACACCACGGCCCGACGCAACGCCTCCAGGGCCTCCTCCTCCCGTTCCAACCGCCGCAACACCGTGCCCAGCGCCTTCCAGCCGAAGCCATACCCCGGATGATGCCCAATCACATGCCGGGCGAGGGACTCCGCCTCCGCGAAACGTCCCTCGTGAAAAAGGGCGATCAGGGGGGCCGACGCCGGCTGCCGGGCCAAACCGTCACGGAAATGGCCCAGGGCCGCCTGCGCGCAACCGGCGCGCAACGCCAGCAGGCCGAGATTGACACAAGCCTCCGCATGGCCGGGATCCACGGCCAGGATCGCCCGGTACCGCGTCTCCGCCTCCGGCAACCGGCCCTCCCGATGGTGCATGACGGCTTCTTCCAGCGCTCGATCGATATTCAAGAGTGACTTCCCGCGCAATGTTGCTTGGCCAACAGGCTCTTTTCCGATAGATTCCCTGACATGAAACAGGAATTATCCCATGATCGCCCACGAATTCAAGTCCCGGCCAACGCCTCGCTCCAGGAGGCGAGCCAGACGCTGGCCGAACTGTGCCAGGCAGGACGGCTCGCGGAAGCGGAAGACCTGGCCGGATGGATGACCCGCCAGTTTCCCGGCCTGGCGGACCGGCACTACGACCTGGGCGTGATCCTGATGGCGCGCAACCTGCCCGCAGCGGCGGAAACAGCCTTCCGGGAGGCGGCCCGCCTCGATCCGGCCCACGCCCTGGCGCAATGCAATCTGGGCGCGCTCCTTTGTGACCAGGAGAAATTCCCGGAGGCCGAAACCGCCCTGCGAGCAGCCTTGACCGCCCGACCGGCATTTCCGGAGGCGCTCCACAATCTCGCCAAGGCGCTGGCCCGGCAACTCCGCCCGGAGGAGGCCGAAGCGGCCTTGATCGAGGCGCTGCGCCTGCGCCCGGAGTATGCCGGGGCGCTCGAAACCCTGGGCATCCTCCTGGCCAACCGCGACGCCGTCGAGGAGGCCGCCGACGCCTTCCGCGCCGCCTTGCGCATTCAACCCGATCTGCCCATGGCGCGGGGGGGCCTGCGACACATGGCGATGCATCTGTGCGACTGGCGGGAGGAGGTCCATTCCCAGGAGCGGGGGCCGATCCGGCTCTCCCCCTTCGCCATGCTCTCCCTGACCGATTCCGGCATGGAACAACGGGCCTGCGCGACGGCATTCAAGCCACGGGCGCTCCAACCCGAACCGGCCATGGCCACCAGCGCCGGGACGGACCCGCAACGGCTGGCCATCGGCTATCTCTCCGCCGATTTCCAGGACCATCCGGTCGCCTTGTTGCTGGCCGGGATCCTGGAGGCCCACGACCGGGAGCGCTTCGCCATCACCGCCTACTCCCTCGGCCAGGACGACGGCGGGGCGATGCGCCGCCGCGTCATGGCCGCCTGCGACCGTTTCGTCGATGTCGGCGCCCTCTCCGACACGGCGTGCGCGCAACGCATCGCCATGGACGGGATCCACATCCTGGTGGACCTCCAGGGATTCACCAGGGAGAGCCGCCCGGAGATCCTCGCCCGGCGGCCAGCCCCGCTGGTGGCGACCTGGCTGGGCTATCCCGGCACCCTGGGCCATCCGGGACTTGCGGACTACCTGATCGGCGATCCCATCGTCACCCCGCCCGCCCACGCCGCCCACTTCGCCGAAACCCTGGCCCTGCTCCCCCACTGCTATCTGCCCAACGACCGGACGCGCCCCATCGCCGCCACCCCCAGCCGCGCGGCGGCGGGGTTGCCGGAACATGGGTTCGTGTTTTGCAGTTTCAACGCCGGCTACAAGTTCAATCCAGACAGCTTCGCCATCTGGTGCCGGCTGCTGCGGGATCTGCCCGGCAGCCTGCTGTGGCTGCGCCGCCTGCCGTGGCCCTCGGCCATGACCCGCCTGCGCGACGCGGCGCGGCAACACGGCATCGACCCGGAGCGGATCCTCTTCGCGCCCAAGACCCCCACCGGGGAGGAACACCTGGCCCGGCTCGCCCTGGCGGACCTGGCCCTGGACACCTTTCCGTACAACTCCCACGCCACCGGATGCGACGCCTTGTGGAGCGGCGTCCCCCTGCTGACCCGCATGGGCGAGAGCCTGGCCAGCCGCGTGGGGGCCAGCCTGCTTTCCGCCGTGGGCCTGCCGGAACTGATCACCCGCGAATGGGAGAGCTATGCCGAACTGGCCATGGAGCTGGCGCGCCATCCGCAACGCCTGTCGTCCCTGCGCCAACGTCTGTGGCGCAACCGGACGACCTCTCCCCTCTTCGACACGGCGGGTTTCACGCGGGATCTGGAGAGTCTGTACGAACGGATGTGGCAACAGCAACGCACCGGCAAACGGGCCATGATCCTCCCCCAAGGCCACGAATGGAAGATGCTGGGAACGCATCTCCTGCAACAGGGACGCACCGACGAGGCGGCAACCGCCCTGCGCGAGGCCACCCGCCTGCTGCCGGACGACGCTACGGCATGGAACAACCTGGGGGCCGCGCTGGGCCGGGGCACGGAGGCCGGGGCCGCCTTCCGCCAGGCCATCTCCCTTGCGCCGCGCATGACGCACGCCTGGTACAATCTGGGCTGCCTGCTGCTGGGGGAGGGCCGTCTCCAGGAGGCCGAAAGCGCCCTGCGCCACTGCCCGGACCATGCCCCCGCCTGCAACAATCTGGGCAATCTGCTCAAGGATCTGGGCCGGCCCGACGAGGCCCAAACCGCCTTCCGGGAAGCGATCCGGCTGGCCCCGGATTTCGCGCCCGCCCACTTCAATCTCGGACTGCTCCTGCGCGAGACCGGCCCTGCGGCGCAAGCCGAAGCCGCCTTCCGAGCGGTGATCGACCTCCAACCGGACAACGCGCTCGCCCACGCCAACCTGGGTGCGCTGCTGCGCCAACAGGGACATCATGCCGCTGCCGAGGCGGCCTTTCTGGAGGCGCTGCGCCTCGATCCGGCGTGCGCGGCCACCCGCCACGGCCTGGGACTCCTGCTGCGGGAACAACGGCGCCCCACCGAGGCCGAGGCGGCGTTTCGCGCGGTGCTGCGCCTGGAGCCGGAAAACGTCGAGGCGCTTTGCAACCTGGGTTTGCTGCTCCACGAACAAAACCGCCCGGAAGAGGCCGAACCCCTCCTGCGGCGGGCGATCCAACGGCAACCGGATTGCGCCGAGGCCCATCTCAACCTGGGGATCCTGCTGCGCGCCCGGCTGAGTCACGACGCCTCCGCCTCCGCCTTGCGCGAGGCGATCCGCCTGCAACCGGATCTGGCGCGGGCGCACAACAATCTGGGCATCACCCTCAACGACCAGAACCGTCTGACCGAGGCCGAGGCCGCCTTCCGGGAGGCGTGCCGCCGGGATCCTGCTTACGCCGACGCAAGGTGGAATCTGAGCCTGCTGCTGTTGCGCCAGGGCCGCTTTGCCGAAGGGTGGCCGCTGTACGAATCCCGTTGGCAACCAGGGATGGAAAAACCGGTGGCGCGCCTGCCCGATCACCCCGCGCCGCTCTGGCAAGGCGAGGCGCTCACCGGCAAGAGCCTGCTGGTCTTTGACGAACAGGGGTTTGGCGATACCATCCAGTTCTGCCGGTTTCTGCCGGAGCTGCTCGCGCGGGGCGCAACCCGGATCACCCTGGTGTGCCGCCCGGCGCTGACGGCGCTCATGGAGACCCTGCCGGGCATCACGGTGACCGCCACCCGCGACACCCTGCCCCCGCACGACTACCGGACCCTGCTGCTCTCCATCCCCCGCTGGCTGGAGACCATTCCGGCCTCGCTGCCCTACCTGGCCGCCCTGGACGAACGGGAGAATCACTGGCGCGGGATCGTGCCGCAAGACGGATTGCGGGTGGGCCTGACATGGAAGGGTTCGCTGGCCTATCCGGAGGACCGCAAGCGCTCGCTTCCCTCCCTGGCGACACTCGCCCCCTTGTGGCAAATCCAGGGGGTGCGTTTCGTCAGCCTGCAGAAAGGGCCGGGAGAAGAGGAGGCCGACCATCCGCCCGCCAACCAGCCGATCATCCCGGCTGGTGGCCGGATCCGGGATTTCGCCGACACGGCTTGGCTGATTTCCCGTCTGGATCTGGTGATCAGCGTGGATAGCGCCGTGGCCCATCTGTGCGGCGCATTGGGCAAACCGTGCCTGCTGCTGCTGCCCGGCCACGGCGCCGATTGGCGCTGGCTGACGCACCGCACCGACTCGCCATGGTATCCGCAGGCGATGAGAATCATTCGGCAAAAACAGGCGGGAGATTGGAGCGGGGCCGTGGCGGAAGCGGCCAGGGAACTCAGTAGGTTTGCAGCCAGCGTTCCACCAGGGCGTTGATCTGCGCGGTGGCCTGGCTGTTCCAGGCGTTGCCCTGGGCAATCTCCTCGCGCAGATGTTGTTTCATCCTGGCATCGAAGATCCGGCGCTGCTCGAAGTCGCTGACGAACACGGCGAAAATCAGGCGGGAGTGCCGCCTGGTGAACAGATAACCCGCCAGTCCCTTGCCGTACACCACCGTGCCGGTCTTGGCCCACACCCGAAAGGTGGAAGGACCGGTGAAGCGTCTGGAGAGGGTCCCCTTCCAGCCGGAAATGGGCAGCATGGAGAGATAGGAGCGCTCGCCGGCCAGGGAGGTGTTGGCCCATTGCAGGATCTCCACCACCTGCTTGGGGGTGACCCGGCTGGAGGAGGACAAACCGCTGCCGTTGGTCAGGCGGTAGCCGCTCCAGTCGGTTTGGGGCAACTTGCCGGCGATCCACTCGGCCAGGACCTTGGCGGCCCCGGAGACCGATTGCGGCTGTTTCGTCCATTTGGCGGCGGCGGTCATGCCGATCAGTTCGGTCCAGAGGTTATTGCTGTGCTCCAGGGTGGGGTCCACCAGATCGCTCAAGGGGGCGCTGGCGTGACTGGCCAGGGTGGTGGCATTGGCCGGCGCCTGGCCCGGAGCCGGCAGGGGCAGTTCGATGCCGGTCTCGCCGCCCATCTCCCGGAAGAAGAGCGCGGCATGACGGGCGGGCCGCCTGACCGGCACCCACTCCCAACCGGAACGAGCGTTGCGCGGATTGAGCCGCCACCGTTCCGTCCCCTCCCCGCCCAGATGGACCAGGGAAGGACCGGCCTTGGCGGCGGGACCGGGAACCACCTCGATGTTGCCGAGCGCCGGGGTGAAACGGGTGGTCAATTGGCCGTTCTTGGCCAGGGACCATTGGAACTGCACCCGGTTGAACTCCATGGAGAGGGCCGAAACCCCCTGATTGTAACTCTCCTCCTCGTTCTGCTCCTCGGTGATGTTCTCGGCAGGGAGCAGCGCGGATTCGTCGAACAGAAAACGACCCTGGATTTTTTTGATACCTTTGATCTTAAGCTGCATCAACAGATCCATGACTCCGGCGATATTAAAGGAGGGATCCCCGCTGCCCACCAGAATCAGATCCCCCTTGACCACCCCCGCCTCCAGCGGGCCGGTGGCCTTGACCGAGGTGACGAACCGGAAACCGGAACCCAGAATGTGCAGCGCGGCCAGGGTGGTGGGAACCTTGGCGACCGAGGCGGGCAGGAACACCTCCCGCTCGCGGGAGGCGTCCAGCACCCTCCCCGACTCCGCATCCAGCAACAGATAGCCGATGCGGGCGGTATTTTCCGTTTTGGCGACCGTCTTCTTGTGGGCCGGTGGGGCGGCCTGCACAAGCAGCGGGTTGACCAGCAGAAGACAAAGCAGCAGGCGAAACAGGCGTTGCATGCGAAACAAACGGCGGCTCAGGCCAGACCGGCGGCGCGCGCGAACTCACGGGCGCCTTGCGTGACGGCCTGCGCCAGGAAGGCCTGATGAGATGCCTTGCGCATCAACACCTCCTCGTTGCGGTTGCTCAGGAAGGCCATCTCCACCAGGACCGAGGGAATGTTGCGGTTGCGCAGCACGGCGAAGCGGGCCTGCTTGGTGGACCTGAAGTGAACCGCAAGGCCGGGTGTCTTGGCGATGGCCGAAAGCATGATCTTGCCCAGTTCCAGGGAACGGGGATCCACCGAGCCGTTCTCCTCCTCGCAATCGGCATGACAGTAGACCGACGCCCCGTGCGCCGAGGCGATGTGGAAGGCGTCGGCATGCAGGCTGATGAAAAGGTCGGCCCCGTAGCGGCTGGCCATGGCGCTGCGCCGGCTCAAGGCCACGAAGCGGTCCTCCTGACGGGTGAGGAAGGCGCGATAGCCCGGCATGGCGTTGATCTCCCTGGCCACCCGTTTGGCGACTTCGAGGGTGACATCCTTTTCCCGCAAGCCGCGCTTGCCGATGGCCCCAGGATCGATCCCGCCATGGCCCGGATCCAGGACGATGGTGATCGGTTTCTTGCGTTGGGACTTGCGAACCGGTTGGGCATCGTCGTCGCCCTCGTCGCGTGCTTGCGCGGCCTGGCCGGAGGCCGGAATGAAATCGATCACCAGGCGCGGGTCCCCGCCACGGGGATCCTTGAGGATGAAGGCGCGCGAACGGGCCGGCTGGGCAAGCTCGAAGGTGGCGCGCATGGACCCGTTGGGCAAGGGGCTGGTTTGCACCTTGCGGACGATGGCGTCGGTATAGGAGAGCAGGGTGGGATGGTGCGCCGCTTCGGTGTTCGCCAGTTCCAGGACCGCGCGCTGCGGGTCGCTCAGGCGGGTCAGGGTATGTTTCACTTCCTGATTCAAGGAGAGCACGATGCGGGTCCGACCCGGTTTGCTGGAAAACCGGACATCGGTCACGCGGGGTTTCATGGCCGCGTGCACCAGGGAGGCCGGAACCAGGAGTCCACCCACGGAAAGGCCCAATGCCTTCAACACAAATCGCCGATTCACCATTGCCATCATCTCCGGGTTGACGAGTGATTTAATCTATCAACAACCAAAATAATTACCATCGGTTTGCACCATCCTAAGCAACCATCATGCCGAATTTGAAAATCAATAACGAATCCTTGCCAGGCGAGATCCTGCCCGTCCCGCGACTGTCGCCCATGCCGGAATCCTGACGAATGCCATGCCGGAGATCCAATGCGCGCCACATGCTTGTTGACGGTGCCTCAACTGGTATAGAATGCCCGCTGACAATCAGGCACTCCCCACACGACAGAGGAACCCATGAAACCTTTCTCGGCACATGCCATCCTACCGGTCGGTACGATGATCCTGTCGCTCCTGACCCTGTCGGGATGCCTCCCCGGTCGCGCGGATGGACCGGATTTGGGTCCGGCCGGCCTGGAGGCCATGCGGCAAGGGGAACCGTGCTACTTTCGTGGGGAGGTGGATTTCTGCAAGCAGCCCGTGGCCCCGGAACCCCCGCCCCCGCCGAAGGACAGCGACGGCGACGGGGTGCTGGACGACTTGGATCAATGCCCCGGCACCCCGAAGGGGGCATGGGTGAACGAGGTGGGGTGCTGGGTGTTGGAGGATCTGCCTTTTCGTTTCGACCAGCACATTCTGGAGCCGGCCTCGTATCCCTTGCTGGAGCGGGTTGCGCGGGTGTTGCGCGACAATCCGGGGGTGCGCGTGGAGATCCAGGGACATACGGATGGGATCGGCACGCCGGAATACAACGAAGATCTGTCGAAAAAACGGGCCGCATCCGTGATGCGCCACCTGACCGGGCAGGGTATTGCCCCGGAGCGTCTGAGCGCGGCGGGATTCGGCATGCGCAAACCGGTCGCCTCGAACGAGGACGAGACGGGCCGGGCCAAGAACCGCCGCGTGGAACTCAAACCCATGCCGTAGCCAATCAGGAGAGGAAGAGATGTTGAAGGTAAACGAATATTTTGATGGAAAGGTCAAATCGATCGGTTTCGCCACCGCGACCCTGCCCGCGACCGTGGGGGTGATGCTGCCCGGAGAGTATGAATTCGGCACGAGCCAAAAGGAGACTATGAGCGTGGTGAGTGGCGCCCTGAAGGTCAAGCTGCCGGGCAGCGACACCTGGCAAACCTTTGGCCCCAACGACCGTTTCGAGGTGGCGGCCAATACCCGCTTTCAGCTGGAGGTAGAGGTGGCGACCGCCTATTTGTGCCTGTACGGCTGAGGGATTCCCTTGTTTTCGTTGCATCCCAACCTGGCACGGGATTGCCTGGAGGTGGCCACCCTGTCCGCCTGCCGGTTGTTGTTGATGAACGACAGCCGCCACCCCTGGCTGATCCTGGTCCCCATGCGGGAGGGGCTGCGCGACCTGGACGAACTGACCCCGGAAGAAACGGCTGCGGTATGGACGGAGATCCGTTTGGCCAGCCGCCTATTGCGGGACCAGTTCCATCCAGAGAAACTCAACATCGCCTCCCTGGGCAATCTCGTGCCGCAACTCCACATCCACATCATCGCCCGTTTCACCACGGATCCCGACTGGCCCCACCCGGTGTGGGGCCGCAATCCCCCCCTGCCCTACCCGCCTCTGGAAGCGGAACAATTGATAAAGGCTCTGCGGGATTATCTGCTCGACGCCAGCCATACCCAGGACGGATTGGGATGTCCGGTACGGATGCCATGACCGCCATCACCTTCGCCACTCTGAAACTCATGGAAACCCTGTTGGTTCTTGATGGTGTAAAAAACGATCCGGTCCTGATCGGCCTTGCGCAACAGCCGTCGGGCTTCATCCCAGGGAATCATGGAGGATCCTCCCTTCGCGCAAAGCCCAATGGATGGCACTGCCGCAAGCCTGGCGGCGTTCTTCCATTTCCAGGCGAGAACACACCAGGATATCCACAGGAATGCGCAATGGCCGCACCACCTGTCGCAGGCGCGTCATCTCCCGCAAACGGTTGCTCACCTCCGGTTCCACCACCAGAAAATCCAGGTCGGATTCTTCCCCAGCCTCGCCTCGGGCCTGGGAGCCGAACAGAATGATGCGAGATGGACCGGCGGCTTCGGCCAGCATGGCACCGACCTTTTGCACGAGTTCCTCGCCGATCATGGGACCTCCAAACGCGAAGGGGGAAGATAGGATTTCTCCGAATCCTCCAACAGGATGCGCGGCTCCAGGCGGGGCCGGTTCTCCTTGCCGATCCAGATGAATTCGAGTGTCTTTTTGGTGGTCATTTCTTCTCGCCCTTGCCTCCCAACAATCCGGTCGCGTGTCGATCCTCCAATGCCAGCTTTGGTGTGGCCTGCTTGACCCTCTTCTCAACTTCCTTGATATGTTCGGCGGGAGGAATCATCTCCGGCGGGTCGCCGCCGATGCGCCGAATGGCCTCCCGCACCTCCCGTCCTACCTGCTCATGAGTGCGGATGGCTTATTGTTGATCCCGAACGACTTCCCGATCGAGTTTGTCCCGTGTCTGGGTCATGCGGAACGGATTGGCGGCCAGTTCGGTGGCATTCATCCGGTCCATCAGATTGTCCTTTTCCGGAATACCCTTCCTCTCCTTGATGGCGTCCCGTCCCAGGCCACCGTACAGCCCCTTGTAACCCGCGTCATGGAAGACACCAAACATCCGGTTCTGCACCCCGGCATGTTGCGCGGCGTGGGAGAGCGCCTTGAACTCTTCCGCAGTCTGTTTGCGCAACTCCAGCCGTTCCACGTCGGCGGCCAGCCGGTCGGACAGCTCCTGGCGACGTGTCTGCACGGCAAAATATTTTTGCGCCTGGGCAATTTCCGGTTTGCGCGGGTCGCCATTCTGGGCGATGAGGTAGCAGGCGAAACGGGAAAGGTGAAAATCAGGCACCTCCCGGGTGCTCCCCGACCCCAACTCGACCATTTTGCCGACGCCGGCAAAATGGTGATCCGGCTCGTTCCCCGATGCCCGACAGGAGAGAATGGCGCGCTCGATGGCCTGTTCGAAACGGCGCCACTGGGAATACCCGAGCAGAGGCTGCAAGTCACGAGCGCTCCAATATTCGGCGCCATATTCGTTCTGCCGCATGAGGCCCTCGAAGGAGATACCACCAATGACGGTAAGGAGCCGTTAAAAAATTACATGGACTTCTTTGATGCGTCGTATGGCGAGATCACATAGTTCCATTCGCCATGAAAACTGTCCCGAGTCAACTGAATATTAGCAAACTCATCATCAGGAACC
>PDZX01000009.1 GCA_002753185.1 Magnetococcales bacterium WMHbin3
ATTTTTTGAAAACTGGCGAAATTCGCGAAGAGTTTACCGCGCGAGGTTTGCAGAAAGCCAAGCAGGTGTTGGATATCCTGCAACTCCCGGAAGAGGAACGCCGTGCCTACGAATTTTACCAGGACGAACGGCACTACCAGGCCAGCATGGTGGAGTCCACCTGGGTCGCCGGCAGGCTGGAAGGACGACAGGAAGGACGACAGGAAGAAGCCGCTTCCATGCTGCTCAAATTGATACGCCGAAAGTTTGGACAAACGCCAGAATGGGTTACCGAAAAGGTAAAATCAGCGAACCTGGAATTGATCGAGACATGGAGCGATAACTTTGTCTTCGCCAACTCCGTGGACGAAGTATTTGCATCGTAAACATGACAACGAAAACGGAGGATGCGCACGTGCAACGACGCCGACTGATCAGCTTTGACTGGGCGCTGAAACGACTTCTGCGCAGCAAGGCCAACTTTGAGGTCCTGGAAGGTCTGTTGAGCGAATTGCTCATGACCGAAGTCAAAATAGTCGAAATCCTCGAAAGCGAAAGCAACAAGGAAAATCACCTCGACAAAAGCAACCGGGTTGACATGAAAGTCAGGAACAGCCAGGACGAGCTGATCCTGATCGAGTTGCAATACGAACGAGAATACGATTATCTGCAAAGACTTGTTTATGCAATATCCAAGACCGTGACGGAGCACGTGGCGGAAGGCGATGCCTATTCCAAGGTTCCGAAGGTGATTTCCATCAGCATCCTCCATTTTGACCTCGGCGATGGGCAAGACTATATCTACCATGGCACGACCTCATTCAGAGGATTGCACACCAACGACGAATTGCAGCTCAACCAGGGTCAGAAAGGGTTGTTCCTGCGCCAATCCATTGCGGAGATCTTTCCGGAATTCTATCTGCTCCGTGTCAAGCGCTTCGATGAAATCGCCCGCAACTCCTTGGATGAGTGGATCTATTTTTTGAAAACTGGCGAAATTCGCGAAGAGTTTACCGCGCGAGGTTTGCAGAAAGCCAAGCAGGTGTTGGATATCCTGCAACTCCCGGAAGAGGAACGCCGTGCCTACGAATATTACCAGGACGAACGGCACTACCAGGCCAGCATGGTGGAGTCCACCTGGGTCGCCGGCAGGCTGGAAGGACGACAGGAAGGACGACAGGAAGGGCGACAGGAAGGGCGACAGGAAGAAGCCGCTTCCATGCTGCTCAAATTGATACGCCGCAAATTTGGACAAACGCCAGAATGGGTTACCGAAAAGGTAAAATCAGCAAACCTGGAATTGATCGAAACCTGGAGCGACAACTTTGTATTTGCCAACTCCGTTGACGAAGTATTTGCATCGTAAGCAGAACGCGCGGAGCGGACGACTCCGCAATCTCAAAAACTCTCCAGTGCGGCCACCACCCGCTTGACCGGCGGGAACTGGTTGAAAGGAAAACCGTGCGCATGAAACCAGCCGGAGGTTTGCAGCACGGCGGCATTGGCGGGCTGTTTCGCCAAGGCACGGTCGATGCCGATGGCCAGACGAGGCGGCGACTCCATGGCGTCCAGAGTCGCCAACCGCCGGGGCAGATGCGCGCCGTGCCAGCGATGAAACAACTCCAGATGGACCAGCCGCCCCCCGGCACGCTCCTGAAAGGAAAAATCCGGCACGACCATCTCCTGGGATCCCAGATCCAACAACGGCGTGTGAGGCTGAATCTCCCAATCGGGCGCCTCCTGACGGAACTTGGCCTCGAAGGTGGCGAACTCATCGGGAATGTAGGTGGCTTCATGGGCGAAATGGGACTTCAAGCCCAGGGTATCGTCCAGCTCCAGGGTGGCGGACGGCAGATCCCCCAGCCGCACTTGCGCCCGCAACTTCCATCGATACAGCGCGCAGACCGCAGGGAGAAAACCGGCCAGCTTGAAACCGTATTTGCGCGGCACGTCGAACAGACTCAACGGCCCGTCCAACTCCAGAACGAATCCATTGGTGATCTCCGGCACCGGCGTGATGCGCGCCAACAGTTGAAACCATTTGAGATAGCGAAAAAACTGCCGCCGCCGCCCGGCGTCCGGCTCCCAGATCTCCAGGGTCAGACGGTCGGCCCAATAGAGCGGCCCCTGGGCCAGGGCGAGATTGTAACGGTCCAGCAACGGCTCCGGCTCGATGGGGTCGAAGGAGAGCAAGGGCTGGCGCACCGGCAGATCGGCATGCAAACCCTCGGCGAGCCGATCCGGATCCTCGCTGCCCCGGTCGCGCGCCACGGCCAGCCGATAGGCGGTCAGGTCGTTCGTCTCCCCGGATCGCAAATGCCGGGCCGCAGCCTGAAAAGTGGCCAGACGCGCCTCGGCCAGCTCCTCCTGGGACTCACGGAAGGTACAGCGGTCCAGCAGCAGCTTGTTCAACCCCTTGGCAACCTGCTGGGAACGGGAGGCGTTGATCAGGGGCACAACCGCCTCGGCCAACTCCTCGCGGCTCTGCCCCTCCCCGGTGGCATAGACGGCGGCCAGATCCCGAACCAGATTCCGCAACAGTTGACTGCCGGAATCGACGAAACGGGGCGTCAGGCGCTCCTTGCGCCGGTCGAAACGGAGCAGGTCACGGGTCAACACGCGGGCAACTTCCGCAAAATGGCGTCGTGCTGACTGCGACGCTGACTGGTGTAGGTCTCGGCGGTATCCTGGGAAATCAGCTCATAAAGAACCGCCTGCTTCCCCTCCCTGGGCCGCAGCAGCCGTCCCAGCCGCTGGACATGCTCCCGGATCGAGGCATTGCCGGAAACGATGATCCCCACGCTCACCTCCGGCAGATCCACCCCCTCGTTGAGCACCCGCGAGTTGACCAGAAAAGGGAACTCCCCGGAGCGGAACCCATCCAGCAGGCGGGTGCGCTCTGAAATTTTGGTCTTGTGGGTGATGACCGGCAAAAAAAAGGTCTCCCCGATGGCATAGGCCGTGGCATTGTCGTCGGTGAACAACAGGGCGCGCTCCAGGCGATGGCGGCGCAACAGCTTCCAAACCATGCGCAGCTTGGCGCGGGAAGCACGGGCCAGCCTTTTTTGCATGCGATAGGCGGCCATGGCCTCCCGCCCCTCGCGGGAACGGGAGCAGATGCGGATGAATTCGGTCCACCCCGACGGACGCGCCAGATTGACCCCGGTGGAACGGGCGAACTCCCGGTAGTGCCGATAAGCGGCATCGTAGGCATCCCGCTCGTCCGGGTCGAGGTCCACCGGGACCGCCTCCAGGCGATACGGCGCCAGGACCTCCCCCTCCAGGTCGCCGATCTCGCTGCGATGGACCAGCGGCCCCAACAGGTTGAAAAGATCCTCCTCCATGCCGTCGGCCCGCTCCGGCGTGGCGGTCAGCCCCAGCCGGTAGGGGGCCACGCACTGAATCGCCACCAGCCGGGTGGTTGGGGCCGGGAGGTGATGGCACTCGTCGCAGATCAACAGCCCGAAGCGGTTGCCCAGCCGCTCCATGTGAATCAGCGCCGAATCGTAGGTGCTCACCGTGATCGGCTCGATGCGATACTCCCCCCCGCCCATGACGCCGATGGGCATGCCGAAAATCCCCTCCAATTGTTCATGCCACTGAAAGGTCAAATTGATGGTCGGGGCCAGGATCAGGGTGTCCCGCCGCACGCGGGCAATGGCCATGCGGGCCACCAGGGTCTTTCCGGACCCGGTGGGCAGGACCACCACCCCCCGATGCCCGGCATGGACCCAGGCATGAAACGCGGCCTGCTGATGGGAACGCGGGGCATGATCGCCCCGTGGCTGGAACTCCCGTGGGAAAAAGGCGCGCGCCCGATCCTCGCAAGGCGCCTTGGCATGATGCAGCGCCAGCATCACCGGGCCATAGCGCCTGGCCTCGGCCCGCCAGCAGCGGGTACGATCGTCCCAGGTCAGCAGATGGGCGGCTGGGGTCAACTCCTCGGCGGATCCCTCCGCGACGAGGGTGCCCTGATCAAAGGTGAGGCGGATCATCGCAAGCAAAAGTGGGCCGGGCGCGTTCCAGATCGTGCTCCGGCCGGCGGGTCATGACCCCGAACCAAAGGCCGATGGCCGACCCGACCGCGTTCATGGCCACGTCGTGGAGGTCGAAAAAGCGGTTGGGCAGCATCCCCTGGATGAGTTCGTCCGAAAACCCCGCCACCAGCACCGCGCAATAGACCCACGCCAATCCCATCCCCCGCGGCCTGCCGGCGGCCCGAAAGACCAGATACGCCAACAGGCCGTATTCCAGGAAATGGACCCGCTCGACGGGATTGTCCACCGTGGTCGCCGCCAGGGCGAGAATGGCCACGAACGGCAAGGCGGCCAGCAGCCGCTTCCCCTTGCTGATGCGCAGAAAAACGATGGTCAGACTGGCGAGCAGGGCGAGGATCAGTCCGACGGAGATGATCAGCCCGGTCTCCCGCTTGCCAACGAGCTTGAAGGAGGCACGCGCCACGATGGGGGTCATGGGCAGGGTCAGGTAGATGGTGAGCAGATACCCACCCACCACCGCCCAACGCGGTCCGGGGTAATGAATGTACAGACGGTTGGAAAGATCGATGAACTCCACGAAACTCGCGAAGGGATTTTTCATGGCTTGGGCCTGGGCAGACGCAAGGCGGCACCCAGGGGAGCGAACGTCTCCCCACCCAGACGGCAGGCCGGATTCATCCGCTCGGCATGCACCGTGAAATGTCCCTTGTCACCGGTCTCGATCACCGCGTCATCGACGTGAATGAGGTCGATGCGACCAAAAATCAGGTGCTGCGGGGTGTTGCCCATCTCGATGACCTTGTGGCGCTCGCAGGCGAAGGCCACCGGACACCCCACCAGCCGAGGCAGGCGGAAATCACCGAATTCGGTCAACTCCAGCCCCAACCGGGAGACCTCGGACTCCTCCGGCGGGAGTTCCATGGCGCTGGCCGCCACCTGGTGAGCCTGGGGCATGGCCGGGATATGCACCACGAAATCGAACCGCTCCCCGATGTTGACCAGGGTATCCTTGGGCGACCCGTCGCTCTTGAGACCCACGGAGAGCATCAAGAGAGGCGGGTCGCTGGATATCCCGGTGAAATAGGAAAACGGCGCCAGATTGAACCCCCGTTGACCATTCTCCGACAAGACCCAGGCGATGGGACGGGGCACCAGGGTCTGGGTCATGGCGTGATAGACCCGATTGGCGGAGAGGGTTTTCAGATCCAGGATCATCGCGTCCCCAGGAGCATCAACCGTTGCTGCGCTCGAATTCCCGCATGAAGGCGATCAGGGCGTCCACGCCTGCCTCCGGCATGGCGTTGTAGATCGACGCGCGCATCCCGCCCACGGAACGATGCCCCTTGAGGGTCACCAGACCCGCGGCCTTGGCGCCGGCCAGAAAGGCGTCGGTCAACTCCGGCCTGGCCAGGGTGAAGGGAACGTTCATGCGGGAGCGGCTGGCCGGCTCCGTGGGGCATGCGTAGAACGGCGAGCCATCGATGGCGGCGTAGAGCTTGTCGGCCTTGACGATGTTGCGGCGTTCCATCTCCGCGACCCCCCCCTGCTCCTTGACCCACTCCAGCACCAGGCCGAGGATGTAGATGGCATAGGTCGGCGGGGTGTTGAGCATCGACCCCTCCTTGGCCTGCGCCTGATAGTCGAGCATGACCGGCATGTTGGCGTTGCGGCCCATGAGGTCCTTGCGCACGATCACCACCGTGACGCCGCTCGGCCCCAGGTTCTTCTGCGCCCCGGCGTAGATCAGCCCGAAACGGGAGACATCCACGGGACGGGAGAGGATATTCGACGAGGCATCCGCCACCAGGGGCACTGCCCCGGTCTCCGGGACATGGTGGTACTCGGTGCCGAAGATGGTGTTGTTGCTGGTCATGTGGACATAGGCCGCGCCGGGATTGAGGGTCAACTCCTCCTGGCGCGGAATGCGCGAATAATTGACCCCCTTGGACGAGGCGGCCTGACGCACGTCGGCGAAGATCTTTTTCGCCTCGGCATACGCCTTCTCGGACCAACTGCCGGTCATGATGTAATCGGCGGTCTGGGTGGCCGGATCGTGGATCAGGTTCATGGGGATCATGGAGAACTGCAACGTGGCCCCGCCTTGCAGAAAGAGAACCGCGTAATCCTCGCCAATCCCCATGAGTTCCCGCAGCAGGGCCTCGGCATTGGCGATGATGGCCATGTAATCCTTGGAACGGTGACTCATCTCCATGACCGACATGCCGCATCCCCGGTAGTCGAGCATCTCGTCCCTGGCCCGCTCCAACACCGGCACCGGCAGGACGGCCGGTCCGGCACTGAAATTGTACACCCGTCTCATTTTGTCGATTCTCCCTGGAAGGTCATGGCCAAACCGCGTCAATTAGGCTACACTACGATGGCAAAAGGTTCACCACCCCCTATTTTAACGCACATGGCACGACAAGCAAGACATGGCATGCGCATCGCGGAGAAACTTTCAAGATGCATACCATCCTGATCGTGGATGACGATCCCCTCGCCCGCATGCACCTCGACCGCTTTCTGAAACGGGAAGGCCACGCCACCCTCCTTGCCAGCAACGGCCAGGAGGGTATCGAACTGTGGCGCGAATTCTCGCCGGACCTGATCCTGATGGACGTGATGATGCCGGTCATGAACGGCTACGACGCCACGCGGGGCATCCGCGCCAACGGCAGCGGCAGCGGCATGCCCCCGGTGATCTTCCTGACCGGGGTGGAGGACCAGGAACTGCTCGCGGAGTGTCTGCACTGCGGCGGGGATGATTTCCTCTCCAAGCCGTTCAACCACGTCATCCTGCGCGCGCGCCTGAACGCCTGGCTGCGCCGGGTGGAGATGGCCGCGAAAATCGCCATGGACCGGGAGGCGATCGAGCACGTCATTTTGAAGATGCGCCAGGATGACCGCTTCACCCCGCAATCGATGCGCATCCTGATGACCCCGGTGGAGACCACCACCGGCGACCTGGTCCTCTCCACCCTGGACGCCGACGGCGCGCAACTGGTGATGCTGGGCGACTTCACCGGCCACGGTCTGGCGGCGGCGGTGTGCGGACCACTGGTCTCGGACATCTTCTACGGCATGGTGCAACGCGGTTTTCCCTCCAGGGAGATCCTCACCGCGATCAACGACAAAATCCATGGCCGGCTTCCGGTGGACATGTTCCTGACCGCCTGTTTCCTGCTCCTGGACCGCAAGGTCGGCCAGGTGACCATCTACAATGCCGGCATGCATCCGGTTCACATCTTCCGCGACGGCATCCGCCAGGAAGGACCCGCTTCCGCCCATACCCCCCTGGGGATCCTGCCGGAGATCAACTTCTCCAGGCTGGAGCAGACCCTGCCGGTGGAGGCAGGGGATCTGATCTACATCTATTCCGATGGGGCCTACGAGGTACAATCCCCTGCCGGCGAGTACTTCGGCACCCACAAACTCCCCCATGCCCTCTACGTGCTCGCCCAGGAACAAAAACCACTGGAATGGCTCTTGCCGGTGCTGACGCAATTCCAGGAAAACGAGAAACTGCCGGACGACATCACCCTGATCGAATTGAAGGTATGAACATGGACCTTGGCGCACGAATCGAAGAGCGCATGGAGGCGCGGGGCAAACTGTTCGCCACCCGTGGCGACTTCCTCAAGCTGTTGGGAAGCGCGTTGTGCCGCGATCTCGGCATCAGCGCGACCAGCAGCGCCGAGACCCTGGAGGCGGCCCTGCGCACCCATTGCCAGGATCGCGTCCGCCTGGTGCGCGGGGGCCGCGCCCGCTACGTGGCGCGCCATCTGCCGGACGAGGCCTTCCTCCGGGAAAAGGCCAAACGGCTGGGGACCTTCACCGTGGGACAACTCGCCCTGAACCTCCCCCTGGCCAAGGCGGCGATCCCCAGGGCGCTGACGCTTCTCATGGAGCGGGGCGAGGTGGCGTGCGTGGCGATTCGCGCGGATTTCGCCCCGGTATTGCGCTGGGTGGGGAGCGCCCCCTCCGGCGGCGACGACGACGCGCATTTCCGGATGGCGGTGCAGGCCATCGGCAAGGGGGGCAATTTCGTGCCGATTCACCGGCTGCGCGCCGAACTGGGCTGGGAGCGGGAGCGGTTCGACCGGGTGGTGAATCGGCTGCGCGCCGGGGAACGGATTCTTCTGAACATGGGCGATCCCACCCGGCTGCGGCCCGATGAGCTGGACGCCGCGTTCCAGGACGAAAACGGCATGCTGTATCTGACCCTCAACTGGCTGGAGGCGCGAGGATGAACGGAGCACGGGTTCGGGACCGGCTGCTGCGGAAAAACCCCTTCGGATCGGTGGCGGCCGGGGATCCGTGGGAGGAGCGGCTGCCGGACGTGCCCGCCATCAACCGGGAGGCCTTCGAGGGGGTAATGCGGCTGACGCATCAGGCCGGGGAGTATCCGCGCGAGCCGTTGGCCGCCCTGGTGCTCGGCGAGGTGGGGACCGGCAAGAGTCACCTGACCGCCCGGCTGCGCGCGGCCTGTCAGGGCAGCGATCCCCTGGCCGCCTTTGCCTGGATCTCCCCGCCGGAAAACGGCGAGGAGCCTTATCGCTATTTATTGCGGGAGATCGCCGACGGCCTGCGCCATCCCCTGGAAGGGCACAACGGGATCGACACCTGGCGCCATCTGGCGGCGCTGCTGATCGCGGAGAGGAGCACGGGCAAGCGGTACGAGAAGGTGGCGCGCGCCATCCGCAAGGGGGAGGGCAAGCCGGAAAAATGGTGGAAAAAGGTGCGCAGAGGGGGCGTGCTGGAGCGACTGCCGAAGCTGTGGAGCGGGGTGGCGGAGATTCTGGTGACCGGGATGACCGGGACCCGTTCGAAGCGGTGGGAGGCGGCCTCGTGGCTGCGCGGCGAGATCTTGGAACCGCGCCACCTGCCGAAGCCGCGCTTCGACCGTTCCGGGCACGACCGGCAGGCCATGGAGGAGGAAGCGCGCATCATTCTGGTCTCGCTGGGGCAGATCCTGGCCCATTTTCGCATGCCGCTGCTGGTCTGTTTCGACCGTCTGGAGGATTTACGCAACGCGGCGCAGCACACGGCCATGGACCTGATGGTGACCTTTCTGGTGGACCGGATGGAGGGGGCGTTGCCGGTGGCGTTCGCCCGTGGCCAGTTCTGGGGGGAGTTGCGCACCCGGCATTGGAACGCCCAGAGCGTGGGGCGTCTGGAGAGCAACCGCTTCGAGATGACCGGCTGTTCCGGGGACGAGGCACGGGAGTTGGTGCGTTGCCGTTTGCGGGACGTGGTGGGGGAAGAGGGGCTGGGGGAGTTGTTCTTCGATCCGGACGTTCTGTTGGAGCGTCTGGCTGCTGGCCGCAATCCGCCGCGGGTGGTGATCACCCTGGCCAACCGGCGGTTGCGGGAGTTGCTGGACCAGCCCCCGCCGCAACCGGTGGACGGGGAGACCCGTCTGGCCGAGGCATGGGAGGCATTGACCCGGCGGATCGGGGCGCGCCCCCACGACGAACCGGCCCGTCCGGAGCGGCTGGTGCAGGTATTGCGGTTGTATCTGTTCGGCGAGAACGTCCCACCAGACGACGGCGAATTCGGCGTGATCGAGCTTCCCCCTTCGGGGGAGCAACCGGCGAAGCTGTGGCTGGTGGAGACGGTATTTCATCCGCAAGCGCTGTTGACGCGGCTGCGGCTGGGGGTGAGCTGGCTGGAGCGGCATCCCGGCGGGGTGGCCACCTATGTTCGGGATGGCCGTTTTCACATCCCCGCCGCGCCGAAGTGGCCGGAGACCAACCGCATGTTGCATCTGTTCCAGGAGGGTGGCGGCCGTGTGCTGACCCTCACCCCGGAGCGGGTGGCGCGTTGGCATGCCATCGGCCAGTTGCACGATCTCCTGCGCGCCGGCAAGCTCTTCCGCGTGGACGAGACTGGCCGCGAACAACCCATCCCCCTGAGCACCCTGGTGGATTTCCTGCGCACCCGCTTCGCCCAGGGGCAGGGGGAGTGATCCCCCCACCGATGGGCGAAGATCACATTTGCGGCTTCAAATCCACCCGCCGGTTTTGCGCCCGGCCTTCCCTGGTATCGTTGGGAGCGACGGGTTGGTGCTCGCCGAAGCCCTTCGGCGGCAGACGCTCGCCCTGGACGCCCCGCTTGATCAGATAGGTCTGCACCGAATTGGCGCGCCGCAGGGAGAGGCCGTCGTTGTACTTCTCGCCGCCGATGCTGTCGGTATGCCCCTGCACCTCCACCTTGACATTGCGATTCTGTTCGTCCGACATCACCGTCACCACCTCATCCAGGATCGAATACTCCTGTGGATTGATGTCGGTACGGTCGAACCGGAAATGCAGGCTCTTGGGCGCCCAGCACCCGTCCGCGTCGAAGGTCTTGGCGCCACGAGGCGGATTGGGACACTTGCGGGGCGGGGGCGGAGGCGGCGGAGCGGCGGCCACCGGGACCTCTACGGCACGCACGCTCTTCTCCGGCTCCTTGGCAACCGCCTGCTCGGGCTGCTGCTTCTCCGGGCAGAAATAACACTGCGTGCCGATGATCGACAATGGCGAGGGATCCACCTGAGGATGCCACTGAACATACCCATTGGTGGCGATCCACCCCTCCTTCTTGGTGGAGGTCGCGCATCCGGTGAGGGTCGCCAACGCATACATGCCCACGAACATTATGATGGTCTTGCCGGTGAGTGGTCGCATTTTTACCCCCGCTGATTCATTGATATCTCGTTTATGGTTACAAGCAGGTTAGACGATTTTTCCCACGGATGCAATCTTATAACAGCGAAAATGTCCGTCCGAGAATCCCCTCGAAGGTCGCCGCATCGACCGGTTTTTGAAACAAATACCCCTGGCCCATGTGACAACCGCGTTCCCGCAAAAAGGCCGCCTGCGCCGAGGTCTCGATCCCCTCGCCGATCACCTTGCGTTTCAGGGAGTGGGCCAGGGACATGATGGCCTGCACCAGAACGTTGGTCTCCGGATCGTTGGTGACCTCCGGGATGAAGGTGCGGTCGATCTTGATGCCGCTGACCGGCAACCGCTTGAGCACGCTCAGGGACGAGTAGCCGGTGCCGAAATCGTCCAGCCAGAGCGTCACCCCCAGCCGGATCAGGTGATTGAGCATGGCCATGGCCTTGTCCGCGTTCTCGGAGAGGATGTTCTCGGTGATCTCCAGAATGAGCGCCTTGGGCGGCAGGCCGGTGGCATGCAGAATGTCGGGAATCCGGTCGTCGGTGGAGAGTTCACGACAACGGGTGCAGAACAGGTTGACGGAAATGACGAAATCGGCGCTGTCCGGCCGCTGCCGCCAACGCTGCGCCTGGGCACAGGCGGTCTCGATGGTCCAGGCGGTGATCTTGGCGATCAGGCCGATCTCCTCGGCCAGCCGCACGAAGATGGCGGGCGAGACACTCCCCCGCGTGGGATGCTCCCAGCGCAGGAAACTCTCGGCGCCCAACAGCCTGCCGGTGTTCAGGTCCACGATGGGCTGATAATGGACCACCAGTTCATTGCGTTCCAGAGCGTGATGCAGATCCTTCTCCAGGGCGACGCGCGCCTCGGCCTCGGCATGCATGTCGTGGGTGTAGAAACGGTAGGCGTTGCGTCCATCCCCCTTGGCCCGGTACATCGCGGTATCGGCGTTCTTGAGCAGGTCGTCCAACTCGGTGGCGTCATCCGGACAGATCGTGACCCCCACGGAGCCGGAAATGAAGGCCTCCTGCCCCATGAGCATGAACGGCTGCACCAGTTGCAACAGAATCTCCGCCGCCACCCGTTCGGCGAATGGACCGCGCGCCATGTCGGGCAGGATCACGGTGAACTCGTCGCCGCCCAGACGCGCCACGGTATCCGACTTGCGCACGCTGTTTTGCAGACGCTGCGCGACCTGCCGCAGCAGATCGTCCCCCGCCGCGTGACCCAGGGTGTCGTTGACCCACTTGAAACGGTCCAGATCGATGAACATCAACGCCACGCGGGTCTGAGTGCGCTTGGCGCGGATGATCTCCCGGTTGAGACGATCCAGAAACAGGGCGCGATTGGGCAGGCCGGTCAGGGTGTCGTAGTTGGCCTGATGGCGGATCTCCTCTTCCTGACGCCGGATCTGGGTGATATCCCGCATGGTGGTGATCAGGGCGGGTTCTCCCTGATACACGGTCCAACTGGTGGCGGTATCGATGACCGCGCCCCGGTCATCGGCGCGAGTCAGTTCCATCGTGGCGCTCCAGCGATTCCTGGTGAGGGGGGGGCTGTCGCTGATCGACTGCAACAGCCGCTTCCATGCGTCGGAATGGAAATGGGCGGACAAGGGACAAAGCGCAAGCGCGGCGGGATCGTCCAGGCCAAAAATGGAGGCGGCCTGACGGTTGGCGAGCAGAATCGTCCCCTCCCGATGCAGCAGCATACCGTCGGGCAGGTCATCCACCAACAGTCGGAAATCGTTCGAATCAGTCATGCGTCTCAACAAGTCCACGTTTTTTTTGAAGGCCTGCGCTGGTTTTTAGTGTAGCATGTTTCCCGGCGGTTCCGATACCCATTGTATGCGGACGCGGGTAGGTTATCCATCAAACAACGAGGTGGAAGAGATCGTGATGGGCATTCTGGTACTGATCCTGTCGGTTCTGTTGCTGCCGGTGCCTTTGTTCGGCGGGTATCTGACCCCGCTGCCGGCACTGCTGGCCCTGCTGGCGCGGGGCAGCGGACTCCGTTTCGCCCTGGCCGGAATGGTCGTCAATCTGGCGCATGTGCTGCTGTTTTCGGATCTGATGCGATTCAATGCCCAAATGGGGCTGACCCATGGCCGTTTCATCCCGGTGGCGGTATACGTCGGGCTGGCGGCGCTGCACCTGGCGATCGGCTGGCGGTTGTGGCATCGTCTGCCACCCCGCCCGATCACCCGGAAGGGGTGAGCAGGGGCAAAAGAACCGGCCAGAGAGTGTCGAGCACCTTCCGGTAGCCTGCCGCGTTGGGATGGATGCCGTCCTCCAGGTTGAGGGCGGGTTGTCCGGCCACGCCCTCCAGGAAAAACGGCAGAAAGGCCACCCCGGTTTCCTTGGCCAGCGCCGGATAGACTGCTGCGAACCGTTCCACATGGGAGAGGCCGTAATTGGGCGGAATGCGCATCCCGCCGAGGAGCACCCGGACGCCGCTCTCTTGCAGTTTCCGGATGATCGCCAGCAGATGCGTCCGCATGTCGTCCGGATCCCCGCCCCGGAAGCCGTCGTTGGCCCCCAGGACGACGATGGCGATGGCGGGACGGCTCTTCAGGGACCAGGCGAGGCGCTGCATGGCGGCGGCCGTGGTGTCGCCGGACAGCCCCGCGTTGACCACCCGGTGGGGAAAGCCTTGTTCCGCGAGGCGGCGTTGCAGCAGCGAGGGATAATCCTGACCGGGGAGCAGGCCGTATCCGGCGGTCAGGCTGTCGCCGAAGCAGAGGATGACGGGCGCGTCAGCCATGGCGACCGACGGAACAAGGGCCAGGACGAGCCAAAGGCCGTGCAGCAACCGGAGAAGAAGGGACATGATCGATCTGCAATCCGTGACGTATGTGGTGGAACATTCCGGGCGGCGTCTGGAGATCCTCAAGGGGGTGGATCTGCGCGTGGCCCGTGGGGAAAAGGTGGCGTTGACCGGGCCGTCCGGCAGTGGCAAGAGCACGCTGCTGGCCCTGATCGCGGGGCTGGAACAGGCCACGTCCGGCCAGGTCCTCATCGATGGCCGGGACCCGCGTGTGCTTTCCGAGGACGAACTGGCGCGCATGCGGCGCGACACCATGGGGATCGTTTTTCAGGATTTTCATCTCATTCCCACCTTGACGGCGCAAGAAAACGTCGCCCTGCCACTGGAGTTGGCCGGCCATGCCGATGCCCGGCGGCGAGCGCAGGAGCTGCTGACCCGGGTGGGGCTGGGCGACCGTCTCCGCCACCACCCCCTGGAGTTGTCCGGCGGGGAGCAACAGCGGGTGGCCATTGCCAGGGCGTTCGTGACCCACCCTCCCCTGATCCTGGCGGACGAACCCACCGGCAACCTCGATCCGGGCACCGGTCGGGAGGTCATGGAGTTGCTGATGCGGCTGTCTGCCGACTGGAACTCCGCCGTGCTGCTGGTGACCCACAATCCGGACCTGGCCGCCCGCGCCGATCGCCGCCTCCATCTGACCGGGGGGCTTCTGCATCACGCCCCTTCCGGCAATGCCAACTAAAAATCGAACTGCAACCGGGTCTGGAAGAGCTTCGGATCCTCGGCTGCCGTGGTGTCCACCAGGACGTAATTGGCCATGATCCGCAAGCGGGGATTGAGATACCAGTTGAGGCCGAAGGTCAGATTGCGCTCCTCGCCGCCCCGGACGTTCTCGTCGTTCAGATCCAGCACGCTGTAACGGGTCGCCACCTCCCAGGCCCCGCGGCCACCCTGCTGCCAGTCGAAATTCCGGAACGGCTTGATCCTGCCGAACGCACCGGATTTGACCTCGTAGTTGCGCGACTCCCCGGTCAAAAACCAGCCCAGGGAGGCATAATATCCACCAAATCCAAGATCGGGCTGCCCGCCGGAGGAGCGCGCCACCCAGGTGCGCATCGTCTCCGCCTCCATGGAGAGCGCTCCCCACACCCCCGCCATCTCCAGCCCGGCGGTATACAGGGCATCCACGTTGTAGATCGCCCCGGTGTCCACAAAACGACCCATGTTGACATGCGCCTCGGGACGGGAACGAAAACGCGTGGTGCGCACATTCTCGTTGCGGATTCCGTTGCCGTTGCGGTCGTTGTTCCCCTCGTTCACGCTCTCCGGGGACTGGTAGACCAGCGACCCGCCCAAATGCAGCACACGGGTCTTGTCCAACACCGGCGCCCAGGTGGCGCGGGCCGCCACCCCATGGGATTCGTCATCCACCACGTTGGCCGCCGCATTCTCGCCGAACAGCGCCAATTGCGCCGACCACCTCTCCCCCCAGGTTTCCGCCCCCAGACCGATGCGCTCGTCCAGCTTGAAGGCACTCACGATCATCGGCTCCTCAATGAAGATCCCGTACAGCGAACCGGTCGCCTCGGCCAAACCCAGCGGCATGCCGTACAATCCCGCCTTGACCGACCACCCCTTCCACCCCTCGTAGGCGAGGTACGCCGATTTGTCCTCCACCGCGTTGTCCGCGAAATCATACGACAACTTGAATTTCCAATCCTTCTCGAACCGCCCGCTCACATCCAGGCGCGCCCGGCGCAACTCGGTGCCGCTGGCGTTGTCCGCCACGTCGCTGCCGTACAACCCGGTATCCACCTGCAACCGGCCACCCACCTTGACCTCCAGCCCTCCGTCCGCCGAGGTCAACTGCAACCCCTCCCCGGCAGCGGCCTCCGTCTTCGCCACCGGCGCGGGAGGGGCGGGCTTCTCGCCACTCGCGGCCAGGGGTCGCGACGCGGACGCCTCCTGCGCGGCCCCGACCAGCATCCGATACTCCTCCTGATTCAAGGTCCCCTTCTTGTGCAGGATCTCGATCAGTTGCATCAACTGGGCATTGTCCGCGCCCGCCGGCGCGCTCCAGGCCAACAGCAGACCAACTCCCAACATCAAAAGACGCCATTTCATCTTGCCTCGCCCTCCCCGTTCCATTCTTGCAGAAGAATCCCCAAACCTTCGGCATCCACCTCCTCCACCAACCGTTCGATCCGTGGATAATCCTTCTTTGGATTGGTGCTGATCCGAGCATAAACTAAAGTTTTTTTAACCGTCCGCGCAAACATTATTAAATCCAAATAATACAAAATAAAAACCAATTATTAAAAAAAATCGGCTCATATCGTCACTTCGATCATCGTCACATCATCCGCGTTCCGGCTGGAGCCGACATGCCGCGCCAACACGGTCAGGAGATCCTCCAACGGCGAATCCACGGCTTCCATGTCGGCGAAAAATGCCTCCAATCCGGTCACGCCGAACATCTCCCCTTCCGGACTGAGCGCCTCGATGATGCCATCCGAGTAACAAATGAAACGATCTCCCGCATCGAGGTCAAGCCGGATGGGGTCGTCATGCTTCATCTGGCCGACCACCCCCAGGGGGAGCATGAACGAACTCAGGGATGCGTGCCGGACGCCCCCGCGCCACCAGAGCACATCGGGAATCCCGGCGTTCCACAGGTTGCCCCATGTGCGTTCCGGGTTGACCTCCAGCAGGACGACGGCGCAAAACATGCCCAACGGCAGACGCCGATGCAGTTGACGGTTGAGTTCCCGCAGGAGTTCCCCGGCATCGGCGCCCATGCGGGCCATGTGATGAAAAATACAGGCGACCAGCGGCCCGCCGATGGCGGCAGTGAGACCATGACCGGTGAAATCCCCCAGAAAAACCCATTGCCTGCCATCGGCGGTAAAGGCGGCCAGCAGGATATCCCCGGCGGTCGCCTCCACCGGCGAGAAGAGATGGCGAATATGGCGGGGATCGAGCAGATCCGCGTCCCTCATCTTGAGGAGGATTTTTTCGATCACCTCCCGTTCCTCGATCAGGAGCTGATGTTGTTCCTCGATCCGTTGCCTGGCCTGCCGCAGGGCGAGGTGGGTCTGGATGCGGGCCAGGACGATGGGGATCAGGAAGGGCTTGGTGATGTAGTCCACCGCGCCGAGGCGCAACCCTTCCAGTTCGCTGTCCATCTCGGTTCTGGCGGTGACGAAGATGATCGGGATCTCGCGGGTCGCCGGATCCTCCCGCAGCCTGCGGCACACCTCGTAGCCATCCATGTCCGGCATCATGATGTCCAGCAGGATGAGGTCGGGCATGGGGGCGACCTTGGCCGCACGCAGGGCGACCTGGCCGTTGGGAGCGGGCCGCACCACGTAGTCGGTGACCAGAGCGCCCTTGAGGACATCGATGTTTTCGGGGACATCGTCCACCACCAGGATGATGGGTTTGCGCGCCCCCCCACTCATGGCATGCGATCCTGATACCGTTCCATGATGGCGACGATTTCGGGACGCAAACCGACGAACAGGGGGACCAACCGGGGATCGAAGTGCTCCCCGGCCTCCTGGACGATCAAGCCCATGGCGTCATCGACACTCCAGGCTTTCTTGTAAGGTCGCACGGAGGTCAGGGCGTCGAAGACATCGCCGATGGCGCTCAGACATCCGACGAGCGGGATCTCCTCGCCGGCCAGACCACGGGGATAGCCGCAGCCATTCCATTTCTCGTGGTGGGTCAGGGCGATCAGCGCACCGAGATTGAGCAGTTCGGAGCGCTGATCCCCGATGATCTCGAACCCGATCCGGCAGTGGGTTCGGATCACGGCGAACTCCTCGTCCGTGAGTTTGCCGGGCTTGAGCAGGATGTGGTCCGGAATGCCGATCTTGCCCACATCGTGCATCGGGGCGGCGATCATCAGTTGTTCGGCCTCGCTCTCCCCCAGGCCGGCGCGCAGGGCCAGGAGATAAACATAGCGGCTCATGCGCACCACATGCAGGCCGGTTTCGTTGTCCCGGTATTCGGCGGCGCGTCCCAATTGGCGAATGACCTCCTGGCGGGTCTCTTCCAGTTCCAGGTTGCGGATCATGAGTTCGGCGGTACGGACCTTGACCAGATCCTCCAGATTGCGCCGGTGGGCAAGCATGGTCAGGTGGGTCCGCACCCTGGCCAGGACGATGGGCGGGCTGACCGGCTTGACCAGATAGTCCGCCGCGCCCAGTTCGAACCCCTTGATTTCGTCCTCCGTTTCGGATCGGGCGGTGACGAACAGGATCGGGATGTCGCGGGTGCGTTCCTGTGCCTTGAGCAGGCGGCAGACCTCGTAGCCATCCATCACCGGCATCATCACGTCGAGCAGGATCAAGTCCGGCGGATTGGCCGATTGCGCGATCTTGATGGCCACCCGGCCGCTGGTCGCCACCTGCACCCGGAAATGGGGGGAAAGGATGCCCTTGAGCACATCCAGATTTTCCGGGGTGTCATCCACGATCAGGATGGTTTTTTCCCCCAGCCAATCCATAAGATTACTGATCATCGAGATCCTCCATCGCGATCCCCTCCTCCCTGGCCCATTCGCTCAGCCGCTCCAGGCCGGTCTCGAAATCATACACGGACAAGGCGGCGCGCAGGCCCTCCGCCCTTTTCCGCCGCGCACCGCAAGGACACAAGCCGAGCAACTCGTCCACCACCCGCTCCACCGCCGAATCGTAAACCCCCAACAGCCCGGTCGCCTCCCGGAACAGCTCCGTCAGCCGCTCCGGAGGGAGTTCTTCGCACGAGGCCTCCCCCTCCATGGCCGCCGGCTCACGCCCCCGTTCCCCCTCTTCCCGCGTATCGCGAGCGGCGGCCTCCGGATCCGTCTCCACGACCGGACCCTGGTGTTTGAGAAAAGGGATGGTGAAATAGAAACGGCTGCCCACTCCCGGCTGGCTCTCCACGCCGATGCGGCCTCCCATCATCTCCACCAGCCGCTTGGAGATCGCCAGACCCAGGCCGGTCCCGCCGTACTTGCGGGTGATGGAGCTGTCCGCCTGGGTGAACTCCCGAAACAGGCCCCGCAACTGTTCCTGGGTCATGCCGATACCGGTATCCCGCACCGTGAACCGCAAGGTCACCCGTTCCGGGGTCTCCTCCTCCACCTCGGTGCTCAGGCGTACTGCGCCTTTTTCCGTGAACTTGATGGCATTGCCGGTCAGATTGGCCAGCACCTGTCCCAGACGAAAGGAATCTCCTTGTAACTGACGTGTAACATCTTTGCAAGTGTCGAAGACGAGTTCCAACCCTTTTTGCCGGCTTGTGACGCTCAACATGGCCTCCACCCTGCCCAGGACCTCCTCCAGGTCAAAGGGGCAATCCTCCAAGGTCAGCCTGTCCGCCTCGATCCTGGAGAAATCCAGGATGTCGTTGACCAGATGGAGCAGGACATTGGCGGCGAGATGGACCTTGTTCAGATAATCCCGCTGCTGCCCGGTCAGGGTGGTTTGCAGGCAGAGGTGGGTCAGACCGATCACCGCGTTGAGGGGGGTGCGGATTTCATGGCTCATGTTGGCCAGGAAATCCCCCTTGGCGCGGCTGGCCGCCTCGGCCTGCTGCCTGGCGTCCACCAGACGGGCATGGATGGCCTTCTGCTCGGTGATGTCCACCAGGACGCCGATCATGGCGGGCAACTCCTGTTCCGTGCGGCGGAATTTGCACAACAGGATATCCATGTCGCACGTAAGCTCCTCCCCGAAGGCATGCAGCGCCGCCTCCATGTGGAGCCGATCCCTCTGAGGGTCGGTCAGCAGGGTGGTCACCATGCCCACGATCTTGTCGCGATCCTCGTGGTGGAACATCGCTTGCAGTTCCAACCCCTCCGCATCACCTTCCTCCCGGCCGATGAACCGGCGAAACGGAACATTGGAAAAGATCAACCGGCCATCGTTGCCGAAAAAGAAGATCGGCAGGGGCACGGCGTCGATCAACCACCGCAGGAGCCTGCGCTCCTCCATGAAGGCCTGCTGCGCCTTCTGGCGCTCGGTGACATCCCGGATCACCCCCACGGTACCGATGTACTGGCGGGTGCGGTAGGCGGTGGCGTTGCCCACCTCGCCGTACAGGCCGGTGCTGTTGACCTCCACGTTGATCAGGCGGTCGTCGATGTTCTTGAGTTCGAACACCCCGTCCGTCATCCCCTTGCGGGTCTTCAGGCGAATCTCCAGGCCAATGGTCATGCGCAAGCCGGAACGCCGTTCATCGAAGACCTTGCGCTCCGGATCGGCGCTCCCGGGGTCGATCCGCTCCAGCACCTTGCTCAGGCTGACGTCCGGGATGTCGGCGCTGTGGATGATCTCGGTGAAATGCTTGCCGATCAGATCGGATTGATGATAGCCGAGCCGCTCGATGGACTTGTTCAAGAACGTGAACTTTCCCTCGGTGTCGATCTTGTAGACGATGTCCGGGATGGTCTGCACTAGGCCGCGAAAACGATCCTCGGAGGCGGACAACTGCTCCATGCTGTCGGTGAGGCGTTCGTTGATCTCGTAGAGCCGCCGGTTGTTCTCCTCCAGTTCCTGCCTGGCGCCGCGCAGGGCCAGGTGGGTGCGCACCCTGGCATGCAGGATATGGGGCGAGACCGGTTTGGTCAGATAATCCACCGCGCCGAGCCGCAACCCCTCCAGTTCGTCCTGGACCTCGCCCCGCGCGGTGACGAAGATCACCGGGATCTCCCGCGTGATCTCGTTGGCCTTGAGCCGGCGGCAGACCTCGAAGCCGTCCATGCCGGGCATCATCACGTCCAACAGGATCAGATCCGGCTGGGGATCCAGACCCGCCAACCGCAAGGCCACCTGACCGTTGATGGCGGGACGCACCATGTACTCCTCCATCAGGGCGGCCTTGAGCACATCCAGATTTTCCGGGGCGTCATCCACGATCAGAATGGATGGTCTGGCCGCTTTTTCAGGCATGTTGGACCTCCTGACTCCGCAAGATACCCATGGCCGTCTCGAAATCGTAGCGACCAACCAATCGTTCCATTTCCATCAGCCATTCCGGCGCATGATTGGCCGAAAATGTGGCGCGCAGTTCCGCCAGGGTTTTCTCGATGGCGGCATCGTAGATCTGCAACTGCTCGCCGGCCAAGCGCAACAACTCCTTGCGCCTGGCGAGCAGATCTCCGGTCTCCTCCACAACGCCCCGCGCCGGCTCCGGTTGCGGGCGGACCAGCGCCACGTCGAGCATGGCGCACAGCTCGGCCAGCGACCTGCCGGCGGCCTTCAGCAACGCCTCCAGACGCGCCGGATCCTCGCCGGCGCGGATGGCCTTTTCCAGGACCAGGGCCATGTCCGCAAGCTCCCGCGCGCCGATGGAGGCCCCCACGCCCTTCAGGGTATGGGCCAGCCGTTCCGCCGTGGCCATGTCCGCTGCCGTCAGCGCCTGGCGGATGGCGCTCTCGGCCTCGCCCTGATTGGCGCGGAACTTGGCCAGCAGGTTGAGATAGCCCCGCACGTTGCCCCCCATGCGGCGCAGGCCGTCCCTGGCGTCCAGGCCCGGCAGGTCGGGCAAGGTCTCGCCACTCTCCTGTTTGTCGCTCTCCGCCGTCCGTTGCGGGAGCGGGGCCGGGGCAGCCGGCTTGATCCAGCGGGCCATGGTCGCGAACATGGCGCGCGGCTCCACCGGCTTGGCGATGTGATCCTGCATCCCGGCCTCCAGACAGAGTTCCCGATCCCCGGCCATGGCGTTGGCCGTCATGGCGATGATGGGCAAGCTTACGAAACGGGCATCCATGCGGATCCGGCGCGTGGCGGTCAGGCCATCCATCACCGGCATCTGCATGTCCATCAACACCCCGTCCAGGATTTCCCGCTCCACCATGGCGACCGCCTCCTGGCCGTTGACGGCCAGCAGCACGGTGATGTTGGCCTGTTCCAGGAGTTCCCTGGCCACCTGCTGGTTGATCTCGTTGTCCTCCACCAACAGGATCCGCGCGCCGGACAACACAGCCATGAAATCCCGCTCGCCGGCCAGGTTCGCGCCGCTCTCCCGGCTGCCCCCGGCAGAGCGGCCGAAGGCCTCCATGACCGCCTCGAACAGGAGATTCTGACTGATGGGTTTCACCAGGAAACCGTTCACCTCGGCCTCCTCCACGGCGCGGCGGACCACCTGCTCCTCGCCGTAAGCCGTGGCCATGATCACCACCGGCTGGCGCGTCAACCCCAACTCGCGACGCATCCTGGTGGTCACGGTGATGCCATCCATCACGGGCATCATGTAGTCCATCACCACCAGGTCGAAGGGAACGCCCACCATCTCCGCCTCCTGGACGGCGATGATCGCCTCCGCCGCGCCGTTGGCCTTGCTCACCCGGAAGGTGAACGAGGCCAGGTAATCCGCGATCACGTTGCGGGCGCTTTCGTTGTCGTCCACCACCAGCGCCTTCAGGCCGCGCAGGTCCACCGCCGGCAGCAGAGATTTTTCCACTTCCTGGGGCACATAGCCCAGACAGACGGTGAAGATGAAACGGGTGCCCATCCCCGGCTCGCTCTCCACCCGGATGGAGCCGGCCATCATCTCGATCAGCCGCTTGGCGATGGTCAGCCCCAGCCCGGTGCCGCCATACTTGCGGGTGATGGAGGTGTCGGCCTGGGAGAAGGCCCGAAACAACCCGTTGCGCTGCGCTTCGGTCATGCCGATGCCGGTATCCCGCACCGTGAATTGCAGGCAGAGCAGGGATTCGTCCTTGTCCAGCAGTTCGGTGACCACCGCCACCTCCCCCTGATCGGTGAACTTGATGGCGTTGTTGGCGAGGTTGACGAGAATCTGCCCCAGACGCAACGGGTCGCCGCGCAGCATCGGCGGGATGTTGGGCGCGGTCTCCATGAGAAACTCCAGCCGTTTCTCCTGCGCCTTCAGGGAGATCATCGAGGCCAGATTCCCCAGCACCTCCTCCAGGGTGAAGTCGATGGTCTCCATGGCCAACCGCCCGGCCTCGATCTTGGAGAAGTCGAGGATGTCGTTGATGATGCGCAGCAACGAGGTGGCCGAATTGTGGACCTTGCGCAGGTAATCCTTCTGCCGCGTGGTGAGTTGGGTTTGCAGGCACAGATGGCTCAGGCCGATGATGGCGTTCATCGGGGTGCGGATCTCATGGCTCATGTTGGCCAGAAAGTCACTCTTGGCCCGCGCCGCCGCCACTGCCTGCTCCTTGGCCACCCGCAGGCTGGACTCCAGATCCTTCATGGCGGTGATGTCGGTGCGGATGGAGACGTATTGAAACGGTTTTTGCAATTCATCCAGCATAGGGACGATGGTGGCGCGCACCCAATAGTACGAACCGTCCCTGGCCTGGTTCTTCACCTCCCCGTGCCAGCTCCTGCCGCTGGTGATGGTGCGCCACATCTGGCGGTAGAACTCCGGGCCGTGCTCGTTGGACTTGACCAGGCGGTGATTTTGGCCCAACAACTCCTCGCGGGAATAACCACTGATGGCGACAAAATTTTCGTTTACGTAAATAATATTTCCACGGATATCCGTGGTCGAGACGATAGCATGCTCGTCCAAGGCACGCTTCTGAAACTCCAGTTCCCGCCGCGCCTCGGCCTCGGCCTGTTCGGAAAGACGGCGGGCGACCAGGAACAGGGCCACGATCCAGGCGATCGCCAGACTCATCAGCAGCCCGCCCAGCAGCAACATGAACGCGATGGGGCGATTGAGGATGTCATCCTCCGGCCCCTTCACAACACGATTCCGCTCCTCGGTACGATCGTTTTGATGCAGAAAGTAGTCGGTGAATTCATGCACGACCACGGAGGTCCAGGCAAAGAGCAGGAACACCCCCAAGACCACTGCCAGCGATTTGTAAAATATCTTCCGATTGTCCCGCGCCCACATGCGCAAGACCAGTAAGAAGGTGTCGGGATAGTCCCGCTCCCGCTGGCCCAGATAGACTGCGAACAGATAGGAGACGATCAGAACGAACATGACGATGGCCAGCCCCAGGCCCAGCACCAGGGGGTCGATGCGCCACCCTCCGCCATCGGTCTCGCACAACCCCGGCAGGAAGCGCGTGGCGCCCATGGCCGTGTAGTGCATGCCGGCAATGACCGCAGCCATGATGAGCGGGGCGACGTGCCGTCCCAAGCCATTGTCCGGATCCCAGCCCAGACGAACGACCAGGGCGCGGACCCGTATGGCCGGAACCGTCAGGAGCACCACCAGCGCAATCGAACTCCAGAACCAGGCCGGATCGAATCGCATGACCGCCTCCAGCCGCATGGCCATCATGCCGGCATAGTGCATCACCCCGATCCCCGCCCCGACGACGACCCCTCCCAACCACTGCCCACGCGCCTCCTGGTCGTGGCGGCCCGCCAGTCGCAACATCCACCAGGCGGACAAAAAACCCGGAATGCTGGAAGCAAGGGTCGTCACCAGGTCAAAGGAGACCGCAACCGGCAACCGGAATGCCAACATGCCCAGGAAATGCATGGTGAAGACGCCACAGCCGAAGGCGATGATGCCAAAGGCCAGCCAGATTCTTCGCGGCCACGATCCGCCATCCCCGGTCAGGGGCCGGATCACCGCCAGGCCGGCAAAGCTCCCCAGATAGACCGCGAGCAGGGACAACAGCACCAGATGCGGCTCGTAAAAACCGGCCATCGCCGTCCCGATATCCTCGCCGGGTTGCAGGAACCAGGCGTTCATGCCGCGCTCTCCTCCGCTTCCACCGGCATTCCCAACGCCGCGCCCCAGGCTTGCAGGCGTTCCCGGGCGGCATCATACGCATACGCGGCCAGGTGGTTCCGGATCGCCCTGGTCTCCTCCCGATCCGCCGCGCTCATCGGCAGCGCGGCGATCGCCTCCAGGGTGTTCTCCACCGACGAGTCGAACAGGAACAACTGCCTGAGCGCCTGGCGATACAAGGGCGCGAATCGCCCCTTGTCCAGGGCCGCGTCCTCGACCAGCGGCCTCTCCACCCCAACGGGCGCACTGGCGCGGATGGCTTCGGTCAGGAGTTGCAGTTGCCGGCCCGCCGGCGCCATGAGGGGAAGCAACCCCTCCGGATCGACCCCCCGGTCGAGGTCCCCCTCCATGCGGGCGGCCAGGTCGGCGATCTCCCCGGCCCCCAGGGTCGCCGCGACCCCCTTGAGGGTATGGACGATCCTGGTCGCCTCCTCCCGGTTGCCGGCGGCCAGGGCCGCCCCGCAACGAGACATGGCATCCGCCTGATTGCGCATGAATTTCATCAGCACGTCGCGATAAAGCGCGACATTGCCCCCCAGATTGCTCAGTCCACGCCGGGCATCCACGCCCGGCAACTCCGGCACGGTTTCCCCAGGCGTTCCGGCCCCGGCGGCGGGCGGGGCCAGGCAGCCGACCCACATGGCCAGCACGGCGTGCAGCGCGTCCGGATCGATGGGCTTGGTGATGTAATCGTTCATCCCGGCCTCCAGACACCGTTCCCGATCCCCCTCCATGGCGTTGGCGGTCATGGCGATGATGGGCAGATCCGGCGACGCCGCTCCCCGGCGGATGGCGCGGGTGGCCTCCAGACCGTCCATTCCCGGCATCCGCACATCCATGAGCACCCCGTCGAAACGCCCCCCGGCCACGGCGCGCACCGCCGCCTCGCCGTCATCCACCACGGTCAGCCGCACGCCGATCCGCGAGAGCAGCTCACGGGCCACCTGTTGGTTGATCTCGTTGTCCTCGGCCAGCAGCAGATGCACCCCCGACAAACTGGTCTTGGCCGGCTTCCGGACGTAAAAGGCGCGCGCCTTTTCGCCACCCCGGCGGAAGGCCCGCGTGACGGCGTCGAACAAGGCGCTCTGATTGACCGGCTTGACCAGAAATCCGGCCAACGCGTCATCCCCGGTCATGCCCACCTCGTCATGCCCCTGGGAGGTGACCATGATCACCAGGGGCCGATCCGCGCCGCTTGCCAGATCTTCCCGGATCCGTCTGGCCGCCTCCAGTCCGCTCATGCCCGGCATCCGCAAATCCATGAACACCACATCGTAAGGAGAACCCGACCCGCGCGCGCGCCGGGTCTCCTCCACGGCCCCGTGGCCATCCGCCGCCTCGCTCACCAGGTAATGCATGGATTCCAGATAGACGCGCAAAACCAGGCGGGCGCTCGCGTTGTCGTCCACCACCAGCACCCGCAGGCCGCGCAGATCGGCGATCGGCATGACGCGCGGCTGATCCACGCCCCCCACCGCCTTGCCCAGGCGCACCGTGCAATGAAAACGGCTCCCCTCTCCCGGCGCGCTCTCCACCCAGATCGCCCCGCCCATCAACTCCACCAGCCGCCGGGTGATGACCAGGCCCAAACCGGTGCCGCCATACTTGCGCGTGGTGGAGGCATCCGCCTGCCCGAACTCACGGAACAGCCTGCCGGTCTGCTCCGGGGTCATGCCGATCCCGGTATCCCGCACCACGAACAGCAGCCAGACCTCCCCGGCCTCCTCCCGCAGCCGTTCCGTGACGATGGCCACCTCGCCTTGCTCGGTGAACTTGACGGCATTGCCAGCCAGATTGGTCAGCACCTGCCCCAGGCGCAACGGATCCCCCACCAGACGCGGCGGCACATCCACGCCGGTCTCCAACAGAAACTCCAACCCCTTTTCCGCGCTCTTCATGCCGATGAGCGTCGCCACCTGGCCGAGCACCTCCTCCAGGACGAACTCCACCCGCTCCAGTTCCATTTTCCCCGCGTCGATCTTGGAGAGGTCCAGGATGTCGTTGATCAGCACCAGCAGGGCGTTGGCGGACGCATGCACCTTGAGCAGATAATCCCTCTGCCGGTGGGTCAGGTCGGTTTGCAGGCACAGATGGCTCAACCCGATGATGGCGTTCATCGGCGTGCGGATCTCATGGCTCATGTTGGCCAGAAAGGCCCCCTTGGCCCGATTCGCCGCTTCCGCCGCCTCGCGCGCGGCATGCAGTTTGGCCTCCATCTCCTTGCGCGCCGTGATGTCCCGCACCACGATCTGCAGGGCCGGCTCCCCCTCCAGGCCCAGGGCGTTCAGCAACACCTCGGCGGGGAACTCCCCGCTCCCGTCGGCGCGGTGGTAGGTCCACTCGAAGGCCACCGAACCCTCCTCGAAGGCCAGATTGCGCCAATATTCCGAAAGTTTTACTGATTCCCTGCCGTCGGCCTGCCGTTCCGGCCAGAAGTCGCTCAGACGATGGCGCAACAGGTCGGCATGATCCCGGCAGCCGAAGAGTTCCACGGCCTTTTCGTTGCAGTCGAGAAACCCCTCCCGCCCCACCACCACCACCCCTTCGCCGATGGCCTCGAACAGGGTGCGAAACCGCTCTTCCCCGGCGCGCAGAGCCTTGTCCCGCATGGCGATGGCGCGCCACGCCCAAAATGCGCCGATCGCCAACAATACCACCAAGAGAATGACTAAAAAAAACATATCTAATAAATACCTTGAGAATTCAAAAACTCTCCCATTTTTTTGTCCATTTCCAGAATATGCCCAACCAACCAATCCCGCAGCGTCGCTTCCATCTCCTCCTTCAAGCGGCCGACCTTGCCGGCCAGCAGCCTCTCCCGAAACCTTGCGACCGCCACCAGCAACCGCTGGTGCTCCCGCTGATGCTCCAGGTAGGCGGAATAGCCAAGGCGCAACATGTACTCCTCTTCCCGCTCGAAATGAAAGATCACATACCGAGTCAGTTCGTCGAGCACCCCCTCCAGGACCCGTTGCGGTTCCAAGGAGAGGGCGGCTCCGAACAAGCGGTTGATCATCTTGATCAGCTTTTTGTGATCCTCGTCCACATCTGCCACGCCGACGCTCAAATGGCTCTTCCAGAGGATGACATAAGGTGATGCCATAAAGATTGAACTCCTGGGCGCTAGGGACCGGTGTAGACCCCGTGGATGCCGATCTGATGACTGGCACCCTTGAGATGACGATCCAGGCTGGCCTCCAGTTGGGTGACCAGCTTTTTGCCGTTCATCCCCGTCAGGTCGGCATGCAGCCCGGCGAGAGGCTTTTCGCTCAGGATGACGACGAAGTGGTCGGCCCCGAAAGGGGGTTCCACGTTGAGATCCAGGGTGTGGGGCTGATTGACCGGAATCTGCAATGGGTCCTTGATCTTGCCGTCGTCGATGGGATAGAGGTAGTTGATGACCCCATCCGAGGCGATGTTGAACAGGGTGAGGAACGGATATTGCTGATCCCTGGTCTCCAGGGTGACCCGCTCGCCGTTGCGGTGGATCTTGTCGTTGGGTTTCAGGGCCATGGTGGGACTCTTGGCGGCGCTGCGCAGCTTGATGCGCTCCACCACCAGCAGCTTGTCGAAGACCTGATTGGCATAGGAGATGTCCACCGTGGGCACGGCCGAGGTCCCGGCCCGCTTGAAGGCGCGGGTGGCCACCATCTGGGGCTGCTTGCCGTTGTAGAGTTCATCCCCCAGTTGGGAGACGATCCGCTCCTCGGTCATGTTCCAGATCACCTGCGCCTGCTGCGCGGAATCGACCACCTGTATCCCTGGAGTCACGTGGGGCCGCCACTGGTCCGCAGGCAGTCCGGCGGGGATCCCGGTGACATGCAGCTTGAGCAGGGCGGGAGGGGCGGAAGGGGCGGTCTCCTTGGCGACGGGCTTCTTCTCCTCCGGTTTGGCGGCCTTGGCGCTGATCGGCACGGAGAAATCCTCCCCGCCGCCGCTGAACTGGGGATGCTGCTGGCCGTCCACCAGCATGCGGACGTTCTCCTTGACGTAATGTTCGAGTTCCCCCTTGGAAAGAGCGCCATCCTTGTTGGTGTCGGCCTCGCCCCGGAAGGCCTTGGCCACGGCCACGCTCAGGGCGCCGCGCGGCTTGTCTTCGGTCATGATCTCCGGGTCCAGTTCGTGATCCGCCACCGCGCTGATGCCGAAGACCGTGGGCGGCAGGGCGTCCGGGGAGGCGTCGCCGCGCATGCCGGCCGGCGCGGGCAAGGGCTTGGAGATCACATCGCCGGCGCGGGTCGCGGTATACAACTCCTTGAGGGCGTCGTCCTTGAAGATGATGGGGGGCACGAAGCGATGCTTGGTCTTTTTCGGCGCGCTGGAGAAGGAACGGGTCATGGTGCCGGAGTGACAGGAGTCGGCCACGAAGAGCACCTTGAGATGGGCGGCGTCCTCGCGGAGCATCACGCCGATCTCGTCGTCCACGATGCGCTGGTAGGTGCTCTTGCCCTCGACGTTGAAATCGGCCAGCAGAAAGTTCTCGTCGCGGCCATCGGTTTCGCTCCCCTTGACGTGTTCCGGTTCCTGGGCGCCGTGGCCGGCGTAGGTGAAGACCAGCATGTCCCCCTTCTTGGTGTGGGAGATCAACTCCTTCCACTTGGCGAACACCGTGTCCCGATCGGCCTTGCGGTCGAGCAGCTCGACCACCTCCCTGGCCCCGGCCTGGCGCAGGGCGGCGGCGATATCCCTGGCGTCGTTGATCGCGCCGTCCAGCTTGGTCTGATGTTGATAGTCGTTGACGCCGATGACGAAACCGTAGAGATCGGCGGCCAGCGCCATGCCGGGCAGGATCGATCCGGCCAAAGAAAGGGTCAACGCCAGGGTGGAAAGTCGCTTGTTCATGCTGGCCTCATCATGGTTGCACCTTGGTCAAGGCGAAGTTCAGGTCATTGAGATTGCTGCTCCGGGTCACCCCCACCGGCCGCTGGGTGTACTGGGGCTGCTCCTTGCCGATTTTTTGCATGGCGCGGTCCACGAAGATGGAGATCTGACTGGCGACCACCTCCGTGTCGGCACGGCCTGCGGCATCCCCCTTCAGTCCGGTCAGGACGGTATGGGCGAACAGCCCATGGTCCGTGCCCTTGCCGTTCTTGTCGATGTACTCGTCGGCGGACTCCTGGCGAGGGCCGGAGGCGGCCACCAACAACAGGTCGCCGGTGCGTTCCCGCACCTTGCTGATCCCCTCGCTCTCCTGGTCGAGGTCCAGGGTTCCCCCCTTCACCCGGAAGGCCCCGGAGTGGCAGGAGTCGAGGAACAGGACCATCTTGGCCGACTTTTCCGCCAGTGCCGCCAGTTTCTCCCCCAGCAGGGACTGGGAAAGGGCGGTCTTTTCCCAATTATCGGTCGTGCGGGCGTTCTGGGTGATGAAATAATAGATATTGTCCTGATTGGTCCCATGCCCGGCCAGGTAGATCACCACCGTATCCCGCGCTCCGACCTTGGCGGCGAGCCGGTCGAAGGCGGCCAGCACGTTGTCGCGGGTGGCCTTGTCATCGTACAGGGTATCCACCGACACCTTGCCGTATTCGTCGCTGTGCTGCTTTTCCATCAACCCGGCCACGGCCTTGGCGTCCTTGACCGCGAAACGCAAGCGGGCGGAAGGTTCGAGATAGTTGTCCACCCCGATGGCCAGGACGTGCATGACCGGCTTGTCGCCACGGGAGGCGGCGACCTGGACGGGGGGGACGATCAGGTTGATCAGCCCGCTTTGCCCATGGACGGCGTTGGCGGCATCGAAGGCGCGAATCCGGATGCGGTTCTCTTCGGGCAGGAGTTCCAGGTCCCGTTCCAGCAGGAGCGGCTCGTCCTTGGCCGGGGCGACGGACGGGGCGCGGGCGAAACCACGGGTGCGGGCATTGGCGTTCTCCACCACCACGCCGTTGCGCAGCAGATGGATCTCGCTCACCCCGCCCTCGCGCTCCTTGAGCTTGAATTTCAGCCGCACGTACCGCTTGCCCTCCGGCAATTGATGGGTATGCAACACCGGCTCCTGGTCCACGGGCGCGCGGGAGAAGCCACGGGTGGTCCCCCCCTTGCCCACCGGGAAACAGTTCTCCTTGCCTGTTTCCGGGGAGTCGGAGCGGCGGAAACCACGCGTCCCGCCGAGAGTGTCGAGCAAACAGTATTCCACCACCTCCACCTCCGGGACCGGGGCGGCGAACAGACGCCCCACCGCCGCGTCGGCCTGGGCGAGGCGAGCGGTCAGTTCGGCGTCGTTGCCATCCCCACGCATCTTGCGGCCCAGCAACGATGGCGAAAAGAAACTCTGGTAGAGCTGGCCGAAATCGATCCACTCCGGCGCCTTGCCCCCTCCCCGGTTGAGGTGGAACCCGGCCAGCCCCTTGCCGCCATTTTGCGAGTGGGCGAAGATCCCCTCGCGGCTCCAGGCGATCCACTGGCGGCTTTCCGGGTTCATGAAGAAAGTGGCGTACTCCTCCAGGAGCAAAGGTGCGGCGGAACGGGGACGGTACCAGTGCAGGGTGCCATCCGCCAGGGCCGCGACCAGATAGCGGCCATCCTTGGAGAGATTGACGCCGTACACCGCCGCCGGGACATCGGTTTTGGCCATCTCCCGACCTGCGGCGTCATACCAGCGCAGATAGAAATCGGTGCCCAGGACGAACCCCTTGCCGTCCGGGGCGATGGCCAGGGCGCGGGCCACCTCGCCGCGCGCCAGGGCGAGGGTCGTGCCGTTTTTCAAACGCGGGGCGGGGCTGTTCTCCCACTGGGTGATGCCCAGGGCGGCATCCTCGATTTTCGGCGGGGTGAGCGCGGCATCCGCCGGGGGGTTGACCGTCAGAGTCTGCGTGCCGATGTCGAAACGGGCAACGTCCTTGATCCCCGGACGCAGGCGCCACTCCACCCCCAGGCCGTCGCCGGAGAGCAGGAAACGCTGCTTGAAGACGCCACGGAAATCGGTGCCGGGACTCTTCTTGCGCACCCCCGGCTTGCCGTCCTTGCCGAGCAGGCCCCAGGCCGGTTCGGCGCTGGCATAGACCACCGAGCCGTCCGGGATCCGCTCCAGGGAGGTGATGGTATTGTCGGCCACGGGCAGGTCCAGCGGCTTGCCGTTCCCCTTCGGCCAACGCCGCAGGATGCGCTTCTCCCCCTTGACCGCGCCGCCGGCGGCCAGCAGATCCCCGCCGGACCAGGCCACCACCGAGAGATTGCCACCGCTCAGGCCGGAGGCGTCGGGCTGCCCGACCACCTGACCGGAGGCCGGATCGACGAGGTCCACCCGCGCCTGATCCAGATAGCCCACGGCCAGTCGCCCGCCATCCTCGGAGAAGGCCAGGCCGTAAGGCTGTTTGCCCCCCTTGCCCTTCACCTCGCGGGTGCGGCGCAACTGGCCGTCGTAGAAGCGGATGGTCCCGTCGTCGGCGCTGACGGCCAGACGACCATCCGGGGCGAAGGCGAGCCAGTTGGCGGAGACCGCCCCATACTCCCGGTCCTCGGCCACTTTTTTGCCATTCGCGGCATCCCAGAGCGCCACCCCCTTGCCGTCGCCGAAGGCGGCGGCGAAACGGGCGCCGTCAGGGGAATAGGCCAGGTGCAGAATGGTGGCGGGCAGCTTGGAGAGCCGGCCCTTCATCTTCAGGGTGGCGGTGTCGAAGAGGTAGAGCGAATAACTCCCCTCGCCGCCGGTGACCGCCCCGGCCACCAGGGCGGTACGGCCATCCGGGGAGAGCGCTCCCGCGTAGAGCGCCCCTTCCACCCCCTCACCGATGGGCACGCGCAACACCCCCTTCAGCCCTCCATCCGGCAGGTCCCACAGGCGCGCGCTCTTGTCGTCCGAGACGGTCAACAGGAGGCGCCCCTCGCGCTCCAGGGCGATACGGTTGACGATGGCCACATGCTGACCCGCGTCGATGCGCAGATAGGGGCGCTCCCCGGTCGCGGAGGCGTTGACCGGCGGCGCCCACGCAAGCCAGGCGATGACCGCAACGACCCAGCGGAGCCGGGTCATGATTGCGTCACCGGCCAATGGTTCCAGCCCAGATCGACCCGCCCTTCCCCACCCAGGGGACACACCCCGCGCCAGGACAGAAAACTATCGGCGGGAATTGGAAAAAAAGAAATCTTCTCGAATCCGCCATCTTCCATGGAGAGATTCTTGGCGAACTCCTGCTCATGGACCTTGATGCTCTCCTTCTTGGCCTGATTGGCGGAGAGGGCGGAGGTGTTGGCGGCCATCTGGGTGTTGCCGCCGGTCTTTTCGTTGATGATCTTCTTCTGTTCGGCCACCTTTTTGGCGACGGCAAGACGCTCCTTGCGCTCCTGATCCAGCGCGGCGACCTGCTTGGCGTCCTTCTTTTTGCCGGAACTGGCCGCCTGCTTCTTCTTGGCGATCTCCTGATCGATGCGGGCGGTCTCCTGCCTGTGTTCCTGCTCGATGGTCTGGTTGCTGGCGGCGATCTTGGCCTTGACCTTCTGCTGCTCCGCCGGCGGCAATTTGGAGATGTCGAACTCGGCGGCCATCTGCTCGTTGGCGTACTTGTACTCATCATGCCGCTTGCCGATGTTTTCGGTCACCAGCCGCATCAGTTCCTTGTCCTTGCCCACCTGCTGCTGCAACAGCGCCCACTGGGCCTGGGCCTGATCGCGGGTGATCCGCTTGGCGGCATAATCGGCGCGGATTCTGTCCCTCTGCCGGATGCGGCAGGCCATCAACTCCTTGATGGCGAGGTCGGCCTTGTCCAACTGCGCGCCTTCCTTTTCCAGATCCTGATTGATGGCGAGAATCGCCTGGTCACGGCCTTTCTGCATCTGGTTCTTGTAGTAGCCTCCCAGGGCGCCGGCCACCCCACCGACCGCCGCGCCGACCAAAGCGCTCTTGCCCACGTCCTTCTTCTTGCCCTGCATCGCAGCCAGCAGACCGCCGGCCACCGCGCCCGCCGCCGCGCCCACCAGGGCGCCCTGCAACAGGTCCTCGCCAAAGAAATTGCCCGTGGAGTCCAAGGCCACCACATTGCCGCGACACGGGTCCGACCCGTCGTCCGCGCCGATCCTGTCCTGGCGCGTGGAAACGCAACTGCTGACCACCATACTGCAAGCCACCAGGGCAGCGGTATATCGATAAGGATTGTTGGGTTTACTCTGGTAACAAGCCATTTACATTCTTTCCTTTCCCGTTAAGAGGTTATTCGATAAAATAATGATACATTGACAGTTTAGGGACATTCCACGCCCTTCGTCAAGATCAAAAAGGGAACCTTGACATTCGCCACGATAAGACCCCATTTTGTCGCATGCAGGCCATTCACTCCGTGAGCGGGGACCAACAAAGCGCATGCCCAAGGCAACGATTCTGATCGTGGACGATCAGCCCATCACCATCCAAATCCTCGACGGCATTCTCCACGAGGCGTATCGCGTGCTGTTCGCCAGCAACGGCATGGAAGCCCTGGAGTCGGTGGAAGACCACAAGCCCGATCTGATCCTGCTGGACGTGGTGATGCCAGGGGTGGACGGCCATCAGGTCTGCTCCATCCTCAAGTCCGATCCGGCCACCCGGTCCATACCCATCGTCTTCATCACCGCAATGAACGATGAACAGGCCGCCGAAACCGGCAAACGCCTGGGCGCGGAGGAGTGCATCGTCAAACCCATCGACCCCGCCACCGTGCTGACCAAAATACGCCACATCCTCGGCCAGGCCACCCCCGATGCATGAACCGCCCCCCTCCCAACCGGTCGTCCTGCTCGTGGACGACGTGGAAACCAACATCCTGATGCTCAACGAGGTGCTGCGCGACGAATACCGCACCCTCTTCGCCACCAACGGCGAGGACGCCCTGCGCATGACCCGCGAAAAACGGCCGGACCTGATCCTCCTGGACATCCAGATGCCGGGCATGGACGGCGTGGAGGTGTGCAAACGACTCAAAGAGGAACCGCGCACCAGGCGCATTCCGGTGATCTTCATCACCGCGATCTCGGCATCGGCCACGGAAACCGAAGGGCTGGAAGCAGGGGCCGTGGATTACATCACCAAGCCGATCCGCCCCGACATCGTGCGCCTGCGCGTCCGCAACCACCTGGCCCTCAAGAACTATCAGGACCACCTGGAGGAACTCGTCCGGGAACGGACCCGCGAACTGGAAGCCGCCAAGGAGGCCGCCGAGGCGAGCGACCGGGCAAAGACCCGCTACTTCATGATCCTGGGCCACGAACTGCGCACCCCGTTGAACGTCATCATCGGCTTCGCCGACCTGCTGATCCACACCCTGGCAGAGGATGAGTCCATCGGCAGCGCGCAACGCATCCTCCAGTCCGGCGAACGGCTGCACGCCATCATCGAAAACATCCTCGACCTGGTCAAACTGGAGACCGGCATCGTCTCCCCCGCCCGGCACCCGTTCAACCTGCGCGAACTGGTCGAGTCGATCGGCCATTCGATCGCCGGGCGTCACGCGGAAAAAGAGATTGCCTTGCGACTCGAAATCGCGCAAGATGTCCCTTCGGCCCCCACGGGCGACGGGCCGAGGGTCCAACAGGTGCTGCGCCACCTCCTGGACAACGCCTTCAAGTTCACCCCCGCCGGAGGCTCGGTACGGCTGACGGTCACGCGCGGGGATCCGGCGGAGGGAACGGGCACGCGACTGACATTTTCGATTCGGGACACGGGATCGGGCATCCCGCCGGAAAAACGCAAGGAGATCTTCAACGCCTTCACCAGCGGCAGCGACGACCCGTACACCCAGCACAAAGGGGGAGTGGGAGTCGGCCTGACCATCGGTTACCATCTCGCACGACTGATGCAAGGTCAACTGACACTCCAAGAGAGCGGCCCGGAAGGGAGTGAATTCCTCTTTTCCGTTCCGTGCGGTTGATCGAGGGGGAGACCATCGTGATGTCGAAATTCTTCCGGAACACGCTCCTGACCGGCGTGGCGTGGCTGGGCATTCTCGGTTTCGCCAGCGCCGGCGAACCCAACCTCATCGGACCCGCCTTTTCGGATCCGAATCAGACCGTGCCCATGCCCGAAGCATGGGTCAAACGCGGGATCGAGTACGACACCGAGGCCAAGAAGGCCAAGGCGGACATCGCCATCACCCTCGACCAACAGATCTTTCTGATGCTGGGCAAGCAGATCGCCGAATACGGCAAGCAAAAGGGACTCGACATCGTCAATCAGGAAGGTACCTGCGGCATCTCGGACGGCTTCGTCGCCAGGAAACAGGTGGATCTGGCCGGCTACTGCTGCGCGCCGGACGCCAAGCAGCGCCTGCCGGGCCTCAAACACATCACCCTGGGGATCGCGGCCAAGGTGTTCATCACCCACCCCGACAACCCGGTGAACGATCTCACCCTGGAACAGATTCGCAAGATCTATCTCGGAGACTATAACCGCTGGTCGGAGATTCCGGGATTGCAGGGCGCCCCCAACCGCCCGATCCATGTGGTGGGACGCCTGCACTGCAAGGCGCGTCCCGGCCACTGGCGGCTGCTGCTCGACACCGACAACCTCTTCACCCCGCGCATGAAAGAGGTCTCCAGCATCCCGGACATGGTCAGCGAGGTGATGGCCAAACGCGACTCGATCGGTTACGAGACGTTCACCAATATCCTCCATTACCAGAAAAACCCAGGCCCCAAATTCCTGCGCGTGGAAGGCCAGGACCCCCATGACCAGGCGGCCATCGCCACCCTGCGCTATCCCATCTACCGCACCTTCGCCCTGACCATCTGGGAGGACAAGGCCATGCGCAACCCCCATGTGGACGGTCTGGTGGATTTCATGCTCGAGGAAGTCGAGAAACTGGGACCGGAACACGGCTTCGTGGCGGTTTCCCGGCTGCGGGAGGCCGGATGGCGCTTCCACGGGGAAGAAGTGATGGGCCATCCCCCGCAACCGCCGCGCTGACCCCCCGGCCCTCCCATGCTGCCCGATCTCCTGGGGCGCCTGTTCGGACAACGCTCCCTCTTCGCGAAGATGATGCTGATCAACGCCCTGGTCGGCAGCATCATCTTTACGGTCATTTTCTGGCAACAGTTCCATCACCTGCACGACTACTTCACCGTGCATCAAACCGAACTGCTGGAAAACCAGATCCGGACCCACCGTCACGAATTCGACCAGCGGATGCGGGCATTGATTCAGGTCACCGCCATCCACGCCGCCCACATGAACCTGCTGCACTACCTGGAAACCCGGCCTCTCGCCTCCCCGGCCCCGGAGGAACCGCTCCTCCATCGGCGGCTCCCCCCCTGGATGCCCCCGGCGTCCATGGTGCGGGCCATGCCGCAGGCGAACTATCTGCTGCTGCTCGACCCGGAACAAAAGCCGCGCGAAATCTACGACAACGCCCGCTCACGCGCCACCGTGCCCGATTTCACTGCCCTGCTCTCCGCGCCCCTGCCCCTGGACCACTACCAGGAAGGACGCCGGATCATGCTGGAGGATCAGGCCGCACTGGTGATCATCCGGGTGATCCAGGACCCGGAGAACCGGATCCTGGGACATCTGCTCTCCCTGACCTTTCTGGACGAAACCTTCCTGCAAGAGGCCCTGACCATCGCGGATCCCAGGATCATCACCCTCATGTGGGCCAACGACAGCCGCGCCGTGCTGGCCAGCACCGACCCCGATGCGATCCCGCGAGGTACTGCCGTCGATGCGCTCGAAGATCGGTTTCATATCGTCAAGAAGGATTTCTTCGACGATGGCACCTCGGAACTGCTCGTCACCTTCGCCACCAGCATCTCCCAGGATGCCGAGGAGAAAATCGTCCACGGCCTGATCTGGGATTTCAGCCGGTTCAGCCTGTTTCTGGGATTGGCGTTCGTGATCGTGGCCCTGCTGGTCACCCTGTCGATCTCGCGGGGGATCCGGCGCCTGACCCGCCATGTGACGCACTTCGCGCAAACCCCCCGCGAGGACCCGCTGCCGGAAGGGCAGATCGATCTGACCAGGGTGCGGGGCTGGCAGGAATTGACGGAATTGGCAGTCGGCTTCAATCACCTGGCCGACGGGCTGCGCGACAAGCACAGGGCGCAGAAACTCCTGATGGGGGAGTTGGTGCGGGCCAAGGGGCAAGCCGATACCGCCAATCAGGCCAAATCAGATTTTCTGGCCAACATGAGCCACGAAATCCGCACGCCGATGAATGCCATCATCGGCCTGGGCCACCTGATGGGCATGACCGACCTGACCCGACAACAGGCCGATTACCTGGCCAAGATCAATGGCGCGGCCCATGGCCTGCTAGGGATCATCAACGACATCCTGGACTTCTCCAAGATCGAGGCGGGGAAACTCTCCCTAGAGGCCATCGAGATGAATCTGGACGCGGTGTTGGCGCAGTTGTCCAACATCATCCAGGCACGGGCCGAGGAGAAGGGGTTGGAACTGCTGTTCGACGTGCGCGGCGATCTGCCCCGCGTTTTGATCGGCGACCCGTTGCGACTGGGCCAGGTGCTGCTCAATCTGCTCTCGAACGCGGTCAAGTTCACGGCCAGCGGGGAGATTCACCTCGTCATCGAGCGGCGGGAACAGAGCGACGAACGGATCGTGCTGTCGTTTTCGGTGCGGGATACCGGCATCGGGATGACCCCGGAACAAAAAGAGGGGCTGTTCCAGCCGTTTCAACAGGCCGACGCCTCCACCTCGCGCCAGTTCGGCGGGACCGGCCTGGGTCTGGCCATCTGCCGCCATCTGGTGGAACGGATGGGGGGCGAGATCCGGGTGGAGAGTCAACTCCATCACGGGTCGCTCTTCACCTTCACCGCCAACTTCGGTCGGGCGCGGGAGGAGGCGACCTTCTTCGTTCCCCCGCCGGAGCGCTATCATGGCAAGCGGGTTCTGGTGGTGGACGACAACGCCACGGCCAGGGAAGTGCTGGCCAATTACCTGGTGGCCATGTCCTTGCGCGTGGAGAGCGCCGCCTCCGGCCAGGAGGCCATGCGGATCCTGCAAAGGGCCAAACGCGACGGTGAACCGTTCGATGTCCTTTGCATCGACTGGAAAATGCCGGAGATGGACGGCCTGGAGGCCCTCCGGCTGATGCGCGGTCACCCCGGCCTCGTCATGCCCAAGGCCACGATCATGATTTCGGCCTTCGGCCGGGAAGAGATGAGCCGGGAGGGCGGGGAACTCGGCATCCAGGCCTATCTGGTCAAGCCGGTCACCCCTTCGCAACTGTTGGATGCGTTGCAGACCGCCCTGAACGGACACGACGGGCATCATCCGGACATCGCGCCGCCGATCCCCAGGCATGCCACGCCGGACCCCTATCGCTTCCAGGGGGTGCGGGTGCTGGTGGCCGAGGACAACCCGATCAATCAGCAGGTGGCCATGGAGCTGTTGCAAAAGGTGGGCATTCACGTGGACGTGGTGGAGAACGGCCAGGCGGCCGTGGATCGGGTGCTCGGCGCCCGGCATCTCCCTTACGACGCCATTCTGATGGACATTCAGATGCCCATGCTCGACGGCTACGGGGCGACGCGCGCGATTTTGAGTCACTGCCCGGATCTGCCCACGCCCATCATCGCCATGACCGCCAACGCCATGCCGCGAGATCTGGAGGCCTGCAAGGCGGCGGGCATGCGTGACCATGTGATCAAGCCGATCGACGTGGCGCATCTCTTTTCCGTGCTGAAGCGGCACATCCCCACGAAGTCGCGGCAGGTCAAACCCGCAGTCGCCGCCCCGCCACGCGCGACCACGGCAGCGATCCTCTCCCGGCTGCCCCCGGATGCCTTCCCTGGCCTGCGGGTTGCGGAAGGGCTGGCACGGCTCCAAGGTGACGAAGCCCTCTATACGCGTCTCGTGCGCATTTTTCTCGACGAGCAGGCCGCCACCCCCGCGCGCGTGGCCGAGGCCATCGCGCAAGGCCAATTCCCGGAGGCCGCCAGGCTGGTTCACGCCCTCATGGGGGTGGCGGGCAATCTGGGGGCCATGGAGTTGCATCGATACGCCACCCACATGGAGGAGCTGCTGCTTTCCCCTGCGCCGGAGAAAGCGCCCCCCCTGCTTCCCGATCTGACAGCCGCCATGGAGACGGTCATGACCAGCATGCAGGCCGTGCTCGAACACATGGCGAGCGCCTCCCCCCCCTATGCGACCGCGCCTCCCGCCGGCCCGGCCGCGCCCCTGGACACAACCGCGCTCCTGGAGTTGTGCGAACTCCTGCTCAACCGGGATCTGCACGCCGGACGGCTGCTGGAAAAGCTGGCGCCGGGATTGCGGGACGCGGGTTTCCAGACCGAGACGGAAGAGCTGGAAGCCCTGGTGGGTCGCCTGCGCTACGACGACGCGGCCCGGCTCATCGAGCGGATGGCGCGACGGACGTGACATCCAATGCGAACAGATTATCGCAATTAAGAAAAAAATGCATAGCTGGGACATTTTTTTTTGACACAACAAGCTTGCAGTGCTATAATTATTTAATAGTTTTTAGTAATTTTATACCAAAAAAATATAACCCACCAAAAATAATACCAAACCCCATTGACTATTTAGAAAAATTCAAACAAAAACAAAATGAAAGGCGAGCAATGACCAAAAATACCGATTTGCTGGACTTGACCGATGACGACTTCTTTCGCATAGCATGCGATCTGAGGCACTGGACTCAGACGGACGATTTTATAAATGAAGTCAAGACAAGCCAACAAGGGCGAAAGAAGGCATTCGAGGAAGAGATGAGACGCAGCAAAATGAGTAACGAGGAGTTATCCAGGACCGTGGACTGGGTCGAACCGGATTACGCATCCGCGCCGTGAACCAGTCGCCGGGCATGCCCGGCGGATCAAGCGGGTTTTCAAGCATCGAATCGAATCACCAGTTCCGCCATGCAGCGGAATCTGGTAAGTTTCTTTTTTGACATTGATGCCCACACATAACGCCCCAAACGGGGCGTTCTTGTTTGCGCCATGCAATACAACTTTGTCAATTAATATGCATGATTGACATCAAATATCGTTACATGCACAGAACAAGAATAGCAGTTCAATTCAAAACATGCTGGCATTTATTATTATTTTGCCTGCATTAACCTGTTATCGGATGACACCATGAGCAGAACCGCATTGAAAACGGATTTTCAGGTTGTTCCTTACAGCTACAGCAGTCTATGTCATGTCATAGCCACCCATATTCAACAGCCGATCAAAGATATTGCCGACAAATCGCAACTCAAGGCGATCCATCGCGCCCTTTGCGCCTTGAGACCTCCAAAGATCAAAGGAAAATTCCCGGTTCACCCGATTACAATGATTATTGAGATGGAATATGTTGATCGATCCCATCTGCAAGACTACGCAGAATTTGAAGTGTATTCGTTTCAGGGTTACGAAAGATACTGCCTGCGCATTCACATCGTTCTGGATGCCTATCCCGCCGGAGCGGTGGCGCGCACCCTGACCGGAGAGCAACATCTGAAGGAGTTCACGGCGCAACTGAAAATGGACTATGCCGCCTCCCTGGTGATTCGCAAACAGCCCCGCACCTTTCTGGCAAAAGTGGTCATGCGCTTCCCATGGCAACACCTGAAGAACGCATTCAACCTCTCCTTGTTGCGGTCCTACCAGGTCGGATTGTTCGGGCTTTCCATGGAAGTGCATGACTCCATTGCATGGGCGGAACAGGACCGCGTGGTGTCCGCCTGCGCGGCCAGCGCATTGACGGTTCAGTTCCATGCGATGGGACTGGACCGTTACAATCCCCGCTACCCCTCACCCGCCCAGATCACCCAAGCCGCCCATACCGGCACCCCCACGGCCAAACCGATCTTTCCCAACGATGGTCTGACCACGACCATGATGTCCATGGCAATCCGGGATCTTGGCCTTGAACCATATCATCGGCGACTCTTCCCTCAAAGCACACCTGACTCCACCAAACCGCCAAAAACAATCCGTCTGGAAGCACACCGCGCGATTAACCAGGTCATGCGGATCGTGCATGCCTATGCGCGACAAAAAGTGACCGCCCCCATTCTTGGCGTCGCCCTGTTCGAAAAGACGGACGACAAAACGCCGCAAAACCACAGAGCATATCGCTATCAAGCCCTGCACGCCGTCACCCTGTTCGGAGGGGAAGAATGGCAGCCGGAATCGAAATCCCATGATTGGGCAACCGATTACGACATGGTTGCCCAATCCGGCACCAGTGACACCATTCGCTCCGTAGCCGATTCATTGAATTACCTCATTGGTCACGACGATCAAGCAGGGCCTTTCACCCTGTGCGCTCGTCACAAAACGACAGAGACCGTGCATACCGACCTGCCAGACCAAAAAAAACATACCCTGACCAGGATCATGGAGTACCTGGATCACACAAATCCTAACAATTATAGCGACAAAATCATCAATAACGACTCGCTTCCAGAAAGGTTTCGTCTTCCCAACCATGTCCTTCTTGCAATGGATCATCAGATTCGCGTACATCTGACATCTGTTGAGGATCTGGCATGGCATTTCACCAATGATCTCCATCTTTTATTCAAGCGTGCCAGAATAACTTTACAAGAAAAATATAAGACAATATTATACTTTTTTTGCCCATGGCCAGAAGACCATGAGCCGGACGAAAAATATCTAACACAAAACGAATCAAATCATTTTCCAGGCTACCTTTGGGATATCAAGCTGTATCATGTCAACTCCCTCAAAGACGAATTGCGCAAACAATTCCATCAAACAAATCAGCTACCTGCCGACAACTCAGCATCAAGATTCCTGGTCAGAAGCCTGCCCCTGTACCTTTGGCGGGCCACGGCATGGAGTGGAGGGCACCGCATCATGGACATCCTGATCGATGCCACGGATGCCCGTCCTTGCAACATGGTCCTTCAGGTCATGGTCTATTGGCACAAACTGCACAAATACGCCATGCAGGTCTTTCCGGGAGACATCCAGTCGTCGCCGCACACGCCCTTCCTGAAAGATCATGCGATCTTGACCCGTTGGCGGGAACAGATCGTGGATCAAGCCCCCACCCAAGCCCCCACGTTCAACGATTGGTACGGTGGCAGCTACTACCCGAGCATGATCAAACCACATGAAAAAAAATGTTATTACCCGGATGGCATCGAAGACTCTTGCGGGACATACGAAGGCACTCAACAATTACTGGTATCTCAATCAGAAGTATATAAAAATATTGAAAATGATATTTTAAAACCAAAAATTCTGATTATTACGCCAAGAGAATACAGCAAACTTCATTTGGAAAAAACTTGGAAACGCATCGAGACACTGAGATGGCAGTGGAACGAAGACACTTCCTATATTTGGCTGATCGACCATGAAGGCACCCTGGTGATCGGACAAGAATGGCCAGTCCAAAACAGTACAAAAAAGTTGGGACACCCGAACCTTACGGGAGGTGGACCGGCACGGATCGCGGGAGAACTCAAATGGTTTGCCAATCCAGAAAAATTTGTAATCAACAATAAATCAGGTCGTTACACAAAACGCATCAGCGGGAGACTGGAAGCGCATCTGAAACACGCTGCGGAACTATTTAAGATAATTTTCAATATAATAACAGAATATGAATTTGCTCCGGAATATGGAGAAGGGGAAATCAACTCGCTGCAAGACCTCGAACGCGAACTGGGCTATACCTGCGCAAGCGAAAGGCACGATCAAGAAGAACTCTACTGCAAGGAACTGAAAGCAGCCGGGCGCAACCTGGGCATGTCTCTGTTCTGGTCATGGGAGATCCTCACCGCCACGGAACAGGATACCTCTTTCCTTTCCGCCCAGTCCTGCTGGACCACCGCAACCCGTATGCATACGAATAACTGCAAACAACAACATTTAATGATCTGGTCTTTGTCCACATGGTGGAAACACATCGCGGAGCAAACCCCAAACGCAAAAAAGTCCATTGAAGATTTTGATCGCACGGAACTCATCACGCTTCTCGTGGCTACCACCGAACCGGGCACATCGCCACAAGGGGAAGCCGAAGCCAGGATGATAAAAGCTGCGGCAGCCCTGGCCCTGGCACGTCTTGCAAAGTTGCGTGACGATACAAAAGACACATTAATTTCTCATATCAGAACATTTATGATTGACATGTTACGATACTCACATAACCAATTAAGCCTGACCCGCGCCGAATGGGAAGAAATACACGAGGTCATACTGCTTCCGTAGTGCCCGACCCCCGCTCGGACAAAAGCGACACATGCAAGAAACGGAAGAGGCATTTGTGTCCGGGACGATTTTGTGATAAAGTGGTCAATCCGTATTTCGCCAATCAACGCGAGATGCGGCAAGCTGCCCAGAGTCACCACAATTTCGCCGGATCGTGGAACGCAATTTATGAAACCAAGCCATTGGATGGTTGTTGGAGCCGTTTCCCTGATAACATTCAGTTTATGGGCGTGGTTCAATCAGCCACTGGAAGAACCCCTCTGGCCCGACCGGGTAATGGGGTTCGCCTTCTCCCCCTACCGGGCCGACCAGGACCCACAAAAAAACATCCACCCCACGGTGGAACAAATCGACGCAGACCTCGCGTTGCTGGCCGGCAAGACCTACGCGGTGCGCAGCTATACCGTCGAAGGGGTGCTGGCCGAAATCCCCAGACTGGCCCACAAGCACGGCATCAACGTCATGGTCGGCGGCTGGATCGATACCGACGAGGCCCGCAACAACGCCGAAATCGAACGCCTCATCAAAACCGTCAACGCCAATGCCCAAAACGTGGTGCGCGTGATCGTGGGTAACGAAAGTCTGCTGCACGACCGCATCCCCATCGAAAAATTGATGAAATACCTCGACCGGGTCCGCGAGGCGGTCAACGCCCCCGTCAGCACCGCCGAACCCTGGCACATCTGGCTGAAACATCCGGAATTGCTCAAACACGTCGATTTCATCACCGTCCACATGCTCCCCTACTGGGAAGGGATCGAACAAGAAAAAGCCGTGGACTACATCCTCTACCGGATGCACGAATTGAAGGAAGCCTACCCCAACAAACCGATCATCATCGGCGAGGTGGGCTGGCCCAGCGAAGGTCGCACCCGCATGAACGCCAAAACTGGCCTCGCGGAACAGGCCACCTTCCTGCGCCGCTTCCTGGCCAGGGCCATCAAGGAAAAATACGTCTACTACGTCATCGAAGCCTTCGACCAACCCTGGAAAAGCAACTCCCTGGAACGGGGCGTCGGCTCCTACTGGGGGGTCTACAACGCCGACCGGGAACCCAAATTCCCCTTCCACGCCCCCATCGTCAACATCCCCCAATGGTACGTCCTGGCCGGGGCCTCGGTCATCGTCGGACTGCTCACCCTCACCCTGCTGTTTCTGGACAGCAAAAGCCTGCGCAAACGGGGACGCTTCTTTCTGGCCATCCTCGCCTATGCCGTGGCCTCCCTGTCGGTGTGGGTGGTCTACAACTACAGCCAGCAATACCTGAGCAAGGGCGCGGTAATATTCGGCTTCCTGCTCGCCATAGGCATGATCGGGGTGATCATGGTGCTGTTCGCCGAAGCCCACGAATGGGCAGAAGCCGCCTGGGTACACGCCCGCCGCCGCACCCTGGAACCCATGTCCTCCGTCCTGGACGAACAACTCCCCTGGGTCTCGGTCCACGTCCCGGCCTACAACGAACCCCCGGACATGATGATCCTCACCCTGGACGCCCTCGCCAGGCTCGACTACCCCCGCTTCGAGGTGCTGGTGATCGACAACAACACCAAGGACCCCGCCATCTGGGAACCGGTGCGCGACCACTGTGCCAAACTGGGGGAACGGTTCCGCTTCTTTCACGTCGATCCGCTGGCCGGCTTCAAGGCCGGCGCCCTCAACCACGCCCTGCGCCATACCGACCCGCGCGCCGAGGTGGTCGCGGTGATCGACAGCGACTATCTGGTCGAACGCGACTGGCTGCGCGACCTCACCCCCCAGTTCCTCAACCCGGAAATCGCCATCGTCCAGGCCCCGCAAGACTACCACGACCAGGACGAGAGCCTGTTCAAATCCATGTGCTACGCCGAATACCGGGGCTTCTTCTACATCGGCATGATCACCCGCAACGAACGCAACGCCATCATCCAGCACTGCACCATGACCATGGTGCGTCGCAAGGCGCTGGAAGAGGTCAATGGCTGGGCCGAATGGTGCATCACCGAGGACGCGGAACTGGGCCTGCGCATCTTCGAAAAGGGCTATCAGGCCACCTACATCCCCCGCAGCTACGGTCGCGGCCTGATGCCCGACACCTTCATCGACTACAAAAAACAACGCCTGCGCTGGGCCTACGGCGCGGTGCGCATCATGCGCGCCCACCTGGCGGAACTGTTCGGCATGCGCCCCACCAAACTCACCCTGGGACAACGCTATCACTTTCTGGCCGGCTGGATGCCCTGGCTGGGCGACGGCCTGAACCTCCTCTTCAACATCATCGCCCTGGGCTGGTCCCTGGCCATGATCGCCGCCCCGCAATACGCCGATGCCCCCTCCGTGGTGTTCAGCGTGCTCCCCCTGATCCTGTTCGGTTTCAAGATCCTCAAACACCTGCATCTCTATTACACCAACGTGGGGATCAGACCCATGCAATCCCTGGCCGCCGCCATCGCCGGCCTCTCCCTGACCCACACCATCTCCCTGGCCATGATGCAGGGGTTTTTCGGTGGCGACAAACCCTTCTTCCGCACCCCGAAACAGGCGGAAGGCCATCGCTTTCTCCACGCCCTGGCCGCCGCCCGCGAGGAGACCCTTCTCATGCTCGCCTTCTGGGTCGCGGCCTGGGGAGTCGAGATCCGCGTCGGTTTCGACTTCTTCGACACCCGCGTCTGGGTATTGGTCCTGCTGGTGCAATCCATGCCCTATGCCATCAGCCTGCTGATGGCAGGCATCAGCGGCCTGCCGGAGACGCGTCGGGTCACACCCCTGCCCGCCCCCCCGTTAGCCCCCGCGCCCCATGGAGGATAAACCAGCCATGACCCCCCTCGCCCTCCTCGGAGGCATCCTGGTCAACCGCTATACCCTTTTCCTGGCCGGTCTCGGCCTCTATCTGCTCGCCACCCATCCGCTCATCGAGATGACCCACGGCATCGAGCGCATGGAGATCCCACTACTGCTCTATCTTTATTACTGCCTCAACGCCTTCGCCAGGGAATCGAAATGGCGGGCCGTCACCGCCGCCTTGCCGCTGGTCATACTCTATCTGGTCCACGATTATTACTTTATGCGATTTTTCCGCATTCCAAAGATCAACGACCTGACCCAGGTCCCGGAACTGTTCAGCGTCACCGGCTGGGAAGTCAACCTGACCCTCGCCTGCGTGGCCCTGCTGCTCCTCTACCTGCTGTTCACCCGGTTTCACGTCACCAGAAAGGGCCTGCTCCTGGCAATGCCTGCTGTGCTTGTGCTGGGTGGCCCAATGCTGCATCCGGCCAGTTTCATTCAGGTCTATTCCACCCTCTCCCGCGAGGTGATCCATTACGCCACGGTCGTCAACGTGGAGTACAACGGCCGCCTGGTCACCGCCCTCTACAACGAGGCCAGGCGCCGGGATACCATGTCCCATATCGCCCAATACCGCGACATCGAAAAACTGGCCATGCGCCTTCCCGCCGATCTGGAAAAACCGGACAAGACCAATGGCCGCAATGTCCACTTGATCGTTCTGGAAGGTTTTCTCGACCCGACCCTGCTGGCCAATCTCCCCGCCTCCCTCCAGCCGCTCCACCCGGATTTCCTCGAAGCCCTCTCCCCGCATCTGGGTTTTTCCATCTCGCCGGTCTTCGGCGGCTACACCGCCCAGGCGGAATTCGAGGTTCTGTGCGGCGTCCCCGCGTTCCAGGAGTTCGACGAAATCGAGTTCAACGTCTTCTCCGGCTCGCCCACCTACTGCCTGCCGGCCATCCTGGGCCGTCTCGGCTACCGAACCGCCGCCTCCAACGCCTTCAAACCCGACTTCTTCAACGCCATGCCCGCCTATCGCGGCCTGGGCTTCGAGGCGATTTATTTCGCCAAGGAGTACACACCGTCCATGGAAACCTATCTTGCCAAGGGCGAAGGAGTAGAAAATAAATATTTCTACGATACCGAGCTGTTCACCCAGAATCTGGCCTTCGTCGAACGGATGCTGGCCGACAAAAAGCCGTTCTTCAATTATCTCCTGACCGTCTACGGCCATTTCCCCTTCGAGTACGGCAGCCGGATGGGGCCGCCACGCTATCCCGCCCCCGCCCTCCCCTGGGATCTGGAACGGATCATCAACCAGCTCCATTACCGCTCCAAGGCCGTGAGCGACTACGTGCGACAACTCAGAGCACTGGATCCAGAGGCGCTGATCATCCTGGTCAGCGATCACCTCCCCCCCCTGGAAGGCGGCGTCAATGTCTACGGCAAATTCGGCTATCTGCGGGAAGGGCTGGAAGAACGCTTCTATCGCAACCGGTTGCTGATCTTCCGCAACGGCCATCCAGAGAAAAAAGAAAATTTTTATCATTTCAATATTTACAGAACAATCCTCGACCATGTCACCGCCGGGGAGTACTGCAAAAACAGGCCTTGCGACTTTCGCTTTCCGTTCGACAAGGAGACCTTGCGGGACGACTATCACATCATCATGGGACTGGCGTCTAAAGGGTTGAACCTGTAAAGAACGCTTGACAATCACATGCAAATCATTTACATTCTATTCGCCTTGTCGCTATTGCCAGGTTGCACGGCCAAGGAAGTCGGTAACGCGGTATATCAGGGATTGAAAAACAAACAGTGCATTGCCGAGCAGGGCGCTCCCATCCGATGTGCCCACCAACAAACCGACCTTGGGGGAGGACGTTATGAATAATATGAAGATCGGCACAAGACTCGCATCGGGTTTTTTGTTTATATTGATTATCATTTCAGGAGCATTCGGACTGGTGCTGTTCGAAACTCTGGAAATTCGCAAGGAATCCAAAACCATCCGTGACGAGTCCGTGCCGTTCGCCCTGCTGGCGGAAAAGATGTCCGGGGATGTCAACGCCGTGCAACAGTTCCTGACGGATGCCTCCCTCACCCACGAACGGGAAGCGGTTCGCGAGGCGATGGAGTTCGCCGGGCATGTCCGTGAAGGCAGCGACCAATTCTTGCGGATGTTCAGCGACGAACACAACCAGGCCGAGATGAAACGGGTGGACGACATCCGCAAAAACTTCGAAAAATTCCTGGTGACTGGCCAGAAGATGGTGGAGGCCTACATCGAACGGGGCAAGGAAGAGGGCGATACCCTCATGGAGGCATTCGACAAGGATGCCGATAACTTGCGCAAGGCCTTGGAACCATTGCGGGAAAGCCAGCTCACCGAGGTACGGAACAAATTGGTCCATGCGGTGGAAACCACGGAAACGCTGGAATCCTGGCTCATCGGCATTGCCGGGTTCACGCTGCTCGCCACCCTGCTCATCGCCCTACTGCTCACCCGTGGCATCACCAAACCCTTGCATGGCTGTCTCAACCTGTTGGAACGCTTCGCGGAAGGGGATCTGACGATTCGCTGCGACCTGATACGCAAGGACGAGATGGGCCAACTTTCGCACACCATCTCCACCACGGCGGAACGTCTGCGCACGGTCATGCAGGATATCCACAATGCCGCATCCCAGGTGACCTCCGGCAGCCAGGAGATCTCCGACGCGGCGCAGAACCTCTCCCAGGGGGCGTCCGAGCAGGCGGCCTCCATCGAGGAGACCTCTGCCTCCATGGAGGAGATGGCCAAGAACATTCGGCAAAATACCGACCATGCCCACACGACCCACACTTTGGCGCAAAAGACCGCCAGGGAGGCGGCGAACGGGGGCGAGGCGGTGGCCGAGGCGGTCAACGCCATGCGGGAGATCGCCGCGCGGATCGGCATCATCGAGGAGATCGCCAGACAGACCAACCTGCTGGCCCTGAACGCGGCCATCGAGGCAGCGCGGGCCGGGGAGCAGGGCAAGGGGTTCGCGGTGGTGGCCGCCGAAGTGAGAAAACTGGCGGAGCGCAGCCAAACCGCAGCCAGCGAGATCGGCCAACTCTCCAGTTCCAGCGTATCGGTGGCGGAACGGGCCGGGGCGATCATTCACGAACTGGTGCCCGACATCCTCAAGACCTCCGAGTTGATTCAGGAGATCAACGCCGCCAGCCAGGAGCAGAGCCAGAAGGCCCTGGAAATCAACCAATCGATCCAGCGGTTGGACCAGGTGATCCAGCAGAATGCCGGGGCCTCCGAGGAGTTGGCCGCCACTTCCGAGGAGTTGAACGCCCAGGCGGAATTGATGCGGCAATCCATTGCCTTTTTCAACCTGGGGGGATGAACGTCCTCCGCACCGGGGGTTCTATCGGCACTCCTCCGCCAGGCAGATCAATTCGATCCCGGCATGCTCGGCGATCACGCGGGAACGTTCGTCGGGATAGGGACCGCCGAAGATCACCCGTCTGATCCCCACGTTGGCCAGCATCCCCATGCAGGAAGCGCAGGGCTGGCAGGTGACGTAGACCACGGATCCCTCCAGGGGGACTCCGTGGCGGGCGGCGTTGGCCACCCCGTTGGCCTCGGCGTGGGCGCAGACGCACAGGTCCAGTCCTTGTCCGCTGGGCAGACCCGCCACTCGGCGTGCGCAGATATCGGGATGGGGATAACCGCTCGGCACCCCGTTGAAGCCGGTGGCCAGCAGTCGTTTGTCCCGCACGAAGACCGCGCCCACCTTGCGGCCCGATGCGCAGGTGCTCATTTGGGCGGCCAGATGGGCGGCGTCCATCCAGTGGCGATCCCAACTCGGACGGCCAACCGGAACCGGGGTGGAAGATTCCATCGTCATGGTGTCACGCTCCTAAAAACCGCATCCAGTTTGGACGCCAAGGTTCCAAATTATTAGGGGTCCAGGGGGATTATCCCCCTGGTGGGATCCAAGGGCGTGAGCACTTGGTGGGATCCAAGGGCGTGAGTCCTTGGTACCCAGCGCGCTTTATCAAAAGCTTTTTTTCGCGCGCCTTTTGCGCGAAAAAAAGCGCAGCGCGCCTCAAATCACTCGGTTTGTACGAGTGCGCCTTGGCAGGCCCGCTTCCTTGTTTTTCGCGCCTTTTGCGAAAAACAAGGAAGCGGGCCTGCGTATTGCCCAACGGGCTTGAATGCATTATGCAGGCTCTCTTTTTTTCGTTTCCAAAAGGCGGAAACAAAAAAAAGAGAGCCTGCGAAGGCGGCGCGCGGCGCTTTTTTCGCGCAAAAGGCACGCGAAAAAAGCTTCTTGAGAAGAGCGCGCTGAAAAGCAAAAGTCAAAAGCAAAAGTCAAAAGCAAAACCCCAAGGGCTTCGCCCCTGGACCCCACCAGGGGGATAATCCCCCTGGACCCCTAATAATTAAAAACGAAATCAAGCACTCTTGCGTGTCAATGCCAGACCGACCAGGCACAGCCCCAGCCACAACCAGATCCAATAACGCCCGGTGCGCACCCAAACACTCTGGCCGGTGCCACGGGTCACGGTTCGCTCCAATACCCCCTTCTGGTTCGGATCGATACGCCCCAATTCCCGACCCAAATGATCGAACATCGCCGAAATCCCGGTGTTGGCCACCCGAATCATGGGCAACCGGTTCTCCACGGCCCGCATGCGCGCCATGGCCAAGTGCTGCGGCTTGGCCGACTCGCCGAACCAGGCGTCGTTGGTGACGTTGATCAGCCAACGCGCACCCCGCACCGCCAACAAACGCACCTCGTCGGGAAAAATCACCTCATAGCAAATCAACGCCCCGATCGCCCCATGCCCCCACGCCATCGGCTCAGGCTCACCGCCACGGGAAAAATCCTTGGTGCCATGGGTCAATTTTTGCAGATTACCAGGCAGCAATGCCCGAAATGGAATATACTCTCCAAACGGCACCAGGTGATCCTTGTCGTAGCGATTCCGGAACTCTCCCTTCTCTTCGGCATCAACCATGACCATACTATTAAAATACAACCACTCCTTGCTCCCCTCGGACTCACGATCCGCCATGGGTGCGCCGGTGAGGATCGGCGCCCCCAACCCCCGGCTCGCATCCGCGATCCGCCGCAACTCGCGCGGCGCGGCTTGCAAAAAAAAGGCCGCCGCCGTCTCCGGCCAGACCACCAGATCCACCGGATTGGCCAGATCGGCCAAAAGATCCAGATAACGCCGCAACCCCTCCTCCTGATGGGCCGGGTCCCATTTCATCTTCTGGGGGATATTGCCCTGCACGATGGCCATGCGTACCGGAGCGGCCCAGATGTCCCGTTCGATCCCCTCCCGCAGCCCGGCCAGCCGCCACTGCCCATAGAACCACCCACCCCCCAGCGTCCCGGCGGCCAACCCGATCACCACGAACCAGGAAACCCGCTGCCGCCACTCTGCGGGCCGCGCCAATACCGCCACCAGTGCCGCGCAAAACAGGATCAGCCAAGAGAGCAAATACACCCCACCCAGATCCGCCACCTGAAGCATGGTCAACGACCCGTCCCAGGCATACCCGGCCAGATTCCAGGGAAAACCGCTCAACAGATGGGCGCGCAGCCATTCGGTGACCACCCACAACGCCGGGGCGGCCAACGGCAACAGCCAGGGCCGGCCGGCCAGACGCGGCAACACCGCCCCGAACAGGGCCGGATAAAGCGCCAGGATCGCCGCCAGCCCCAGCATCAACCCGATCGCTGCCGGCGCAGGCAATCCGCCGAAGGTGTGCAGGCTGTTCCACAGCCACGCCTGCCCCAGGCTGAAATGGCCCAACCCGAAACAAAACCCCAGCCACGCCCCCCGGCGCGGGGCAGCGGTCTCCACCAGCCGTATCAACACCGCCAGGCCAACGATCATCGGCAGGGGCAAGGGATCCGGGGGCAGCCCCAATACGGCCACCATCCCGGCCAGCAGCGCCCCCAACGCCTCCCGGTCCCGCCAGGATGCGACCCGCTCAGCCATAGGGATCCGCGATGCCGAGACCGGCCAAAATCGCGATCTCCCGCGCTTCCTGCCGCTCGGCTTCGGCCTCGGAGCGCTCGTGATCATACCTCAGCAGGTGCAACACCCCATGCACCACCAGATGGATCAACCGCGCCTCCAGGGTGACGCCCGCCTCGCCGGCCTCGGCCAGGGTGGTCTCGTGGGGAATCACCACATCGCCCAACAACACCGGTCCCTCGTCCGTGTCCGGGAAGGCATCGCCGTCGTCCATGGCGAACGACAGGACATTGGCCGGACGATCCAGGCCGCGATGCCGCCGGTTGAGTTCCCGCGAGTGCTCGTCGTTGGTCAGGAGGATGCCGACTTCCACCTCCTCGCCAAGCCCTCGGCCCTCGGCCTCCAGGGTGGCGCGAACCGCCCTGGCGACCTGTTCCTCAACCTCGCCCCAGCGGGGAGAGTAAAGATTTACCAGAACTGTTGCCGGCATGGCGTACTCCTTCCGCGCGTTTCTTGATCTGATCCGGATACTCGATCCGGCGATGATAGAAGCCCAACGTCAATACCCGTGTGAATGCCTCTTCGATACGCGCGATCTCCTGGAGGGTCAGGCGGCACTCCTGGAGTTGCCCGTCGCGGATCTTGGCGGCGACGATGCGCTCCACCAGGGCCTGAATCTGCGCGGGGGATGGGGTTTTCAGGGTGCGCGCCGCCGCCTCGACGGAGTCGGCCAGCATCAGGATCCCCCCTTCGCGGGACTGGGGCTTGGGACCCGGATAGCGGAAGTCGGCCTCCGCGATCTGTTCCCCGCGCTTGGCGGCCTGATTCACCGCCCGGTTGTGAAAGAACTGCAACAACGAGGTGCCATGATGGGTGGTAACCGCCTCCATGATTGGTCCCCCCAGCTTGTACTGCCGCACCAGATCCACCCCGTCCTTGACATGTCCCTGGATCACCTTGACCGACATGGAGGGCGACAGGTGGTCATGGCGGTTCTCCCCGGACTGATTTTCGACGAAATAATGGGGTTTGGTCATTTTGCCGATGTCGTGATAGAGCGCCATCACGCGGGCCATCAGGGGATTGGCGCCGATATTCTCGGCGGCGGCCTCCGCCAGATTGCCCATCATGACCGAATGGTGATAGGTGCCGGGCGAGCGCAGCGAGAGCGTCTTGAGCAGGGGATGATCCCCGGAGGCCAGCTCCAGCAACCGGGAATCGGTGTTGATATTGAAAAGAAACTCGAACAAGGGGATCACGGCCAGGGTCCACAGGCCGGTCATCAGGCCGCTGCCCAACGCCATGCTGGCCCCCAGGATCCACTCCCAGGACGGGGGACGATCCGACAACAGCTCCACGGCGGGCAAGGCCATCATCTGGGCCAGCCCCACCCAGAACCCTGCGATCAGCACGTCGTAGCGGTGACGACAGACGCGCAATACGGCCCCGCTTACCAGGGAACCGAGCATGAAATAGAGGAAGAACGGCAACCCGCCGCTGGTCTCCAGGGCGCACAGGAAGGAGAGGATGATCCCCAGGATCAGGGCGCTGCCCGGAATCCCCGCGCGCGCGCCGATGGTCATGGCGGCCATAGCCGACCCCATGGCCGCCAGGGGCAGATACGAGGCCATCCGGGTCGGCCAGGAAAAGATCTCCGCCAGGCCCTGGCCGATGGTGAAGGTAATGCTCGACAACAGGGAGGTCACCAGCAGGATGGTCCCCAGGATGTAGAAGGTCTGACGCTCCCTGGGAAACTCGCCGGAAGTGACCAACAGAAACTTGCGTCCCAGCCACAGGCAGAGCAGCAACGCCGCAAACAGGCCGAGGATGTTCATGGCCATCTTGCCGGTCCAGCGGTTCTGGTTGAGGGCATCGATCTTCAGCCGGGCGACATCGGTGACCTCCGCCCCTTCCTGGATGATCAACTGCCCGCGCCGCAACTGATAAAAGACCGGATCGACCGTCGCGGCCGCCTGTTCGCGGCGGGCCTTGGTCTCGGCCAGGTTCAGCACCAGGGTTGGCCGGACGTGGATGCCCACCTGGTCCAGCACCCATTTGCGCACCGCCTCCGGCATGATGGAGAGCTTCTGGGGGGCCGATTTTTCCAGCAGGCGGCGCAACCCGGCCAGATCCATGAGATCCTTGGCGCCCGTTCCGGCGGTGGTGCGGCTCACGTCCTCGCCGACCGCATGCACCACGTAGGGGATGTGAGCCAGGTCATTGAGCACCTCCGGTCCGCTCACCACGCGAATCTGGCTATACCCCTCCAGCCAGGTGGCGATCTCGGTGGCCAACAGGGAGAGGTCCTTGATCCCCATCAGGGTATGGAAGGCCGCCGGCTCCACCTCGTCCTCGATGCGTTGCGAGAAGAGGTCGCGGATCCGTTCCTTCTCGTCGCGCATGGGGGTCAGGCGCACCTCTTCCAGCCATTTCAGGTGTTCCCAGATGCGATGGCCGACGGCTTCCATCATGCCGGGATCCCAGTCGTACACCGGCACGGTCGCGGCGGCGGCCTCCCAACGGCGCTTTTTGGTGGTCTCCTTGTCCTCGACCAGCAGGTCGCGATCCGCCTTGATGTCCCGCGTGGCGATATCCCCGACCTGGGGCAGATAGAGGGGCCGCAACACCACCGGCGAAAAGATCAGGGTCAACACCCCGACCAGACACAGAAACAAAAGCACATCCACCAGCACGGAGACCTTCCAGAATCCGGCGCCGTCCAGGGAGCGCCCCCGCAGGCGGGCGGCCACTTTTTCGCGATCAACGGCCATGCATCCCCCGCGTGGACCGTCTTGCGGCGGCCTCCTCGTAAGCCCTCACGATGCGCCCCACCAGGGGATGACGCACCACGTCCCGATGGGTGAAGCGGGCCACGGCGATCCCTTCCACGCCATGCAGGATCTCCACGGCATGGGCGAGGCCGGATTGTTGATGCGACGGCAGGTCCACCTGGGTGACATCGCCGCACGCCACCACCCTGGACCCCTCCCCGAAGCGGGTCAAGAACATCTTCATCTGCTCCACCGTGGCATTTTGAGCCTCATCCAGAATGATGAACGCCTCCGAAAGGGTACGTCCCCGCATATAGGCCAGAGGGGCGATTTCCAGCAGATTGCGCGCCAGCATCCGCTCCACTTTCTCGTATCCGAGCATTTCGTACAATGCATCATACAGGGGACGCAGATACGGGTCCACCTTGTCCTGCAAATCCCCCGGCAGAAAGCCCAACCGCTCCCCCGCCTCCACCGCCGGGCGGGTCAGGATAATGCGGGCCACCCTCCCTTCGCTCAGGGAGGCCACCGCCGCCGCCACCGCCAGGTAGGTCTTGCCCGTCCCCGCCGGACCCAGGGCGAACACCAGACCGGTGTTGGCGATCAACCGCAGGTACTCCGCCTGACGCGGGGTGCGGGGATGAATTTCCTTGAGCGGGGTGCGCAACGCCCATTTGCCGAGCAGGAGTTCGTCCGCCGCTTCGTCCTTTTCCAGGGCGAGCAGACCCGCCTCCACCCGCTGGAGATCCACCGTCTGCCCCTGTTCCAGGGCGGCATAGAGCATCTCCAGCAGACGGCGCGCCTTCTCCACCCGGTCGGGAGAGGCGGTCAGGGTGACGTTGTTGCCCTGGGGGTGGAGCGCCACGCCCATCCGCTCCTCCACCAAGCGCAGATGCAGATCCAGCGCCCCGCACAGATGCGCCACCAGGCGATTGTCGGGAAATGCCAGGGTCGCGGTCGTGGTCTCGCCCGACGCGACCTCATCCGATGCGGGGAACAGGGGTTTCATGGAGATATATTACGGCGGATCCGATCCGTTTCTGAAATGAATTCGACATGGTTCAAGCCGATTTTCCGCGCAGGGAGTTGGGCAACCCTTCGGTAATGCGCACTTCCAGGATACGACCAACGAGGGAGGGATCGCCGGGGAAATTCACGGTGCGGCCCTGGGGGGTCTTGCCGGTCACCTCGCCGCCGTCGCCTCGTTTGGCCACGCCCTCCACCAGGACCGGCTCCAGGCGTCCGACGCGGGCGATGTTTCCGGCCAGTTGCATGGCGTTCAACCGTTCCTGGAGCACGGCCAGGCGACGGGCGCCGACTTCCGGGGGGACGGGATCCGGCATGGTGGCGGCCAGGGTTCCGGGCCGGGGGGAAAAGACGAACGAATAGGCGTGATCGAACGCCACCCGTTCGGCCAGCGCCAGGGTTTGCGCGAAGTCGTCCTCGGTTTCGCCGGGGAAGCCGACGATGAAATCCGATGCCAGGGCGATGTCGGGCACGGTGGCGCGCAGCCGTTCGATCCAGCCCAGATAGTCCGCCACGGAGTGGCCTCGCTCCATGCACGCCAGCACCCGGTCGGAACCACTCTGAATCGGCAGATGGAGATAGGGGCAGAGTTGCTCCACGTCGCGGAACGCCGCCACCAGGTCGTCGTTCATGTCGGCGGGGTGGGAGGTGACGAAACGGATCCGCTCCAGCCCTGGGAGCAGGGCGACCCGCTGGATGAGCAGGGCCAGATCGTGGGGGATCCCCTCCCGGTCGATGCCCTGGTAGGCGTTGACGTTCTGGCCGAGGAGCTGGATCTCCCGCGCCCCTTGTCGCAGCAGGCTGGCGGCCTCTGCCAGGATCGCCTCCACCGGGCGGCTCCACTCCCGACCCCTGGTGAAGGGGACCACGCAGTAGGTACAAAAGCGGTTGCACCCTTCCTGGACCACCACCGAGGCCACCGGGCCACCCGTGGTGACGGCGGGCAGGGCATCGAACTTGGAATCGGGCGGCTCCTCGTTGGCGAGGATCCGTCCCCCTTCCCGTTCCAGGCGGCGCAGCATATCGGGCAGGTGGTGATAGTTCTGGGGGCCGAACACCAGGGAGACGAAAGGGGCGCGGCGGAAGATGAGTTCCCCCTCGGCCTGGCCGACGCAGCCGCCCACCGCGAAGATCACCGGGCGTCCGGCCACGTTCTTGCGCAGGCGGCCCAATTCCGAGAAGAGCTTTTCGGCGGCCTTTTCCCGGATGTGGCAGGTATTGAGGATGATCAGGTCGGCGGAGGCCGGCTCCTCCACCTGACGGTAGCCCAGTGCATCCTGGAGCAACGCCGCCATGCGGGAGGCGTCGTAGACGTTCATTTGACAGCCGAAGTTCTTGATGAACAGGTTGTTCAACCCGGACCTCGTTCCAGGCGCGCCATCATGCGGCGGCGCAATTCGGGGAGGACGGCGGGTGGGGTGAAGCGGCTCACGTCGCCGCCCATGCCCGCGATCTCCTTGACCAGCCGCGAGGAGAGAAACTGGAACGCCTCGCCGGCCACCAGAAAGACGGTTTCCAGACCGGGATGCAGGATGCGGTTCATGCCGGCCATCTGGAACTCGTACTCGAAATCGGAGACCGTGCGCAGGCCGCGCAGCACGACCCCGGCGTTTTGCGCACGCAGGAAATCGACCAGCAACCCGTCCATCCGGCACACTTCCACCCCTGGAATGCCGTTCACCGCCTCTTCCAGGAAGCGGATGCGCTCCTCGCTGGTAAAAAGAGATTTTTTTTCGATATTGACCGCCACCGCCACGATCAGGCGATCCACCAGGGCCGCGCCACGGCGGATGATGTCGAGGTGGCCGAACGTCACGGGATCGAACATCCCCGGATAGACCGCGATTCTGTTCATGTGCTCCTTGTGTGGATCGTGCCTCGTCTTTTTTCCAAAGGCGGAATTTTAATCCCCCTGGCGAGGATTCCGCAACGGATGCCAGACAACCGCGACCGTTTTTTTGTCCGCAACAGTCTTGCTCAAGGGTAGATCTTGGCGGCCTTCAGGAACAGGGGATTCATGCGCAGGCCGCTTTCCTGCAAGGCGAGCCGGTTCAAGGCGGGTTTGACTTGCGTGGCGATGAACAGGCCCGCCGTGATCCCTTCCTGAACATCCCTGGCGAACGGCGAGAAGATCAGGATGCTTTTTCGCATGCCGAATTGCCGCAACAAGGCCCGATCGGCATCGGCCAGGGGTTCGCTCAGAAAAACGCCGCCAAGGGATTGATCGATGAAATCATCCAATTGATTCAACCGGGCATGGCGCACCTCGACGGGATAGGTCAGGATGAAGGAGGTCATGCCTTGCAGGCGTTTCACGATCTCATCGGCCGCAACGGAATGATTGGCAAACACCACCAACAACAACACATTCCCGGCGGCATTGCGCTTGAGATGCAGGTCCAGGTCCCCACCCACCATGGCAGGGAACATCTTGATGCCAAGATGGATCAAATCTTGTTTGTCATCGGCAGCAAACACAAAAAATAACATTATATTTAAATAAAAAATCAAAATATATATCAAAAATTTACTTATTATAATCATTTATATTCATAATGGAACAACAAAGACCAGGTCCGGCCTGCCAGGGGAAGATCTTCCGGGTAAGTGCTGTTTGCAGGCTCGATTTGCCTGACATCGAAAAGATTTCTGATGGCTGCCGTCACGGTCCATTTGCGATCCAGCAAACGATGCCTGCTGCCCGTCACATCGACGAAATGGCTCTGAGCCAGTTTCGGCCTGATATCATCCACGGCACGATTGCGAGGACCGACCAAACGATACCGGACGGCCATGCCGTAATCCGGCCACGGTTCCCAGGTCAAACCCGCATGACCCAACCAGTTGGCGGATTGCTCGATCTGCCGTCCGGTCGCCATGTCCCTGGCATCCACAAAGGACACCGATGCATCGATCTTCCACAGGGTGTCGATGGCCTCCTCCCATTCCACCTCCATCCCTCTCAGTCTGGCGCCATCGCCATTCTTGAATTTTCCGGTGCTGTTATCCGCCGCAATCATCTCCTTGAGCCGCGAATGAAACCATGTGACGCGCCACAGGCGACTCGTATCGCGATAAATATAGCCAATTTCATAAGTATCGATCTTTTCCGGTTTGATTTCCGGATTGCCGGAAATGACGAAATTGTTGGCGTACATCTCGAACAGCGTCGGCGGCCGGAAGGCCTGGCCGAATTGTCCCTTGAGGATATGGCGATCCGTCAGCCGATATACCAGACCGATCCGGGGCGCAAACGCGCTCCCGACATCGTCGTAATGGTCGAGCCGCGCCCCGGCGATCAGGTCGAGATGATCGGTTGCGGCGTACTGATCCTGCAACATAATGCCGGTCATTCTGCGATGCACTCCAGACTTGATCCAGGCATGATCGTCGTCCAGCCGATGCCAATTCGTCTGCGCCAGGCTGGCGGGAAAATCGACATTGATCTCCGTCCAGACATCCGCAAGCTGGATGCGCGCCAGATCCAGACCCATGAGGAGACGATGCCGCGCCAACCCGCTCCAGAGCATCTCCACGCCACCATCCAACCGTTCCTCGCGGGCATAACTGCTGCCCACCACGCCCTGCGGATGAAAATACCATCCCCCGGACGGATTGGGGGTGATCAATCCTGGCGGAAAGAAGTTCAGTTTGTCGAAGCCCATCTCATGCTCCGACCAACCGAACCGCGTGGTCAGATGGAGATCGGCAGTCGGATCGGCCTGGTTTTGCAATCGGATCCCCCACTCCCCATGGTCCCAAATCATCCGGTCATCCGGAGGCGGAAGGGCGCCGGCGGTGCCAAACCAGTCCGTGGTGGCGTAATCGAGATAGCGCGCTTCCAGGCTCCATTTCCGATAGTCCAGGGTCAGCACGCCGAATCGCTGCCGTTGACCTTGCATGACATCGCCTGGGGCATGAGAGATGGCGGGCTGGTTGATGGCGGGGGAGTGGAGAATGTCCGGACCGCTTCCGACGCGTTCTCCGGGATCCGTCACCCCGCCCACCTGCAGATGCATGCCCAAGCCGGTTTTGGGATCCCTTGCCGCGTAGGCCCCCACGCCCAACAGCGCGGCGTGGTCGCCGACCCCGACAACCAATTGATTATTATTTGAATAAGTAATAATATTAACCACACCAAGAAACGCATTTTCGCCATGCACGGCGCTGCCAGGACCACGCATGACTTCAATGCGCTCCACGGCATGAATCGGCAAATACAATGCAGGTAACACCCTGGCGGTCAACGCATGATCCACCGGAGTCGAATTCAGCAGGATTTTGACCTTGCCGGATCCCCACTTGGACACCCCGCGCACGATCAGTTCACCAATACCACCATGAAAGCCAGGGACCATGTTCAACGCTTCCAGCACATCGCGCACGCCCTTGGCCGCCAGATCCTTGCCGTGCATGACGGTGACCATGCCCGGCACGAAATCGGCATTCAAGCGGGTCTTGGTGGCGATGGAGGAGGCATCCGCCATGACCGCCATCAATTCGCGATAAGCCGCCTGCTCCGAATCGTCGCCGGAGGATGGGGGCGTCTCGGCGGCATTGGCGCGCCAGGAGAGGGACATGCCCACCAACCAGACCAACCAGAGGATGCGATTCTTGCGCGATGGACCGGTCATGAGGACGATGTCAACAGAGCAACAGGGGACTGGGTTCCCGTGGCGACGAGCAGTTCTTCCAGAACCTGACGCAACTGGTGTTGGGTAAACGATTTGTTCAAAAGACAGGCCGCACCTGCCGCGACACAGCTCTCCTCGATCTCCTGGGAGACATCGGCGGTGATGATGAGGATGGGGAGCGTGGCATTCGGTCCCTCCATGGCGCGTATGCGACGCACGAGTTCGATGCCGTTCATATCGGGCATCCGCAGGTCGGCCATGATCAGATGAAACGACCCGGCACGCAACACCTCCAAGGCAGGCAAGGCATGCTCGCAGCGCGTGAGATGGTGGCCGTCCCCCTCCAGCATCCACGTCAAGAGTTGACAAAACATGGGGTCGTCGTCCACCACCAGAATCGACCAGGTCGCCGGCGGCTGGTAAACGGTCGCCAGTTGCCGAATCGATTGCGTCACCTCCTCGAACGCCTGGGCAAACGCACCGAGCGGCACGACCCACTCCTGGCCGTGACCCGCATGGATCGATCGCTCCAAGGCAGCGGCGACGGCGAACAACCGAGGGGCGGACAACTCCTCCGCCAACTCCTTGCAGGCATGCGCCAGCCGGATGGCCTCATCGTATTGCCCGTCGGCGAGCGCGGCACGAATTTGCCCCTCCAGCGAGGCATAACAGCGACCAAAATCGACCAAACGGGCATGATAAACGACCTGATCGTGATGCCATCGTTTCATGGCCGCGACCAGATCGAACCCAGGCAACGTTTGCGGAAGGGAAGACCGGGATTGGGCGGTGCGCTCATCCGCTGATCCGGCGACGGGTACGCCTGGCTTGATCCAGCGCAGCAAGGTGGCGAACAATCGTTGCCGGTCGATGGGTTTGCTGACATGGTCATTCATCCCCGCCGCCAGACACTTCGCCCGATCGTTTTCCAGGGCATGAGCCGTCATGGCGATGATCGGCACGCCACTCGGACGGGGGAAGGCACGGATGCTCCGGACGGCTTGATAACCGTCCATTTGCGGCATCTGGATATCCATCAGGATGGCCTCGTAGGGGAATTGCCCGGCATACAGGACCCCCTCCTGGCCGTTGACGGCGACCGTGACCACCAACCCGATGCTTTCGAGCAACTCCCTGGCCACCTGCCGATTGACGGGGTGGTCTTCCACCACCAGGATCCTGGCGCCACGGATGGCCTGTAACGCTGCGGGATCGATCGGCGGTGGCGTCGAGGAGCCATGCGGGTCGGAGGCTCCGACGGAACTCCGGCAAGAAATATGAAAACGAAAGACACTGCCCTGCCCTGGCGCGCTTTCCACCTGGATCGCCCCTCCCATCCCCGCCACGATCCGTTTGGTGATGGCCAGGCCGAGTCCCGTGCCGCCATGGCTGCGGGTCAGCGAGCCGTCCGCCTGAACAAAGGCATCAAAAATGGTCGCCAACTTTTCCGGCGCAATGCCGATGCCGGTATCCATGACAGCGAAATGGATTTGGATCTGGTCGTCATGCAACTTCACGGCATGCGCGCTCAGCGTGATGGCGCCACGGTCGGTGAACTTGATGGCGTTGCCGATCAGGTTGAGGAGAATCTGTTCGAGCCGCAGTGCGTCCGCCAGCACCGTCAGGTCGGCCACCTGCGTGATCTCCAACCGCAATGTGAGATTTTTTTCGTGCAGTTGATATTCGAACAGATCCGCCATATGTTGCAGCAGGTCGCCAAGAGGAACGCTCGCGGGATGCAGTTCCAGCTTGCCGGCGTCGATTTTGGAAAAATCGAGAATATCATTGATAATTCCCAACAGGGTTCTGGAGGCGAGGCGTGTCTTGGTCAGATAATCCAATATGTGCCTGTCCGGCTGTTTGGCGATCGCCAGATCGATCAAGCCCAGAATCGCATTGAGCGGGGTACGGATTTCGTGGCTCATGTTGGCCAGAAACGCGCTTTTGGCCTGGTTGGCGGCCTCGGCAACACTTTTGGCCTGCCGCAACTCCTCGGTGCGCTGCATGACCCGCTCTTCCAGGCCCTCCCTTTCGTCTCGCAGGGCCTGCAACAGGTCACGGAGCGCCTCGTACACATAGCGAATTTCACTGCTGGCCATTTTTGACAGGACCGGCAAGGCAGGCGTGGTCAAGGAGGGGTGACGATGTTGCAGGGCCGTGGCCAGCAGGCTCAGCGGTTTGATTTCCAGAAACAACACATACCATATCATGAAAAGAACAATAACGGTAAATAATAATATATATAAAAGTTTTTGTTTTCCCTGTTGTTGCAATTGCTCGAAAAAGGCGCCAGAATAATGAAGACGCAAAATGCCGACCGGGGCCATGCGACTTTCCGACAGCAAAATGGTTTCCGCGCTGAACCCCTTGAAATCCGGTTTCGGCATTCTGTGCAACCACTGAATGCCCCCTTCCCCCTCCAACTCGATGCCCTCGAACAATAACTGGCCGGTCAGCGGATCTTTGGTCAGCAAAATCCTGTTGGCAATCACATCCAGTTGAAAGTCCCGATTGTCAGGATCCTGGATTTCCAGGATCTCCATGGCCTGGTTGGCGAGCAAGGGCGTCAACAAATCCACCTTGACCTGTTCCTGAACGCGGATTTGCTCCACCACGATATTTCGCCAGTACCAATAGATGCTGCCAGATACGAGAAACGCGAACCCCCAAAAGAGAATCATGATTCTTGCTGTCAATTTTTGCATAGTATTTGGCATATTTTTTTCAATCATCACGATTATATAGATAAAAAGTTATTTAACTGAGGAATAAATATAACAATAGCAGATATTTACTCATACTCAAATGATGGCGCAACGCCAAGGGGGGGTGGGTATTGTTTTGCTTCGGCTCGCACGGTGGTAATCAATACCACAATCAGAAAACGTTGTCCAGCAGAATGTATTGGATGTTAAGTGACAACATTGATACAAAATAAAAGAGGGCAATCAAAAAATAAAAATTACACACGCGCCAGCCAGCGCCAAACGGAAATCCGGGTATCACCATGACGGCGCTGTTGCACGGGATGCCACCCTGCCGCCGTCACCCGCCCCTCGCCGCCAGGTTCGTGCTCGGCCACGGCCAGGGCATCGATGGCCAACAATCCCGGAGCACGGGACAAGGCGTCCAGGGTGGCCGGAATCAAACCCCGACCATAGGGGGGATCCATGAACAGCAGATCGAACGGCGCCCACTCCCCAAAACGACGCCCGAACGCACGCCGTATCCCCCCCTCCAGATCCGCCGCCAGCACGGAACCATGCACCACCTTGCCACGGGCTTCCATGCGGCAATAATTTAAGTTATCACGCAACCGCTCCACCACCCTCCCCTCCCGCTCGACGAACAACACCCCCCTGGCGCCCCGACTGAGCGCCTCCAACCCCATCACCCCACTCCCGGCGAACAGATCCAATACCAGGGCACCGCGCACCCGCTCGCCCAGCATGGAAAAAACCGCCTCCCGCACCCGGCCCGTGGTGGGACGCACCCCTTCGTCCGGCACGTTGCGCAAAAGGCGGCCACGCAACTCCCCGCCGGTGATCCGCACCATGACCTATCTTCCCCGCTTGGCGCAGAGCGCCAACCACCCCCGCCAATCCACGACCCGATCCCCCTCCACCAGCGGCAAACCGGGAAACCGCTGCCCGCACGCCCGCGCGAACAACCCGGCCCCCTCCCCGACCGGATGGCCTTGCGCGTCGCATACCGGCACACCGGCCAGACCACACGAGGGAGAACGACTCTTGAACACAAAGCCCGCCACCCCTGCCCGTTCCAGGCCATCCAGACGCCACGCGCACCACGCGATCAGGCGGTGTGTGTGATCCAGACGTGTGGTCACGGTTCGCAACGCCAGGGCGTCCGGCTCGGCCTCCAGGCGCATCGGCTCGCGGGGAATCCCAAGCCCGCATTCCACCTCCGGACAGATCGGCATCCAACTCACCCCGGCTCCCTCGATCGCCATGAGCGCAGCACTGGCCTTGTGGCCACCGTCATAACGCACCGGCATGCCCAGCAGACAGGCGCTCACCCCGATGCGCATCAAGGCGCCGGCCTGGGACGCAAGGCTTCCAGACCAGGACCGCCCTGCGCCACATAATCCCGCATCGACACCTTGCCGTCCAACTGCAAACGGTAGATCCCCACCCCGGTCAACACCCGCTTGACGTAGGTGCGGGTTTCGGTGAACGGGATGTTCTCGATGAAGGTCATGGGGTCCTCCTTGCGCCGCCGCTCCTGCCACTCCCTGGCCCGACCGGGTCCGGCGTTGTAGGCGCACAACGCCAGCACCAGATCCCCGTCGAACGCCTTGAGCATCCGCTCCATGTAAGCCTGACCGAGCGCCATGTTGTAATGGGGAATCTGCAACCGGAAACGGGTGGCAGGCGGGAAGTTCGACTGTTTGGCCTCCATGGTCGCCGTATCGGGAATCAGTTGCATCACCCCCAACGCCTTGGCCGAGGATTCGGCGCGCGGATAAAACTGGCTCTCCTGACGGCTGGTCCCCAATACCAGGGCCGGCGCCAACCGCCAGCCCCCATCCGGAACCCAGTTCGGCACCGGATAAAGCCCACGCCAGATCACCCGATCCTTCTTCTGAACCTCGGCGCCAAGCTTGAGCGCCAGTTCTGCCGCCCCGTAACGGATCGCCAGGCAGAGCTTCTCCTCCGGGGTCAGGTTGTACCGCTCCCCCAGTTTCTGAATCTCCGGACCATTGTACCAATCCCGCCCCACCTCCTGGAGCAGACGCAACCCGCCAGCCTCCTCCGGCGAGATCCGGCCATGATCGTCCGGGCAGGAGCCGGTGTCCTCGCTCTTGAGAGAGGGCAGAAAACCGTCCGCCTCCTCCTTGGCCAGCAAACCGTGCAGATTGTCCAGATTTTTGGCCGCCTGACGCAGCCAAAAGAGCTTCCGCTCCCCCTCGGCGGCCAGGCGGGCCGCCCAATAGGCCCCCTGGCTGCGCCCCTGGGAAGAGACGCCATCCTTGGCCAATTGCATGAACAATCCCTCGGCCTGGACGCGGTCGCCGCTCTGCAGGGCGCTCCAGCCGGCCAGCCACAACGAATCCTCCAGCGCCCCCCCCTTGTCGCGTACATTCTCCAGCAACAAGCGCAGGGCGCCCTGGTAATCCCGATCGAGGAACACCTTGGCGCGACCATAATGATATCGCCAGCGATGGCGATCCTCCGGGGCCAGCTTCTGCCCTTCCGGACCCTGCAACTGGGTCAGAAGCTGCGTCTTCGCCCCGCTGCGATGCAGGGTTTCGAAACGCTCCCGCCACAACTCGCGGGTTTCGGATTCGGTGAGTTGCACCTTCTTGAGCATGGCGCCCAAACCCGCATCGCCCCGGCGGGCCGCATCCAGCACCAGGAAGAGATCCCGCCGTTGCGCCGGCAGGTAACGCAGGATCGGTTCCAGCACCGCGCCACCCTTGCCCAGCATGGCCCGCGCGCGGCTCTCGTGGTCGGAGACCGACAACCGGGTCCAGAAGATGTGCTCGTCATCGATGGCCTTGACCACCACCGCCGCCCCCTCCCGATAAAGATCGCGCCAGGGGGCGAAGGCCTCGCCGAGACGGTTCTGCCCCACCAGGATCTCCACATGCCGCAAGCGGGCCAGTTGCAGCTTCGGCGGATGTCTGGCGAACCACTGCTCCGCGCTGGCCGCATCCATCTCCGCCACGCGCTTTTCCATGAACCGCACCAGCCGGTCGGCCTGGGCATGATGCGGCCAACTGGCGAAAAACGCCTCCAGACGTTGCGTGGTCAACTCCTGACTGGGGTGTTGCATCAGTTCCAATTCCAGATAGGAATTGAGAAAATCATTCCCTGGCCAACGGGAGCGTTCCAACAGCGCATCGGGCTTGCCCTCCCGCTCCAGCAATTCGAAACGCAGGCGATATTCCTTCACCAAATCCGCTTCGGCCAACGCACGAGGCACGGGGGCCAAGAGGAAAAACATCACCAACCAAACCAGGATTCCGCTTCCGTTCACGGCAAACAACGCTCCCCCCTACGGGTCGAACAAGGCGTCCACGAACTGGCGCGCGTCGAAGGGCCGCAGATCCTCCACCCCCTCCCCCACGCCGACATACCGCACCGGCAACTGAAACTTCTCGCTCAGGCCCACCACCACGCCCCCCTTGGCCGTACCGTCCAGCTTGGTCACCACCAGGCCGGTGATGCCGATCGCCTCGTGAAACGTCTTCACCTGGCTGATCGCGTTCTGACCGGTGGTGCCATCCAGCACCAGCAGAGTTTCGTGGGGGGCCTCCGGGTCGAGCCGCCCCAATACCCGTTTGATCTTCTTCAACTCCTCCATGAGGTTGCTCTTGGTGTGCAGACGACCGGCGGTATCGGCGATCAACACGTCCACTTTCCTGGACCGGGCCGCAGCCAGGGCATCGTACACCACCGAGGCGGCATCCGCGTCCTGGCCCTGGGAGATCACCTGACAGCCGCAACGGGTCCCCCACTGCTGCAACTGGGCCACGGCCGCAGCCCGATAGGTATCCCCGGCGGCCAGCAACACCTGCTCGCCAACGCCCTTGAGATAGGCCGCCAACTTGCCGATGGTGGTGGTCTTGCCCACGCCGTTCACCCCCACCACCAGAATCACCCATGGGGTACGGCGCGGCGGCACTGGATTGGCCGCGCCGATCGCCTCAAGCCGTTCGCGGATCGTCTCCCGCAACACGGCGCGCATGGCGCTGGCATCCTTTTTTTGTCTCCGGTTCAAACGCTCGCCGGCCTCGCTCACGATCCGGCTGGCGGTCTCGACACCGAAATCGGCCATCACCAGATGATCCTCCAACTCCTCCAGCAACGCCGCATCGACCTTGCCCCCGACGAAGAGTTCCTCCAGCGGGGTGTTGAGGATCTCCTTGGTCTTGGAGAGTCCCTCCTTGAGACGCGCAAAAAATGACATGCCCCGTTGCTCCTTTCCAACGCCTAGTGGCTATCGGGGACTCGAGAGGCGATCCCCTCCAGTTCGCTCCAGAAGAACTCCTCCCCACGGTAGCCACGAAACTGCCCCCGGGTCTTGCCTTGCCGATCCACAACCAGAAACGTGGGATAGAAACGAATCTGCCACGCCATCTCCTCCCACTCCTTGGGAGGCGAAAAATTGTCCACCATCGTCATGGGGAACCGTTTGCCCAAGGAGGTCTTGGGGTAAGCCGGCGCCACATGCTCCATGAAATCCTTGCAGTAGGGACAATAATCGGTGGTGAAGACCACCAGGCGACCACCGCTGTCGGCCAGAACCGGGGCGGCCCACGCCATCACACACCAAGTCAACACCAAACCGCCCAAAAAACGTTTCACGTCCTTCACCTCGCCAGACACCCACGCCCTGCCCCACTCACCCGCCACCATACATGGTTTCGGAACATTTTGCAAAACACCCCGCGTTGCCTGTATCGTATCCCCACCGCCACCCTGGCCCACACGAGGCAACCGGACCATGCCCCCCCCCCGCATCGACCTGTCGGTGATCATCCCCACCCGAAACGAAAACCATCACCTCCCCGCGCTCCTGGAGCAACTGCGCCAACAACGGGGGGTGACGCTGGAAATCCTGGTGGCAGACGGCGGCTCGCAAGACGGCACCCTGGCAACCGCCCGCGCGGCGGGAACGCGCCTGGTCCACGCCCCCACGGGCCGGGGCGCCCAGATGAATGCCGCCGCCAGGATCGCCACCGGCGAGGATCTCCTGTTTCTGCACGCCGATTCCGGTCTGGCGGATCCGGATCTGCTGCACGGGGCATTGCAGGCCATGCGCCAGGCGCGCTCCCGGCACGGGGTGCGCTGCGCGGGCCATTTTCCGCTGCGTTTCGTCGATCGCCCCCCTGGCCACGAACGCATCTTCCGCTTCTTCGAGACCAAAAGCGCTCTCAACCGGCCAGGTTGTTGCAACGGGGATCAGGGCCTGTGGCTGGCGGGGGCCTACTTTCTGGAACTGGGGGGCTTCGCGGAGGATCTGCCGTTTCTGGAGGACCAGCGGCTCGCCCCCCGCATCGCCGCGACGGGCCATTGGCTGACCCTCCCCGGCACACTGGCGACCTCGGCACGCCGCTTCCGCCAGGAGGGCGTCATGGAACGCTCGCTGCTCAACGCCCTGATTCTGACCGCCCTGCGGGCCGACCTCCTGGAGTTTCCCAGACGCGCCCCGGCCATCTACCGCGACCAGGAGCGCACCGGCCCGTTGCGCCTGACGCCATTTTTCCGGTTGTTTCGGCAATTGTGCCAGGAAGGGGGGAACAGGGCCACATTGCGGCGCTGGCACGCCATCGGCGGCTTCGCGCGGCAATCGTTCTGGCAGGTGATGCTGCCCCTCGATCTGCTGGAGTGGCACGACCGCATGGCAACCCGCCTCGACCGCTGCGCCGGCTGCTTCGATCTCTTCTGGATGGGATTGTCTTGGCTGGGATTCCACCTGACCTGGCTGTGGCTGGTCTGGCGGGAAAACAGGCAGAAACATTAAAAAACGAGTTTATTCAGATCCGCCGGCCCGTTCACCGCCACGGCCCGGACCTCCTGGCCGATGCGCTTGAGCATGCCGGTCAGCACCTGACCGGTGCCCAACTCCACGAAGGTGTCCACGCCCAGTTCGAGCAGACGGCGCATCGATGCCTCCCAACGTACCGGGGAGGTCACCTGTGCCACGAGTTGCGCCCGGATGGTCTCGCCCTGGAGGGTCTCCCGCGCCGTGACATTGGCCACCAGTGGCACCTGCAAATCAGCGATCCCCTGGCTGGACAACACCTCGGACATGGTCCGCGCGGCCGGGGCCATCAATGCGCAATGGAAAGGGGCCGAGACCGGCAACATGACGCAACGCGCCCGTTTCGCCTTGGCCAGGGCCATGGCACGCTCCACGGCAGCGAGATGGCCACTGATGACGATCTGCGCTGCGGTATTGAAATTGGCCGGGGCACACACCTGTCCGGTGGCTTCGGCGGCCTCGCGGCAGACATTTTCCACCTCCGCCGCATCGAGATTGAGCACCGCCGCCATGCCCCCCTCCCCTGGCGGAAGGGCCGCACGCATGGCCTCGCCCCGGACCCGCACCAGACGGATGGCATCCATGGGCGAAAACCCGCCGGCCGCCGCAATGGCCGCATACTCCCCCAACGAATGGCCAGCCACGAAATCCGGACGCAAGGTGGTGCGGCTGGTCACCAGACGGAAGGCGGCCAGACCGGTCAGCACCAGGGAGGGCTGGGTATTTTCCGTCTGACGCAAGCGGTCTTCGGGTCCCTGGAACATCCATTCCGTCAAGGGGATTCCCAGGGCGGCATCGGCCTGGTGGAACAGTTGCGCGATATCGTCCCCGTGATCGAACAGGTCACGTCCCATGCCCACGGCCTGGGACCCCTGTCCGGGAAAGAGAAAGGCGACCTTACCCATGGTTCAGTTTGCGGATGGCTGAGCGGGTTCCGCCTGAGGAATGACGGAGGGGCACGCGTTGTGCTGGGAGTGGGGATTGCGCATCAATTCGGGCTTGAGGGTATTGAGTTCGATGAACTCATCGGCCTGACGGCGGAGTTCATCGGCGATCATCGGGGGTTGTGTCAGCAGGGAGCTGACCACGGAGACGAACTTGCCCTGATTCTGGATCGCCTCCACCACGCTGCGGAAGTCGCCATCGCCGGAAAACAGGACGGCATGGTCGTAATGCTGGGCCATTTGCAGCATGCCCACGGCGATTTCGATATCCATGTTGCCCTTGATCCGTTTGTGACCGGTGACCGGATCGATATATTCCTTGATGGGCTTGGTGATGACCGCGTAGCCATTGTAGGCGAGCCAATCCACCAGGGGCCGGATGGGCGAGTAATCCTGATCGTCACCCAGGGCGGTATAGTAGTAGGCCCGCAGCAGACGGCTGTTGTTCTGGAAGTGCTGGAGCAATTTTTTGTAGTCGAAATCGAATCCCAGCGAGCGGATCGCCGCATAAAGGTTGGAGCCATCGATAAAGATGACTGTCCTCTCGTTGGGATGGAATGTGATCGGCATGCGCTTATCCTAAAAAAAATTCAAAAAAATAAATAAATGGAGCGGGAGAAGGGATTCGAACCCTCGACGTCAACCTTGGCAAGGTTGCACTCTACCCCTGAGTTACTCCCGCATTTCAGGCATATTACGCGGGCGGTGGCGGGAAGTCAAGGAGTGCCATCGCCCTTTTGGCAAATTTGCGTCGAATCAACGTAACAGTTTGAGTTCCTTCTCAAATCCATCCATGTTCACCGGAAAGGCGATGGCGGTGGTGGTACCCATGGGGAGCACCACTACGGTGACCGACTTGGATTTGCGCAACTGCTGTTCAGTGGCGGCATCCAATTGCACGGCGCCCAGACAACCGGCCGGCGTGCAATGTTGCATGACCAGCGGCAGGGACTTGTCATCGATCTTGACTTGCGGGGCGGCCGGCAGATGGACGCCCAGTGGCACCATTGCCAGGATCACCGGTTTTTTGTCACTGTCGATATAGCCGAACGAAAAACGCAGCGCGAGTTGTTTGCTGGCGGTATGGTACTGATCCTGACTCACGAAACACTGTTTTTTCTTGCTCGCCTTGTCTTCATCGCAAGCGATATTCCAGATTTTATTGGGCGCCCCCCCTTCGGCGGTCGGTTTTGCGGGCGGCTTTTTCTCTGCGGCGGCGGCATGACCGGAAACCGGCGCCAGAAGAAGCAGAAGAAAAGCGGCCATGAAGAGTCCCCGCAAGGACACGAAAGGCAAGCCACTGCTGATCGGTTTCGTCATCATATAAAATTCCCCATGCAAAGGCCAAAACGGTAAAATGACATCATAATTCGAAAGTGTATGCCTTGTAAATGGACAGCCCGAAAAAAAACGGGGGGAGTAGGATTGCTCCTCTCCCCCCGCAATGATGGCCCTTCCGATCGGTCGGGAAAGGGTCCTGGGACCATTTCCCGACCGGGTTACCGGAAAGATCAGAACTTCTTGTTCAGGGTCAGGCCAAGGTTGTGATAATTGGCATTGTCTCTGAAGGTGAAGTCGTAGTTGGCGCTCACATCGAAGCCACTCTTGCTGATGGCGGTGATGCCCAGGCCAACCGTGCCGGAGTCGTGACCGAGATCGACACCCTTGGTGGTGAACTCGGCGCCATTGATGCGGGCCTTGGTCTCGAGCGGGGCATCCTGGAACTCATGATCCCAACGGATACGGAGTTCCGGCTCGTAAGCCATGTCGCCGCTGTTGATCGTCTGCAGGGCACGCACGCCCAACGTGGTACGCGGATTGTGCTGAGTCTTGCTGAGCACATCCAGGTTCAGGTTGCCAGCGCCGCCTTCCTGGAATCCGTCACGATGCACGTGATCATAACGGATGCCAACCCACGGCTCGACCAGCACCTTGTCGGCCATCTTGATATCGGCGCCGAGATCCGCACCGATGAAGAGATTGTAGCCGTTGAAGCTGCCCGTAGCGGTGGTGTTGATGGCGCCAACGCTGATGGTACGGGTGGAGTCGTAGCTGTTGTGGGCATAGCCGAGGTTACCGCGGACGAACATGTCGTTGAAATCGACACGACCGTAGCCGGCGATGTGGAAGGTGTCGATATCCACGTCACCCTTGTCGTCGCCATTGACCTCGGTTCTGGAATATCCGGCCATCAAGCCGACCGTGACATCCTTGGAGACCTCGATGTCACCACCGAGCAGGAAGCCGGCGGAATTCTGGTCGTAGCCAGCGGCATTGTTGTCACCATTGATGTTGGACAACTGGCCGAGGGCGGAGGCCCAGAAATTCATGTTCTGCTTCTGCGGCGAGCCGGAGCTGATGCCCTTGCCCTGGTTGTAGGCCGCAGTCTGCACCTGATTGGACAGCGTGTTGTTGGAGGCATGGAACATGTGGTTGCCCACGATGCGATCCACGTTGTGCTGAACCGTGACGACGGAGTTGAAGGCCGAGGCATGCACGGCACCGGCCGCCTTGCTCAACGCTTCGTCGGCCTGGCTGGTGGTCAGGTTGTAGATCTTGTCGATATTGCTGTTCAACTCGACCCTTTGGGTGCTGGCCTCGATGGCGCGGCCCACTTCGCTGGCGTTGCTGCCGCGAGAGAAGACGCCGGTGTTCAAGCCCTTGGAGAGGACCAGTTGGACTTCCTTGGTGCCGTAGATCACACGCGGCTTCAGGTTGGTGTAGGTGGCATCGGTGGCATTCATGGAGACCGAGGCGAATTCACCATTGATGCCATTGTCGGCGCTGATCACCAGATAACGGTAAGCCGCATGATTCGGCGAGTTGCCGATGACATACGCAGCCGTCGTGCTGGCGGAGGTGACTTGACCGCCATCCCAGTTGTAGGGACGGATGTCGAGGGTGGCGCCGGTGATGGTGGCCGAACCGCTGGTGACGACGATGAGGTCGGACCGCTGCACCGTGTTGCTGGTGGTGCTGGTGGTGCCGGCAGCGCCGTTGCCAACGCCGTTGACGCTCACGCTGTTGCCGGTGGCGACATTGGTAAGGGTGGTGTTGTTGATGTCATAGGCGTTGAGGTTGGTCGGGACTTCCGCCACGTCGTAGGTCAACGTACCGCTGTTGGTGTAGTTGCCAGCAGCGACGGTGAACGTGCCGGGAGAGTTGCCCGGAGAGTGACGACCGGCGACATTCGCGTTGCCGCGGATGGTGCCTTTACCTTTCATGAGACCGCCGGCGTTGATGGTCACCGGGGCATAGATGACGGCGTTGGTGGAGCTGCTGTCACCGACCACCAGGGTGGCGCCATTGCTGACGTTCACCGTGGAACCGGAGAGGTAACCACTTTCGCCGATAATCAGGGTGCCGTTGGCGACGGAAGTGGCGCCGCTGTAGGTGTTGGTGCCGGTCAGCTTCAGGGTGCCGGTACCACTCAGGGTCAAGCCCGACGAGCCTTGCAGGGAACCGGCATAGGTGGTGGTCTCGTTGCTGGTGGAGACGAAGGTCGTGGTGCCCAGATTCAGGGTCGCGACCGAGGAGGATCCAGACAGACCGGTCACGATGAAACCGGAGGTGGACAGGGTGGAGTAGTTGGCGAACGAGCTGATGTTCTGCAACGCACCCGGGCCGAGCAGGATCCGGCCATTCGTCACGGTCAAGGTACCGGTGAAGCCGGTCTGAGCGGTGGCGATGGTCCAGGTGGAAGAGCCGGACTTGGTGATCAGGCCGGTACCGGTGAGGGTGCCGCCGAAGGCCGCGTCGGAGGTGCCGGACAGGGTCAGGGAGCCGGTGCCCAGGGTGACGGTACCGGTGCCGCCCAGGGAACCGATGGTCTCGGTCTGATTCATGACCAACGTGGCGCCGGAGCCGACGGAGACATCGACGGTATCGGCGATGACGGCGGCGGCGGAGGTGGTGACGTTACCGCCAGCCACGTTCAAGGCACCGGTGAAGGTGTTGGTGCCGCTCAGGGTCATGGTGCCGCTACCGGTCTTGGTCAGGCCGCCGGAGCCGGTCATCACGCCGCTGTAGGAGGTCGAGCTGTTGTCGCCGCCGACGGTGAGGATATAGGCGCTGCTGACGCCACCGCTGCCGGCCAGGGAGCCGACCGTTTCCGTTCCGCCCAGGGAGAGGGTGGCACCGGAAACCGTGACGGCGGAGGTGTCCGCGATCACATTGGAGGTGCCGGTGGCCAAAACGCCGCCCACCACGCTGGTCGCGCCGGTGTAGGTGTTGGCGCCGCTCAGGGTCATGGTGCCGGTGCCGGACTTGGTCAGGCCGCCGGTGCCGGACAGGACACCGCTGTAGGTGGTGGAGGTGCCATCGCCGCCGGTGGTCAGGGAGAAACCGCCGTTGACGATGTTGCCCGCGCCAGCCAGGGAGCCGATCGTGTCGCCGCCGCCCAGGGTCAGGGAGGCGCCGCTGGAGATGGAAACGGCCGCGCTGTCATTGATGATATTCAGGGTGGTGGTGGTCACGCCGCCCTGGGAGATGGTGTAGCCAGCCGTCAGGTCAGCGGTGCCACCCAAGGTCATGACGCCGGTACCGGTCTTGGTCAAGCCGCCGGAGCCGGACATGGAACCGGTGTAGGTGGTGGTGGAGTTGTCACCGCCCACGGTCAAACCGAGACCGGCAACGGTCACGGTGCCACCGCCGGCCAGGGAGCCGATGGTTTCCGTTCCGCCCAACTCCAAGACACCATTGGTGGTCACGGTCACGGCGGAGCTGTTGCCGATCACATTGGAGGTGGAGGTCTTGATGCGACCTTCATTGATGGTCGTGGCGCCGGTATAGGTGTTGGAACCACCCAGGGTCAGGGTGCTGGCGCCGGACTTGGAGAGACCGCCGGAGCCGGAGATGACGCCGGTGAAGGTGGCATCCTGTTGGGTAGCATTGCCGGAGACCGTCAGCGTGTACCCGCCATTATTGACGGAACCGCCGCCCTTCAAGCTGCCGAGGGTGTCGATGCCGCCCAGCGTCAAGGTCGCGCCGCTGACGACAGTCATGTTGATGTTGGAAGTATTACCGAAAGCGCCAGCGCTGCCCGTCGTCAAGGCGCCGGAGCCAACAGTGACGGAACCGGCCGTGCTGCTGAACAACATGGAACCGCTCAGGGTCAAGGTGCCGGTACCGGTCTTGACGAACGTGCCCGCGCCAGCGGTGATATAGCCAGCGACGGTGGTGGAAGCATTGTTGCCACCCGCGATCAACGTGGCGGTACCCAGGGCAACCGTACCGATCGAGGCCACGGTCAGGGAACCGATCGTCTCGGAATCGGCCACGGTCAGGGTGGCCGAGGCGGCAACGCTCACGCTCGAGGTATTACCGATCGCATTGGTGCCGAGGAGCGCCAAGGTGCCAGCGGCAACCGTGACATTGCTCGTCCAGGTGTTCGTGCCGGACAGGGTCAGGACGGCGGTTCCGGACTTGACGAAGGCCGCAGAACCACTGATGACGCCGGACAGGGTGTAGGCGCTGCCGGCATCGATCACGAGTTGGCTACGATTGGTACCCACGGAGAAGGCCGTGGCGTCGGTACCCGTACCACCGATGCTGATGATGTCGATGTCGCCAGCCGTGTCGCTCATGGCCGCAGCCGTGTAGCTGACGCTGGTGTTGGTGTCGCCACCCGCGCTGTACGTCTCGTTGGCGGCTTGCGCCTCATCCATGACGAACCCGGCCATACCACCGACGATCATCGCCGCAGGCAGCAGGACCTGCGGCTTCACCAACCCTTTCGCCATGCCGGCGAGCGCCGACAGTCCAAGAATACTCGATTTTTTCATCTAATTCTCCTGTTTTGTGTTTGTTTAGAGTGTTGCGTTAGAAATCGTTCATTAAATTCTGGATCAATTCTACATCAGTCTATGCTCTCCGCTCCTTTAGTTTCGATGTAGACGCCTTGAAGTCGTTCAACCCATCCCCATGGCTTCCGCCTGGCTGTAACCGATCATTCGGTTGAGATTGGCCATGGAGTACAGGTGGCTGTAAATCCATCCGAGATACCCGGCGCGGAACAAGTCCAGCAAGGGTTCGTCATCCAGGATGTTGAGTCTCTCCTCGTCGACCACCAGGATCCCTCTCAAGCTATGCGAAAGACCCTCCGACAATTCCAGATTGATCTCTCTTTCCACCAGCAAATCCAGGGCGATCAATCGGGAGGTGAAATCCAGCGTGCGGTCTTGCCACTCCTGGCAGACACGCAGAAATTCCAATGTTCCGTCGAGGAAAGGCGTGCTGTTGCCTGCGTCCGTGTAGAGAACTTCCCCCTCTCCGTCGTACCGCAATCCCGCGCTTTCCACATAAACGGCGATCTCGCCGTTCGTCATCCTTTCCCCCAGGATGAAGGGATACCGCCGCACATAGGCCGGGATATAGGGGACACGCCAGCGACCCTCCCGGTCGAGGAACAGGTTTCCCTGATCACTCATCCCCAACAGCAGTATGGGGGTCACCGCATGCTCGTTCTCGTGAACCCGGGCGAATGCGATGGGGTAATGCAGGCAAGCCACCGGGAATTCTCCGCCGAAAACCGGCAAATTATTGACCCGCGCCGCAAACCCGTAATGAGGCGGCTCAGCCGTGACCCTCACCCCGAACAGCAAATCCTTCCGCACCGGAAGCACATTCTCATACAGCAGAGGCAGCGCCATCCATCCACCCTCGAACCGGGACATTGCCAAAAGCGTGAACCGTCCCGATGCATCACGACATCAAAAGCAAAAAACAGACCAATCCAAAAAATCACACCCTTCCGCCTTTTTCTTTGCCTCGGCGGCTCGGCCCGGCGGGATCCATCCCTGACTACGAATCAAAAATTCCAACAATTCCAATCTGCTATCCATCACTGTGTTGCATTCATGGCACAATGATGTTGAAATAATACACTCACCCCACACACAAGTCAAACTTTTTTTTCAATGTTTTGGACTGCGGCAAGCATTTTTCAAAAACCAGCAAAAAAACAATGAAATAAAACAACCAGACTCACCTTCCCCCGCCAACCGCCAGATCACCCCTCGCCCCCGTCAAACGCGAGAGTTGCGATAATCCTATCCCCAATCACACCATGTTGTATTTTTGATACATCCTTAAAAAAATAGAGCACATCTGCAAGAAAGTCAATTCTTTTTTTGCACTTCAGAATGCGCAACTTCTCAAAATTTCACAGCAATAATCAATACTTTCATTAATACATCACGACAAAGCCCCCCCATTCACCTCCTCGGATGCAAATGCGGCCAGGCGGACACCAGATATAAATATCCGGAAACCAGTGAAAAAATGACAGCCAACCCCAAAAAGAACAACCCAGGCCACTGAAACGGCACCCCAAACAGACCATCCTGCACCAACAACATGATAATGGCCGTCATCTGAAACCCGGTCTTCCACTTGGCCAGACGACTGACCCGCACCGATACCCCAAGACCCGCCATCCGCTCCCTGAGAGCCATGACGGTGATCTCCCGCGCCAGAATGACCAACACCGGAAACAAGGGCGCACGCCCCTCGGCCAACAGCAGAACCATGGCCGATATCACCAGCAACTTGTCGGCCACCGGATCGAAAAAACGTCCGAAGTCGGTCAACATCCCCGAACGACGGGCGTAATAACCGTCCGCCCAATCCGTCAGGGCCGCCAGACTGAAAAAAGAGGCGGACAAAATCAATCCCAATCGGCCAGGCAAATACGAAAAACCAATAAAAAACGGGATCAACGCAATGCGCGTCGCGGTCAGCGTGTTGGGAAGATTCCAGGTCATGCTCCAGCATCTCTTTGTCAGGGGGTTTCCGGGTCATCCCGCAAAAAGGCGACGATCCGTGCCGCCAGGTCGGTCGAGAGGCCCGGCGTAGCGGCCACATCCTCGACCCGCGCCTCCCGGATGGCGCGCAAGGAGCCAAACCGGCGCAAAAGCGCCCGCTTGCGCGCGGGACCCACTCCGGGAATATCGTCCAACAGGGAACGCAGCCGCGCATGATCCCGCCTGCCACGATGATAGGTCACAGCGAAGCGGTGCGCCTCGTCCCGGATGTTCTGCAACAAAAATCGCAAAGGGGAACGATCCGGCAGTATAACCGGTTCCGTGCGTCCTGGCAAGTAGAGGATTTCCTTGCCCGCGTCACGATCCTCGCCCTTGGCCATGGCGCAAAAGCTCACCCCGTCGAGCGTTCGTTCCCGCGCCACCTGCAACGCCGCTTGCAACTGCCCCTGGCCGCCGTCCAGCAGCATCAGATCGGGCCAGGGGGCGGACGACTCCCCCTCGCCGCCCCGGAATCGGCGTGCCATCACTTCGGCCATGCGTGATGTATCGTCCACTGCGGCCGGATCCTTGATGGAAAATCGCCGGTATTCCCGTTTCAACATCCCCTCCTCGCCAAAAACCACCAGCGAGGCCACCGGGGCCTCGTCCTGAAAATGAGAGACATCGCAAGCCTCGATCCGCTCCGGGACGCGCGGCAACGCCAGCCGTTCGGCCAGTTCCTCCAGCAGGCGGCGATTGGCGCGTCTGCCGCTCATGCGGCGCAATTTGGCGGTTTCGGCGTTGACCACGGCCATGTCGAGCAACCGCTTACGCTCGCCGCGCCGGGGCACGCGCACGCGCACCACCCCCCCCCGCACACGCCGCAGGGCCGCCATCAGCCACTCCCGGTCGGGCAGATCGAGATTGACCAGAATCTCCGGCGGCGGCGGGGCGCTCTCCTCGCCACGGGCATAATACTGGGCGAGAAAGGTCTCCAGGGTTTCGGCTGGGGCGAGATCCTCGGTGTTTTCCGGAAAGTGGGCCTGGTTGCCCAGATTGATCCCGTTGCGCACGAAAAAGACCTGTATCGCTGTGGGACCCTCGCTGGTGGTGGCGGCGACGATGTCCAGGTCGGCATCCTCCTCCAGATTCGCGCGCCCCTGCTCCCGCACCTTTTCGACGGCGGCGATGCGGTCCCGCAGGCGCGCCGCCTCCTCGAAGCGACGTTGCCCGGCCGCCTCCCACATCTCCTTGCGCCACTCCCCGATCAGTTGCCGGTCGCGCCCCTCCAGAAACCAGGCGACATCCCGCACCCGCAGGGCATACGCCTCGTGCCCGATCATCCCCATGCAGGGGGCATGACAGCGCTTGATCTGGAATTGCAGACAGGGCCGGCTCCGGCCGGTGAACAGACGATCCTCGCACTGGCGCAACGGAAAGACGACGCGCATCCACTTCAAGGTGGCGCGCACCGCCTGAACGCTGGGATAGGGACCGAAATGACGCGCCCCCGCCAGCCGCGCCCCCCGATGCATGAGCAGGCGGGGAAAGGGGTGATCCATGGTCAGGACCAGCCAGGGATGGGACTTGTCGTCCTTGAGCAGGACATTGTAGGGCGGCTGCAGGCGGCGGATGAGATTGGCCTCGAGGATCAGGGCCTCCTGTTCGGTGGCGGTGACGGCGATGGCCAGGTCCGTGGCCTTGGACAGCATGATGCGGATGCGCGGGGTGAGTTGGGCATGAAAATAGGATGTCACCCGTTTTTTCAGGGACTTGGCCTTGCCGACATACAGAACGGCCCCGGTCGCGTCCAGGAACCGATAGACCCCCGGCGCCTCCGGCAGGGCGGCGGCGGCCTCCGGCAACGCCGTCAGCCAGGCGCCTTCCTCCGGCCCGCCACCGGTACCGGTCATCTCCAAGAAAGCAGCGCCGCCAGTTCCCCGGCGATCCGCCCGACCGGCGCGCTCCACTCCCCCGGATGCTCCTGATGAAAGGGACGCACCCCCTCCGGATACCAGGGCGAGGGGGCGCCATCCACCGGCCAGCGCCAATCCAGACCGATGAAGGGCAGCAGCACCCAGCAGGGCCTGCCCAGCGCCCCGCACAGATGGACCACGGCGGTATCCACGGCGATCACCAGATCGATGCGCGCGACGATGGCGGCGGTATCGGCGAAATCCTCGATGTGGCGGCCCAGATCGGTCAAGGGTTGATCCGCAGGCGGGAACGCCGCCTCTTGCGCGCCCGCGCCCTTCTGCAGACTGACGAACACCACCCCCGGCACTGCCCAGAGCGGGGCAAGAGGCCGCAGGCCCGGCAGGGAGCGATGGGCGTCGTTCTTGTGGGTGGGATTGCCCTTCCAGACCAGGCCCACCCGCAGGCGGCCAACCGGGAGATGCGACTCCCAAAAAGCGTCGCGCGCGGACACAACCGGGGCCAGGGGGAGACGGGCGGGCATGGTGGACGGCCCGGCGCCAAGCAGACGCGGCAGGGAGAGCAGATGGACCCAACGGTCGGGCAGCGGATCGCCCGATCCCTCCCGCCATCCGGAAACGACCCGGTCCAGGCAGGGCAGCCCCGCCATCAGCGTCACCAGGGAGGGATCGCACGCCAGGGTCAGATGGCCGACCCCCCTGGCCGCGAGCAGCGGCAGAAAACGGGCGAACTGGATGAGGTCCCCCAAACCCTGTTCCGCGATCACCAGCAGCGCCCCACCGGCGAGATCCTCGCCCCGCCAGGGGGAGAACGACGGTTGCGGTGGGGGCGTGGCGCGCCGGTGATTCTCCGGGCGGTAGCGGAACTCGTAGCGCTCCCACCCTTCGACAAAACGGCCGGTTTGCAGCAACAGAAGCGCCAGATTCCAGGAGACCGCCCCGTAATCCGGTCGCAGGCGCAAGGCTTCCCGGTAGGCGGCCTCCGCCTCGGCGAGGCGGCGTTGTTCGTGCAGCGACTCGCCGAGATTGTACCACGCCTCGACGCGGGCCGGGTCGAGGCGGACCGCCTCCCGCAGGGCCGCGTCGGCCTCCTCGCGCCGCCCAGCTTCCCTGAGCAGGCAGCCGAGATTGTTCCAGGCCAGGCCAAGGCCCGGTTGCAACCGCAGGGCCTCCCGGTAGGCGGCCTCTGCCTCGACGGTTCGCCCACGCGCCTTTAACAGATTGCCCAGGGTGTTGTGGGCAACGACGTGCGCCGGGGCCAGCCGCAGGGTCTCCCGCAAGAGGCGTTCGGCCTCGTCGAACCGTTGCGCGACGACCATCAGGCAGGCGAGATTGTGCAGCGTATCCGGGCACTCCGGGCGAAAACGCAACGCCTCCCGATAGGCGGCCTCCGCATCGGGGAGGGCCTGGCGGGCTTGCAGCAGATCCCCCAAAAGACGCCAGGCCTCGACGAAATCCGCGCGCGCGCGCAAGGCCTCCCGGCAGGCGGTCTCCGCCTCGGCGGGGCACTGGCGTTCCCGGTGGAGCATGGCCAGATTGTGGAGGGTTTCCGCGTTGCCGGGGTGAAGGCGCGCCACCTCCCGCCAGCAGGCCTCGGCCCGGTCGAAGTCGCCGAGTTGCATGGCGGACGCCCCGGCCAGGTTGAACAGCGCGACGCGCCTGGCGGGATCCGCCGCGACGCCGAGATCCCGGAGTGCCCCGTCCAACGCCTCCCGCCAGGCTCCCCGGCGATACGCGGCGTGGGGCCTGGTCATGACTTGCGAGAATGGGATATCAGGGCGGCGCCCAGCAGGAGCATGGGCAGGCTCAGCCATTGGCCCATGGTCAACCCCAGCGAGAGGATCCCCAGATGGGCATCCGGCTCCCGCACCAGTTCCACCAGCAGGCGGCAGAGGCCGTACCCCATGAGGAACACCCCGCCCAGGAAACCCGGCGCGCGCGGTCTTCGCCCAAGCACCCAGAGCAGCACGAAGAGCAGCACCCCCTCCAGCACGGCCTCGTAGAGTTGGCTGGGGTGACGGGGCAGCGAACCGGCGCCGGGAAAGACCATGGCCCAGGGGAGATCGGTGGGGCGCCCCCACAACTCGCCGTTGATGAAATTGCCGATGCGCCCCAGAAACAGCCCCATGGGGGTCACCACGGCCAGGAGGTCCCCGATGGCGAGGAAGGGAACGCCGCTTTGCCTGGCGAAGAGGAATCCGGCGAGCAACACCCCCAGCAATCCGCCGTGAAACGACATGCCCCCTTCCCAGACCCGCAGCATGGCCAGGGGATTGGCCAGATAATATTCGAACTGGTAAAAGAAAATGTATCCCAGGCGCCCCCCCAGGATCACCCCCAGCAGGGCATACATCAGGAGGTCCGCCAGCCGTTCCGGTTCGAGGGGCAGGGCCTGACGCCGCGCCTGTGCCTTCAGCAGGGGCCATCCCAGCAGAAAGGTCAGGGTGTACATCAACCCGTACCAGCGGATGGCCACCGGACCGATCTGCACCAGGACGGGATCGATGTGGGGATAGGCGATCATGGCGTTGGCGATCCGTTGTCCGCCTCGGGGTAGCTGCCGAGGATCTTCAGGCTGTGGGTGAAGAAGGCGAGTTCCTCCAGGGCGAGTTTGCAGGGTCTTTCCTCCGGGCGGCCCTGGAAGTCGAGATAGAAGTGGTAGGACCAGGGGGTTCCGGGCACGGGCCGGGATTCCAGACGGGTGAGGTTGACGCCGTTGGTGGCGAAGCCGCCCAGACATTTATAGAGGGCGGCGGGGATGTTGCGCACCTCGAAGACCAGGCTGGTCTTGCAGGCCATCTCGCGGGGCGGGACGATGCGATCCTTGACGATCCGCAGGAAACGGGTGGTGTTGAGATGCGAGTCCTGGATATCGCGTTCCAGGATGCGCAGGCCGTAGAGTTCGGCGCACAGTTCTGCGGCGATAGCGGCCTCCGTGGGGTTGCCGCGCGCGGCCAGGTCGCGGGCGGCTCCGGCGGTGTCGTAGGCCGCGTTGCAGGTCCAGCCGTGCCGCCGGATATGGGAGCGGCACTGGGCCAGGGCCTGGGGGTGGGAGAAGACCGCCTGCACTTCCTCCACGTTGACGCCGGGCAGGGCGAGCAGGCAGTGCCGCACCCGCAGATAGTACTCCCCCAGGATGTGCAGGTTGTGGATCCCCAGCAGGTCGTAGCTGTCGCTCACCACCCCGGCGATGCTGTTTTCCACCGGGATCATGCCCACGTCCGCCTCCCGGTCGTCCACGGCCTGGAAGACCTCCTCGAAGGTGCGGCAGGGGATGGTGCGGTGATGCGGCAGGGATTCGCGGCAGGCCTGTTCGCTGTAGGCCCCCGGCTCACCCTGGAAGGCCACGGTTCCAGAGAGGGATTCTATCGTTTTTTTCATGCGGGTCCACCTGTTGCTCTCGATGGTGCAAAGCCCAAATCGGCATTACTAACACAAGGCAGGGTCGCGGGTCAATGGGGATCCGCGTCCTGCAACACGATCCTCTCCCGCTTCCCAGCCCGCCAGTCGCACCACATGCATTGGTAGAGACGTTCCAGATTGCGGACGAAACGGGGCGGGTCGAACAGAGGAAACGTATGCCGGTTTACAGACAAGCGACGCCGCGTCTCCCGCAACCGTTCCGGATCACGCGCCAGGTCCAGGGCAAGCGCATAATATCCTTCCCAATCATCGGCGATCAATTCCGGCAACCCGACCGCATGCAGCATGCTGGCCCCCAAACGGCCCGCGAAACTCTCGCCAAGCCGGGTGACCAGAGGAACCCCGCTCCACAGGGCGTCCATCCCGGTGGCATGCGAGTTGTAGGGCAGGGTGTCCAACGCCAGATCGGCAAGCGTCAGCCGGGAAAGATGTTCCTCCAGGGTGGGGGTTTTGCGGGCGAACACCAGCCTGGCCGTGGAGATGCCCCGCCGCAAGGCCTCCTGGCGCAGACGGGCCTCGGCCACGGCGCTGCTCGCGCGCAACCAGAGCAGGCTGCCCGGCAGCGCATGCAGCAGCCGGCACCAGATATCGAAACTCTCGGAATTGAATTTATTCGGATTATTGAAACTGCAAAACACGAACCCTTCCCTCGGCAGGCCGGCGGCAACCCGGTCGGGCATGTCCGATGTAAACCGGTTGACAATACCCGGCAACAGACAGTGCGGCAGCAGGGCCAGGGTCTCGCTGAAATGATCGGCGTGCTCCAGAGGGGTCGCCACCGGATCCCCGATCAGATAGTCCGCCAGGGAGGCATGCCCCAGGGTGCCGGGATAGCCGAGCCAGGTCGCCTGAATCGGGGCCGGACGATGCGCCAGGATGCCCAGGCGGTTGCCCCTGGTATAACCTTGCAGATCCACCAGGAGATGCACCCCGTCCTCCGCGATCCGTCGCGCGGCGTCCCGATGGGAGAACCGGTCGAGATCCACGAACCGTTCGCACCCCTGCCGGATCCGCCGCCGCAGCGGATGATCCTCCTCCTCGCCGTGGGAGTAGGCGATGACCTCGACACGGTTCCGGTCATGGGCCTCGAACACCCCGGCCATCAGGTGGCCAACCGGATGGTTGCGCAAATCGCCGGACAGATAGCCGATCACCAGTCGTTCCGGTTCCCCGGCGCCGCGGTGGCGCGCCAGGAGCGCCGCATCGCATGTCACTGGCAATGCCCCGCCGTAACGTTGCGCGCAGGCACGCACTTCCGACGGGGAGACAGGGAGTTGCAAGAGCAGATACGGATTGCCGTCCAACTGCCCCGCCCGGAACAGGGTCCGCAACCGGGCCAGGTGTCGCGGCATCTCTTCCCAGTCGCAGGCTTGCAGCAGGGTGCTCAGCAGATTGACGGTCAGCGGCGCGGAGTCCGGGATCAAGGCGAGCGCACGACGAAAACAGGCCAGGGCATCGTCGAACCGCTCCCGCTCCCGCAAGATCTTTCCCAGGTTCATCAGGGCCTCGCCGGAATTCGGCCTGAGGTCCAGCAGGCGGCGCAGGCACGCCTCGGCGTCGTCCAGACGGCTCCGTTCCAGGAGCAGATTGGCAAGATTGCCCAGGCAGTCCGGAAAGGCCGGCTGGATGGCGAGCGCGCTCCGGTAAGCGGCTTCCGCCTCCCGCGCATCCCCGAACGCCCGGAGGGCATTGCCGAGATTGTTGCAGGCATCGTGGTAATCCGGTTTGAGGGCGAGGGCGTGACGATAACAGGCGATGGCCTCCTCCAGCCTGCCCATTTCCTTCAGGACCACCCCCAGATTGCAATGGTACAGGGGTTGGCGCCCATTGACCGCGATCGCCTGGCGCACCCATTCGACCGCCGCTTCCCGTTGTCCCGCGCGATGGAGGGCCATGCCCAGCAGATGCAGGGCGTCCCCATGCCGGGCATCCAGCGCCAGGATCCGGCGGCAGAGGGCTTCCGCCTCGACCGGGTCGCCCTGGTTGAACCGTTGCACGGCCTGGGAGTACCAGGCCGCAATCGTCTCTTTCCTGTTGCCAGTCATCCTCGCCTGTCCTCATGCCGGATCCGAACGAATCGGCGCGACCCGTCCGGCAAGGTGGTTGTGCCACATCCCCTCGTACAACCGCTCCAGATCGCGCGCGAAACGCGCGGTGTCGAACAACGGAATCATAGACCGGTTCATTGTTAAATGATCACGCATGGCGCGCAGACGCTCCCGGTCCTTTGCCAGCGCCACGGCCAAGGCATGATAGCCGTCCCAATCCGCAGCGATCAACTCCGGCAGACCCGCCGCGCGCACCAGCGATGCCCCCACGCGTCCGGCGAAACTCGCGCCGATGCGGGTCACCAGCGGCACCCCGCACGAGAGGGCATCCATGCCGGTGGCGTGTGAGTTGTAGGGATGGGTATCCAGCGCCAGATCGGCCAGGGACAACCGCCGCAAATGCTCTTGCCGGGTTGCGGTGCGCGGCGCGAACAGGAGCCGCTCCGGATCGATCCCATGATGCGCAGCCTCGCCACGCAAGCGGGCGGCCACCTCCGGGGCAGCGGCGCTCAGCCAGAGCAGGCTGCCGGGCACCTCGCGCAGCACCCGGCACCAGACCGCGAAACTGGCGGGGTTGAACTTCCAGGTCGCATTGAAACTGCAAAACAAAAACCCCTCTTCCGGCACTCCGGCGGCGCGGCGCTCCAGGGGGGAGTCGATCAGGCCGGGGTTGTCACCGGGCAGATAACAGTGGGGCAGCAGCGCCAGGTGCTCCCCGAAATGGCTGGCGTGCTCCGGCGGGGTCACCACCGGATCGCCGATCAGATAGTCCAGCAACCCGGCCCGGCCCAAGGTGCCGGGATAGCCCAGCCACCCCACCCGCACCGGCGCCGGGGCATGCGCCAGGATCCCAGGACGCGCCCCACTGGTAAAACCCTGCAAATCCACGAGGAGATGCACCCCGTCCGCCGCGATCCGCCGGGAGGCCTGCGCGTCGGCGATCCCATCGAGATCCACGAACCGGTCACAACCCGCGCGGATGCGCCGCCGCGTCTCCCCGGCATCCTCCGGGCCATGGGCGTAGGCGATGATCTCGAACCGCGCGCGGTCGTGCCGTTCAAACAGTGCCGCCACCAGCACGGCCACCGGATGTTCCCGGAAATCGCCGGACAGATATCCCACCCGCAGCCGCTCCGGCGACGGATCGTACCCCGCCACGGATCGTACCACCGGATAGCGCCTGACGGCGTGTGCCGTGGCGCAGGCGAGCTGCTCCAAGGGCGTGGACGGAACGGAGAGCAACAGGAATGGCACCACATCGCCCGGTTGACCGCAACGCAATCCTTCCATCAGCCGGTCATGCATTTCCGGCAGGTCACGCCAGTCGCAGGCCATGGCCATGAGATGCGCCAGATAGCCCATGGCCTCCACGCACCCTGGCCGCAGGGCGAGCGCTTGCCGGAAACAGGTCGCCGCCTCCTCCGTCCGCTTTTGGGCGAACAGGGCCTTGCCCAGATCGAGGTGGCCGTCCACATAAGCCGGTTGCAATTCCAACGCCTTGCGATAACTGGCCTCAGCCTCGGCCGCACGGCCCTGCGATCTCAATAAATTTCCAATATTATGATATGGTTCAGCGTATGCCGGTTTCATGTTGGCCGCATGCCGCCACAACGCTTCCGCCTCCTCGATCCGCCCCAAATCCGCCAGGATCACCCCCAGATTGTTGCTCGCCTCGGCATGCCCCGGTCGCAACGCCAACGCCCGCCGATACGCCGCCTCCGCCTCCTCCAACCGGTTGCGCTCCTTGCACACGACCCCCAGACCAAAGGCGTACTCCGCGTTGCCCGGCTCGCACCCGGCAGCCCGCGCATAACAGCCCGCCGCCTCCTCCAGCCTGCCGAGCGCCATCATGACCACCCCCAGATTGGCATGATACACCCCCTGCCGCCCGTCCACCGCGATGGCCCGGCGGATCCATTCCACCGCCGCGACGTGCTCGCCCGCCTGGTGCAACGCCATGCCCAGAAGATGCAAGGCGTCCGCGTGCCCGGCATCCAGCGCCAGGATCTCCTCGTACCATCCCCGCGCCTCCCGCGCCCCTCCCGCCTGATGGGTGCGCAACGCAAGGTCGAACAAAAGACCGATCAGCGTGGCGCGATACGTCGCCACGCCGGGCGCCAGCCGCACGGCGATCCGCAAATGCTCCAGCGCCAGATCGACCCGCCCGGTCTCGCCAAACAGCACCCCCAGATTGTGATGGGCATCCGGCTGATCGGGATCGTCCCGCACAACCGCCCGATACCCCCGCTCGGCCTCGGCCAACGCCCCCGCACGGTGACTGGCGATGGCCATCCGCATGCGCCGTTCGTCCTTCATCCCGCTTCCGCCTCCCGTTCCGGCAAAAGGATCGGCTCCCGCCTCCCCGCCAGATGATCGCGCCACATCCGCGCGTACAACCGCTCCAGATCCCGCGCGAAACCCGGCGTGTCGAACAACGGACCCACCGCGAGCCGTGCCCGCATCTCCCCAAGCCGATCAGGCTCACTGGCCAGCGCCACGGCCAGCGCGCCATAATCCCCCCAATTGTCCACGATCAACTCCGGCAGGCCAACCGCCGTCAACAAACTGGCCCCCACACGGGAAGCGAACGTCTCCCCGATGCGCGTGAGCAACGGCACGCCGCTCCACAAGGCATCACAACCGGTGACGTGGCTGTTGTAGGGAAAGGTGTCCAGCGCCAGATCCGCCAGTGCCAACCGAGAAAGATGCGCCGCGATGGTCGGGGCGCGGGGCGCGAACACCAGCCGTTGCGGGTCGATGCCCCGCTGCCCGGCCTCCCGCCGCAGATTGGCCGCAACCTGCGGATGGGAGTCGCGCAACCACAGCACGCCCTCCGGGACATCCCGCAACAGCCGGCACCAGACGGCGAAACTCTCGGCGTTGAACTTGTGGCTCGTATTGAAGCTGCAAAAGACCACCCCACGCTCCGGCAACCCCGCCTCCCGGCGCGCCGGGGGAACGGGCCGGGGTTGACCCCCGTCGCCAGGCATGCAGCAGCGCGGCATGAGCGCCAGGATCTCGCTGAAATGCCCGGCATGGGCCAACGGCGTGACGACCGGATCTCCGATCAGATAGTCGGCCAGCCGGGGATGGCCCAGCGTGCCCGGATAGCCCAGCCAGTTCACCTGCAGCGGCGCGGGACGCAACGCCAGAATCCCCAACCGGGTCTGGCGGGTGAAGCCCTGCAGGTCCACCAGAATCCCCACCCCATCCTCAGCAATGTGCCTGGCGGCCTCGGCATCGGACAGCCCGGCGATCTCCACGAAGCGGTCGCATCCGTCCCGAATGCGCCGCCGGGTCGCCAGACCGTCATCCGGACCATGGGAATAGACGAACGTCTCGACCCCGTCACGAGCGCGGGCTTCCAGCACCCCGGCCAGCAACCGCCCCACCGGGTGTTCCCGCAGATCGCCGGACAGATACCCGATTCTCGGTCGCTCCCGCCTGGCATGCGCCCGCCACGCCACCCCGTCCCCGGCGCCGACCACGAACCGGCCCTCGGCGCACGCCTTGGCGTGGTCACGCTGTTCTTGTGCCGCCACCGGCAGGGAAAGCAGCACGAATGGCGCGAGATCGCGCCGTTTTTCCTCCGAAAGCGCCATCAACCGCGCCAGCCATGCGGGCGCCTCCTCCCAGTCGCACAGATGCGACAGCAGGTGCAGCAGGTATCCGCACGCCTCGCCATGTTCCGGGGCGATCCCGACCGCCTGCCGGAAATGGCCGATGGCCTCCTCCAGCCTGCCCTGTTCCATGCAGGCCACCCCCAGATTATAACACAGATCGGCATCCCCCGGTCGGCCTGCCAGCGCCTGCCGGTAGCGGAGTTCCGCAGCTGCGAAATCGCCCAACGCCATGTTCACGAAACCCAGATGGGTGCAGGCATCCCCGCAGTCGGGACGCAGCGCGAGCGCCTCCTGGAGAACGATGCGCGCCTCCTGCCACTCGCCCAGGCGCATGTGAGCCAGGCCCAGATTGCACCATGTCTCCACCGACTCCGGCCACAGGGCGAGCGTGCACCGATAGCTCTCCGCCGCCTCCCTGGGGCGCGCCAGCCCCATGAGCGCATTGCCCAATCGCGCCAGGAGGTCCGCGTCATCCGCCCGGATCGTCAAGGCCCGCCGATATCCGTCCACGGCCTCCTCCAGCCGCCCCAGATCCAGACACGCATGCCCCAGATCCCGCCATGCCGCAAAGCCGTCCGGCAGCAACTCCGCCGCCCGCCGGAGATGCGCGACCCCTTCCCCGCCCCTGCCCGCCCCCGCCAGGGCGACGCCGAGATAATAGTGCGCATGCCCGTGGTCCGGATCGCGGGCGACCGACCTGGCGAGCCATGCGGCGGCCTCCTCGCACTGCCCTTTTTGCAGCATCAGCACGCCCAGCAAATACAGCCCACCCCCATGACCGGAATCCGCCGCCAGAATCCGCCGGTACACCCGCTCCGCATCGTCCAGCCGCCCTTCCTCATGGGCGCGCCGGGCGGCGGACAGTTCATCCTCCGGATCAGCCACGGATCAACTCCCGCCTCCCCGCCCGATGATCGCGCCACATCCGTTCGTACAACCCCTCCAGATCCCGCGCGAAACCAGGCGTGTCGAACAACGGCGAGGTCGCGCGCGCGGCCACGAGCCGCGCCCGGAGCGTGACAAGCCGCTCCGGATGACGCGCCAGGTCCAGGGCCAGACGAAAATACGCATCCCAATCCTCCACGACGCACTCCCGCAAGCCCGCCGCGCCGAGCAGACTCGCCCCCACGCGGGCGGGAAAGGTCTCGCCGATCCGGGTGATCAGCGGCACGCCGCTCCACAAGGCATCGCACCCCGTGGCATGCGAGTTGTACGGAAAGGTGTCCAGCGCCAGGTCCGCCAGCCGCAGACGCGCCAAATGCTCTGCGCGCGTCGGGGTTTTGGGGGCGAAAATCAGCCGCTCCGGGTCGATGCCCCTCTCCCGCGCCTCGCGCCGTAAGTGGTCGCGCGCCAACGGGTGCTGCTCCTTGAGCCACAGCACGGCCCCCGGCACCGCCGCCAGCAGCCGACACCAGACCGAAAAGCTCGCCGGGTTGAATTTCCGGCCCTGGTTGAAACTGCAAAACACGAACCCCTCCTCCGGCAGCCCGGCCCGCGCCCGCGACACGACAGGGGTTT
>PDZX01000093.1 GCA_002753185.1 Magnetococcales bacterium WMHbin3
AGAAGTATTTTGACATCATGCATGGCGGCCGACCTTTGCGAAAAGCGTGGTAAAAGGTTCCACTCCCCATGCACCAGTTTCTTCTCCACCCCCAGATACCAGATCACCAGCCCGATTGCGATGGTGATACAGAACAGGTGCAGCATCCCCCCCAGACCGAACATGCCAATGGCCATGGACGACAACAGGGAAATGGCGAGCTGGCTGTAGCCGATGCCGGTCACCGGATCCACCAGATTACGGATACGCCAGGCCCGCGCCACGCTCAACCACAACAGCCCCAGCAGCGGCAGCAGGGTCTGCGCCCCTCCCTCGATCCATATGAATAGATAAATGTTGTGCGGACGCGGGTTTTCGTTCGACCAGGTGCCATAGCCGGCAAAGGTGGTGGGCAGTTGCCGCAGATATTCGATGCTGCCCATGCCATAACCGAAGGGATTGACGGTGGCCAGGTCCAAATAGGCCTGCCAGATGCCGGAACGGGAGTCGTTGCGTTCGTTGATCTCGAAGGTGGCGCGATCCTTGTTGGCGCTCAGGGCCACCTCCAGCAACTCGTCGGGCGCGGCCACCTGCAAGAAGATGGTGATCGTCAGGAAGGCCAGCACGGCGCGCATGACCTTGCCCTGCAAACTGGTCAGCACCAGCACCCCGGCAGCGGTCCCCGCCCAGGTGGTGCGGGAAAAGGAGAGCAGCAGACCCAACACCAGTATCACGGTCATCGCCACCGCACGCCAGTAGAGCCACTTCGATCGCCGTCTCCCCACGCCGCTCAACACCTGATGCAAGGTGATCAGAAAGGCCGGCATGATCGACAGCCCGAAATAGGTGGGGTCGGTGAGCAGACCGGTCATGCGCATGGCATTCGGGTCCTTGCCGGTGGGCAATCCCATGGATAGCAAAATCCCGCCGACGGCGTTCAAGCCCGGCGCCATGAACAGCAAGCCGTACAGGCTGGAAATCACCCCGTACCAGACGAACACCCGCAAGAAGAACTCCAGATCCGGAACGCTGCGGATCGTCAACACCAGCGCCATCCCGATACCGACGATACGCACCAGATTGATGACCCCCTCATACAGGCCGGGCGGAACCGGCCCCAGGACGCTGCTGGCAGTATAAAAAAAACTGAAGATAATAAACAATTGTGCCGGTTTGCGAATGAAAGCATAAGGCCGACCCTGTTTCAAGGCCACGGCGATCATCAACGCGCCCACCACCAGGGGGATACGGGAGGGCAGGCTGCCCACCGGAAAGAAATTGACGGTCAACGGCCAGACCGCGTAGGCCAGAAAAAAATAAAAGCCCGCGAAGCGGACCCCCAGACTCAGGTTGGCTCTAGCAGCGGTGGCCATCGTCTTGTCCCGGAGGGCCGGCAAAGCCGAGCGCACGCAGATAACGACCGATCAAATTATTTATATTATTATTATCCTCTGCCCGCAAGCGCGCCTGGCGCCGGTAGCGGGGCAGATCCTCCAGGACCATCTCGATGGCCTCGGCCATGCCGGCGCGCAGGGGTTCGCCGTAGAGCATCGTCGGATCGTCCACCGCGATCCCGCCACTCCCGATCAATTCGGCGGTCCCTCCTTCCAGGGGGCAGACCACGGGCACCCCGCAGGCCAGGGCCTCCACCACCACATTGGGGCAGGAGTCGCCGATCACGGGATGGACCAGGCAATCCATCTCCTGGTAGTAGCGGACCAACCGTTCCGGGGCCACGGAAGGGACGTAGCGGATGGCGTCTTGCCAGTAGGGATCGGCCAGCGCCCGATCCAGCGTGGCCCGGCAGTGGTGATCGAGCGCCCCCACCACCAGCAGGTTGGGCCGGGTGGCGAGGCGGCGGGCCACGTCGAAGAAGACCTCCAGGCGGGGACGGCTGCGCAAGAAGCCCACCGTGCCCAGCACCGGAGGAGCCGTTCCGGGCGAGGACGAAACGGATGCCGCCGGGGTGAACCCATCCAGCGACACGGCGTTGGGGATCACCTCCCAGCTGCCCGCTGGCCGTTGATGGAGGGTATCGAGGGCGCGTTTGCTCCAGGCGCTTTGGTAGATGACGAAATCGGCGCGGATCAGGGCCTCTTTCACCCGCTGGTTGGCCTCGGCGTATTCGGGCCGGAACGAACGGTCGCCGAAGGCCTCGCCGAAGCGGCGGAAATGGTCCTCGATGTACATGCCCGCCACCCGGTAGACCAGCCGGCGTGGCGAGGCGAGAAAATGCTTCCGGCGGGGTTGTCCGATGAACAGGCAGGGCCGATCTTCCGGCAGAAACCAGTCGTGCCAGACCCGAAAGCCGCGTTGCCGGGCGCCGGTGATGAAACGGCGCAGCATCACCTGCGGCCCCCCCCGTGCGCGGGGCCAGGGCAGGACGGTGAACGAGGGGGGGGCGATCAGGGAACGCAGCTTTGGGATGGTGAGCATGTCACCCATTTTACGGATTTTTTTGTCGATGCGCCACGTCTATCGCGCATCCCCGGTCCGGCGCAGGATCATGCCCTGCGTCACCCCGAACTGACACGCCTCCAGCACCACCCAGGCCCAGCACACCCCCGGAATCCCCCCCAGCAATGCCCCGGCGACGATCGACACGATACGCGCCACCAACACCACCCAGGTGACCCGGTGATACCAGGCATGATTCTCCGGACGCGCCAGCAGCCAACTCATGCCCAGACTGTTGGCCCAGGTGAAGGGCATCTGCAACAACAATATCTCGATCAACAAAATGGCGTCGAGATAGCCGGGCAGAATCCAGGGCACCAGCCAGCGGATCAATTGCACCAACATCAAATACCCTGCCCCGCCCAGTCCGAACAGCATCCACATCCCCCAGCGCACCTGCGCCGGGGAGACCCCCAACTCCCGATTGGCCAACCGGCTGACCACGATGCGATCCACCAGCCGCCCCATGCCCACGGGCAGTTGCGCGGCCAGGGCCAGGTTATACGCGGCCATGGCCTCGAAACCCACCAGACCCGCCAGCAAGGGACGCTCCATGTTGTAACCGATGGCGTTGCCGATGGACTGAAGAGAAAATTGACGGCTCAATCCGGCAAAATCGTCCGGAAGCAAGGTGTTTCTGCGGTATCTTAATAAATTTTTAAATAATAACAAACTAATAAGAAAACCGCCGCCATGCATGATCAGGCCGCATACCCACAAGGAACCGGTCCAGGCGGCCCCGATCCAGATGGCCATGGCAATGCTCCCCTGCGCGATCAGACGCCGCCAGAAGAGCGCCCGAAACCGCCCCTGCCCGGTCAGGAACGGCTCCACGCTGTCGAAGGCCATCTGGGAGGGCAGAAACAGCCCGGCCAGAAACAACAAACCCGCCGACTGCCGCTCCCCGGTGTAAAGATGCGCCCCGGCCATGCCGAACAGCGCCAGGCTCGACAGCAGGCCGAACGTCAGGCGAATCTTCACGCCGGCCCACAACACCCCGTCCATGCCACGGGCCGCGCCATAGGTGATGACCTGGCCCATGCCCGGCAGGGTGAATACCGTGACGATGCCCGCCAAAGCCGCGCAGTATCCCCAGACGCCATACCCCTCGCGGGGCAGATGATTGGCCAATGCCCAGACCTGCAAGGTGCCCAGCACCGCCTGCATCACCATCTGCACGCCCACATAGCCGCCGCTTTGCCACAGATAGGGGGAACGCCACAGCCGCAACAACAGGGATTTATGGTCCATGCCCCCCCCGGATGCGGCTGGCATGGAATTCCGCCAGGGTTTGACCGACAAAATGCCGGGCGGCAAAGGCGAACAGGCGCTCCAGATCGGCGTAGAGCCGTTCGATGGCGGCCTGGTCGGGAAAGGTGGGGCTGCCGCCGGGCATCAGTTCCGAGGAGTGGAGCATGAACTCCGCATACGGCTCGCCACGGGCCAGAATCCCCCGCAGGACGGCCAGCATCGCCCCGTTACCCCGTCCGATGGGGCGCAGCCAGCGCAGTTCGGGAAACAACCGCCAGGCGATGCGCATGCACAACGGGCAGCGCTGCGGCAACCACCGGTGAAGCGGGGCATAAGGCGTCTTGCGAATGGAGACCGGCACCTCCAGCAAGGGGGATGAGCCTGGCTGGTGAATGGCGTCGAGGTCCATGAAATAACACCCTTGCGGAAAGGCGCGATAATCGCTCCCCCCCTGCCCCGCCGGATCGCCCGGTGTCTCCCGCCAGGAGACGTGGGGGGTGACCGAGCAGTCCACCCGATACCCCCGCCCGGCGAGCAGCCGGGCATAGGTGGCGTCGAAGGCCCAGCGCCCGGCGCGGTGACTGACCATGGGCAGGCCGAACACCTCCTCCAAAAGATCGGTGAGGTAATGGATCTTGTCCGCCATCACCGTTTCCGGGTAGTCGATCAGATAGGGACGATGGCGCCAGTCGTCGCCGGTCAGGTTGCAGGTCAGGGGGGGCGAATTCCAGGCGTGCAGGTGCATCCCCACCTCGCCGACGTTGCGCGCCAGCAGGTCGCGGGCAAACTCCCGAAACAGCGGATCGACGGCCATCTCGTAGTTGGTCAACCAGGTGGGACGCAGGCCATGGCGTTCGCACAGGGCCTGAAAACGGGGCAACCAGCGGGCGTTGTGGGTGGTGATTTCCCTTGGGCCTCCCCAAAGATAATCGCCCTCGGTGTCGATGGTGATCAGAAAGGCGGGTCTGGCGGGAGGGACGGCCATGACTCACTCATCCAGGAAGGGGCGGCGCAACCCGTTGTCGTTCCAGTCGAAATTGACCAGCCACTGCCGGGTGTCGTCCTCCATGGCGGCGGGCTGGCGCAAGCCGCCGATCACCAGCGGCCGGGTGAGCCGCCAGTCGATGAAGCCGAATCGCAAAAAAAGCGCGCGCATGGCCTCGTGGGCGGTATACAGGCACAACTCGCGCGGACGCGGGTCGTCTCGCGTGACCTCGGCGAGGGCCAGCAACACCCCGCAGGCCAGCAGACTGGCGTCCGTGCCGTCGCACTGGCTCACCCAGATCCGTTCCGGGGTCTCCTTCAGAACAACGTAGCCAATATCGACGTTGCCGTCGCGGATGCCAAACAGCCGGTAGCGAACGAACGGCAGATCGGTGGCATAGCGCCAGCGCAGATAGGCCAGGGTCGGGGCGAAACGGAACCGGAACGGGGAGGTGGCGGGCAGCATCCCCTCCCGGAAGCCGCTCTCCTCCCGCGCCGTCAAGTCGGGGCAAGCCTGGCGGCGGAGGATCGCCTCACGGCGGGCGGCGAGCCGCACGGAGGGCAGCAACCCACCGAGCGCCCGCTTGGCCAGGGATCGCCAGGCGGGTTCCCCAGCCGGATTGCCGAAACGCCGGTTGGCCAACAGCAGGGGCACGGGGGGAAAGTAGCGCCAGCCATTCTTGCGCATGACCTCGTGGGTGTCCTCGCTGCCGCCGAAGACCAGGGCATGGGGGGCTGCCTTCATCCAGTAGAGAAACTGCAAGCCGCCAATGCCGGGGAGAAAGGCGACATGATTGTTTGCCGCCGCCATGCGCATGGGCTGGCCGTCATAAACGAAATCCATGATGTCCAGGCCGATGATCCCGGCCAGTTCCCCATGGTCCACGAAGAGATGCAGGCGGCAATGACCGGATGCGTAGTACCAGTTCACGAACGCCCGATGCCCCAGGGCGGAGGGAAACCTCGGATCCTCACGCTTTTGCAGCAGGAGTTCGTAATGGTCGGGATTGTATGTCAGAAATTCCATCCCTGCCTCTGGCCGATGTTGATCCGTGCTTGCGAACCCTGCTACGTTCGAAAAATAGATTCATACGACGTTGGAGTCAACCCAAAATTGTCTGGCGACCCTTGACAGGCAAGAACCACCACATGTAATTTTCCCCGATCATGCTCTCCTGGATCGGGGGAATGTCGCGAAAGTGTGGCAACTCAAGCTGTTCTGCTGGCGACGGATGGGCCTGCTGTCGTGCTGCCTGCTGATCGGGATGGCCTGGGCCGCAGACCTGGTGGCGTCTCCCTTGCCGCTGTCGGCCAACCTCGATGGCGTGCGCATCACCCCCCACATGGAAATCCTGGAAGACCCGGAGCGCAACCTCACCCTGGAAGCGGTGCGCGCCCCGGCCCATGCCAACCGCTTCCACGCCGTGGGACGCATCTCCAGCCAGGGACTCACCACCTCGGCCTGGTGGGTGCGGCTGGCGGTGGTCAATCCCGAAGAACGTCCCATCACCTGGTATCTCCAGGCCATCAATCCGACCCTGGATTTCCTCGACTTCTTTCAGGTGCGGGAAGATGGGGTGGTGAGGGAGTGGCATCTGGGCGACCATCGCCCCTTTGCCGACCGTCCCGTTCCCTACGAAACGCCCATCATCGCCGTGGAGACCCCGCCGGACGCCAGGGAGTGGATCTACGCCCGCTACGCCTTCGAGAAGGTGGGGTTCGTCGATCCCGATCAGATGGCCTGGACCCCGCAAGCCTTCGCGGAATACCGGGACCGGCAGGGCATTCTGCTGGGCTGTTATCTGGGCGGCCTCGGCTTTATGGTGTTGTACAATCTCTTCATCTACTTTTCCACCCGCATGCGGGAATATCTCTGGTATGTCCTGTATATCGGCGTGTTCGCCCTGGCGACCGCCGCGATCATCGGGGTGGGCCACCGTTATGTCTACACGGATTCCGCCTGGCTGACCGAATTCGCGCCCACCTTGACCTTGCTGCTTGCCCTGGTGCTGGCAATACAATTCTGCCGGGTCTTTCTGGATCTGGCCACCTTGCTGCCCGGCGTGGACCGCCTGTTTCGGGGGATCATGCTGGCCCTGAGCGGAACCGGAGTGCTCGCCGTATTCGGTTACAAGCACCTTGGCATTCAATTGTTCCTGTTGATCGTTCTTGGCACGATTCCCTTGTTGCCAGCGGTGGGGGGCTGGCTGATCCGGCGTGGCCACCGCAAGGCCCGTTTTCTGACGCTGGCCTGGGGCATCATGATGTGCGGCGCCCTGATCAGTTGGGGACGCTGGGCAGGCTACGTCCCCTCGACGGACTGGACGAGTTGGGCCGGACGCATCGGCCTGTGGCTGGAAGCGGCCCTGCTCTCCTTCGCCCTGGCGGATCATATCAACACCTTGCGACAGGAAAAGGAACAGGCCCTGCTGCGGGAAACCGAGGCGGTGCGCCAGGCCAAGGAGGAACTGGAACAAAAGGTCCTGGAACGGACCAGGGATTTGCAACTCGCCAAGAAGAGCGCCGACGAGGCGAATCAGGCCAAGAGCGATTTTCTGGCCAATATCAGCCATGAAATCCGCACCCCCATGCACGCCATCATCGGCACCACGCACCTGATCCACAAGACCCCGCTGACGACAAGGCAGCACCGGCTCATGACCACGATCCGGGTCGCCGCCCAAAACCTGCTGGAGATCATCGACGATATCCTCGATTTCTCGAAAATCGAGGCGGGCAAACTGCGCATCGAACGAATTGCTTTCGACATCCATGTGGTGATCGACGAACTTGCCAGACTCATGACCGGCAAGGCGGAGGAAAAAAGCCTCTCCTTGCATTCCGCCTGCCTCGTCCCCAGCGGAACCATCCTGAAAGGGGATCCGTTGCGTTTGCGTCAGGTACTGCTGAATCTATTGGGCAATGCCATCAAATTCACCCATCTGGGCGCGATAAAAATCGGCGCGGAAATGGTAAATGAAATTGAAAATACTGTAAAAATTCGCTTCCTGGTAGCCGATTCCGGGATCGGCATGAACGAAGCGCAGCTTGCGGTGCTCTTTCAACCGTTCATGCAGGCCGACATCGCCACGGCCCGCCGCTATGGGGGCACGGGGCTGGGCCTGACCATCTGCAAGCGACTGGTGACCGCGATGGAAGGGGAGATCGCCGTGGTCAGCGCGCCTGGGGTTGGCACCACCTTCACCGTCACCCTCCCGTTCGAACGCGCCACGCCGGAAGAGTGGCAGGCGCAACTGCGCGACGAGTCGCGAACCGCAGTCGGGAACCTGGCCGTGCCCCAAGGGGGCCGGGTGCTGGTGGTGGACGATGTCCCCATCAACCGGGAGATCACCAAGGCGTTTCTGGAAGGACAGGGATTGATCGTCACGCAGGCCGCCAGCGGTCCGGAGGCGATCGAGGCCGTGACGCGTCACCCCATTGACCTGGTATTGATGGACCTGCGGATGCCGGAGATGGATGGCTACCAGGCCACGCAAAACATCCGGAACCTGCCGGAAGGCGCATCCCTGCCCATCATCGCCATGAGTGCCGATCTGCAAGACGGCGACCAGCAACGCTGCCTGGAGGCCGGCATGAACGGTCACATCGCCAAGCCCTTCCACCCGGAACGGTTGTGCGAGTTGCTGGCCCGCTGGATGCCGCGTCCGCGCGCGACACCAGCGCCATGCACCGCCACGCTCCTGCCGGAGCACCTGCCGGGCATCGATCTGGAGCGTGCCCTGCGCCTGGTGCATGGCAATCAAGGCGTGCTGCGCCACTCCCTGGATGCCTTCTCCAGGGATTACGCCCTGATCGTGGAACAGATCGAAGCGTGCCTCGACGCCAACCAGTCGGCAAAGGCCATGGATCTGGCCCATACCCTCAAGGGGTTGGCGGGCAATCTGGGCATGGACGCGTTGCGCGAGTCGGCGGATCGCCTGCATGTGGCGCTGCGCCGCGGGGAGGAAAACGGGCCGTTCCTGACAGGGCTGGCAAAGGAAATGGAGCGCGTTCTGTCGGGCCTCGACACCCGTGGGTCGATGCACGCCCCCATGACCGACGCCAAGCCGTTCGACCTTGCGGATGCACAACGGTTCGAGGCGGTATGCCGGGTGCTGGAGGAGCGGTTGTCGCAAGGGGAATTCACCGCGCTGGACTCACTGCCGGCGTTGGAGCAAGCCTTGAAGGGCCATGAACCAGCGCGATTCGCCAAGGTGGCATCCCAAATCATGGCCTTCGAGGCCGATGCGGCCCTGGTGACGCTCGCCGCTCTGCGCCAGGCGGTCGCCAACCACATCGACAACCCAACGCCAGGGAGCGTGTCATGAACCAGGAACATCCGCCAACCATCCTGATCGTGGATGACGAGCATCACAACATCCATGTCCTGGGAAGCGCCTTGCGGCCATTCCATCGGATCCAGGTCGCCACCTCCGGGGAACAGGCACTCTCCCGTCTCGCCACCCCGCCGCTTCCCGACATGGTGTTGCTGGACATCGTGATGCCCGGCAAGGACGGATTCGAGGTGTGTCGCTGGATGAAGGAAAATCCGGCGACCTCCGGCATCCCCGTCGTGTTCATCACCGCCCGTGATTCCGAGGAGGACGAGATCAAGGGGTTGGGGCTTGGGGCGGTGGATTTCATCGCCAAGCCGATCCGGCCCGCCATCGTGCGGGCCAGGGTGCAGGCCCACCTGCAACTGCTGCGCGCCCGCGAGGAGGCGCTGGCGGCCAACCGGGGGAAGAGCACCTTCCTGGCCACCATGAGCCATGAAATCCGCACGCCGCTCAACGGGATTCTGGGCATGGCGGAGCTGTTGGTCGAACTCGATCTGCCCATGGCCGGGAAGGAATATGCCGGGGCCATCCTGAACGCGGGCCGGGGGTTGCTGGGCATCATCAACGACGTGTTGGATTACGCCAAGATCGAAGCGGCCAAGATGACCCTGGAGAGCATTCCGTTCGCGCCGCGACCGCTGTTGAACGACCTTGCCGTGATGTTCCGCACTCTGGCCGACCGGAAAGGGATCGGTTTCACCTTGCGGATCGCGGACGCGGTTCCGGAATGGACCCTTGGGGATCCGACCCGTTTGCGTCAGGTGCTGGTCAATCTGTTGTCGAATGCCGTCAAATTCACCCACCAAGGCGGGGTGAGCCTGGATGTCCATGTGGCGGATGGCGGCATCGCCTGCGAGGTGCGGGACAGTGGCGTGGGCATCCGTCCAGAGCAGTTCGACAAGCTTTTCCGTTCCTTCGAACAGGCCTCCAGCAGCGTTGCCAGGGAGTACGGGGGAACGGGGTTGGGATTGGCGATCTGTCGGCAGCTGGTGCAGTTGATGGGTGGGCGCATCGACGTGGAGAGCACGCCCGGAGTGGGCAGCCTGTTTCGGGCATGGTTTCCCCTGGCGGGTCACGCAGGGTCCGGGGAGGCGGGCACGCGGCTGCCCGGAATGGAGCCGGGCGAAGCGGGACCGCGCCAGGGCGCCCGCGTGCTGGTGGTGGACGACGATCCCATCAACCAGACCCTGTTCCAAATGATCATGAAGCGCTACGCGTTGCGCATCGAGGTGGCCAGCAATGGCCGTCAGGCGGTAGACCTGGTCAGCGCCGGAGGTTTCGATCTGGTGTTCATGGACTGCCAGATGCCGGAAATGGACGGTTACGCCGCGACCCGCCTGATTCGCAAGCTGGAACCCGCCGGCAAGCGCCGCACCCCGATCGTGGCCCTGACCGGCAATGCGGCCCCCGGAGAACGGGAAAAATGCCTGGCGGCGGGCATGGACGAGCATCTGGTGAAACCCGTCTCCGTCAAGGCGCTGCGCCTGGCATTGCGGCAGTGGCTCATGGTTGCTGGGGACGTTCAAGAATCCCAATAAGGATTCGGACCAAAGCGCCCGATCAGAAAATCGATGAATGCCCGCGTCTTGGCGCTCAGGCGGCGGCTCGGCGGACAGACGGCCCAGATGGTGGACTCCTCGCAGCGCCAGTCCGTCATGGCCGCCCGCAGTACACCCGACTGGAGATCCCCGCCGACGATGAAGGTGGGCATGACCGCCAACCCCAGCCCCTGCAGCAGGACCTTGCGTATGGCATCCCCGTTGTTGACCCGCAAGCGGGAAGAAAAGGCCACCCGCGCCGTGCGCCCTTCCGGGCCGATGAACCGCCAGACGTTGCCCTCGGCGGCGTAGCTGTAGCCAAGGCAGTGGTGGGCGCTCAACGCCTCCGGCTGATCGGGCACGCCATGCAGGGCGAAATAGCCCGGCGAGGCGCATAAAGCCAACCGAACCGGGGCCAACCGGCGTGCGATGAGCGTCGAATCCTCCAGGGTGCCGATGCGCACCACCACGTCCCATCCCTCCTCCACCACCCCCACGTAGCGATCATTCAATGCGCACTCCACCTGAATATCGGGATAGCGCGCGAGAAAATCGGCAATGGCCGGGGCCAGATGCAGATGACCGAAGGACATCGGCCCATTGACCCGCAACACCCCACGGGGCGAGGCCCGCATTTCGCCCACCGACGCCTCGGCCTCGACGATCTCCTCCAGGATGCGGCGGCAGCGGGTCAGATACTCTTCCCCTTCCCGCGTCAATGACAAGCGCCGGGTGGTGCGGTGGATCAACTGTGTTCCAAGCCGCTCCTCCAGCGCCCCGACGTATTTGCTCACCGCCGCCTTGCTCAAGCCAAGCCCGCGCGCCGCTCCGGAAAAATGGCCCGTTTCCGCCACCTTGACAAAGGTTTCCATCCATTGCAGCCGATCCATGGACCTCTCCTGCCATTGTTCACGATTTGGAAATGATATTATCACAGATTGCCGTATTGTCCATAACAATCTCCCAATGTATATTCAACCCCATCGCCCCCCAGCAAGAGGAGCAACGCCATGTGGAAAAACACCTCGACCCGCTACGGTCTGATCGCCCGGACATTGCACTGGTCCATGGCGCCACTGCTGTTCGGACTGATCCTGCTGGGGCTTTGGATGACCGGATTGGAATACCATAATCCCTGGTATCACCGGGCGCCTGCCATTCACGAAGGGTTTGGCGTGATTGCATTCGCGCTGTTCGTGGTGCGGCTGATCCGACGCCGCATCGACCCTCCGCCACCCCTTGGCGCCATGCCGGAATGGGAACGGGTCGCGGCCCGCTGGACCCATGGCCTGCTCTATCTGCTCATGGGAGCGACGCCAGTGACCGGCTATCTGATCACCACGGCCAAGGGGCGGCCAGTGGAGGTTTTCGGCTGGTTTTCCATCCCCGCGCCGTTTGCCGGCAAGAGCGGCCTGGAGGATCTGGCCGGGCAGATCCATTTGGTTTTCGGCATTACCCTGGGCGCGCTGGCTCTGGCACACATGGCCGCCGCGCTCAAGCACCATTTTTTCCACCGGGACGATGTCTTGCGCCGCATGGCGGGGGCGCTTCCGGACAAACCAAACCACCTCAACGCCTGATTGCAAAGGAGTCACATTCATGCCCAGTTCGCCGTTTCGCCGTCCCATGGCCCTGTTCGGTCTCGCCGCCGCGCTGTTGATGGCCACCCCGGAAGTCCGGGCCGCCGCCTTCGACATCGACCCCGACCACTCCTTTGTGGAGTTCCGCATCGCCCATCTGGGTTACAGCGTTCTGAAGGGTCGTTTCAATGTGGTGCGCGGCTCGTTCGACTTCGACGAGAAGAATCCCGCCGCAGCCGCCATCACGATGGAGGTGGAGACCACCAGCATCGACACCAATCACGCCAAACGCGACAAGCATCTGCGCAGCGGAGATTTCCTCGACGTGGAGCGTTATCCCAAGGCCACCTTCAAGAGCGTCTCATTCGTCGAGAACGGGGGCACGGGCCGCATGAGCGGAGATCTGACCCTGCACGGGGTGACCCGCCGGGTGGAATTCCCCGTCACCCTGATTGGCTCCGGTCCCGACCCGTGGGGCGGATTCCGCCGGGGCTACGAGGGCCACCTGGAAATCGTGCGCGCCGATTACGGCATTGCCCACAACCTGGGACCGGCTGCCGAGCGGATGACCCTGGACCTGTTCATCGAGGGGATCCGCCGCTAAAGCCATCACCGATACCATCCGGCCTGAGCAGGCCACCCATTGTCCATAAAACAGGAGAAAAGACCATGTCCCAACCCAAAGTCCTCGATCTTCCCGCTGGCGAGCACTACGTCTGCCGTTGCGGCAAGAGCGCCAGCCAACCCTTTTGCGACGGTGCGCACAAGGGAAGCGACCACACCCCGGCCCGGATCGTGATGGAAAAGCCGGGACAGGCGGCGGTCTGCATGTGCAGCAAAACGGGGGTGCCCCCCCTGTGTGACGGTTCGCATCTGAAGTAACCGTCGTGTTCTGGTCCGGGAGTTGCTCCCGGACCAGAAATTAATATGTATTGTTATTCAAGCAACTCACGGTACAAGCTCAACAATTCATGAGCGACGCCATTCATGGAAAATCGTCCCAAGGCCAGGACACGCGCGGCCCCTCCCATGTCCGAGCGCTCCTGGGATGACATGGCCAGCAACCTGCCCAGCCCCCGCATGATCCCCTCTTCCCCCATGGGCACCTCGATGCCACCACCGGCTTGCGCCAATTCGGGGAAATGGCACTCCCTGGTGAAAACCGAGGGCAACCCGGCGGCCATGGCCTCCAGCAGCGCCATGCTGAACCCCTCGCTGTGGGAGGGCTGGACAAATCCGGACGCCAGGGCCAGCAAGGCCGCTTTCTCCTCCCCCTGGACCGGGCCGGCCAGGATCACCCGATCCGTCACATTCAGCTCGCGCATGCGCCGTTCGACCCGCGCGCGACACCCCTTGTAGTCCGGACCGGCCAACACCAACCGCCACCCGTCGGTGCGGGACTGCCCTGTCAGATTGGCCCAGGCGTCCAGCAGGTCCATCACCCCCTTCCCCTCCCAGAGCCGGCCCAGATAGAGCAGCACCTTGGCACCGGCCAACTCCGGCCAGCGCGACGCAGCCCGCTGGGCAAGCCCGAACCGGTTCTCCGGCGCGCCGATGGCAAGCGTCTCCTCCTCCACGAAGTTGGGCGCCACCCGCAGCGGCGCGCGCACCCCGGCCTCGCCGCAGGCCGCAGCCTCGTGGGGGGTCAGCACATGCACGCAGGCGGTGCGCGCCAGCATGGGATCCACCAGCAGACGGCGATAGAGACGCTTGTGCCAGGAACGGTAACGCCAGAGTTCCATCAACGAACCGTGCGGGGTGACGACGAACGGTTTCTGCAATTGGCTCGCGGCCCGCCAGGCGGCCCAGACCGCATGATCCCACAGCATATGGGCGTGGATCAGGTCGCATGTCGGCACAGCCTCCATGAGCGCCGACACGAGGCCCGCGCCCCGGAACCAGCGTCGGGGAAAGGCGAAGGGAAACAGATGCGCATCGGGGTAAAGGCCACGCAACACCGGCAACCGGGCCGCGTCAGCCACGCCGAACAGGGTCGCCTCCACCCCCGCCCGTCGCAGGGCGCGCAGATGCTGCCCCACCACCGTGGCCGGCCCGCCCAGATCGGGATCGATCACCGCCGATACCACGATCACCCGCAAGGGCCGGGCGCCCGCCGTCGCCTCACCGGCCATTCGGGCCACCCGCGCGGGTCCATTGCTTCAACAGGTCGATCCCGCGTTGGATCGGCCACGCCTCGGCGCTCTCCCTGGCCCCGACCCGCATGCGGTGCAGCAGGGGACCGTCATTGGCCAGCCGGACGATCTGCCGGGTAAGGGACGCCACATCCCCCACGGCATGCAAAAATCCGGAAACCTCCGGAATGACCCGGTCCACGGCCGCACCACACGCCTCGGAGCCGAGCACCGGCACCCCGGCGGCCATCGCCTCCAGCACCACCACGCCATACGGTTCCCAGCGCGCCGGATGGATCAGGGCGTCGGCCATCCGGAGGTGACGGGCGATCTCCGGGGCATGCAACCAGCCGGGAAAACGCACCCTGTCCGCCAATCCGAGTTGGGCCGCCTGATCCTCCAGCAGGCGGCGATCCGCGCCATCGCCGATCAGGATCAACGTCACCTCCGCGCCCTGACGCCGCGCGTCGGCCACCGCCCGCAACGCGAACTCCCACCCCTTGCGGTGAATCAACTGGCCGATGCCGACCAGGGTGCGCAAGGGAGGCCGTTCCGTGTCGCGCAGCCGATCCGGGGGATCGCCGAGCGGGACCCAATAGGGAAACACCACGCACTTTTCCGGCGGGCAGCCCAGCCGGACCGAGGCCGCCACGCCGAAATCCCCGGTGGCCAAGGTGCGGTGGGCATGGGCGTAAATCCAGTGCAAAAGCCGCCGCCGCGCAAGGCGCAGCCACCAGGGACGCGCATCCGGCTCGCGGGCGTTCCACTGGGTGGTCTCCGGCAGCGGGGTATCGGTCCAATAGAGAAACGGACGGCGTTGCCTGGCCAGGGCGTACATGGCCGCCGCCAGGGTGGCGGGACGGTAGGAGGCGACCAGAAACCAGGCGTCCGACCGCTCCTTGGACAGGCGGCGCAACACCTCCGGGTCGATCCCCCGGCGGGCGTTGCGCGCCAGATGCCACTCGTAGGGACGGCTGCTCCGGGAAGCGAACGGGTGGGTGTGGGTGGTGTCCATCATCACGTGTACGCACAGGTCGAAATGACCATCCGCAGCCACCCCGTCGAAAAAGGCTTCGTGGTACGGGGTGAACTCCGGGCAG